>JBGPWL010000092.1:0-17698 GCA_041492185.1 Pyrinomonadaceae bacterium | reverse complement strand
CGGCAAACGCGGATCTGAAGCGACCATCCCATTGATGAAAACACAACCCGCATCGAGTTCATCAATAAACTGTCGAGATTCCTGCGCGTTGTTGGTCCAGGCGGCGGCGCCCAAACCAAAACTCGTATCGTTGGCCAGACGAATCGCTTCATCGAGACCACTGACTCGGAACAACAGGGCCACGGGGCCAAAAACTTCATCGCAATACGCTGGCGAGTCCTTCGGAATGTTCGCGAGCACCGTCGGCTCGTAAAAGTTTCCCGGACCAGCGAGACGTTTGCCGCCTGTCAAAACAAGCGCGCCGGCGGCTACAGACGTGCTGACTTGCTCGTCGAGGTCTTTCAAGATTTGCTCGGTTGCCAGTGGTCCGATGTCGGTGCTCTCATTCATCGGATCGCCCACGCGCAGCGCTTTCATCACCTCAACAGAGCGGCGCTCAAACTCATCATAAACCTCTGAGGCAATGATGAAACGCTTGGCGGCGATGCATGATTGACCGTTGTTGATAGTGCGCGCCTTGACCGCCACGCTGACCGCCTCGTTCAAATCCGCGGACGGCATCACGATAAAAGGATCGCTGCCGCCAAGTTCGAGCACCGTCTTCTTGATTTGTTTTCCTGCGATGCTGGCGACGCTGCGGCCTGCGGGCTCGCTGCCGGTGAGTGTAGCCGCAACCACGCGCCCGTCTTCTAATACGCGCGGAACCAAATCAGATCCAATCAACAGAGTCTGAAACGCGCCCTCAGGAAAACCAGCGCGACGAAAGATCGATTCAATTGCCAGCGCACACTGCGGCACATTCGAAGCGTGTTTGAGCAAGCCGACATTGCCCGTCATCAAGGCCGGAGCGGCAAACCGGAATACTTGCCAGAAAGGAAAATTCCACGGCATCACTGCCAGCACGGCACCGAGCGGCTGAAAGTGAATGTAACTCTTTGTCGCGTTAGTCTCGATTAATTCGTCCGCGAGTTGATGCTTTGCGTTTTCCGCATAGTAGCGGCAGACCCACGCGCATTTTTCGGCCTCCTGCACGGCCGCCTTGATCGGCTTGCCCATTTCAGTGGTCATCAGCCGGCCGAATTCATTTTTCTCCGTCTCGAGAATCTCGGCCGCGCGCAGCATCATCCATTCGCGTTCTTCAAATGACGTGCGGCGATAGGTGCGAAATGTTTCGACAGCGCGCTGAAGCTTTTGATCTAATTCCTGCTCAGTGAGCGAATCAAACGTTTTCAGTGTTTCCCCAGTTGCGGGATTGATGGTGGCAATCATCGCTCGTTCCGTTCCTCCTTAACTTAACCGCCTTCCGGCCCGTAGAAAATTACCCACAGAGCCAAGTCGTCTGTGAAATTTTCAAAGCGATGCTCAACGCCGGTGGCGGCAAACAGAAAGTCGGTTGGACCAAAAGGCGTGCGCGTTTCACCGCAAACGTACTGGCCGCTGCCTGACGCGACGAAATAAACTTCGTCCCGAGTGTGTGGCTTCTGGCTGTCAGTACCGCGCGGTGCGTAGATCTCAACCAGAAGAGTCCCGTGTCTGAAAATGGTCGCGAAGCGTTGGCCTGCGGGACCGGGAAGACGCGTCACGGCGTCCGCGATGGTAAGTCGTTGGCAAGATTGTTTTTCAGCCATTGCGGAAAAGTTCTAAGCCACAACCTGCCATCTAGTCAATAACGGATGATTCGTCTCGCTGATCTTCATCGAAGTCTTCCTGCGACAGGAACGTTGCACGCGAGTATGGGTCGCTTCGTAGCTCTTAATCTCCTGTTCGAAGATCGCGCGGGCTTTGTCTCGATCGTTGTCGTCTCCGATGAATCCTGCGGCGCCGCTGAATGACGAAAGGCGCGCGTGCAGTCGTCGCGCGGCCTTCAGCACACGTTCCTTCAACTCATTCTTGAGATCCACGATATAGATCAGCATGCGTTTCTTTCGCGGTACGAGAGTGCGATTAGCGACTCCGTCTGAATCGAGTTCAGTGGTCACCGCGGCCATGTCTTGATCGCCGCGGGACAAAAACAGTACGTACATTCTGGCCTCGCCTGAAGAGCGCCGGTGAAAATACAGCACAGTTTTTTGCCGTGCGAATTTTCCCAAGCTCGAAGCCGCGTAGCGTACTGTCGACTGATCGGTTCTGAGGCGAAGAACGGTTGAATTCTCCGCGCCGTCCGTCCAGCTTCCCAACGCCTTGCGCACGCGCGACGCAAGACGCAGACGACACACAACCAGGCGCGTTTCTTCGATCAGGCGCTTCTCTTCCGGCGAACTAAGACCGGCGATCGCTTCCTGCAGCGTTAAGTTCTCGCGCGTGTTCGGACTAACGAATGCGTAGCTGATTGCTTTTCGATCTGTCTGTACCTGATCCGACTGTGCTTTGGCGGATCCCTGTGCGGAAATGAATACCAACAAGGTCAGCAGCAAGAGGCGCGACAAAAAGTATTGATTTTGATTCACGATTCACCTGCTCCTGGTCCAGGGAAGCTCAGCCGCAGCTCCGAAAAGCTCATTCAAAGTGGAAAGCCTCTCTTCCAATATTTGCTTTGCGTTGACGACTTCGGGAACTTTCCTGCTAAAGCTCTTGCGCTTGGCCCAACACTCCCACGTCTCCAGACGCTTTGCGTGGGCGCCACTTTCGCTGTGAAATTCTTCTGTGTGTATCAGTAGTCGTTTTTCCAATTCGCGTAACGGCTGTCCCGGTTTTACTGATTTGAATTTCGGCGGCCATTCAAGTTGATCTGATCGCAACTCTCCGTGCCGGTCGATCATTTTCAGCAATACTCGCGCTGACGGCGGCAGTGCGTGAACTTGCCAGCGCTCGCGGGCGGTGCCAACTGAGAGTACGGCAGACCACAGCTTGCGGTGCACAAACGTAACCTTCCCGGAGAGTAGTTTAGTTGTCATTACGTCCTTGTGATCGGCAAGGTGCTGCAACACAACGAAGATGTCATGCGATCGTGGGTGCGCCCACCACGAGCCGCGCACGGGCTCGCCCGCAATCAGACCCGACACGCTCGGCAAGTTCGCGTCAGCCTCGAGCAGTAAACCAAAGTCCCTGAGCGTTTTTAGGACTAGTTCAAAATCCGGCGTAAAAGTTTTCACGGAAGCGAATGGTACATTAGAATCGTACGGCGGATAAATCTTCTCGCAGCGGGGTACCTGAACCATGGACACGAAGGACCTCATTGACCTGGCGGATAATCCGGATTTCATTTCCGGCATCTACAACTATTGCGATCGCTGGTGCGAGCGCTGCCCGTTCACTTCTCGGTGTTTGCTTTATGCCACCGAGAAGGAGGACGAAGACGACGATCCGGAGAGCCGGGACATCCGCAATGCCGCCTTCTGGAAAAAACTGGAATCCATTTTCAAACAGGCGCAGGAGATGATTACGGCCTGGGCCGAAGAAAGCGGAGTCGATCTAAGCTCGATCGATGCGAAAGCAGCGGCCGAGGACCATCGCCGGCAGATGGATAACGCGCGTAGCAATGAACTCGCAAGCGCGGCTGAGAGTTATGCCTGGCAAGTGCAGCAGTGGTTTCAGGAAGTGTTTGAAATGCCGACGTCCGATGATAGCGGCGCTACCACAACTGAGCCCGACGACGAGGAGGGAAACATCCGGGACGCCACCGAAGTGATTCGCTGGTATCAGTTTCAGATCGCGGCGAAGATTGTCAGGGCTTTGATGTCTCGCGACGACGATGATGAAGAAGGGGAAGCGATGGAAGAGAGTCTTTCAAGGAGTTCAGACGGCTCCATCAAGGTGTCGTTGATCGCAATGGATCGATCGATCAGCGCCTGGCGAATCATGCAGCACTCTTTGCCCGACCAGGCGGATTCGATTGTCCCGCTGCTGTTGGCGCTGGAACGTCTGAGGCAGAGCACTGAAAAAGCCTTTCCCAATGCGAGAGACTTTATCCGGCCGGGCTTTGATGAAGTTTCCGATAATCTGATCCAGTAGCCTATCAGTCCGTGTGGTTTTGAATGAATGAGAATTGCACTTTCTGCGCCATCATTGCGGGCGACGTTGCCGCGCCCATAGTGTTTGAAGACGAGTCGTCTGTCGCGTTTCTCGATCATCGCCCCGTGTTTCCCGGACATTGTTTGCTTGTTCCGCGGGATCACCTTGAAACGCTCGGGGATCTGCCCGGTAACCTTGTCGGCCCGTTTTTTGGAAACGCTCAGCTGATGGCGCAGGTCGTGGAGCAGGCTCTTGAAGCACAAGGGACGTTTGTCGGCATAAACAATCGCGTCAGCCAGAGCGTTCCGCATCTTCACGTGCATATTGTCCCGCGTCGCAGAAAAGACGGTTTACGGGGCTTTTTCTGGCCTCGTCAACGTTATGAGAGTGACGAGGAGATGCGGAGAGTTCAAGCAGCCATCAAATCTGTCGTGGCTGAATTCAAAAGGTGATCGGCGACCCTCATCGGAGTGTTTCGTAAGAATTATTGGCGATAAAGTTGAAAACAGGACGCAATCGAGAAGGGAAAAAAGCTGCGGAAGAGACACAGAATGATCTTGTGCTAAATATCTTTCGCAGAAACGCGAGTCCGTGAAATTGAGCTAAGTCGTTGAATACTGAAGGATTCGAACACCGCAGGTTCTTATCAGAAATAATTTTTCAATTCACAGAAAATAAAACACACAAAAAGTTGACGCTAAAATTCTCGTGCGGTATAAACCGCGTGTCACGAAGGTTACGGCTTTCGAGACCGACGAAGGGATCGGCGAACGGTGCGGTGACGCACTGGGAGAGAGGAAGAGCAGGCGGCTGCTAGTCTTAATGACGCCCTGAGTTGGAGCCGAAAGGCTCAGCTAGAGAAAGTCGCGAGGCTTTCTCGAGCCATTCGGATAAAAACGAGTGGTACCCTTTGGAAGAGGACCCGCCGAAGGGGGCAAAGCGGCGCAACGAAAGTTGAGCTTCGTTGCCGGAGCGTAACCGGCGGTGGAGGAAAAGCCACCAAAACAAAAACCTAACGGCACCGCATTCGCAAGAGTGCGAGATTGGTGAAAGCTTATCGCGTGCTGACCGGTGACAAACTTACCGCAAGTTATCATCGGGATACAAAATCGGCAGCTTCTGTGTGTACATGCGAAGCTGCCATCCTATAGAAAAGCTGGAGTGAAAGCTCCGGCGAAAGTCAGGGCAGTAGCTTCGGCGATTTTATAGGAAAACGGATTGCGCTGCATTCAGCTTGCTGGAGGCAGCGCATTTCGTTTTTGTGCCGCCGGGAAATTCTCTTCACCACGTTCTCGTGCTAATCTAACCAACTAAATTCGCTTTTGCTAAATCAAACAGAGGGGGGAAGAAAAGTGACAGAAGCAAGAATGCAAGAGACACCGCAGTATGGTTGACTGCAGTATGGTTGACTTGTCATAACTCCTCTGCGAGAATGAGGCTAGAACACACTGACGTAAACTCCGCCTGTAATCCGCATTTGAATAACTGTTTGGTAGGAGTCGTTTCGTGACCCCACACCCCGCTAACGAGTTCGGAAGAGAATCCGCGGATTGGTCCAAGGCTTATCTGGAGCATCTAACGCGTTCCACTGCGCAGTCCGCCAGGATGCTGAAGCTCTATCAGCAAGTCCTTGAGAGCGTATCCCATGGTCATCTCGCACCCACGGTCTTTCAGGACTACTATCTTCGATTCACGCAGACTCACTGGCCAGAGTACGCCCGCCAGCTTACTCAGTTGAATGCCAGATTTCTGGGCGAATTGATACAGATCGGTACAATTTATTCGCCGGAACAGACGGAGTCGGACCCAGTTAGCGCTGAGGAACCCGATATGCGGCCGCCAGAATTCGATGCCGCAGACGGGGCCATGTGGTTCCAGCAACTTGCCGAGTACGCAGGCCAGCTGAACGCGAAGGCGCTGAGAGCCTACCGAGCACAACTCGACCGGGTGGCTGCCGGCGAAACTACGCCGAGTGAGATTCAAGGGGCCACATCCAAATTCCTAAGGCAGCGCCTTCCCGGTTACCTTCAGCACGTCGGCCAGCTCTACTTCGATCTCGTCAGCGGGTTGAACGACGTTCGCGCCGAATACGAAGCAGAGTATTTCCTGGGTATGCTGGCGACGGCTAATCGGCAAGACGAGTCCCAGCCACTCGTGCTCAATCTGAGCGCACCGCTCGGCGAAACAACCGTTGCCGCCCTGGAAGTCGAGAACCCAACGGAGAAGCGAACGACGATTCGGTGCAGCGTGACAGACGTTCGGCGTGCCGACGGTGTGGGACCCGCATTTGCCCCGACGATCACGATCACTCCAGAGGCTCTCGATCTCGCTCCCGGGGAGCAGGGCAGTGTTCGAATCTCCCTCCGGCTCGATGAAACCGACTATGACGCTGGCGCGCTGTACTCCGGAATTCTGTTCATCACCGGCCAAGCCGAACTGCCAGTCGAAGTGCTTCTTCGAATCACCGGGACTCCGCCCCTGCCTCAGCCCAGAGAAACGCAATGAGCGGCAGCAACCACGAGCCTATCGCAATCATCGGCATGCGCGGCAGGTTTCCTGGCGCCAGCGACCTTGATCAGTTCTGGAAGAACATCGCCGATGGCATCGAGTCCATAGAGGTTCTGACTCCCGAGGAAATGCGCGCATCAGGAGTTCCGGATGAAATCTCTCGATTGCCGGGCTACGTCAATGCCTCGCCGGTGCTCGACGGGGTCGATCTGTTCGACGCGCAATTCTTCGGGTTCTCTGCGCGCGACGCTTCGCTCACCGATCCGCAGCATCGGCTGTTCTTAGAAACCGCGTGGGAAGCGCTGGAAGATGCCGGTTACGACTCGGCTAAGTATCCGGGCGCCATCGGGGTATTCGGTGGGTCGGAACTGAGCACGTATCTCTTTAACCTCTACAAGAACATTGACTCGCTGGGATATATCGACGGGATGCAATTGATGGTCACGAATGACAAAGACCATCTCTGTACGCAGGTTTCCTACCGGCTCAATCTGCGCGGGCCCAGCATCTCCGTGCAGACCACGTGCTCAACCTCGCTGGTAGCGGTTTCGCTGGCCTGCGAAAGTTTGCAGCAGCTTCGCTGCGACATGGCTCTCGCAGGGGGCGTGACCGTGAGGGTCCCCCAGCGGGGAGGGTATTACTATTCGGCTGGATCGATATTATCCCCAGATGGACACTGCCGACCGTTCGACGCTAACGCGCAAGGGACGATCGTGGGCAGCGGCGTGGGCATCGTGGTGCTCAAGCGCCTCTCGGACGCGCTGGCCGATGGTGACAACATTCGCGCAGTCGTGATCGGCTCAGGACTGAACAACGATGGCAACGACAAGGTCGGATATACGGCTCCCAGCTTTCGCGGACAGGCCGACGCAATCCGCTCCGCTCATATGATGGCCGGAGTTACCGCCGAATCCATCGGCTATGTGGAAGCGCATGGGACCGGTACGATCCTGGGAGACCCAATTGAGATCTCCGCATTGACCGAAGTCTTCCGAGCCAGCACAAAGCGTCGAGGGTTCTGCGGCATTGGCTCCGTGAAATCAAATTTCGGCCACCTCTCGTGCGCGGCAGGCATCGCGGGGTTGATCAAGGCTGTACTTGCGATGGAGCACGTCGCCATCCCGCCGACGGTTCACTACAACTCGCCGAACCCTGCGATCGATCTTGCCTCGAGCCCGTTTTACGTGACCACCAATTTGCGGCGATGGGAGCGCAACGGACTTCCGCGTCGGGCCGGCGTGAGTTCATTCGGTGTCGGTGGAACAAACGCGCATATCGTGCTGGAAGAAGCTCCGCACCGCGAGGCCCCGTTGGAGAGGCGGCCCCACCAGCTACTTGTTATCTCGGCACGAAGCGAGGCCGCTCTGGATCAAGCAACCTCCAGGCTTGGGGCGCACCTTCAAGTGCACCCGGAATTGGATCTGGCGGACGTCGCCTTCACCCTGCAAGTTGGCCGGCAGTTTTTCCAGCATCGGCGCGTACTGGTTCTGGACAGCGAGGCGCGGGCGGAGGCCGCCGCTGCTATCAGCGACCCGGCCAGCCTGGGCGCATTCGTTGCCGATGACGAGCGCCTCGTGGTGTTCATGTTTCCCGGTCAGGGCTCTCAATATGTCGGCATGGCGGCCGGCCTATACAGCAGCGAGCCGGTTGCGCGCGAGGCAATCGACCGTTGCGCGCGGCTGCTGAAGCCGGCCCTGGAAGCGGATCTGCGCCGCATGCTCTTTCCCGGGCAGCGCCGCCGCAAGAGTGCAGCTGAGGCTCTCAAAGACACGAAGTATGCGCAGCCGGCGCTCTTCACCCTTGGTTACGCGCTGGCCAAACTCTGGATGTCCTGGGGCATTCAGCCGGCGGCGATGATCGGCCACAGCGTCGGTGAGTACGTGGCCGCGGCTCTGGCGAGCGTCATGACCCTCGAAGACGCGCTGGCGCTCATCGCGCGGCGAGGCCAACTTATTTCGGCGCTGCCGCGCGGCGCCATGCTGGCGGTGATGGCACCGGCGGATGACGCCTCCCGTTTTGTGAATGGCGAAGTATCGATGGCCGCCATCAACGCCCCCAGCCTGTGTGTGCTCTCCGGACCGAACCAGGCAATTGAGCAGGTGGAGGCGGCGCTCGCCATGGAATCCGTGCCGACGCGCCGGCTACATACATCGCACGCTTTTCACTCTTCGATGATGGACTCGATCCTTCGGGAATTCGAGGAGCATGTCGCGCGCCTCAAGTTGTCGTTGCCGGTCATTCCGTTTGTGGCCAGCCTGACTGGCCAGTGGGCCGACGCGGCAGTCACTCAACCCGGATATTGGAGCGCACAACTTCGATCCTCAGTTCGTTTTGCTGACGGCATCCAGACGCTCGCGGAAGCAAACAGTCCCGCCGGCAAGAATCCGATCTATCTGGAGGTCGGTCCAGGAAACACTCTGACAACGTTCGCGTCCGAAACAGCCAAGCGGAAGGGCAAAAGGCCTCTCTGCCTGACCACGCTTCCGGGTCCCGACAACCGCCGGCCGGATACTGAAACCACACTCAGGTCGCTCGGCCAGCTTTGGGCAAACGGCGTATCGGTGGATTGGGAAGCGTTTCATCGATCCGAGCGCCGGAGACGAGTCAGCCTTCCCACTTATCCCTTCGAACGCCAAAGCTATTGGATCGGAACGCACCCGGATGCCACCGCCGCCGACGAGCCGGCGCGCGAGACATCGAATTGGTTCTACAAGCCGGTTTGGCGGGAGACTCCGCGCGTGGATGCCGATCCCCGGGCGCTTGCGGGGCGACGCCTTCTGGTGTTTGACGAGCAAATGGGACTCGGCGCCGCAGTCGTCGATCGGCTCGCTGCTCTCGAATGTCGTCCCATAGTGGTCCGACAGGGAGAGGCCTTCCAGTGCGTCTCAGAAGTTGAATACGTGATCAACCCGCGAGAGCCGGATAATTTCACGCTCCTGGCCGAGGCGGTGTGCTCCGCGGGTCCTCGGCTCGGTGGTGTGGTCGATTGTTGGACCGCTGCCACGCCAGGCGACACCGACCTGGATTCCGCCGCGATCGTTACCTTGCTGGCACCCATGCGAATGGCGCATGCGCTCAGCAAGCAACCTGTTGTCCGACCGCTTCCGATGTTGTTTGCGGCGCGGGGGACCGCCCGCGTGGACGGCGACGAAGTACTCGATCCCGCCAGAGCGCTGGGCATGGGAGCGGCGAGAGTGATTCCACAGGAACATCCAGGGCTTCGGATCGCTCACCTTGACCTTGACGGCGACGCTGCGGTGTTGGCGGACGGGCTCGTGGCCGAACTCGCAGCGGGAGTCCCGGAACCGGGGCTGGCCCTCCGTGGCATACGCCGATTCGTTCAGGCATTCGAACCGGTGGTCATTAGCGACATCCAGGCTCCCAAAGATTTGCCCGAAAGCCCCGTCGTGATGATCACAGGCGGACTTGGCCACATGGGAATGGGTCTTGCTGAAGGGGTCTTTGAGCATTTAAATGCGCGCCTGGTCCTCATCGGGCGCACTCCGCTTCCGGCCGCCAGTCAGTGGGCCTCAGATAGTGAAGACCCGACGCTCTCTTCAGAGAGCCGTGCACTCCTTGGCCGGCTCGCCCGGATGCACGCACAGCGCGAGGAAGTGCTCGTGCTCAACGCAAATTTCAACGACGCCGCGCAAGTAAACGCCGCAGTCGATGCCGCCATCGAGCGTTTTGGAGCAATCGACCTCGTGGTGCATGGAGCGGCGCGCATCGATGCCGCGGCCTTCGCCGCGATTGCGGAAACAGGGCTGGAGGTAGTGGAGGCACAATTCTCGCCTAAGCTGCGTGGCCTGTTCTACCTGATCGATGCGATGCAAGGCCGCGAGCCTCGACGTTGGATTTTGCACTCCTCCATCTCCACGGTTCTCGGCGGGTTGGGGCTGGGGGTTTATGCCGGAGCCAACGCGGTACTCGACGTGCTCGCGTTGAAAGGCGGCGACAACTGGCTGAGCATTGATTGGGACGCTTGGGACAACGCGGCGGAAGCCCAGAGCGCCGCCATTCCTACCGCGATCCGACCGCCTGAAGGGCAGGACGTATTCCTGCGTCTGCTCGGCTACCCGTGCGATCCGCGTATGCTTGTGGCCACCAACCTCGGTGAACGTCTCACGGCCTGGGTTCGTCATGACGATTCGTCGCCGACAAAAGGCGCGGGCGTCACGCGCCATCCGCGTCCCAACCTTGTGACGGCATACGTCGAGCCTCGCACGGAAACGGAGCAGAGGCTGGCGGAAATCTGGAGCTCGCAACTTGGCCTGACTTCGATCGGAACCCAGGACCGCTTTTTCGATCTCGGAGGTCATTCTCTGCTGGCCGCCCAGATCGCGTCCGAGATCGGCGACCGCTTCCAGATCGATCTGCCGGTGCTCAAGTTGTTTCAGGCGCCGACTGTCGCTGAACTCGCGGCAGTCGTGGACCAGGCCCTGGCGGGCGGCGAACCTCGCGCCGCTACGGAGGAACCACTTGCAGACTCAGACGTGCCTGTTGCTCCTGACTTGGAGGGCGACGCGCCGAATGTAGCCGCCAAGGCAAGCTATCGTGAGTTCTACAACGATGTGACCCGCAAGCTGGAACGATCGGGAGTTGGCGGAGCGTCTTACTTCCTCAACTACGGCTACATCAGTCTCGGAGAAAGCGATGAGGCTCAACTCGAAGTTCCGTACCACGTCTTCAATCCAAGCTCAGTGAGGTTGGCCTTCGAATTGATCGGGAAGACGGATCTGCGAGATCGCAGCGTGCTCGACGTGGGTTGCGGACGCGGAGGGACTGTGGCGTTGATGGTCGAGAGTTTCGGCGCGAAGGCGACGGGCGTTGACCTTGCTCCTGAAGCCATCGCCTTTTGCCGAAAGACCCACGCCAACGCCCGCTTCGAGGTCGGTGATGCCGAACACCTGCCTTTCGAAGACCGGACATTCGAAGTGGTTACGAATATCGAGTCCTCGCACACCTACCCGAATCTGCGGGCCTTCTTTGCTGAGGTCAGCCGCGTGCTCTCGCCCGGCGGTCGTTTCCTCTACACCGACCTCCTGCCCGTGCAGCGCTGGATGGAAGTTGTTGTGTTGCTGGGTCCGCTTGGGATGCGCATAGTTTCGGATCGCGACATCACGCGCAACGTTCTGGCCTCCTGCGACAGCGTGGCAGCGGTCAGAGCGCAGGCATTTGGCGAGAAGAACTCGGCGATCGACAACTTTCTGGCGGTTCCCGGGTCGGCCGTTTATGAACAGATGCGCTCGGGCGCGTGGGCCTACCGCCTGTTACGCGCCGAGCGTCGATAGAGTAACCGGAAATTCAGCAGCAGCAACCGCACTGGCATCCGGCGTGATGCGCTCCGCAATCGTTCGGTAACACGGCAAGCGCAATGACCAATGGGCGAATCATGCAGCCCTCGGCGCGCAGCGTTGCATACCCTACCGTGCACGAATCGACTGTACCCGATGTTGCTCGGGGAGGTTCGTTCGCTCCGGAATCCGGCTTGTTGATGTTCCCGCAATTCACTTCTACTTTTATTGTGACGGTCTTTTCGCCGCACGGTGACAGCTTAAAAGCCTGCTCACTGAGGGTTCCCCGCCACAACTCCTTGCCGCTCTCGGTCACGAATGGTCCTAACTCGAGTTTTACGTCTCGATCGCGGCGAGAGTCATTCTCGAAAGTGACCGGAATGGACCGCACTTCATCGCAGCGCGCATATTCGACCCCGTCCGCGCAGCGAATGCAGCAAGAGCAATGGCAGTCCTCTTCGTCCTCGTGACAGCAGCTTTCGTGCCCTCGACCGGGTTGAGAACCTGGACCGGCGGCCGGCTGCTGCAGCGTGTCCCTGTACGGTTTGTATATCGACGACATTCCAGACGCCAGATTCGAGTATGCTGTCTGGGTGTTGCCAACGTAATCCGGAAAATCCATCATTCTCATGCGGCCGGTTTCATGACAGTAGCCGTAGAAAACTGCCGATCCGCGGCTTTGAGATCCGGAACGACCCTGATGCGAATGACGATGGTGGGTCGGCTCTTGGGTTTGCATAGAATCTGCCCTCGCTAGCGTTTAAGTTTAGTTACCAATCCGCACACGGAGACCGGACCGGGGCTTAACAGAGGATTCATCCTCCGTCGATTCCTTGTTCGATGAATGATGACCCGGCCCGTGCACGCTGTGATGTTTCGGCTTGGCGGGACTATGGAGCTTCATCTCGGAATTGCCTGAAATGTTGAAGCCCCAAACCTCCATACCCATAAAGGTGAATCCGAAATGTTGGGAATACGGCTGATCGACGCATATCGGCGGCAACGGAGCCAGTTTAATTGTCTGGCAGGAATCCACCGCCACAGGTTTCAAATCAATAGTTGAGTTAGTATCGACCTCGGCCTTGAGTGGCTCGATTTTCACATCGAGAGGCTCGATCTTAAGGTCAAGACTGGCGGTTGAATCGCTCTTACTCGTGGACTCGGTCACGATGGGTCTGGTCACTGCCAAATTCGAGTTCATAGTTACCGGAGCGATCTCTTTGACGTGGATATTGTCCAGATCGGTGTCGATGTGGATTACGGATCCATCGCTGCCGAGCTTGACGGTATAGTTGCTGGGAATACTCGGACCGCCGCCTTTACTCATCTTTGTTCCTCCTGGACAATTCGGTTTTCAGCGTGCTTCCAGATCCTATTTTTTTTGTAGTGTAAATATCCACCGATAGAACTGCATTATACAGTTGCAGGTTTGCGTGGTAGTGGCGAAACGGTTTAAGTCCGGCTGGGAGTTCAAACTCGACGTCCGTTAACACGCGCTGGCCAGGATGAAGGATCATCGGCTTCCGCTTGACCACCAGGGTACCGGCCTGTAACTCAGACCACTCAGTTAGGAAGCCCTTTACCATCTCTGCGACGGAACTCTTATCCGCCTTGTGAAGCCCGATCACTAAGCTGGTTGTCAAATCGAACGAATCGAATATGGGCGCTTCGCACCGAGCTCCGAGTGCGAGTTCTGTATTCCCGCGGTTTTCCGCGACGAATTGTCGGGTGTACGATGACGCGGATCCAGCCAGGATTGTGAGTTCGGTCGGCTCTATGAAGAGATCCACCACTTCGGTGACATGCACAGTCGCAGGCAGAGATTTGTCGCCAACGGTCACTTCGATCTGGTAGGTTCCCGGTGCAGTTTTGCCAGCGAGTGAGATGATTCCGGGAACAGCGGCTTGCTCACCAGGATAAAGCTTGGCTGAAAAAGGAACCTCTTGAATCGGAAGTTGAGCCGGGCCCTGGAGAGAGCCCGCTGTAACCGCGAGGCTGCGCAGCTTTTGTTTATCCGTACTTGTGTTAATCAGTGGAATCGTGCCGGTCAGTCGTTGGGGAGGACCCGAGAAAACCAATCGCGCGTCGGGAGGACCCGCAAACTGAATTCCTGGCGGCCCTGATGGGACAGTATCTCCGTCGGCACTCATATTCTCAAAGCCTCCGAGCAGTATATGCGCCTCATGCTAGTTCACCATTCGAGCGTTTGTCAATTAATATGGAGGGGAGGAGCGGTATTGACCCGATTTGAAATTCAGTGCGCCTCCTCTGCGCTCTCGGCGTCTCTGCGGTGAGTGTTTCCAAAGTATTCTTCATCACCGAGACGCAGAGGGCAGAGACTCCGCAGAGAAGCGCTGAAATTAGGGCACTACCCGCAATATGCACCGGGCACATTTTGTTGGGTAGAGTTGGGTACCAGCGACGGCGAGGCCGCCAAGAAATTCTACACTGGACTGTTTGGTTGGGATTTCACTGACACTCCGATCGGGCCCGGCATGGTTTACACAATGCTGAAGCAGGACGGCAAGGACGTGGGCGCTCTTTATCAATTGATGCCGGAAATGAAGGCGCAAGGGATTCCGCCGCATTGGCTGTCGTACGTTTCGGTGACCAGCGCGGACGAAACCGCTGCGAAGGCGAAAGAAGCCGGCGGCGCGCTGATGAAGGAACCGTTTGACGTTTCCACTGTAGGCCGCATGGCGGTAGTCCAGGATCCAACCGGTGCGGTGTTTGCCTTGTGGCAGGCGGGCACGCACGCCGGCGCGGGCGTTGTGAATGTTCCGAATTCATTGGTCTGGAATGAACTCATGACTACTGACACTGCGAAAGCGGGCGACTTCTATACAACCCTGTTCGGCTGGACGAAGGACGTGCAACAGTTTGGTATGGAATACGCGCTCTTCAAGAATGGTGACCGGGGCGCTGGGGGAATGTTAGCAATCACTCCCGAGATGGGACCCATTCCGCCAAACTGGATGGTGTACTTCGCCGTTGATGATTGCGACGCGACAGCCGAGAAGGCATCGTCACTGGGAGGACAGATCATGAAGCCGGCCGAAGATATTCCGGGCGTCGGCAGGTTCGCGGTCCTTCTCGATCCGCAAGGCGCGGCGTTTGCGATTATCAAAACGGCGATGCCGCCAAGCTAAGTTGTCTGGTGTGTCGTAAAGAACGATCCACGAACTTACACGAAACGGACACGAAGCTTCCCGCAACGAGGACTTCGTGTCTTTTCGTGCGCTCTCTTTCGTGTAGTTTAGTGGATCGTCATGTGAGTTGTTCTAAAGAGATCGCCATGTAGGTCAAGGCTGGTTGTCCCAATCATTCGACGCACCCGTATAGAAATTAATCAATGAAAGCGCGGCTTGTTTGGCTGTTACTCTGTTGCATCTGGGGCTCGACCTGGCTGTTCATCAAACTCGGGCTCGTGGATCTGCCGCCGTTCACATTTGCGGGCATAAGATTTGTCATCGCCTCAGCAGTTCTGATTACATTGATCCGTTTGCGTCGCGTGCCGTTTCCCACCAAGCGAGGCGACTGGCTTCTGCTGGCAGTAAGCGGGCTACTCTCATTCAGTCTTAACTACGGACTGCTCTTTTGGGGTGAGCAATACATCTCGTCCGGACTCGCGGCCGTGCTTCAGTCAACAATTCCGGCATTTGGTTTGGTCATCGCGCACTACTATCTTCCCGGCGAACGACTGACCGGGATGAAGATCTTTGGAGTTGTAATGGGAGTGGCCGGGGTCAGCGTGATCTTTTCCAATCAATTAGAGGTTGCTGGTCCAAAGGCCTTGTGGGGTAGCGCCGCGGTTGTCCTCGGCGCGTTTTGCGCAGCTTACGCCAACGTGCTGGTCAAAGCTTACGGTAGGAAGCTTGATCCTTCCGTCATTGCTTTAGGGCAGATGGGTTTTGGATTGGTTCCGCTGCTCGCTATTGGTATTCCGCTCGAGGGAAATCCTCTGCGCTTCCATTGGACACCGCAAGCGTTTCTCGCTCTCTTCTATCTTGCTTTAGTGGGCACCGTCGTCGCGTTTATCGCTTACTACTGGCTCGTTCATCACATGGATGTCACCAAGACAATGCTCATTGCCCTTGTCACTCCGGTCGTGGCGGTCATCCTGGGAATGCTGGTGCTCAATGAGAAGCTAATGTGGCGAACGCTCTTTGGTGGCGCAATGATTGTTTCCGGAATCGGTTTGATAGTGAGACGCCGCAGACAACGACGTGAGGAAGACGTTGAGCTTGTCCCGGCCGCGTAGCGGGCGTCCGCAATACGATCCACGAATCCACACGAAGTCTTGTTTTGTTCGAGTTGTTTCGTGTGATTTAGTGGATCGTATCTGGTGCTGAAGATCCTTTCTCTAACGTTGAAAATAGAAAGTGGTGAGATTGAAGTTGTGATCGAAGAAACGCATCGACGGCGCGGGCAACATGAGGTGCTTCGTTCGGTGGATAACAGTTCGGCAGTTTTCTGAGCTGATCAATTTGTTCCGGCAACATCCAAAACCCGCCAATCTCAATGCCAAAGCGATATTGAACCGCAAGCTCAAGCGCTGTCCGATGAACCGCGCGAATGTATCTTGCTGAATCTTGATCGGTCTCGATCGTGCATTCAGCCAACGCGAAACCGACAAAGCTTACGTCCGATTCCTTATCTTTGAGTGCGCCCTCGTCGCAAGACATCTCTCCATCCAATCTCTGCCTGAATTATTACTGGCCGGCGACGGAATGATCGTATTTCCTGATCAGTCCACGCACGACGCCCTGGATCTGCAGTCGTTCAGTTGTTTTGATGAAGATCGGTTTGAACTGTGGATTGGCCGGCTCGAGCCGAATAAAGTCAGGCTCGCGATAAAACTTTTTCACCGTCGCATAGTTTCCGTCGATGAGTGCCACCACGACCTGGCCATTCTCGGCTGTCGGTTGAGAAGAGATGATGATGATGTCGCCGTCCTGGATGTTCTCTTCGATCATTGAATCGCCGCGCACTCGCAAGGCGAACATGCGACCCCGGCCAATCATGTCTCGCGGCGCCGAGACTGTCTCATGCGCGAGAATTGCTTCAATAGGCTGACCAGCGGCGACTAACCCGAGCAAGGGGATTTCGAAATCCTCGCTCGCGTTTTCCTGCTTCACGATCTCGATCCCGCGACTGACATTTGGAATGCGCTTGATCAGCCCCTCGCGCTCCAGAGCAGAGAGAATGCTATGGACGCTTGCCGATGAACTCATCTTGAAATGCTTGCCGATCTCCGCGATGGTCGGCGGCTGCTTTTGTACCTCCATAAAGCGGCTGATGAACTCATAGACCTGCTTTTGCCGGTGTGTGACGGGCATATTCGCCTCCACTCTTGTCTCAAATTCGACTGTATGATAGATTTTCGCTTGTTGGCGAAAATCTGTCGAACATTGTCGAACAGAAATGACGATACGTCAAGCGAAGATTTCGTGAGGAAACAGGCAAGGTGAAGAAGTCATGAGCACCGCCTTTTCAAAAGCTGAAATTGAGTCCCAGATAGCCAGTCGGTTTGGGTCAGCCTTCAAGCTGCGTGCTAGGCCGCCTGTTGAAATAATTTCCACGGGCGTTCGAGAAATCGACTCTCTCAACGGTGGTCTTCCGCGCGGCGCCATCACAGAGATCTTTGGACCGGCGTCTTCCGGTCGCACCAGCTTGATGCTTGCGGCGCTGGCCTTTGCTACCACTCACGACGAAGTCTGCGCCCTGGTCGATACCAGCGACGTGCTCGATCCCATTTCGGCTGCGAATGCCGGTATTGATTTCGATCAACTGCTCTGGATACGTTGCGCCGCCAATGTCGAGCACGCATTTAAAGCCACTGATTTGCTCTTGCAGGGCGGCGGTTTTGGACTCGTCGTGCTCGACCTCGGCGATGTGCCGCCGCAACAAGCTCGGCGCATTATTTCGTCCTGGTGGTATCGCTT
>JBGPWL010000085.1:0-20290 GCA_041492185.1 Pyrinomonadaceae bacterium | reverse complement strand
GAACCTTTTCGACAATGTCTTCGATGCGAATCATCTGAAAAAGTGACCGGAGACTCGACGGCCTCGCTTAGCTGACTCCAAACTCACATTTGATTATAACAAATAGGTGGTGCCCGACTCGAAAGTCGAGCACCACCTATTCTTAATCCGGACAACGCGAGTGGATCTTAATTCCTGTCAACCAGCCGGCGGAGTCGCAGCCTTCTTAGCTTCCTCCTCCTCTTTCTTCTTCCGGTTTGCCTCGCTCAGGTCGTTGGTATGCTGCTGGGCGTCTTTCTCTTGTTTGTCCAGCCGGGCCTTCTCATCCATCTTGCCCTCCATCTCGGCTCGCTTGGAAGCTTCGAGCAAAAGACTTGTTTTAACGGCCCAGGCAGGCTCGCTGTTTGGGACAATCTGGATAGCCTTCTCGATCTCCTCGAGCCCGCGCGTCACGCACAGCTTGACGGCCTCAAAGTCTTTCCCCTCTTTCGGCTTCCTGTAAGAAGGAGTTCCCTGGTTGGTCTTAGGGTCTACTATTGTAGTCTTGTTGGCGGGCAGTTCGGTAATATCATTCGAGCAGTGCCAGTCTTTAGTTGCGAGGATGATGTAAGCCTCGGCTCGCTTGGCATCATCGATGTTTTCCTTGTCAGTGGCACGCTGGAGAATCCACTCGCGCTGCTTATCGTCTTCATTTAGCGCCCCATAAAGATCGGCAATCGCTTTGAAGGCTTCTTCGTTCTTGGGGTCGGTCTGGATTATCTTTTTGTATAGCTCAATCGCGTCCCGCGCTTTAGCGAGGTTCTCAGGAGTATTAACGCCCTTCTTAAACTGCCGATGAACGATACGAGCGATAAACAGAGGCGCGGTTTTGTTCGTCGGATCCAACGCTAGAGCTCGCCGCGACCGCCGTTCGGCCTCTTCGAAATGAGCGTCCCGATAAGCGCTGGCGGCTTCGTTAAGTTCGTTCTTGGCGCGGATGCGATTGATAAGTCCGCAGCCGGAACTAGTTACCACAAGAGTCGCCAGGGCAATCGCGATCCTGATTCGAGGGAGTTTCATTTATCCTTAGGCTCCATTTAATTGGCGGTGACCGAAAGCAACTCCGAAGAAACCAAGCCTCAGCTCTCACCCGGCGCCTGGCCTTCAGTTCTACTAAGGCAAATCATCCATCTGTAAGCCGACCGGGTCCGCGCCCGCGCCCTTTAGCGCGTCGATTACTTTGACCACATCTCCGTAGTGGAGCGCCCTGGGCGCCTTAACAAAGACGGTCTTCTCGATCCGCTGCTCCTTCGTTAGCCTCTTCTCAGCCTCCGTTCCCGGCCCCATGTCCGGCTTCCAGGCGGGAAATTGCTGGTCTCTGCGCTTATCAAACGTGTGCCTCAGACATTGGGCCAAATGGACCGGATCGTTGACCGAGCCATAATCGGGAACTACACCGAGGCACGAATCATCCGGTCCCGGACTCAAATGATTGTTTAGCTGGATCTTAAGATCCAGGGAGATAAATACAACGAGTGTGAGCGGATTTGGTTTCAGCCTCGAGGTATCCTCGCTCTTATCCTTTGGTGTGGGGATATCGGCCTGAAAGCGGCTCGGTTTCAAGGGAGTAATCACCATGAATATGATCAGCAGCACTAACAGCACGTCAATCAGCGGCGTCACGTTGATGTACGGAACCGCTCTGGAACCGCCGCCTGAACTTCCCATTCCCATCAGTTTGCTCCTTTAAATACGCGGTGCAGTCTGCTCGCCGGAATCAGGGTCATGAAGCGGGCTTCGCGGCTGCCCCGCCTTTTTTCTTATCCGCGACCAACCCAATGCGATCGACTCCCAGCCCGCGCACCTGGTTAATGACATCGACGACATCGCCGTAACTGACCCCTATGCCGCTCTTGATGTAGACGATCTTGTCTTCTTCCTTCTTGATATTCTTCAACATGATGTCGACCTTGTCTTTGATCTGATCCCTGGGAACCGGTACCTTGCCGATGTAATACTGACCATCCGCGGGAATGGCAATGAGAATCGCGCTCTCCTTGACGATTCTCGAATCTTCCTCAGGGTTCTTAAGATCTTTTGGCAGGTTTACTGTGACACCATGCTGCAACAATGGCGTGACCACCATGAAGATGATTAGGAGCACCAACATGATGTCGACCATCGGCGTGACGTTAATCTCAGATTGAAGGCCGCCACCGCCACCACCCGTCATTCCCATAGCAAGACCCCTTTCTTAAAACCAAAGCAGTCCGAGCGATCCACGCTGGTCGCGCATCGCAAGGCAATACCTTTTTCGCGACCCTTAAGGCTTCAACTGCCTCGTGCGGTTCTTGATAAAATAATCGACCAGCTCGGAGGCCGAGTTATCCATCTCAACCACGAACCCATCGACCTTACCCGTGAAGTAGTTGAATAGCCACACGGCCGGAACCGCGACGAGCAGTCCCAGTGCTGTTGTAAAGAGCGCCTCAGAAATACCCCCCGCGACTGCGCCGATACCCGCCGTTTCGGCGGCCTTCATGCCACGAAACGCGTTAATAATTCCGAACACTGTTCCAAACAACCCCACGAAAGGAGCAGTCGAACCGATGGTCGCAAGACCAGACAAGCCACGCTTGAATTCGGCCGTCTTGATGGCAATGGCCCGCTGCAAGGCACGCTTCGACGCTTCGATCTCGTCGCCGGAGATTTCCGAAGACTGCTCGTGGGCGCGGAACTCCTGCAAGCCGCTGCTAACCACCATCGCCAGGTGCGATTTGCGGTGCTTGTCGCTGATATTGATCGCTTCTTCGATGCGATCGTTCTTCAGCGCCTGAGCCACACGCGGCGCGAACTCGCGCGACTGCTTTTTCGCGGCCGTATAGGTCAAGTAGCGCTCGACCATAATCGCGATGGAATAGACCGACATAATCAAGAGAACGATCACGACGGCAATCGCGACGCTGCCCATACTCTTGATCATGGCGACAATTGAGAAGTGGTCGGCTGCGGCGCCCTCAGGGCTGGGAGACGGGCTCGCCGTTGCATCCCATAAGAGGACGAGTAAGCCAAATGCTTTCGTTCCAAGAAGACTCGTTAGAATAGTCACGGTAACCCCTCCAAAAGTTTTTTCTCACATTAGTTGCAGCGGAAAAGCTGATGATGCCCGAAGACCCAGCACTCCTCCGCACCAAATCCCCAAATCACGGAGCAACGAAGTTGTACTGGATCACTCCATTTACTTTCACCGGCTGCCCGGAAAGTTTCGTGGGCGAGAACCTCGCCTGATGAGCGGCCTGGACCGCCACTGCCTGCAACAACGGATGACCTGATATTGCATGAGCAGCAATCACGGCGCCGTTCTCGTCTATCAGAACCTGGACGACCACCGTTCCGGACGCATGTGCCTGGCGGGCGATTGCCGGATACTGAGGTTTCGGCAAGCTAAGAGCCTTGCCGTTCAGCACACCACCGGAGATCGGGGCGTGCGGCGTCGGCTTTGCCGCAGCCGGTGGCGGCGCGTCCGCAATTTCGACTTTCGTTGGCGCCATCGTTACGTTTCCCGTTCCCGCACCAGATGCGATCGGAGCCGCAGCGTTGCTGTTCTCCGTACCCTGAATTGTTCTCACGTTGTTGCGCACTGGCGGGACATCCAGAGCCTTGGTGGTTGTCTTCTCCGGCACCAAATCGGCCCGGTTCGTCTGCGCAATCAGGTCCTTTCGCACGTCAACATTCTGCTCGGGCTTCACCGGCTTTGCTGCCTCGTGCTTCTCCTCTTTCTGCACCTGGACAACCTGCACCGGTGCCACCAGTGTGATTAAGTCCAGGTCCGAGGTATCCAACTGCGCCACGGTGAACCAAATGCCGGCGACCAGGAACGTCACGATCAAAACTGCGTAAATCGCCGCTGTCACTACCAGGAACGAACCCTTTCGCGACAGATCCTCTTTGTGTGAACCAGACTCAACAAGATGTTCGAACATCTAATTCTCCTCCAAATACCGGTGCCAAATGGATCGTGAATGCGAATCATCCAAACTGCGAACTCTCAAACGCTGACTCGTTGCGCGAGTCTTCGTTAACCAGGACGTTACTAAGAATTGAAGGGGGTATAGCAGCCTCTGCGATTCTGAGCGCTTCCAAAAGCTTAAGAACAAGCCGCTGTGCGAGAAACTCGCCGACCAGATCGACATAGACTGCCTCGCGTCTACACCTGCTTCACTGGTAACGCGAGGTCAACTCCAAGTATTCAATTGGCCAGCAACAGCCGCAGTCTAAGCCGCATTCTGTCACAAAGTCAAGCGCAATTTATAGAATTTGAACCAGTGCAAGTCGGTGTCCGACCGGCTATTAAACAATAAGGCCTTAAGCCCGACCAGCGCGTGATTGTTTCCGCAGACCGCCGCCGGCGAGTTCGCGCTTCCCTTCCGGACGCTTCGGCCGCGTGCCAGGCGTCAGCGCGCTTTGCGTGGCGGCCACAGCCAGCTTGCGGTTCGCTGCTTCCAAGCGTTGCTCCCACCAAACCATGATCGGACTGGCAATTGCGACGGATGAATAGGTGCCGAACGTAATACCAATCAACAGCGCTACTGAAAAACCAAACAAGACCTCGCCCCCGAAGATCACCATTGCGAGCACGGATAGAAATACAAGACCGGAAGTAATTACAGTACGCGAAAGCGTTTGGTTAATAGAATCGTTGGTTACCTTGTAGAGTGAATCGCGCCGATGCAGTTTGCGGTTTTCACGAATACGATCGAACACAACGATCGTGTCATTGACTGAGAAACCGACGAGCGTCAATAGCGCTGCGATAACCGTCAGACTGATCTCCCACTGGAAGATTGAAAAGAACCCGAGCGTCACTAACACGTCGTGGAAAACCGCGATGACTGCCGCCGCGCCATATGTCCACTCAAAACGAAACGCAATGTAGATGAGAATGCCAACCAGAGCCGCCAGAGTGACGGCGACTGCCTTGTTGCGCAATTGCTGTCCGGCAATCGGGCCCACTGCCTCGGTGCCGACAATTCTGTATGCCGCGTGCGCGTCGGCCGCTAAACTCTTTTCGGCTTCAGCTTCAGGGCCAAAGGTGTTCAAGGCTTGCCGGACCTTTGTTTGGCCCGGGTCAACTTCAGTGCGACCCGCGGTCGAAGTACTGACGACCGACCCTGTCAACGGAAGTTTGATCAGCACTTCATCTGTCTTGTCGGTAACATTTTGTACGACAGCATCGCGCACTCCCTGAGCTGCGATTGCCGCGTGGATAACTTCCGTCGTTGGGCGTTGTCTGAACTGGGCCGTCATAACCGTTCCGCCTTTGAAATCCACACCCAGGTTGAATGCTTGCGGACTTGTCGGGTGCTGCTGGTGTTTCCATTGGCGAACGATCGCCGAGCCTAGCCCGGCCAACATTAGCAAAATCGACACGCCAATAAACCAACGGCGATTTGCCAGCCAGTCGATCTTTACTTCTTTGAAGATTTGAATCATGGCAAATTACTTCAGATGCTCAGCGACTCGACTCGCTCCTTGCGACTCAATAACCAGACGAAAATCGTGCGTGAAACGTAAACGGCGGAGAAGAGATTGACGAGCAAGCCAATCACCAGCGTCACTGCGAAACCGCGTATCGGACCAGTGCCAAAGACAAACAGAAACGCAGACGAGACAATCGTGGTTACGTGCGTGTCGATAATGGTCACAAACGCGCGCCCAAATCCCTGATCGACGGCCGAGGGGATTGTCTTGCCACTGTGCAATTCTTCTCTGATGCGCTCAAAGATCAGCACGTTCGAGTCTACGGCCATACCGATCGTTAAAATAATTCCGGCAATGCCCGGCAACGTCAGCGTCGCCTGAAACATGATCAGTCCGGCAAGCATCAAGACCATGTTCAGCAACAGCGCGACGACGGCGTTAACTCCCGAACCGCGATAGTAAAAGAGCATGAAGAGCACGACGAGCCCTAAACCTACCATCGAGGCACGCACGCCTGAGCGAATCGAATCCTGTCCGAGACTTGGTCCGACCGTCCGCTCTTCGGTATAGTTAATCGCCGCCGGCAAAGCGCCTGAGCGAAGCGTTAACGCAAGATCGTCGGCGGACTGTTTCGTGAAATGGCCCGTGATTTCCCCGGTATCGAAGATCTGCGACTTAATAAAGGCGATCGACTTTACCTGATCGTTGAGCACCACGCCCATGTACTCGTCAATGTTCTCCCCAGTCCACTTTCCAAACTTGTCCGCGCCGGCTTTCTTGAGAGAAAACCGAATCTCAAAGTCGTTGCTCCCGCCGCCTTGAGATTGCACGGCTTCGGCATTTCTCAGCTCGTTGCCCTCGATGATCGCGGGCGACTCAACCACAACCCATTTTGTCGGCTTTGGTTGATCCTGCTTCTCCTGATCCGTCGTCGTGCTCGACAGGTCCGCTCGCTCGATGTATTGCAGCACGCGTTTGTTGACCGGAATCGTCCTGCCGACGGTGTTGAGGGAATCAATAGCCTCTTCTCTGCTTGCGTAAGTCTGAGCGTCCCCCACCTGTCCGTGCTTGAGACTCACGACATGCACGAGTTCAAGGCGCGATTCGCTGCCGAGCAATTTCTTGACTCTCTCGGGATCCTGCACGCCAGGCATTTGCAAGAGAATCTGGTGTTTGTCTTGCGCTCCGTGAGTTTGCAGCGTTGGTTCAGTAACGCCGAGCGCGTTGATGCGGCTATCGATGATCTTCAACGCTTGCGTGGTTGCGTCGTCCTCCAGCGTGCGCGCCATGGCGCCCGTCAAAGTCCAGGTGATCGTATTGCCCGAGGCCGAAAAGGACCACCCGAGACGCTCTCCAAGTTCCACCTTTTTCTCGACCGCGTCGCGAATGTCTTTCGCCTTTGACGGATCCGCAAGCGTAACAACGACGCGGTGGCTACTGTCTGACACGTCAGCGTGAGCTTCCTTTATTTCCTTCGCGTCGAAGCCTGCGTCCTTCGCCGCGTTCTGAGCCGCTACGGCATTGTCTTCAGTCAGCCGCTTCAGATAGTCTTTGGTCATTACTTGCATGACGAGGTGCGAACCACCTTGTAAGTCCAGGCCAAGATGAATATTTGATGCGAGGGTTGCTTTGATGCCGCTGTAACTGAAGTCCTTGAAATGAGGACGACGCCCGTGAGGACCGATAACGATGTAAAGGCCGATCAGAGTAACGACGCCGATGATTATTGAACGCTGAAGGAGATTCGTTTTCTTCATTACACCAAATTGCTACGCCCCTGCTTGTACCGCGGCGCTTATTTCTTTTCTTCCTCTTCGATTCCGGCCACCGCGGACCGCGCGATCTCAAGTATTGATTTGTCGGCGCTGCGAATCAGAAAGCTTGTGTCCTTAACACTCGTGATCGTTCCGATGATCCCACCAGTGGTCACCACGCGATCGCCGGCTTTCAAGTTCGAAATCGTCTCTCGCAACTTACGCTGACGTGCCTGTTGCGGTCTAATCAATAGGAGATAGAAGACACCGATGATCAAAATCATCGGCGCGAAGGAGATCAGCGGACTGCTGCCCTGAAAAAGAATTAAGGTTGTCATTTATGTTTTAGCTCTTTCGATTCGCCCGCAGAACTTGCTGCTGTTAGGTCTGAATCGCAACTCACGCTACTCAACTCCCGAGTTGACCGCCTCGGTGAATTCCCGTCGAAATCGCGTGAAGTTGCCAGACCGGATAGCTTGCCTTACACGCCGCATAGTGTCAAGGAAGAAGGCCAGGTTGTGATGGGTCAGCAGGATGCTGGCCAGCATTTCTCCCGCCAGATAAAGATGTCGCAAATAAGCGCGCGTGTGGCGCAGGCAGACGGAGCATTGGCACGATTGATCGAGCGGTCGTGCATCGCGCGCCCATTGTGCATTCTTGATGTTCAACTTTCCGCGCGACGTAAAGGCCTGTCCGGTGCGCCCGTTGCGTGTGGGGAGCACGCAGTCAAACATGTCTACACCCAACGCTACTGCCGCAACCAAATCTTCCGGCGTGCCGACCCCCATCAGATAACGCGGTCGATCCGCGGGCAGCAACGGCGCTATCTCACTCGTCACGTCCCACATGAGCGGCTTCTCTTCGCCAACACTTAGTCCGCCGATCGCGTAACCATCAAATCCGATCTCCACTGTGCGTGCGAGACTCTCTCTTCTCAGGTCAAGATGAGTTGCGCCCTGAACGATTCCAAACAGCGCCTGCCTGTAGCGCAAGTTGTTAACTTGCGTTGCTGTTTCGGCGAGACCCGAACGCAAGTTATCAACTTGCGCTACCTCAAACGCTTCTTTCGACCGCCTGGCCCAGCGCGTCGTTAACTCCATACTCTTGCGCGCCTCATCGTGCGCAGCCTTGCCGGGCGCGCATTCGTCAAAGACCATAACGATGTCTGAGCCCAGTGCAGCCTGTACCTCCATTGAGATCTCAGGCGACATGAATTGCAAACTGCCGTCGAGGTGCGAGCGAAACTCGACTCCCTCTTCCGTGATCTTTCTGAGCGACCCAAGACTCCAAACCTGAAACCCGCCGGAGTCCGTCAGCAGCGCCCGATCCCAACCGATGAAGCGATGCAAACCGCCACAGGCTTTAATCGTTTCTATTCCTGGCCGCAGCCACAGGTGATACGTGTTGCCGAGAATGATGCGCGCGTCGAGATCCGGCGCCTCCAGCTCTTCGAAGCGAACACCTTTCACGCTGCCGGCAGTGCCGACGGGCATAAAGACCGGCGTCTCAATCACGCCACGGCGAGTTGTCAGCGTGCCACTGCGCGCTTGACCGTCCAGCGCCGTTACTTCAAAAGTGATTGCCGGATCCATTCGTCGTCGCCGCACTCAATTGTTCGTGTGATTTCGTGCCGCTTCGTGTGAATTCGTGGATCGTCTCTTTGCAAACAACAGACGATCCACTAAGCCACCCGAAAAATCACAAGACTAAAACTCTTACCAACTATCGCGCGCGTTTGCCCTTCTTGTGACGCTGCACAATCCGCAGCGGCGTGGCAAAAAAATCAAACTCTTCGCGCAGGCGATTCTGTAGATGTCGCTCGTAGGAAAAGTGTAATCCGGCTTTGCCGCCCGCCGTGAAGACTACGAACGTCGGCGGACGCACGCCGACCTGCGTGAGGTACTGTACGCGCAGTCGCGATACTCCACCTTTAACCGGCGCCGGCGTAGCGCCTCCCCGCGGTTGCGCAATCGCGTGTTCAAAAAATGAATTGAGTTGCGACGTAGGAATGCGCCGGCTGCGCGCTTCGTTAGCGCGCGCGGCCAACGGCAGGATCTTTTCGACGCGCTGTCCGTTCAACGCCGAGATCGTAATCACCGGAGCCCATTCGAGAAACTTCATTCGATCGCGCAGCGTGCGTTCGAATTCATTCGCGGTGTTTGTTTCCTTGTCCTTCACGAGGTCCCACTTATTCACCGCGATGATGATCGAACAACCGGCATCGTGCGCGTAACCCGCGATGTGCGCATCGAGCGCGGTCACTCCTTCTTCCGCGTCAACGATCACAATCGCGACGTCGGCGCGCTCCAGACTCTTCATCGCCATCACGACCGAGAGTTTCTCCGCCATCTCGCCAGTCTTGCCTTTGCGACGAATGCCGGCGGTATCGATGAGGCGAAATGTGTGCTCAGGAGTTTTGAGCACCGTATCAATAGCATCGCGCGTCGTCCCGGCAACCGGCGAAACTATCACTCGCTCCTCGCCGATCAAGCGATTCAACAAAGACGACTTCCCTACATTCGGTCTTCCAACAATCGCCAAACGTATCTCTCGCGGAAGCGCAGGTTCGCTCGCAACATCACTGTCATTTCTTCTCTGTGCCTCTGTGCCTCTGTGGCTAATCTGATCTTCGAAGCCTCCAACCAACGCATCAAGCAACTCGCCCAACCCAATTCCCTGCTCCGCTGATACCGCAAACACTTCTTCAAAGCCGAAGCGATAGAATTCGGCCGCTTCAGCTTCCAGCCTGTGGGCTTCAACCTTATTCGCCGCCACCAGCACTCGCTTGCCGGTGCTCCGCAAAAGTTTCGCTAACTCCTCGTCGAGCGGCGTCAGACCTTGCCGCGCATCAACGACCCAGATCAGCGCCTGCGCGTCTTCAATTGCAAATCCCGCCTGCTTCAAAATACTAGCGGGAATTTCCGCATCGTCGTCAGGAATAATTCCGCCAGTATCAACAATCGAAAAGCGCGCCCCCAACCATTCGACTTCGCCATAGATCCGATCGCGCGTGATGCCCGGCTCGTCGCCGACTATCGATCGCCGCTGACCGATCAGCCGGTTGAAAAGCGTGGACTTCCCGACGTTCGGCTGACCGACAATAGCCACGAGTGACAACGCCGCTGGAGAAACTCCATTCGTGCGCTCGTTTTCTTTTGCAACCTCAACAGTCATTGCGATCCGGTTTCGAAAGATGATCCTACTCCGTCTTCGACGATAGATAACGGTAGGGCAACTGTCGGGAATTTGCCAGCAGCGAAGCCGCTTGGAGAAAGTAACCACCCAGCAGGTTGCTGAAGAACTCCGACCTGGCTGAATTCAGTACTGGTGCAGTTTGATTGTGGCACGCGCATCTTGCGCGTGATTTACGGGCGGGACGCCAGTGCCACTTTTTCAAACTGCACCAGTGCCCTGATTTCAGGTCATTTGGGACTGCCCGTCACGTCGAATACAATCGTGCTGTTTTTCCACTAGCCCAGGCGTTCACGCCTGGGTTAGTTAGCAGAGGGCACTAATTGTTCAGCCCCATTCATGGGGCTTTCGCGAATCCCATCGGAGGAATGCAAAGCCTCCTAAAGGAGGCTGGTGAATGCGTTGGCCTCAATGTCCCAGGCGTGAACGCCTGGGCTAGAGAAAACAGTGCTTCACTAACCCGCTAGACCGGCGCAATTAAGAAGAAACGTGAGGCAAACAAACTTGCGACGACAAAGCCTTCAAAGAAGCGTCCGCTTTGGCGTCGCCCAAAGTGCGGCGAGCGATTCGTCACCGCGAACATGTGGCACTCGTGCGGGAAGCACACTCTTTCAGCAGTGGCTACACGAATCCTACAAAGCCGGCGCGCAGGAATTCCTGGAGGCGCACGACAGCAAGAGGCGTCCGGACAAACCTTCACGCCAAACCAATCGAAAGCCATCCAGGCGCGGAGCGTCAACTCAGCGGTCAGAGCATGCACGTTGAAACCGGGTCGAATACGTTATCGATAAGTGATCTCGATCGACGGCTTGCCATCGGCGAAGTCAGTCTTCCTATCAAAGCTCTTCAGGATTGTGCCACTGCTGTCCTTCACCACTATCTGCTCTATTTTCCCATTCGTTTTCTTGTGTTTGTACTTTCCGGTGGCGTCGTGAACGCCCAAACAGTCATTTCCGTGATTGCTGCCGCACTGGATCTCCAAAGAGCCGCCCTTGATGATAATCACGTCGCCGCTCTGAGGAACCGGACTCTTAACCAGGGCAAAAACGCCGAGGGCCAGCACGAAGATCGTCGCTCCGACAATCACTAGTTTACGTAGATGATGCATTCTTCTCTCCTTAGGTTTTTAGGTAGTGGGAAAGCTGTTGCGAGTCGGGCCAAGAGATCGGTTCGTCAAGGCCCAATGATTGAAGTCAAGAGCTTAATGACTGGAACCAGCGACCTCGCTCAATTGTTTCTTACACCGCTGGATGTCGGGTCGGCTAACATAACTGCTGAAGTTTGTCGCACCCAATCGTTGCTCGATCTTTGAAAGTGACTCTGTTGCCTGCGCGGCATACTCGCGCGCTTTGCCGTTGTCGCCTGCCTTCTTACTGGCGAGCGCCGCCACCAGCCACGCTCGCCATTCCCATCCGTGTTGCTCACGCCGGGCAAAGCTTTCCTGTGCCTGCAACGCACTGGTCAAAGCGCCCGCTGAATCTCCCGCCAGAAGCATCGCCTCAGCGAGCGCCAATTGTGCGGTAGCAAACTGGAATGGATCGTTTTGCGGCTTCGCCATCTCCACCGCTTCTGCGCAGGTCTGCTTACCCAACGCTGCGGCGCCACTATAAGACTGCGCCAATCCGAGCACGCGCTTGGCGTCAATTGTGATCGCGGGAAACTGCGCTCCGATTAGCGCAAGCAGCTTCTCGGCTTTGGCCTTCGCCTCGGGAAAATGACCCTGGCTTAGCGAGATCTCAGCATCAGCTAATTTGATTGCGGCGGCTTGCTGTTTATAGCCACCTGTTGGTTTGTCGGCGATGGCGGCCCCTTCACCAAGCACCGTCAGCGCTTCCTGGTAGCGACCGAGCTGCCACAGCGCATACGCCCGAGAGGACAAGTTGGAAACCACGCTGCGCTGCACTCCCTGGGCTTTATTGATCGCGTAAGCGGTCGCTAAATGATCCAGCGCCTCCGGATACTTTTCCTGGCGGATGAGGGCAGATCCGATGTCGCCCTGGGCCACGGCGATCTGTGATTGCTCATTCGCCTGTTGAGCAAGCTGCAAGAGCTGCTCGTCCGCCTTTAGCGCGCTCTCGTACTCACCCTTCTGAAGATTTGCGCGCGCCAGCAAAGCAAGACAGGAAAAAGTTTCTGATCGATAGCCGGCGTTCTGATAAAACGTCAGCGCCGGCTCAACGTAACGAACTGCTTCATCCGGTTTGCTCTGCTTCAAACTTAAACTCGCTAAAGAAACTCGCACTCGCGCTTCAAGGTTGCTCGCTTTGCTTCTTTGCGCGGCTTCAAAAGCCTGTACGAGGTACTTTTCTGCTTCCGCGTATTCGCCCTTGATCAGAGACGCGTTGCCGAGATCGATCAAGCCTCGCGCACTCAAATTCTCCATGCCATTTTTCTGGGCGAGGTCAACTGCTTCGCGAGCATATTCTGTGGCGCGGTTCACTTCGCCCTGGTCGGCAGCGACGCTGCTCAACTGCAAGAGAGTTCTTATTTGCTGCGATTTGCTATCGTTGGCTCTTGCCAAATTCAGAGCTTGTTCTAATTGAACCTTGGCGTCCGCAATTTTGTTGAGCTTATTGAACAGGTACCCACGTTGAAAGGCTACTTCCGTGCGGCCTTCGAGATTGCCCAGGGCCTGATAAAGCGCTTCCGCTTTATCAAATGCGGCCAGGGCGCCGGACACTTCCTGCTGCCGGCCGTAGAGAATCCCGAGACGCAGAAACGCCGTCGGATATTGCGGGTTGCGCGTCGTCGCTTCTGTATAGCTCTCAATCGCTTTCTTGGCGTCGTCGTTTTTCTCGTAGGCGCGTCCCAGATCGACAAGCACGCGCGGTTTCTCCGCGTCCGGCGCCTGTTTCGCAATTTCGGCATTAGCCGCAACCGCTGCCGGGAAGTCGTGCCTCACCGTTGCTGAGATTGCTTCCACGTAAAGTGCCTCAGTCTTTGGCAGCAACGAGCGATCACTCGCGAGCGCGGTAACGCGCAACATTTCGTCCTTGGCCTTATCGGAATAGTCCAATTCCAGAAAAGCTTCCGCCAGACGCGCGTGTGCGAGGACATACTTATCGTCGATCTTGATCGCTTGCTCGAGAGCTTTGCTCGCTTGATAGTAAGCGCCGTCTCGCAACGCATTCGTTCCTACCTCATACCAGTTTTGCGCTTCCGCCGGTGGCACATGCGGTGGCGGTCGCCACCATCGCCACCCGATCCACAACGCACCGACCACCACGACCAGACCAACCAGGATGTACCAAAGAGGCACACGTGGCCGCTGCAAAATCTGCGAGAGATTGGTTAGCGTTTTGTGTCGCGGTTGGGAAATTGCCGAAATCGGCTTGATGAGTGTGTGACTTGAGTCTTCGTTGAGCAGCTCGCGAACTGCGCGTAAATCGACTACCAGTTCGTCGGTCGACTGATATCTTTGCGCCGGACTCTTCGCCAGCGCTTTTAGAATTACTGCGTCCAGCTTTGGCGGAACGTTGGGACTGACTTTCGATGGCAACACCGGCTCGACGTGGATCACTTTGGCGGCGATCTCAATCACGCTTGTGCCGGGAAACGCGGGCTTGCTGGTAACGCATTCGTAGAGGACTCCACCGAGCGCAAACACATCGCTGCGCGCATCGACGCTGTTTCCCATCGCCTGCTCCGGAGACAGGTAAGCGGGCGTGCCGAGCACTACACCGCTGCGTGTGCGCACAGCGAGCAGCGTCTGCGCTTCCGGTTCAGAAAGATGAATCTGATCGTCATCGAGCTGTTTGGCAAGGCCGAAGTCAAGCACTTTAACCTGACCCCGGTCGTTGACCATGATGTTCGACGGCTTAATGTCGCGGTGGACTATGCCTCGGGCGTGCGGTTCGCTGAGGGCCGCAGCGACGTCTTCGATGATCTGTAACACGCGCGGCAGCGTCAGCTCGCCTTTACGCATCAACTCGCTTAATGTTTGTCCCCTAACGAACTCCATCACCAGGAATGGATGTCCGTCACTCGTCTCACCGTAATCGTAAAGCGTGGCGATGTTTGTGTTGCTCAACTCGGAAATAGCGCGCGCCTCGCGCAGGAAGCGGCCGCGATAATCATGCTCGTTGGATGTTAGCGTGGGAAACTTGATCGCGACGCGACGGCCCAGGTTTGTGTCCTCGGCGAGGTAGACTTCACCCATGCCGCCTTCGCCGAGGCGGTCGATGATGCGGTAATGCGAAACAATCTGCCCTATCATTTGGTCTGGACTAGTCAACGGATTCGCCGGCGAGATGATTTCGCTAAAGACTTTAAAGAGATGAATAAAGAGTGCGTGGGCAACGGGCCGCACGCCTCTGCGCAATTCCCTGGGCTGCTTCTCTTTGAGGCGCATACTACGCCAAAGCCACAAGGTTTTCAATTCCGTGGCGGTGTCTCAATTTGAAAAGCTCTGTCCTGCTCTGTGTTCTCTGTGTCTTCGTGGTGAGTGCTTGTCGAAGCTCATTCACTACAAGGCACAAAGAACACGGAGTACGCACAGAGACAAACGAGATAGGACGCAATTCCCTGCCGGGTCATCGGACTAGGACCCACGGTTTGACCCGACGCGTCGGCCGGCCAGGAATCCTATTTCCTGAAGCGCGACTTGATCGTTACTGCTACAATGCCGCCGCTGTGGCGATTACTTTTGACTCAGACGACTAAGGAGAGCATGTGAATGTCGACCTCAAACGACTTTGGTCTTTCCGCGATCGGACAGATCGCCATCAGTGTTCACGACACCGAAAGAGCGGTCGAGTTCTATCGCGACAAGCTCGGGATGGAATTTCTTTTTTCAGCGCCGCCGAATCTGGCTTTCTTTGACTGCAATGGAATCAGGCTGATGCTCTCGCCTCCGGCTCGGCCTGAATTCGATCATCCGAGTTCCATAGTCTATTTCAATGTCGACGACATTCAATTGGCGTACGCAACTCTTACCGAGCGCGGCGTCAAGTTTGAGGAGCAGCCTGCCTTTGTCGCAAACATGGGCTCGTATGATCTTTGGATTGCTTCCTTTCGCGACTCTGAAGGCAATCTTCTGGCGATGATGAGCAACGTCCCGCACTGAGTGCAGCGCGGGCACAAACACACAAAACCGAGGAGGTCGTTGATGAAACGAAGAGATTTCCTGCAAACGAGCGCGCTCGCTTGCGCCGCTGCAGTGGCTAGTCCTGTCATGTCGGAAGCGGCGGAACGATCAGAAGCAGCCGCGACCCTGACGCCAAAGCCATTCGCACTTGATGAAGTGACGATCGCCGAACTTCAGCACGGTATGAAGTCCGGCAAGTTCGATTCGCGCTCGATTACGCAAGAATATTTGCAGCGAATCGAAGAAGTCGACAGGCACGGCCCGGCCGTAAACTCCGTCATCGAGATAAACCCGGACGCGCTGGCAATCGCCGCGGCGCTCGATCACGAACGCCAGGAAAAAGGGCCGCGCGGCCCCCTGCACGGAATTCCAGTCCTTATTAAAGACAACATCGACACCGCTGATCGCCTGATGACTACGGCGGGCTCGCTCGCGCTGCTCGGATCGACGCCTTCGCAGGATTCGACGGTGGCGAAGAAACTGCGCGAAGCCGGAGCGGTCATACTTGGCAAAACAAACTTGAGCGAGTGGGCCAACTTCAGATCGAATCATTCATCGAGCGGCTGGAGCGGTCGCGGGGGCCAAACAAAGAATCCGTACGTGCTCGATCGAAATCCATGCGGCTCCAGTTCCGGATCGGGCGCGGCGGCCGCGGCGAATCTCTGCGCGATTGCGGTTGGCACCGAGACCGACGGTTCGGTCGTTTGTCCTTCGTCCGCAAATTCTTTGGTGGGCATCAAGCCGACGCTCGGACTGATCAGCCGCGCGGGAATAATTCCGATCGCGCACAGCCAGGACACTGCTGGACCAATGTGCCGCACCGTGACAGACGCGGCCATATTGCTCGGCGCGCTGACCGGTGTCGATCCGCGTGACGGCGCGACCAGTGGCAGTCAGGGGAAAGCGTTAACTGACTACACAAAGTTTCTCGATCCGAATGGCTTGAAGGGCGCGCGCCTCGGCATCGTGCGAAAATCTTTTGGCTTCAACGATCGGGTCGACAAACTAATGAACGATTTGATTGCCGAGATGAAAAAACTCGGTGCCGTGATTGTCGATCCGGCCGACATTCCGACGGCGGGAAAATTTGACGACTCCGAACTCGAAGTGTTGCTCTTTGAATTCAAAGCCGGTCTCAACAAATATCTCGCGGGCCTTGGTCCAAAAGCGCCGGTGCATTCGTTGAAAGAGATCATCGCATTCAACGAAAAGAATCGTGACAAAGAGATGCCCTATTTCGGCCAGGATCTTTTTACCAAAGCCGAAGAAAAGGGGCCGCTGACGGACAAGGGATATTTGAAAGCACTCAAGAAAGATCAGGAGCTTTCGCGAGACAAAGGGATCGATTTCGTTTTGCGTCAGCACAAACTCGACGCACTCGTCGCGCCGACCGGCGGACCCGCATGGCCCACCGATTGGGTCAACGGCGATCATTTCACCGGCGGTTACTCGACGGCATCCGCGGTCGCCGGTTATCCGCATATCACCGTGCCCGCCGGTTATGTGTTCGGACTGCCCGTTGGCATCTCGTTTTTTGCGTCCGTCTACAGCGAACCGACACTGATCAAGTTGGCTTACGCTTTTGAGCAAGCTACAAAAGCAAGGAAGTCACCCAAATTCTTAGCAGGCGCAAACCTGAGCGAGTGATTTAGCAGTTTTCAAGAAGTAGCCGTTCGAGTTTTGGAGTACGGTTAGCCGTCAACACAAAGGGAATCGATCAAGTTTAGAAGGTTCGAGGTCAGGAAGGCGGGCCTGCCCCCGCTGTGGGCACGAGATTCACTCTGCAAGAAATCTGAAAGGAAATCAGACCCATGCCCCGTACAGCAACTAAGACCAAAAAGAAATCGATCTACGGCGTTCACCCTGGCGTGCTGATGACGCAGAAGTGGGTCGTCGATTTGAAAACAAAGACCGGCCGCACGCTCGAGGAGTGGCTGCGCTTGATTAAGAAGTCAGGACCGAAAGACGAGAAGGCGCGTCGCGAGTGGCTGAAGACAGAGTATGGACTCGGAACTAACTCTGCGTGGTGGCTCGCCGAACGCGCAGAGGGCAAGGGCACCGAGATTGGCGACCCGGATGAGTATTTGAAGGCCGCCGAAGGCTACGTCGAAAATATGTTCTCCGGCGCGAAGGCAGGACTGCGTCCAATCTATGATGCGCTGTTGAAGCTTGGTCTGAGCGTCGGCAAAGACGTCAAAGCATGTCCGTGTCAGACGATCGTACCCCTTTATCGCAATCACGTCTTCGCCCAGATCAAGCCGACGACACGCACGCGCATCGATTTCGGTTTCGCTCTGGGCGACACTAAAGCGAAAGGCCGGCTCATCGACACCGGTGGCTTTGCGAAAAAGGACCGCATCACGCATCGTCTCGAGATCAGTTCGCTGAAGGACATCGACGACGAAGTAAAGCATTGGTTGAAAGTCGCGTACGGTCGCGATGCCTAAAACTTTGCCACAGAGGCACAGAGGCACGGAGAAACTACAGAGAACAATTAGAGAGTTCTCAGCGGTCCCGGTGACTCTGCCGTTAATCTGATTTTGCGTTTCTTCCGTTCGATGCCTTTCTTTGTGCCTCTGTGCCTCTGTGGCAAATCTTAGATTGAGATAAAACCATGGCAAACCAGGCGAAAGGCCCGCGCATGAGCGACGAGGCCGTCAAAGCAAAAACCGGCAAGACGTGGAAAGAATGGTTCACGATTCTCGACAAAGCCGGCGCGAAAAAGATGTCGCATCAGGAGATCGTCAAGCTCCTGAACTCGAAGCATAACGTTGGTCCGTGGTGGCAACAGATGGTGACGGTCACCTATGAACAGCAAAGCGGCTTGCGCGCGCAACACGAAAGACCGGAAGGCTATCAAATCAGTGTTAGTCGTACCATCGCGGCGCCGCTAGCGAGACTGTACAAGGCCTGTGAAAGTGAAAAGACCCGCGCCCACTGGTTGAAGGAAGATGATCTCGTCGTGCGCACGGCGACGTCAAACAAATCGATGCGCGTCACGTGGAAAGACGGCAAGACGAGCCTTGAGATCAACTTTTACGCGAAGGACAATGACAAAAGCCAGGTCGTGGTCCAGCACAGCAAACTGCCTGATGCTAAAGCAGCAGACAAAATGAAAACCTATTGGGGCAAAGCGTTGAATCGGTTGCGCGCCACGTTGGAAAAGTGAAAGCAGTGAATACGAAATACGTCCGGCTTTATTCTGATGCCGGCGGCGAATCACATTTCGAGGATCTTGAAGTCGAACTCTCCGCCGTCGAATTTGCGCCGCCAGCTCCGCCGCTGAATCTCTCAACGTTCATGCTTGCGTCACAAGCGGCATTCTTCGGCGCGCCTGCAGGGTGGCGCGGCGATTGGCATCCCTCGCCCGCGCGAAATCTTTTCGTCATTCTGTCCGGCGAATGGGAAGTTGAAGTCAGCGATGGCACCGTGCGGCGCTTCGGTCCCAACCACGTCCTGCTGCTGGAAGACACAACCGGCAAAGGTCACGCGTCGCGAGTCGTTAGTGACACAGCCTCAATCGCAGTCGTCGTGCAACTACAGGAATAGCGGTCTTGAAATCCACCGTGACTATTTCAGCGACCATTTCAACCGACTATCCAATCGAGGCCGCTCATCTCGAACTGGGCCGGCGTGGCGAGCAGCTTGCCGCCGCCTATCTCGAACAACAGGGCTATGCGATTGTCGCGACCAACTTCACGCTGCCAGTCGGCCGCAACATGCGCGGTGCGATCGTCAATGCTGAAATCGATCTCGTTGCGTACGATGGCCCAACGATCTGTTTTGTCGAAGTGAAAACGCGCGCGTCCGATTGGTTCGCTCCGCCGCAGGCGAATGTTGACCTGCGCAAGCGACGCCAGATTGCCCGCGCCGTTCGCGCGTACCGGCGAATGTTCGGACTGGTCAATGCGCCGTATCGCTATGACGTTGTGACCGTCGTCCTGCCATCGAATGTAGAAGAATCATACGCGTTGCAGATCGAGATCCTGCGCAACTTCTGGACTGAAGAGTCGCTGCGCAAACGTCGTTGGTCGGAGAGTTATTACCACTACTGATGGTCGTTGCGCGTACTTGCGCAATTTGAACTTTCTGATACCGAACTTAACCGCAAAGGTCGCAAAGTCCTGCGCAAAGGTCGCAGAAAAAGCCTTCTTTGCGCTCCTTTGCGAATTCACTTGGCGTCCTTTGCGTTAAAGTTCTCGCTTGATTACGTCGCTTCGGGCCCGCCTTGACAACGATTGTTGAATCGTTAGAATCTTTTTTGGCACCAGCGGGAGTAACTCAGTGGTAGAGTGCGACCTTGCCAAGGTCGAAGTCGCGAGTTCAAATCTCGTCTCCCGCTCCAAAGATCTTTAAGGATGAAGGCGGAAGGATGAAGAATCGGTTTTCAGTTTTCGGTTTTCAGTGTTGCAGCCGCTAAATCGCGGTTGGGGCTGAAGACTGCAAAGCGGAAAATCGGGAATTCTTCATGCTTCCGCCTTCATCTTTCATCCTTCATCCTTTTCTGGGCGGCGTAGCCAAGTGGTAAGGCAGAGGTCTGCAAAACCTTTATTCATCGGTTCGATTCCGATCGCCGCCTCCAAATCATCACTCTGTTTAATAGCTTGTGGCCAACGCCTTTAGCCGCCCGTTTCCTATGTGTCACTCTTGTTACACTGCTAGTGAGATGGGTTCTCCTTCCAGGAGCCTTCCGCGTCATTTCGTGACTGTAAGTATCAAGCGCCAGCACTCCGCTTGAAGTGTCCGAGGACGTTCTCTCACGAACCTTGGGTCTTTCTCTGTTATGAGGTGCGTGGCGCAAACTGTGGCGGAGATCGTG
>JBGPWL010000127.1:0-10613 GCA_041492185.1 Pyrinomonadaceae bacterium | reverse complement strand
TTAGTTCTTGCGCAAGGCAACGGCCCTGTCCTACAATAGCGCCAGTCAACGCGGATGAGACGGAACGAGCGCGCGGCAGTCTCCCTACGCAAGCCATTCACGTCAATGCTGGAAAACCTAAAAGGTTTCGGGCATCACTCTTTCTTCAAGCAGCATCTGTATTGGCGAGTCCCTTCTGAACCCCTGACCGTAGTTCGAGTGCTTCCGAAAGGAGCCGGAGGTCACATGAGTCCACATCGGCGGCGTATAGTTCGAGACACTTTCGTCGCGTGCCTCGCGTTTGTCGTAATAGGGTTCGTGCTTCAGGGTATTGTTCAGGCGCAGGAGAAACCGGCGGCCAGCTTGCCGCAACCCTCAGCCACCCCACCGCAACCGGCCAGTGGCACGCAGCAACCGCCAAAGCCCACACCGGATTCGCAAAAACTCGGTAAAGAGCTGGATCGGCAGGAACTCATAATAAACACCGACCTCGTTACCTTTACAGTCACGGTAACTGACACCTATGGCCGTTACGTTTCGGGCTTGAACAAGAGCGCTTTCTCGGTTTTCGACGACAAGCTGCCGCAGGACATTTCCTTTTTCAGCGACGACGATGCGCCGGTTTCGGTCGGCGTTATCTTTGACGTTTCTGGTTCAATGAGTGGCGACAAGATCAGGCGAGCACGCGAAGCCCTCTCGCGCTTTATTCAAACCAGCCATAATTCGGACGAGTATTTTTTGATCGCGTTCAATTCGCGCGCGCAACTTCTGTTGGACAGAACCCGCGACGGCAATCAAGTACTTGACAAGCTCACCTTCGTGCAAACTCGCAACAACACGGCGCTCTATGATGCCTGCTATCTCGGGGTCGAGAAGGTGCAGCGTGGCGCGCATCCGAAGCGCGCGCTGCTGCTGATTAGCGACGGGCAGGACAATGATTCGCGCTACACGTTCAGCGAAGTGCGCCGGCTCTTGAAAGAATCAGATGTGGTGTTGTATTCAATTGGCATCCTGAGCGGCAGCGATGCCGGCAGCTCGTTGGGGATGGAAGGCCAGGGTATTCTCGACGAGCTCTCGAATGTTTCAGGGGGTAAAGCGTTCTTCCCTCGGACGGCCGCCGAGATGGACGACATCTTCGAACAGATTGCTTTGGAGTTGCGTCACCAATATTCGATCGGCTACAAGCCGACGAACTTTTCCAACGATGGCCGGTGGCATCACATAAAGGTGAAGATTACACCGCCGCGTGGTCTGCCGCGTCTGTTTGTGCGCAGTAAAGAAGGCTACTACTCTCTTACCGGCCGGAAGTGAAGTGTGTGGCGAAGCGCGGCAACGCATCAACTCTCCCAAAGCATCTTTTGTAGTGTGCGCAGTGGACGCAGTGGTTCGCGAGGCTGTTTGCCCCAGCTCCCTGCGAAAGTAGCAGGAGAGGGCGATTGATTTTTGGCGCCACGCTGCCCGATATTCTTGCGGTCGGGTGGTCGAGGCGCTTCGCATTGCCCGGACATCAGAGATAAACTGTAGACGAGCGCTTCGGCGCATTGGACAAGAGCCGACTGAGCATTTGCAGCTATTAGACGTTTTTGATTCACTAAGGACTTATTAGTAATGAAGGCTTTGCACGATCATTCAGGAGCATTGGCGCGTCAGATCCTCGTCTGCCTTGCGATTTTTGTGGCTCTCTTCGCGTTGGAATCTTCTACGAGACCTGGTTCAGCTCAGGCGCCGGATGGCCGCGAGCGTCGCACCGCGCAGTCGTCACCGACTCCCACGCCGACGCCGCAGCCCAGTCGAACAAACTCGACGCCTGCGCCAACTCCTGCTCACAGGGCTCCGGTGTTGGGCGATGCGCCGCCAATTCCGAAGTTGAAACCAAAGCCAACGCCCACGCCGGATCCGGTGGGCGCGGAGGTAGATCCAGGATCCACAATCAAGATCGATACCGACCTTGTCCCACTCAACGTGCGCGTGATCGATCGCAACAATCGCCCCATCGATAACGTCCACAAGGATGAGTTTCATGTGTTTGAAGACGGTGTACCCCAACCAATCTTCGATTTCTCGCGCGAAGAGGTGCCGATTAGTTACGGACTTGCGGTCGATACTTCCGGGTCGCTGCGAACGCAGTTGGCCAGCGTGATCGACGCGGCCAAGACAATCATCAATAGTAATAAGCCCGGGGACGAGACTTTCCTGGTCCGCTTTATCAGCAGCGACAAGATCGAGACAGTCCAGGACTTCACCGCAAGCAAGGACCTCCTGATGGACGGACTCGAGAACCTATATGTCGAGGGTGGTCAAACAGCGATCATCGACGCCGTCTATCTTTCCGCGGAACACGTTGCGGAATACAAAAAAGGCGGGGATAACGATCGGCGGCGGCGCGCTTTGATTTTGGTGACTGACGGTGAGGACCGCAACAGTTTTTATAAGGAGCCGCAGCTCTTCCAGCGCCTGCGTGAAGCGGACGTTCAGATCTACGTGATTGGCTTCATCAACGAACTCGATAAGGATGCGGGGTTCATCCGCAAGAGCCCGCGCGACAAGGCGGTGAATCTGATCAATAAGCTGGCCACCGATACCGGAGGCCGCGCTTTCTTTCCTCAATCCATTTCGGAGCTTCCGGGAATCGCCAATGCCATTGTGCGCGACCTGCGAACGCAGTATGTGCTCTCTTACGAGCCAACCAACAAAACGCGTGACGGTTCGTATCGCACCATTCGCGTGAGCGTCGACGACGGTCGGGAGCACGACAAGCGCATCGCGCTGACGCGTTCGGGGCGACTGGCGCCGCGCGAAAACCAAAATGCTCCCAAGCCGCCCGCTACGCGCACTGGAACACCGCCGCGGCCCGCGAATCCAACAAAGTCGCCCTAACAACGCGACAGTAACGCTACCTGTTAATTTTCATCGCTCCAGGAATCAGGAAGGTTGAAGACAATCAGGACGGCGCACCGCCGTCTCCCGATTTCCGCGCGTCACTCTGTAGTGATTCGACGAGGTTGGTAAGGTTCTCGATTTTGGCATCCCGGTCGCGCGCTTTGCGAATCAGTTCCTCCAGCATCAGTTCGCTTTTCAGATTCACTTTGAAATCCTGCTCAGCCGCCATCCGGTCCTTATAGGCAGCGCGGTTTTGCGACATCATGATCACGGGCGCCTGCAGCGCAGCCGTCATTGAGAGCATCAGGTTCAAGAGGATGTACGGGTAGGGATCAAACTGGGCGCCGTCCTTGTCTTGCCCGTAGTGCGCCAGCACGAATGTATTGAGGGCCATCCAAAGTAGGAGAGCCGTACAGTAAATAAAGATGAACGTCCACGAACCGCCAAACGACGCCACTTTGTCGGCAATGCGCTGGCCGATTGTCGACTTCTCTTCCATTTCCTTGTTGATGTTGCGCGACACGCGCTGCGACACCAGCATGTTGGTCTGCCGCATGCGCGTGCCAATCTCGCAAATGACATCGATCGCGACGTCCGGATGCTCCATCAGGAACTGTTGAAAGTCGTCGCTGCTGAGCCGGTGCAGATGAGTGTCAACAATCGCCGTCGCGCTGGTCGAACGTTCGCCGCGATCGAGCACGGCCAGCTCGCCGAAAAACTCGCCGGGTTTCAATTCTGCCAGCGTGACTTCCTCCACATCTTCGTCCAACACCCAGATGCGCACCGAGCCGGTTTCGACAACGTAGAGCGCATCGCCGCGATCCCGCTCGTTGAATATTACTTCGCCGGCTTTGTAATCAACCTGGTCAACCTCTTCAGCAAGTTTTTCCAGCTCGGCCGGAGTCAGGCGTTTGAACAAAGGGACGCGCGCAAGGCTCTCAGCTTCTTCGCTCAAGTTGATTTCAGCGGGCATGATGTTTTCCTCTTAGCCTCCTGCGATCGTTACGCATGAAAAGATAGAATTGCTCACCAAATATTATCCGGTCAACCGGGTAAGAAAATCTTCGGTTACGGCAAACGGATCGGTTGGCGGCTCGCTTGTGGTCGCCGCCTCGACCGCTTCAACCAGTTTCCAAACAGCCGCGCCCAGTTGGTCATCGCTCGAATTGATCTCGATGCACGCGGGCGAGTCAAAGGGAGTGATGAACAGATAGCGCGGCGTCGACTTATCACTTATGGGCGCGCTCGGGCCCAGAATCAGGAGGTGATTGTTCCAGCGCGCGTACCGATGGGCAGAGCCGATCTGTCGTTCCCAGTGCAGCTCACCGGCCGTGGTAATCGATATTAACTTTGACACGAGCTTTCGCAGTCGATCAGTTGTGGCAGCATCGCGAGTCATTCATCCCTCCCTGCACCCTGGTGGTTTGCACATTCTTACGCGCTAGACTTTTAGCATCTTTGAGAAAAAATGGAAACACCTCGTTGCTTGGCCGGCGTTCGACCTCGTGGACCTATCGCTCGATTTTGTCACAAGCGAGCCAAGGGCGTCGTCATCAGTAGTGGAAGCGATATCTTATCTCTAAATAGATCTGACGCGGTTCGACGAAGTGAGTGCCGCCAAACGTGTTGCTGTTGTCCAGCAGGAAGCGACGGTTTGCCACGTTGACGGACTGTATTGTCACGAGCCAATTTTCTCCGAAGCCCTTCCCAAAACTGATGTCAACCAAGGTTTGTCCGGGCAAGTGGCCCGGACCTCCCTCATCGGTGAAGCCCGAACCATAACGCACGCTCGTGGACACAAACGTCCGTCGGGGAAGATTCATCGTGAAACCGGCGCTGAGCGTATTACGCTGGTCGTGATCCAAAACGAAAAAGTCCGCCGGTGGAGAGAAATCTGTGAGCCCCCCGGTAACGGCGCCCTGACCTTCGGCCTTCTGATGTGAGTAGGCAAGGTGAAACTGGCCGCGCTGAAACAACAGCGGCGAGCGCGCCGTTACTTCAAAGGCCCTGATGCGCGCGCTTTCGATCGTCACGGGAAAGAAAATGTTTGAATTCGCCAGCGAATTATGGTCGAAGAAGTTCCGCACACGCGTGCGGAAGTAATCCGTGTCGATGGTCCAGCCGCGCACCGGAATCGAGAGTCCGAACTGATGTTCTTCATCACGCTCGCCGCGAAGTGGAATAAATCCAAAGCCCTGGCTGATTGCCAAATCGAGCAGCGGGCCCGCGACAGTAGAGAGCGGCGGCGCCTGGTAGTATCGCCCGTAGAACTCGTGCACCACCCAGTTCAAACGCGGTATGCGCACGGCAATTCCAGCTCGAGGACTCGTCGCGTTCTCGTTGAGCACGCCGTGAAAGTGAGTGAAGCGCACGCCTCCTGTAAACGTGAGCCAGCTCGTCGGCTTGAACTGATCTTCTGCAAAGACGGCCGCGAGATTACCGTCGAGCTTCTGCGTTTGAGCCAGACTGATTGGCGCGCCGCCATTGACGGCTCCGCGGAGCCCAAATAGAAGAGCGTCTTGTTGGAGGAACCCATAGAAGCCTGCTTTGGCGTTGTGGCGTCGCGTCAACACACCGACAGTCACCTGCGCGCCGGCGTAGTTTGAGCTGCGCCGGTCTCTCGCGCTTACTGGCTTGTCATCGAGTCCGCCCACAAAGTCTGCTCGATTGAAATGATAAAAAGGAGAAACAGTCAGCAGCAGCTTCGCGTTGATTGTGCGCACCCACGAGAAGTTTACGAACGCATCAGCCTCGCGCTGCACGTCACGAATGCCGACAACTTGCGACTCCCGATCGTTTGGTACTTGAAAGAAGTCTCGCCTGACGCCGGTTGCCAGTCGCAACTGATCCCTCGGGTTGACGTTGAAGATAAGAGAAGTGAAGCCTCCGAGGCCGTTGTTCTGGTCATGAAGCACAACGGACGTTGGCGTTTCCAGGCCATAGTCACTGCGGCTACCGTTCAAGCTCGCGTAATACGCAAACCGCTTCGTGTGGCTGCCGAAGCTTAGCTGATCGTTCGTTTGGTTGAAATTGCCGTAGCTCATCAACACTTCGGCTTCGCGATTGCGCTCGAAGCCACTGCGCGGCACGACATTGAACACTCCATAGGCGCGATCGCCAAACTCTGAAGAGTAACTCCCGCGCTGCACTTCCAGATAATCGATGTCCTTCGGATCAAACTGAGCGCCTATAGTGTCGGCGATGTTGGTGTTTGGCACGGGCACGCCGTCGATCAACCACGTCACCTGATGGCCGCCGCGAAGATGCATCTGGTTGTGCGTCGTGTACGAGCCGGGAACGAAGTCGGTTATGAAAGCAAGACTGTTAGTGCGATCGGCTCCGGGAGTTGTCCTAACATTTTCGCGGCTGATGAGCGTCACGGGGCCGGGGCTGTCCGTGCCAATCTGCTCCGGGTTGGCAATGACATCGACGCGCTGAGACACCGGTGCGATCGCCATTTGAAAATGGAGCACGGGCACGCTGTCAGATACGACCGTGACAGGTTGTTCGATGTTGCTGAATCCGGCTGATTCAACCCGCAGAAAATATTGGCCAATCGGCACAGCGCGAAAAAAGAACTCACCGCCAGAGTTGGTTTGGGTGGTTTGAGAAAAATCAACAAAGCGCGCGCGCAGTTGTATACTGGCGCCGGCAATTGGACGGTGCTGCGGGTCGTGCACGATTCCTCGGACATCTCCGAAGACCGAAGCCCACACCTCCGATGCGCAGAGCAAGAACAGTGCGACAAGGCAAAGAATATTATTGCGATTCATCGTTGACATCTTCATTGAATAAGGTCACCTCAAATTTGAGTTGAACGACGAGCCATCGAAGTCTCGCGCAAATCGCGGATGCACCAGCTCTGCCGGCCAGGCTGTAATGCTCGCACCAAAAAGAAGACCCGGCAAGAAGCCGGGTCTTGTTGACGCGATGCTCCAGGATAAATCTACAAAGCGAATCAGCAGTTGGTCCACGGAGGATCGCTTCACCCTCCGCCGAATTTGCGATAGGTCCCGCAGCAGATTTGCCACTCGCGCAGACAGTCCTATTTCATATGATCGGTGTGCCCTCTACCGTTCATGGCTCTCTTTGGGGTCCGCTTCGGACTGGATGACGGTTTCAGATGCACAGCCGGATCATCCTGTCTTATCCCGTCCACTGCGCCTTTGAAAGGAGAGTCCGCCTCCGTCTGAATGACGGTGGCGATCCATTTTGGATCGGCCCCACCTTCGCACATGGCCCAGCGCATGAGAGGTTCGGTGCCAACCACGAGCATGCCGGAGTGGTTGTTCCTATCTGCATCTTCTTTCGGATTGTCGTAGAAGAAGCCGAGCGACTTTCGCAGCAGCAAAATATCGTCCGGCTTGCCGGTTAGAAACGTCCAGCCTGGACCTCCGGCGTGATGCAACCTCGCATAGGCCTTTAGATCGCGCGGAGTGTCCTCTTCAGGGCTCAGGCTGATCGAGTAAAAGAAGATGTCACTACCGACGCGACCTTTCAGGATTTTCTGCACTTCAGCCATGTGATGCGTAATCATCGGGCAGATGTCCTTGCACCGCGTGAACATGAATTGGATCACCACGCGCCTGTCCTTGACCAGATCGTTGTAGAAGTGAACCTTCAAGTTGTCCTGCGTAATCAGTTCCACGTTGGGCAGGTGACGCCGCTGGATAAGCTCGCGCGGCGAGATGTTCTGGAAGGTGAACTGCTTGTTGTTCGTCGTTTTGTCCTGTCCGAACAAAACGGTTGCCCCCGCGGCCGCCGTAGTTGTCCCCGCAGCCGCCAGCCAAATTCTTCTTGTCATCTTTTCCATGATCTCTTGCTCCTTTCTCGTTGTGCTTCGCCAAGGGCGGCTGGTTAAGGATTCTGGTTGTTGTCAATCACGCCGGGCTGCACCTGGAAGAGCAACATCATGGCGTGATCCTCGTGAACGACGTTGTGGCAGTGCATGGGCCAATCACCCTGGAAGTCGCGGAAGCGGAAGAAGACAGTAACATCCTCATCGCCCTGGAGCCGGGTGACATCCTTGCGCGACACCTCCACGTTGGGAACACCCGGACGCGTCGTGCTAATACCGCCGCCGCCGCCGCCAAAGGCGCAGTCGCCGTGTCCGAAGGAGCCGCCGTAGCTGGAACCGCTGCGACTAAAGCGATGGCCGCCGTTGCCGCTCCGGCTTAAGATCTGGTGCTCTTCCAGATGAACGTGGATGGGGTGCTGCCAATCGTTCCGGGGATTCTTGAAGACCCAGTTTTCCGCGCTGTTCTGCGTCACCGTGTAGCGAAGCTCGTTGCAGTTCGCAAATTTGTTATTGATGACCCATTGGCCATTGTCGCGATCGAATTCGAAGTTCCGCGTGATGCGTGGCGTGATGACGCTTGGCAGTTGATAGAACACCGGATGGGTCGCCGGGTCGACACTGGCGTCGGCAACCGCGCTGCCAATCTGGAACTCCACACAATAAGTGCCCTGGCCTCCGGCAAAGATGTTGCAACTCGGCCCCTGGCCGTCGTCCTGCTCCAGCCGGTTTTCCAGTCGAACCTTGGTGTGGCTGCCGATCAGATTCTTGACCTGGTTGAAGTCGATGATGATGTCGTAGCGCTCGGCCACACCAATGCGGAAGCTGGTGACTTGTATCGGCGTCGGCAGCAGGTTGCCGTCATCGGCGACTACCCAGAACGGAATCACCGTGCTCGGACTGAGCGGATCGGTCAGGAATAACTCGTAGAAGCGCGACGGCCCGCCGTTCAGCACGCGGAAGCGATAGCGCCGCTTATTGACGCTGAAGAACGGCTGGACTATTCCGTTGGCCAACTGGACGTCGCCGAGCAGTCCCTTGAAATTGAATGTGTCGAAGCAGATCAGCCCGGTGCTTGGATCCAGCAACTTGTCATTCAAAATGATGGGGACGTCGAATTGCGGGTACGTGGGCAGGCGGAAGCCGGTGGTCTCATTCCCCGTGTCGAACTGGTTGAAGATCAGGTGAAAGCCCTCCAGCCCCTTGTAGGTATTCTCCGCGGTGTGATCGATCCGATGGTCGTGATACCACATCGTGCTCAACGATTCGTTGATGTCGCCGTTGGGTTGATTAGTTGAGGCGAAACCCGCCTGCTGACCGGTGAAGTAGTAATCGAAGTACTGTCCACGGAAGAACCAGCGACAGGGACCTCCATCACTCTCTGGAGCGCTGTGGAAGTTGTGCAAGTGGGTAGACATCTCCGGGACCCCGAAGCCACCGTTCTGACTCTGTGGCGGCAATTCGTTGAACCGGCGAATCAGCCACGGTTCCTGATAATGGCTGACGATGGTTGGCCCGGGAAACGTCCCCACATCGCTCGCGGCGGACCCACCCAGGTTAAATCCCCAGATGGTTTGCGCGGGAATGTTGGTAGCCGACGTAATCCTGAAGTTGGGATTGGCTCTGATGCGCTCGATGTAGTATTTCTGCGTCGGGTACTGGTTAAAGAACTGAAAAAAATCTGATCCGGGCCGCAGGACGCCATTGAATTGTCCCCGGCCTTCATACGGCAGACCAGTGGCAGGGTTAGTCGTGTTGAAAGGGAATAGCTGCGGCGGCGCGCCAAAAGTCAACCCCGGATCCGTCAATGGACGCGCCGGCAACTCCGGCGGAATGGGCATCGGGTCAACGAAGACCTGCGCCGGTTGTGGGCTGCATCCGACGTCGCAACCAGAATAGCAACCTCTGCTGAAGCTGTCGGGTGCGACTTGGGCATGGGTCAATCCCGCCTTCGGGATCAGAACACCTGCGGTTGTCATCAAACCCATCTTGATCAGGTCACGCCGGGTGAAACCCTCCTTTACCAACTCCAGTCGGTTGTTGAGGGCTTGTTGGACCTCCCTTTCTCTTCTTCTGTTTCTTTTCGAGATGTAAGCCATCGCGGAATTCCTCCTTTTGAAGGGCTTGGGGAGACATTTCCCAAGCGGGATGGTTTGCCTGATTGCTTGTTAGTACGTTGACGCTACTTGGGCAAAACCCTGCGTGCTCGAAACCGCTGGCCGCGTATCAAGGTCGTGGGGTTTAGTCTGATCGCGGACAGGAAAAAACTCTGGAGATCACCGGTGAGCGAACGGCCATCTCTCAACCCTCTGGGCTTGGGAGTTATGCTGGAATACGGACGCACTCTATTGCGGATCGCTCTGAATGTCAATAGCACGAATTGCCTGGTAGTGGCCTGATTTGGATTTCTTTGAAAGGGTGAGAGCGGCAACGCGTCCTCGCCAGGGCATCGCCGCTCCCGCCGCCACGCACCCACCTTACGTGGCGTTCTTCGCTCCCCTCTTCCGGGGACGGCGAGGGCGAACAGGAGAGCGCACTTTTAGTAATTCAGTATGTCTCCCGTTAATGATAGCGGTAAGAGATTGGTGGGTCGTGCTCAACAAAGCAGCCGCCCGCGTCACGCGACCGTTGGTTACGGCGAGCGCCCGTGTGATTAGCATTCCTTCAAACTTCAACACTTCATAGTGAAGATTACAGGGCTCGAAGATTGATTCAGTCTCGTCGTCGTCGGCTCTCAACCCCGGTGGTTTCCTTGCCCGCCATGGGGTGACCGCCGAGAAATCGAGCGCCGCGTTGAAAATAATTGTCGGCGACTTTAGCGATGGTTGTCTTCGTGCTGCACGCATCGGTGACGAGCGCGTCTGAATCGGCCTTCGCGGCAATCGTGGGAAGCAGATCGATTGACACCCCGATCGGCAGTGCGATGTAGATCAGATCGGCGCCGCGCAACGCCCCATCG
>JBGPWL010000048.1:0-36316 GCA_041492185.1 Pyrinomonadaceae bacterium | reverse complement strand
CTTCACCGAACCTCCGCCTGCTGAATCCGGCGCTCTGGTCACCATGACCCGCGCCGCCGCCCTGCGCCGCCGCACCGCTTCGCGAAGTTAAAGTGGATGAATCCTTTTCTCTAGCTATTTTGTCATCAGCCTTTCGGGCGGTCGAAGCGAGTCTCAGCAAGTTGGCGCAACGATTCAATAATTGTCTTGCCCGGCGCAAACACGAGAGCGTTCTGAACAAAAGGCCCGTTGGGATATTCGAAGGCCATCGAGAATTCAGTTGCGAAGATCGCGCCGATAAGAATTGTCTTACCTGCACCCATCGCTAGGGCGAGAATATAACTTGGATAATCGAGCGTTAAGGTTTCGCGGAGAGCTTCAAGTTTGAACTTCTTTACGAATTCATCATTGCCGCGAATACCAGGCCACAAAGACTTGAAATCGTATTTGCTTTCTTTGAAGGCAGCGTCAGGGATGCCGAGAGCTTTCAGCAAAGCATCTGGATCATCTTTAGCGGGAAAGAACTCTTGATATAGATCGAAGATGTGGGGCGTGTCCTTGATTAGCCGGAGATACCAATAAGTTTCAAGCGCCCGCATTTGCGGTGGTCGAAGTCGAAAGCCCTCGCCTTCAGGACTGGCAGCCCATGAAAGGATTTCGGAAATCGTTTCGTGCTCATCATGGGCGTAGTCTCGCTTACGCCATTCGGAGACCGAGTTGCTGAGGGCCTCATAAAGATGCATCTGTTACGTTCCTAAGGAGAATTCAAAGCTCGCACACTGCGTGCATAGTGCCGATGACCATAGCGAACGTCAAGAGTCAAATGTGTTTCGCCAGATTTCACCTATCTGAGAAAAACATTCGCGTACCACGAATCTCGTCGGATCAAACGAGACACCACAGTTTTACGACACTACCTGACATTGCAACGCTTGAACTCATCATCAGTAACATGATAGAGTCCGCGCTCGTCTGAAAAGCTCTGAACTTGCTTCGCTCATCTCGTGTAGCTTGCCTCTCATATGAACGCAGAGTTGAGGGCGACGAAGCGCACTTTTATTAGCTCATTCAATCGCACTGATACAAGCAACAACGATCTCACTACTAAACCGGGAGAACACACATGAGGAGGCTCCTTACGTTAAGCTCGGCTCTACAGGGAATCTCTCGGTGTGTTCTGGCAATCTCGCTGCTGTTGGCATTCTCGTGCGCCGCTAACGCGCAGGACCTCGACACCGTAACGATCACGGGCCGCGTCATGGATCAGAATGCGGCGGTGATTCCAGGCGCCACGGTGGTCGCGGTGCTCGTGAAAACAGGAGTCACGCGCACTCTCACAGCGAATGACGATGGTCGTTACCGTCTGATCCAACTGGAGCCCGGCGTCTATACGCTGCGCATTTCATCGTCCGGTTTTGCGACTCAGGAGAAGCGCGATCTAACCGTCATCGCAGGACAGAATGTTCAGCTCGACATCACGCTCGTGCCGCAAGGTGTCGTTGTCGATCCGGTGGTGGTGACCGTGGCGGACGCGCCGCCCGTTGATACGACGCGCACAGTTGTCGGCGGCACTGTAACGACGCGCGAAGTCGAGACCCTGCCGGTTTTCAGTCGTTCGCCGCTCGATCTGATCTTCACACTTCCGGGCGTTACGGAAGAGCCGCTATCGACACGCGACCTCGCCGAGGATCGCAAAGCGGGCGCGAGCACGCCGGAAGAAGCAGGGTCGTTCTCGCTTTCCGGTGGCGCTGCTTCGTCAAACAACATCACCATCGACGGGCTGGATAACAACGACGATCGTTCCGCCAAAGAACGTTTCCAACCATCCGTCGAATCGATCGAAGAAGTGCAGATCATCACGAACCAGTTTTCGGCGGAGTATGGCCGCGCCTCGGGCGGCCGCATCAATCTGCGCACGCGCAGCGGCTCGACAAAATTTCATGGCCGGGGCTTTTATTTTTTCCGAGACGAATCGCTGAATGCGAATACGTTCAAGAACAACTCGTTGGGACTGAAGAGACTGCCGTTGCAGGAACAGGATCCGGGTTTTACTTTTAGCGGCCCGATGGTTATTCCAAAAATCTACAATGGTCGCACGCGCACGTTTTTCTTTTCCGCTTATGAATTCGACAAAGTGCTCGATGCGGCATTGACCGATACGCTGGTGCCCGTCGTGCAGAATCCGCTGTTTCCGCTGCCTGCACCCACGGATCTCACGGGGCGAAGGACTGAGAACGCATCTTCGCCGGCGCTGAACGCTGAGATCGCGCCGTTCATTTCTTCGATCAGCACACCGCAGAGAAATCATATCTTTACTACGCGAGTCGATCACAAATTTACCGCAACGCATAACGCTGCATTCGTCTATCAACTCGGACGCTTGACGAATCTAAGACAGTTCGGCGGCGGCAATCGACTGGCGGAAGCCTTGCAAGGCAAAACGCGCAACAGCGATGCTATTTCGTACACCGACAACTATGTCTTCTCCGCGAAACTGGTCAATCAACTGCGCGCGCAGTTTTCGCGACTGACACCCGCGGTCCAGGCTGTCGGCGGCGCCAGTCCCGTCGTGTTGATTGCCATCAACGATCCGCTGCCATCGACTAATTCGTCCAGCCGCTCAGGCACGCTGACCGCCGGCTCTTCGACTACCGGCGCCACCGATCGACGCGAGGATCGCGTTCAGTTGCAGGAAGTAGTTTCTTATGTCGCCGGCGCTCACTCTTTGAAGTTTGGCGGCGACGTGCAACGCATAAAGTCGACTTTCATCGATCTCTCGGACATCTCAGGAACGTTCAACTTCGCGAGCGCGGGCGATTTTCTGGCGAACACTCCGGATCGGTTCCGACAAAATTTCCAGGCTGAATCGATCCAGCGAAATACGTACCTCGGCTTTTTTGTGCAGGACGAGTGGCGGCTGCGTCCGAACCTGACGTTCAGTTATGGCTTGCGCTGGGAAGACGAAAGCATCGTGCGCGATCGGAATAATTTTGGACCGCGCATAGCGGCGGCCTATGACCCATTCAAGTCAGGCAAGACGGTGATCCGGTTGGGCGCCGGCATTTTCTATAACCGCGCGTTGCTGCGCACCATAGACGATTTCACGCTCGGCAAACAGCAGCTTTTCTTCGACACGAATGCGCTGGTCGATCCGGCCACCGGCAAGCTCATGACCGATCCTCAGCGGCGTGCGTTTATTGCCGCCAACATTCGCTTTCCACAAACGCTCACGACTGATTCATCGCTGGTCAAACAATTTGGCATTCTCAATACGAACTTTTCGCGCCGCCTCGATCCGCGCTTGCGCATTCCGGAGAGCTATCAGGCAAACGTCGGCCTCGAGCGCGAGCTGGGAAAGAATTTCGTCTTCGAGGCAAATTACACCTGGAACCGCGGCATTCACCTCTGGCGCGAATTTAATGCGAACGCGCCCCTGCTGCCCTCGCGCTTCAAAAATTTCACCGAATATCTGGCGTCGCGCGACTTTGCAAACTTTAAGAACATCCAGGGCATTCGTCCGCTTTACAACGTTTCGACCGCCGGCGAGTTGGTGCGTTTTGTTTTGCTGCCGCCAAATCCCGCTGATCCAAACGCTGTCGGCAAAGTAACCGAAGCCGGCGTGCCGATATCTTTGATCAATCTCAACAGCTTCACTTCGACGACCGCCATCGGTGTTGCCCTGGCCGCGTTGAATGATCTGCGACCCGATCCGTCGCGCGCGGATATCCAGCAACTGATTCCCGTCGGCAACAGTTTCTATCACGGGCTGACGTTTCAACTGCGTCATCACTTTCGCAGCAAGGCAAGCGGCTTTGGCTATTCTTTCCGCGCCGGTTACACGCTTTCATTTCTGAGGGATGATGGCATTGTAAACACTTCCGATGCGCTCATCCCGGGAGATTTTCAGGGCGAGCGAGCGCGGAGTCTACTCGACCGGCGTCATCGGTTCGTTTTCTCGGGAACTTTCGACATGCCGCGCTCTCTCGGCGGCTTGCGGGTTTCACCAATCTGGCGAGTTGCTTCGGGCGCGCCTTTTAATATTTCGATTGGCGGCGCGGATCGAAATCTCGACGACGTGGGAAACGACCGGCCCATCTTCACCGGCGACACGAGGCTGCTTCAATGGCGCCGGCCGGGCGATCCAATCGACGTCTCCGTGCTGAATCTGTTGGCGTTGCCGACCATTGGCCAGTCGGGAAATTTGCCCCGCAATGCAGGCACGGGTCCGGGCTTCTTCCTTCTGGATTTAAATGTCACGCGCGAGTTCAAACTAAGCGAGCGGGTGCGTCTGCGTCCGGTGATCGAATTCGACAACGTGCTCAACAAAACTGTCTTCAGCTTTGGCAGCGAGTTCATCAACTTCAATTCGTTTGCCCCTACCGCTACACCCGAACAGCGCCAGGCTTTCATCGATTCGTTTCTGGTAACCACACGCACGTTGCGCCCGCGACAGATTCGAGTTGGACTGCGGCTGGATTTCTAGTCAGAACCGCCTGCGATAGCGGGCGGTTGATGATCCGTTACATACTCGCTGAGAAGATCAACCGCCCGCTACCGCAGGCGGTTCTGACACTATGGTAGACTCGCTTCCCTGTGAGCGATCCGCAATCACAAACAGAACCAGCCGGCGAGGTCGAGACGGCGCTGCTTGACGTGGAGTTGTTCGTCAAGTATCAGGCGCCCGAACGCGCCATCAAACGCCTGCGCACCGCCCTTGAGCGCAGTCCGCGATCGATTCAACTGCGCGAGCGGTTGCGGGAAATCGCTGCCGCGCACAAACACCTCGATGAAGCGGCGCGGCAATGCCTGGCGCTCGCCAGTCTTTACATCGACCGCGAAGACTTCGACACCGCATACGATCGATTACTGGAAGCGAAACAACTCGATCCGCGCATCAACATCGCGGCCGGTCTGGAAGCCATTCGCCGCGCGCGCCGCCCCGATCTTCGTCCCACTCCTCAAGCGAGCGAAGGAAAGTCGGAACGTGTGAGCGTCACGCTCGCCGGCGACCTCGGAGTGATCAGCGTGTTTGACGCGATTCAGGTGATCGAAAATGCGAAGCTGACCGGCGTGCTGACGTTGACGAGCGACGTGGAAGCAGGCCGGGTGTTATTTAACGAAGGCGCGATCGTCGATGCGGATTGTGCGGGAGAAAAAGGCGAAGCAGGATTTCGGCAGATTGTGGAGATCACGAGCGGCGCATTTGAGTTTCAAAAATCAGCGCAAGGTTTCCCGACTAACATCCAGGCCGCCAGTAACACAAATCTCATCCTCGACACGCTACGAAGGTTGGATGAAGAGAAGCAGTAATTCCTTCAGTCCAACAACACGCGCGTTTCCAACGCCTCGGCGCGCTCGATCGCCGCCAGCAGTCGGAGAAATTGTGAATAGTTTACGCTGCGGGTGGTCAGCCGTGCTGTTTCCGACTGATTGAGGTCGTTGCGCAGAACCAGATCGAGAAAGTCGTAGTAATCCGCCGTCGCCGCAAACGACAGTTCGCGCGTGTAGCTGGTCGTTTCCGAATCATCCGAACGAAAGCCGGCGAGCAGATCGAAGATGTTGTCGGTGTTGATGCGCGCCGCCTCGCGCGAGAGATTAATCGGCAGCCGCAGCTCAAAGAACCGCAACCCTTCAGCCGTGGTCACGCGGCGCAGTTCCTTGGTCGCTTCGCCGTCGAAGGGCGATTCCGCATCAACCAGAATGCGCAGCAGGCGAGGTTGATCCTCGCGATCAAGAGTATCAAGCAGAAGCTGTACGCGGTCAGCCAGAAATTTTTCGAACTGGGCTTCGATCGGATAGGTGATGCGCCCCAAACAACCGACCGCTTCACCTTCGCCGGCTGCATTCAATGGCAAACACGCGGGACAATCGGCACAAATCGTCGTCTCTGTTTGCATCTGCTCGACTTCCTCGCGCGCGTTCTCGACCCACTTGAGTTTCTCTTCGCTCGGCGCACTCGTGTCGCCGGTGGTCAGGCGGGTGTGCAGATTGCTCAAGCGTCCCCACTGGCGCAGATGTTCTTCCGAATAGCGCGCGCGCAATGGACATGAATATTGAATGGCGAATTCAAGAGACAAGCGTTCACCTGAGAATTAGAAGATTAACTTGATCCCGAGCTGAACGTTGCGCGGCAAGTTGCCCTGGCTGGTTATTTTGCCGAAGCTCGAGCTGGTGGGATCGAGATTGGGATTATTGAATTCAGGATGATTGAAAGCGTTCAGAAACTCGCCGCGAAGCTGCAATCTGACATTTTCGGTAAACGAAAAGTTTTTGATCACTGAAAGGTCCCAGAGATCGAGCGGTTGTCCGCGCATTCCCGGCAGCCGCGACGGAAACGTGCGAATGTTCGACGCGAGTCTGATGCGCGGATCGTTACGCTGCTTGACTGGGTCGGGCACGCCGGTCGGTAGACCAGTGCTCGGGTTGATAAATTGAACCGCCGCGTCGGTGAAATAAAAACCGCTCGTGTCAAAGACCGCATCAACAGTGCTCCCTCGGATGTTGGTCTTTAGCTTGCCAGGGTCGCCGTTGAAGTAGAGATTGCCCAAATCGAGCGGACGGCCACTCTGCATTTGCCAGATGCCCTGAAATTGCCACCCGCCCAACATCGCCTCCCGCATTCCCTTCCAATGATTGCCAAACCTGCGGCCGTTGCCAAAGGGCAGCTCCCAGATTCCGCTGACCACGATTCGGTGAGGCGAGTCATTCGGGGAAAGTCGTCTTTCATAAGCCGCATCTGTCGGATTGAGCAACGAAACACGTTCGAGGAGTTTCGACCTGGTGTAACTGGCCAGCAGCGTATAGCCGCGCGAGAAGCGTTTCTCGACGCGCAACTGAGCGGAGTGATAAATCGTGCTGCCGTCGTTTTGTCGCGAGTGAATGTTCCCAAACTGCGGAAAGCGTCGCAAGAGTTGCTGACGTTGCAGCGTCGCGCCGTTGAGGCTCGTACCGGGCGCCAAATTTTGAAACGGATTGACGACATTCGCGGTCAGGAAATCTATCGTAGCCTGATCGCGCACCGGTGCAGTTGAAAGAAACTGTCGCGGCACGGCGTTCAGAGAATCAACTTCGGTGGTCAGGTCGTAGCCGTGGTTGCCAACATAGGCTGCCTCGACGAGCCACTGACCGGGAAGCTCGCGCTCAACGCTAAATTCCCAGCGCTGCGATTGTCCGTTGTTCCGGCTCGCCGGCACGAAATCCAAATCGCGTCCGATCAGTGTCGCCAGACCCAGACTCGCGCCCGGCGGCGCGGCGACACCATCGGGAAACGGCTCAAAGAGATTTGCGCGAAAGGTCAATCCGTTGTCGAGCGTGGGTACGAGGTTCGTCGATTGTGAAAAGCCGCTCTGCTGCACGCCGTCAATGAAAAAAGGAACGCTGTAGATGGCCCAGCCGCCGCGCACTACAGTCACGCCATTGATCTGATACGCAAAGCCGAGTCGTGGTTGGAAATTGGTACGATCGGCTTTCCAGAAGCCGCGATGCTCGGCGCTGGTGAAAAGCAGTCCGCCGCGCACGCGAAAATTCGCGGGCGAGACTTCCGGAATCGGATTGGCTGCGTACGCTGCTCGCGCTAAGGTTTCTATCGGACTCGGCGATGAATCATCGAAGCCGCGAATATTTCGATTGAAGCGTTCGGTCGGCGCCCCTTCGTACTCGTATCGCAGGCCCAGATTCAGCGTCAGCTTGTTCGTCGCGCGCCAATCGTCCTGCAAGAAGAGGGCTTGATAGAGCGTTTGATTCGAGCGCGCCGCGTTGCGATCGATCAGCCCGCCCGTTGGTTGGCCCAGCAGGAACGCGGCCAGCTCTTGTCCGATGGACGCGGCCGCCGAATTATCAAAAGGTCCGCGGGTGAAATCTGAACGGAAGTCGTATCTGCCGGCGGCATGTCCGGGACCAGAGGCGTTCTCGCGGTACGCGCGGAAGTCGTAGCCCGCTCGAAACGTGTGGCGGCCATGAAGTCTGGTTACGGTCGGCTGCAGCGAATAGATCGTGTGCGTAAAGGCGCTGCCGAGCGTGTCACCTACAGGAGAGAACTGATCTATTTGAAACAACGGCAGGTATGAAGCGCCACCGAAGAAAGAGACCGTGGGCGCCGAGAAGCCGAGCGAAGCGGGATTGAATTCGCCCTCGCTTTCTCGCAACGTCGGCGAGCTGAAACGAATAAACCCGATGCGAAAATTGAACACGAGCGTCGGTGACGCAGTGTAGATGTCGTCATAAGTAGCGCCATTATTTTTGCGAAAGAGAAATGTGCCCGTAGGATGAATGCCCCCCACGACGCCCGTCCAGTTTCCTCGGTCCTCTTGTCGATTGTTGCGCGTGTAGTGGAAAAAGGAATTGTGCTTCGCGCCGTTGTAATCAATGCGCACTGATTCTGAATCAAATGTGTCGCTACGCGGGCTGGGGCTAATAAAGTTGTTTCGTCCCTGCGCATCTGTCGCCGGCTGGTTTGGAAAGGGAAAAAACGCGAGATAATTCAGGGCGATCTGGCTGAAACGAAGCGGCGGGATAATGTTATTCGTAAATGGCGTGCGCTGAATCCGGCTGCCAACGCGCTGCGCCGTTGCTGGATCGTAGATCAGTATGCCGAGCGGCAACAGCGCGGAGAAGTCTCCCCTACGCTCGGCAAGCGTTGGCACTGTAAACAGTCCCGGCTCGGGAAAAGCGTCTTTGAGACCTTCGAATGAAAAGAAAAAGAAAGCGCGGTTGCGGCCATTCAAGATCGCGCGCCCGCCTTCACCAAAACGCGGCAGGATGATTGGACCACCAACGGTGCCGCCATAGCGATTGTAGTGCAGCGCCGCGCGCGCCTGACCGGCCCGATTAAGAAAGAAATCGTTGGCCGAAAGCACGTCGTTGCGCACGAATTCATAGATCGAGCCATGAAGTTTGTTGCCGCCGCTGCGAAGCGTTACGTCGATGTTTGCTCCGGCTGCATGACCCTGTTGCGCGTCAAAGCCGGCGGTCACAACTTTGAATTCCTGCACCGCGTCTGCCGGCGGCACATAAGCGACGCGCGGTTCGCGGCCTTCAGTGTTGGGCGAACCGTCGAGCGAGAACTCGTTGCCTCCGGGCGCGCCGTTCGCGACTACTGAAGACGTTCCGAGATTATCGAAGAGACGCGAGAATTTCAGATCGCCCGTGTAAGTTACTCCCGGCGCGAGACGAGAAAGCACAAACGGGTTGCCGTCCGAGAGCGGCAGCTCCGAGATGCGCCTTCGGTCAACAACCTGGCCCGCCGTAGCGCTAGCAGCTTCGAGCAACGGCGCTTCTGTCGCGACCGTAACCGACTCGCTGACTTCGCCGACTTCCAGAACAAAGTTGAGCGCCAGCTTGTCACCGACACGCACTTCGACCGGCTGGCTCAGCACCAGCGTCTTGAACCCTTTCGCTTCGACTGACACTTTGTACTGGCCCGCGGGCACGTACAGCAGAGAATAATTTCCCGCCTCGTCAGTCTTCGTCTCGGTTGGAATGTTGGTAGCGGGATTTGTGAACTTGACTTGCGCGCCGGGCACCAGCGCGCCATTAACGTCGCTTACGCGGCCCGCGATGGTGCCGCGAAACTCCTGCGCTGAGATTCTCTCGGCGAAGATCAGCAAGCACAGAAGAGCGATAACGAGCTTAAGGCCAATACAGTCTGACAGGAAACGCATTCAAATTATTTGGATCGCCTGGGCTATCAGTGACGAGATCGAGGTCAATTATCAGTTGCGTGCGTTTACCCGCTTGTGAAGCGCCCACTCTACCACTTTGCGGCTGACTAATCGAGATGAATCCGCCGCAGCCGCTCGACAAATTGCGGGTCCGCGCGCAGATCGTCCAGGCGAGGGTCAACGCGGAGGTGAATGAACGATTCGTCCCGTTCCTGAAACGCCCGGTCGAGCCATTCAAACGCGTGCGGCTTGTCTCCGAGGCCAATATAGACCAACGCAATAGAATAGGGAGAGATGAACCGCTGCTTGTCGGCGGCTCCAGTCAAATCGGCGATGATCTTCAACGCCTCGGCTTGCCTGCCTGCCAGGGCGAGCGCGTGTCCGAGCGCTGCCTGCATCTCCGGCTTACCCTCGGCAAGCTCCGCGGTCTTCGAATACTCGACGGCCTTTTGAAATGCGGCGATCGCTTCGGCATACATCTTCTTCTGTTCGTAGGCGAGCCCCAGACTCCAGTGAGTGTCCGGATACTTCGGGTCCTGCTCGAGCGTTTTCTGCAGTTGGTTTATTGCTTCGTCGAAACGACGGGCCCAGAAGAACGCCCGGCCCAGTCCCGTGCTGATCGACAGCGAAAGCGGATCAAGCTCCTGCGCGAGCTTGCGCTCCCTCATCGATTCGTCGTGCCGGCCCATCTCCGAAAGATACACGCCGTACCACTGATGCGCGGTCGCATAGCCGCGATTGAGTTCAATCGCGCGTTTGAATTCGCTCTCGGCGCCGGGCCAGTCCCACTCAAAAGATAGTTTGATTTTCGCGGACGACGTGTGCGCTTCGGCGAGATTGTCGTCAAGCGCGAGCGCCTTCTTGGTCGTGTCCTGGGCAATCGACATCGCTTCTTTCGGCGGCATCTGCAAAACGCTGCCAAGCACGTAGCAGTCCGCGAGGCCCGTGTAAGCCAGCGCGTAGCCCTGATCAAGATTGATTGCCTGCTGGAAATTTCTGATTGCTTCTTTGAGGTCTTCCGGAGTTCGCTTGTTCCAGTGGTACCGGCCCTTCCAGTAAAGCTGATAGGCGTCAGCGTTTTCCGTATAACGCTTGACGAGTTGCTTTTTCTGATCTCCCGACAAGGTCAAGCGCAGCTTGTCGGATATCTCGCTGGAGATCTCGTCCTCGACGGCGAGAATGTCGGAGACTTTTCGATTGTACTTCTCTCCCCAGAGCTGGGTTTGATCCGAAACGTCGACGAGATCCGTCTGGATAATCAGCCTGTCGCCGACTCGGACCACTTTACCGGTCAGCACGGCGCGCACTTTCAACTCCCGCCCGACCGTTTGCGGGTCCACGTGTTTGCCTTTATAACGAAAGACCGAACTGCGCGCGATTACTTTAAGATTCGGTATGTGTGAAAGGCTGTTGATGAGACTCTCCGTGAGGCCATCGCTGAGATATTCCGTGTTTGCATCACCGCCAACATTTTCGAAGGGCAGGACAGCAACGGAATCGATCGCCTGACGCGGCGGCTTCAAGTAGACGTATGCGATGCTGGCAATCCCAGCCAGCGCCAAAATAAACGCGCCTGCCAGACCTAGCCGCCATTGTCGGCCTCGATAGCGGGAATGCCCGGCCGTGCTTGCGTCTGGCTCCTTCGCGGTAATCGTCGGCACCGCCGCCGTGCTCGTACCCGAGACGGATTCGGTGTCCGCCTTCAATCGTCCGCTACGGCTAAACTGCTCTTCAGCTTCCAGCTCACGTTGGAGGCCAATCAATCTTGCAAGATAGACGGGAGAAGAGGTGCCAAGGTGCGCTTCAAATTCCAACTCGTGTTTGAGGTTCGTTAGATCCGTGGATAGATCCTTGACGGTTTGATATCGGTCCTCGCGATCTTTCGCCAGGGCGCGGTTGACGATCCGCTGCAGCTCGGCGGGAGCTTCAGGCGCGAATTGTCCCACCGGCGGCGGATCTTCTCTGAGGATTGAGGCGATAACGTCAGAGTTCGTTGGGCCTTCGAACGGCGCACGGCCTGTGATCATTTCATAGAGCACCGTGCCGAGACTGAATATGTCCGTCCGCTCGTCAAGCTCCAGGCCGCGCGCTTGTTCGGGCGACATGTGACGCGCCGTCCCCAGAATGAAACCAGGCTCGGTGTTAAGCAGCGTGACAGCTTCCGGTGTCGTGTCCGGTCGCATCGTCATTTTGGCCAAGCCGAAATCGAGGACCTTAATGTAGCCATCATGCCTGATCATGATGTTCTCTGGCTTGATGTCCCGGTGGACCACGCCGGCTTTGTGGGCAGCGACCAGCGCGCTCGCCGTTTGCACCGTGAAGCTGAGCGCCTGGCCGAAGCTCATCTGCTTGCTGATCATATAGTCGCGCAGCGTCATGCCCTCAATGTATTCCGTGACAATGAAAGGGTGCGGGCCTTCGAGCTGAATTTCGTGAATCGTAAGAATGTTGGGATGATTCAGGGCCGACGCGGTGCGCGCCTCCTGGGCGAAGCGGTGCAGGCGTTGCTGGTCCGCCGTTAGATCAGCGGGCAGGATTTTTAGAGCGACAGTGCGTCGCAGCTGAGTATCTTCCGCGAGATAAACTTCACCCATCCCGCCCGAGCCTAGGGGGCGGCGGATCTCGTAGCGACCAAGCAGCGTTCCGGCAGTGAGTGCCATACTCGTCCTTTACCCATCGCACAAACCCCGGGTCGGCCTAACTCTATTACACAAAGGATAAAAGTCAAAAGAAGCAGCAAACATGGCTACTGGTTCAGTTTGGTTTCCGATAAGCTTTAGCTTGTCGTGTTTGAGCGACAAACTGAAGTTTGTCGGACATCTGCTTCCAAACTTGAGCTAGTACCAGCAAAACAGTGTCGTGGGTTACTCACTTCGACGTACGATGCTCCCACGATTCGTTTGACGCCCGGGTTAATTTCGTTTCAAATCACTTCATAAAAAATGCGCGTACAAGAGCAAACAAAGACAACGATGATCGGCCGTCCGCCGGGTCCGCGACGCAAGTTTCCGCTTTCCGGGCTGCTGGCGTACCGGCGCGGACCGCTGCCTTTCTTTCAGAATCTCGCCCAGCAATACGGTGATATTTCCTACTTCAAACTCGGCCCGCAGGAAGCTTTCTTCTTAAACCATCCCGACTTGATCAAAGACGTTCTGGTTACCAACAACGAGAACTTCATGAAAGGGCTGGCGCTGCAACGCGCGAAGCGTTTGCTTGGCGAGGGACTCTTGACCAGCGAAGGCGAGTTTCATCGCCGTCAGCGACGACTGGCCCAGCCGGCCTTTCATCGCGCGCGCATCGCTTCGTACGCGGCCGTGATGACTGACTATGCCGCGCGGATGCGCGAACGCTGGCGCGACGGCGCGACGCTCGATGTTTCGGAAGAGATGATGCGGCTAACGCTCGCGATTGTCGGTAAGACTTTGTTTGACGCCGATGTTGAATCGGATTCAAAGGAAGTCGGCGAAGCGATGAGCGTCGTGATGGATCTCTTCAATACCATCACGATTCCCTTTTTTGAACTGTTGCAGAAATTGCCGCTGCCGCAGTTGCGCCGTTTCGACACCGCCAAAGCCAAACTTGACGCAATCATCTATCGCTTGATTGAAGAACGCCGGCGCAGCGGCAAAGATCGGGGCGATCTGTTGTCAATGCTTCTGCTGGCGCAGGATGAAGAAGGCGACGGCGGCCGGATGACAGACGCTCAATTGCGCGATGAAGCGATGACGATCTTCTTAGCCGGTCATGAAACAACCGCGAACGCGTTGACGTGGACCTGGTATTTGCTTTCGCAGAACCCGGAAGTCGAAGCAAAGCTGCACGTCGAGATCGATGAAGTCCTGGGCGGGCGTCTGCCAACCGCCGATGATGTGGCAAGCTTGCGCTACACGGAGATGGTGCTCGCGGAGTCGATGCGTCTTTATCCCCCCGCATGGGCCATCGGCCGCATGGCACTCAACGACTGTGAAATCGGCGGCTATTCAGTTCCAAAACGATCGCTCGTGCTGATGAGCCAGTACGTGATGCATCGTGAGGCGCGCTACTTTCCCGATCCCTTGAGATTCGATCCCGAACGATGGACTCCGGCAGCGCGCGAATCGCGACCACAGTTTTCTTACTTTCCATTTGGCGGCGGCCCGCGACGCTGCATCGGCGAGAGTTTCGCCTGGATGGAAGGCATTCTTTTAATCGCGACGCTCGTGCAGCAATGGCAGATGCGTCTCGTTCCAAATCAGCCCGTCGCCTTGCGACCGGTCATTACGCTCAGACCGAAACATGGAATACGAATGACAGCAAGCAGGAGGCAGTAGGCAGGAAGCAGACGAGAATAAACCTCTTTTTCGTGTTGCCTGCTCCTGCCGCCTGCTGCCTGCTCCTGACATTCCTGTGATAAGCTTTCATCTTCCCGAAAAGCTTCGCTTGAAAGGTCCTAAACTCAATGGCCATCAGTCAAGATTTGTTGGAAATACTTGCGTGCCCCGCGTGTAAAGCAAAGGTTGAATTGAAGCCCGACGGCAGTGGTTTGAAATGCGTTGAATGCCATCGTGTCTATCCAATTCGCGACGACATTCCCGTGATGCTGATTGACGAAGCGGCAATAGAAGATAAAGCAGTGGGTGAAGATGAAGAGCCTGCGCGAAATAGTTGAGTCGTCGCCACAGATGCGTGGTGTGGCCATGCGCACGCTGCGCAATGAAGCGGAGCCGCAGCCGCTCGGTCCCGCGCGCTGGGACTGGGAGACTGTGCGCCGCGTGCTGGTGATTCGCTTGCGCTCTATTGGCGACACGGTACTGACGACGCCATCACTTTTCGCGTTGCGGCGATTTCTTCCCGGTGTCCAGATCGACATTCTTTTAGAGGATTGGGTCGCGCCCGTGCTCGATGGTTTCGAGCATGTCAATAACGTCATCGCGATGAAACGCGGCACGGCGTCGCGCTCCAGCATCGCGCTCCAGTTAAGGGCCTCGCGTTACGATGTTGTTTACAATCTCCACGGCGGCACGACCGCAACGTTTTTGACGCGCGCGACGGGCGCCAAACATCGCGTCGGTTTTGCTCATTATCAGTACAAGCAATTGCACAATCATCTGGCGCCGTCTTCTTTGCTGCTTTGGGGCAAAGACAAAGCGCACTCAGTCGAGCAGCAACTGTCGCTCATCGGCTGGACCGGCGTGCCGGTAACGGATGGTCCGCCGACGCATTTGGCAGTTACCCAGGAAGCGACAGCGTCTGTGACTGCAAAGCTGCGCGCCGCGGGATTGCCTGATATTCCATTCGCACTAATTCATCCGGGGACGTCGTTTGCTACGAAGCAATGGGCCACGAAGAAGTTTGCGCAGGTGGCGGAGCATCTCAAATCGCGTCAGCTGGCTTCAGTGGCGCTGGCCGGGCCCGCGGAAGCGCAGCTTGTGGCAGAAATGCAAAATAGTTCGTCGACGCCGGTTGTGGCGCTGACGGATCTCTCGTTGCAGGAAGTCACGGCACTGGCGGCGCGCGCGCGTTTGTTTATTGGCAACGACAGCGGCATCGCGCACATCGCCGCCGCGGTGGGCACGCCTGCGGTGGTCATTTTCGGTTCGTCAAATGTTAACCATTGGCGGCCGTGGTCAACCGCGCCGGCGGAAGTCGTGCTCGAAGAGATGCCCTGCCAGCCGTGTCATGGTTATTTCTGTGAGAAGTTTCCGGAGCCGGAGTGCATCCTGCGCGTGCCGGTTGAAAGAGTGACGGCGGCGATTGAGCGGGTGTTGAGAGAGTCCGTTTGACGTTCCTGGATTCCGCGGCTTTGCCGCCCGATGTGCGGAAAGGCTCCGCCTTTCCGAAGAGTTTTCTTTTGAATATTGCGAGGCTGCGCCTCGAAGAACGGCTGAGGCACAGCCTCAACTTTGAACAAGATGTCTACGGAAAGGCAGAGCCTTTCCGCACATCAGGCGGCAGAGCCGCGCTAAGAATCGTGACACAACCATCGAGACAACGCGCTACCGAGATGATCGAAACGATCCGCGATCGCAAGATTGTCGTGCTCGGCGACGTGATGCTCGACGAGTTTGTCTGGGGCGACGTGACGCGCATCTCGCCGGAAGCGCCGGTGCCGGTGGTTGATATCCGGCGCGAGTCCATGCATCTTGGCGGCGCCGCAAACGTGCTGGCGAATCTCGTCGCGCTGGGCGCGCACGCCTGCGTCGTCGGTGTGATTGGAAATGATTCTGCCGGTGAACGTTTGCGCGCCTGCGTGCGCGAAACCAACTCGCGGCAGTCGGACGATTACCTCGTTGTTGATGAAAGCCGTCCGTCCACGATCAAGACGCGCATCATCGCGCACAATCAACTCGTCGTGCGCGCCGATCGTGAACGCCGCACGCCAATCGACGAGCAGACGGAGAACCGGATCATCGATGCGCTCAAAGATGCACTTAAAGACGCCGACGCTTTCGTTGTTTCAGATTACGACAAAGGCGTGGTCACGCCACGCGTGCTCGCCGAAATTCTGCCACTCGCATACGAGCGCGCGCCGGTGCTTATCGATCCAAAGCTGCGTAACTTTGCTTCGTACCAGCCCGCGACGCTGGTGACCCCGAATCATCACGAGGCGCTGCGCATGGCGAACCTGTCAGTACTACCTGCGTTAGCGGGTGGGTTTGCCGATCCGGATGATGCTTCTGATGATCGCCTGCATCAGGCGGGAAAGTTGATCCGCTCGCAACTCAATTGTGATGCGGTGCTCATCACGCGCGGCGATCGCGGCATGATGCTGCTGGAGCGGGATAACGATCCGGTTTTTGTCGAGACGGTAGCGCGCGAAGTTTACGACGTGACCGGCGCGGGCGATACGGTCATTGCCACGCTCGCCGCCGCGCTGGCCGCCGGAGCGTCCATGTTGGAAGCCGCGACGCTGGCGAATCACGGGGCGGGCATCGTCGTCGCGAAAGTAGGCACCGCCACCGCCAGCGCCGAGGAATTGCTGGCATCGTTTGTGTAAAGCAGGCTGCCAGCCTGCTTACCTCGAGCAAGCTGGCAGCTTGCGGTACAAAATATGATCGGCAAAACGCTGCATCACTATCGCATCCTGGAAAAACTCGGCGTCGGCGGGCAGGGCACAGTCTACAAAGCGACGGACACGAAACTCGGCCGCACGGTCGTCATCAAAGTCTTGCCGCCGGAGCTGACTGCCAAAGAGGCAAACCTGAAACGCTTTGAACGCGAAGCGCGCCTTGCTTCTTCATTAGACCATCCGAACATCTGCACGATCTTTGACATGGATGTAATCGACGGCGTCCATTTCATCGCGATGCAGTACGTCGAGGGGAAGAATGTAAGGCAATTGGTCGGCGGTCGACCGCTCGAATTGAAAAGCGCGCTGCTGATTGCGATTCAAGTTGCGGATGCGCTCTCCGTCGCGCACGCACGCGGCATCATTCATCGCGACATCAAGTCCGGCAATGTGATGGTGATGCCTTCGGGTCAGGTGAAGGTGCTCGACTTTGGTCTCGCGAAACTGTTGGACGAAGCGGAGGCGACGGCGGCGGGAATTCATCGCACGGAGTTGACCGAAGTTGGCGTGCCTTATGGCACGGCCACTTACGCGGCGCCCGAACAAGCGCGCGGGGATCGCGTAGACAAGCGCGCGGATATTTTCTCGACGGGCGTTTTGCTCTACGAAATGATCACCGGCACGTGGCCGTTTCGCGGCAAGAGCACCATCGACGTGCGGCACGCTGTTCTTTACGATACGCCCAAATCGTTGGCTGAGATGCGCAAGGATCCACTGCCGGCGCGTTTGCAGTCAATTCTCGATCGCGCGATGGCCAAGGACCCGCGTGATCGTCACCAGAAGATGGAAGAGCTGCGCGACGAAATGCGTACCGTTTTGCAGGAAATCACTGCGGCGGAAAGTGGCGGGGGGCCATTGGAGACGACCGCTCCGGAGCCTCCGCGTCACGTTGCCGGCGCCAGCCCGGTTTCTCGCGCCATGCGTTGGCTGCGAAGAGCAGGAAAGTCAGGACCGCACACGTCTTCGCCGTCGATGATGACCCCCACAAAGGGCATTGACGAGACGTCGTTCACCACGCTCACCGATCAGGAGAAAAAGAGTCTCGCGATTCTGCCGTTCAGGAATATCAGCAACGATCCAGCTTCAAGCTTTTACGAGTTTTCACTCGCCGACGCGGTGATCACTGAGCTGGCCCGCGTGCGATCGCTCGTGGTCCGCCCTTCTTCGGTGATTGCGAAGTATCAGGGCCAGCAGGTCGATCCGCACGAAGTCGGACGCGACTTGAACGTTAATGCGGTGCTCGCAGCGGGCTTCATTCATGCGGGCGAGCGCTTCCGCGTGACAGCGCAACTGCTCGACGTAGCTTCCGGAGAAATACTTTGGAGCGATCGCATCGATACCGACTCAGCAGACATCATCGCCATTCAGGACACGATCGCGCAGCGCATCGTCGAAGGCCTAAGACTCGAACTCAGTCCCGCTGAACAAGTGGGCATTGCAAAACCCGCCACGCAGAGCGCCGCTGCTTACGAAGAATATCTGCGCGGCCGCGATCGTTTTGCGCGCTTTATCTTTCGCACGATTGCGCCTGACGACTGCGACGCGGCGATCGAACACTTTCAGCGCGCGATTCAGCTCGATCCCAATTTCGCGCTGGCCCATGACGGTCTCGGCGCCGCTTATGTCAATCGCGTCTTCAAAGGTTACGGTGGCGCTGAAGATTACGAACGGGCCGAAGCGGCATTCAACAAAGCGCTGGCCATCGACCCACAGATTGTCGAGGCGCGCATGTTGATGGTTTTCGTTTTGCTGTGGCGGGGAGAAAAACAGAAAGCGCGCGAAGAAGTGGCGCGCATGCGACGCGAGGCGCCCAACGAAGCCGTCGTCTATTTTGTGAAAGCGACGCTGCACCGTCTGGATGGTGAATACAAGCGAGCGTTGCACAGTTTCGATCGTCTGGTGCGTCTTGATCCGGCGGCGCACGTCGTGGCGAGTTTCAACCGCGCGCTCATCTACATGTACATGGGCCGCTTTGACGACACGGTGCGCGAACTGGATAAGGCCGGCGAGCCGGACAATCCATTGGTCAGAACATTTCGCGCGCTGGCGCTTTATTACACCGGTCACACGGGCGAGGCCGCCGCGCAAATGCAACAAGTGGTGCAGCGTCACCCGAACATGCACGGCATCCGGCCGTTTCTCGCAATGTGTCTGAGCGCGCAGGGCAAGCACGACGACGCGCTGGCCCAGTTGACCGATGCAGTGAAGAGGAACGCTGAAGTCGATGCGGACATTGCTTACTCGGTCGCTTCGGTTTACGCGCTTGAGGGTTTGCACAATGATGCATTCGAATGGCTGGAGCGTGCGATTGCTTTGGGTAATGAGAACCGGCCATGCTTCGAGCACGATCCAAATTGGGCCGCGCTGCGCGACGATCCTCGGTTTGCGGAGTTGATGCACGGGCTCACGGTAGGCGACAAACCCAGAAAGCAACGCTCTGCAGCCGAAGCTGATTGACAGATCTCGCGCCACGGCAAAGCCGCAAGTCAATGCGGAGCCGCGGTTATCAAAGCATCATGATGAACGAACGTCTACTCTCAATTCTCTTACTTCTTGTCCTGGGTATCTCCAGCGTGTCGGTCATTGCCGCGCGCCAGTATCCACAACGTGGGCGAACGATCGCTGCTTCTCCGAGTCCGAGTCCGACTCCCACTCCGGTTCCGAGTCCGCGGTCCACAACTAAGCCGACAGCCACACCGACTCCGGCGCGCATTGCGACACCGACAAAGAAGCTCAAAGAGCTGCAGGCTCGGATAACGGAAATTTTGCGTAGGCCGGAACTCGCCTCCGCGACGATAGGCATCAAGGTCGTCTCGCTTGATTCAGGTCGCGTGTTGTTTCAGGAGAACGCGCACAAGCTACTGCGGCCTGCCTCAAACATGAAACTTTACACGGTGGCTACGGCGTTGGATCGATTGACTCCGGACTTTCGCTTTACGACTTCCGTTTATGCCGCGGCGAAACCGGATGCGGAAGGTGTCATCCACGGTGATCTCACAATCTATGGCCGCGGCGATCCTTCAATCGCGGCGCGCTTCAACAACGGCGATTACTTCAAAGCAATTGACGAGTTGGCCGTGCGCATTGTCGCGGCGGGAGTAAAACGAGTCGATGGCGATCTGGTCGGCGATGAAAGTTATTTCACGGGCCCGCAGTATGGTTCAGGTTGGGAGTGGGAAGATCTGCAATGGTGGTACGGCGCGGAAGTGAGCGCGCTCACGGTGAACGACAACGCCCTGGATCTCTTCGTCAAACCCGGGCCTTCGGTCGGCGCGCCCGCTACAGTGACAACCGGACCGCCTGATCCTTTGTTAACAATCGTGAACCGAGTAACGACCAGCGCGAAGGGCAGCAAGAGAGATTTGTCGGTGCACCGCGGCCTCGGCGAAAACACGCTCGAGGTTGGCGGATCTATTCCGTTGGACGATCGCGGCTACACCGGCGGTGTCGGTATCTCTCATCCGGCATTGCTGTTCGTCTCTCTGTTGCGCGCAGCGCTGGCGCAACGTGGCGTGGTGGTTACCGGACAGTCGCGCACGGCCGGCGAAGTCAGCCGGTCAATGCTGACAGCGGGAACTACCCTCACGATGACGGCAAACGGTGCCCACAATCCATCAAGCGTCTCTTCATTCATCGAGATCGCGAACATGCAATCACCGCCGTTGAGCGTCGTCGCCGCGCAGACGCTGAAACCCAGCCAGAATCTTTACACTGAACTGATTCTGCGCACGCTTGGGAAGGTTGTGAAACCGGTTGTGACGCCACCCAGCGCGCCGCGCACCGATGAAGACTCGGGTGTTGAGGTCGTCAAGGCTTTTTTGAAAGAAGTTGGAATTGATGCGGCGGCGCTCGTGCTGTCCGACGGTTCAGGCCTCTCGCGCAACGACATGGTGACGGCCGAAGCCACAGTCCAATTGCTTACGTACATGAGCAAGCACAAATACGCGAACACGCTGCGCGAGGCTTTGCCGATTGCCGGTGTTGACGGCACGCTGCGAACTCGTTTTCGGGGCACAGTAGCCGAAAACAATGTTCGCGCAAAAACCGGATCGCTTAGTTCGGCCGCCAGTCTTTCGGGCTACGTCACAACCGCAGCCGGTGAACATTTGGTCTTTTCGATCATGGTGAACAATTATCCCGCGGGCGCTGAGCCGCGCACTGTCTGCATCGATCCGATTGCGGTGCTGCTGGCGTCTTTCGCTGGGAAGTCGAGATGAGAAAACGATGATTCCACAATTAGTAAGGAGAACATATGTCGGTCGAGAGGTTTATCGGTAGCTGGAATCCGGATAACGCTTTGTCAGATGTTTTGCGCGAACTCAAGGCAAATGCGAGCGGCAGGATGCACGATGTTTTTCCGGAGTTGAAGGACTTCTCGTGGCAACGTGGTTATGGCGCATTCCCCGTCAGCTATTCAAATTAGAGGCGGTCCTTGGTCAGCAGGCTTGGCGATTCGATTCACGAACTACTAACGCCCGAGCCATAACCATTACGTCATCGTGCTCCCATCGACCTTTCACAACGTTGTACTGGTAGATGACTAACTGGCAATTATCTGCCGTGTATCCTTTGCTAGGATCAATTCGGTCAATCGTCGGCGCGAATTTGTTGTGTTTGCCCGAACCGTGACCATTCTCTAAATCGAAAGGAATTCCAGTTACGGCACATGTACCTCGAGTGAGTCCGCCAAGAACCCAGTCTTTGGTGAGGTGAAACTCAAGACCCCGTCGTCGCGCGCGCGATCGAGCCTTGTCAATCAGCCTGATGGCACGACGTTTTGGCTTGGCCTCCTTGCTGGAACTTAATTCCGCCCCAGCTAATCGGACGATACCGTCCGCACTTCCAAGGATCGCGCCAACGGGACTATAGCCCTTGATGGCTTCTGTATTTTTATTCATGTCAAACGGCTCCATCCTTAGGTTGCCAACCCAATTCGTGCGGTTTCAGCCGTTCTAGTAGTGGTCCGCAGACTCCCATCATCGGTACGTGCCAATCTTCTGGAAATTGTTCTTTTACGCTCGCAACTGCGTTCTCTGCGGTCTTCGCGAAGATTTGCCTCACCAATAACCCAGAGCGACCGGCCTTTTCTACGGATATATAGAAGCGATACCATCCTTTATACATGAGTCAAAACTATGCACAAGCCATAGCAATCAAGTCAAGCTTCTTTAGTAGACTTGCGACGTGACGTTTCTTTGACCGGGGGAAATGATAGAATTACTCAAAGGTCCAAATCGATGACTACCATTACACTTGAAGTTCCTGATGAACTGGCTGAGCGACTGAAAATTGACGGGGCTAATTTGCCTGAGTTTGTTCGTGAGGCGATAGAAGCTAAGCTGGCGAAGCGGTTAGAGCCTTCGAGCAGCGAGTCAGCGGGGAGACTTATTCATCAGGAGATTATTGACTTTCTGGCCTCAGCTCCTACCGCGGCACAGATCATTGACTTCAAGCTTTCTGAGTCGGCTCAGGAACAGCTGGAAGATTTGCTCGATAAGAATCGGGAAGCGGAGTTGACACCGGAAGAAAAAGCCGAAATGGACCAGTATCTTGAATACCGACATGTGATGACCTTGTTGAAGGCAAGCGCCCGCCGCGTACTCAGCGAGTCCGAAACAACGCGTTAGTCTCTGAGCGATGCCTCGCCAATACATCTCTCAAGCGCTGCGTCGGCTAGTAGTCGAACGAGCACGCGAATGTTGCGAGTATTGCTTGCTGAATGAGGATGATTCTCCGGATCCACACCAGGTTGATCACATCCTTCCCATCAAGCACGGCGGACAAACGGTGAGCGAGAATCTCGCATATGCCTGTACGGAGTGTAACTGGTTCAAAGGAACTGATTTTGCAGCAATTGATCAGATCTCGGGAGAAATTGTTTCGCTCTTCAATCCCCGCACGCAGCAATGGCGTGAGCATTTCGCCTTGGAAGGAGCGCGAATAGCAGCATTGAGCGCGACTGGGCGTGTGACTGTTGACCTGCTGCGCTTGAATAGGGCGGCGCGCTTGCTTGAGCGAGAGACATTGATCGTCTCTGGACGCTATCCGGCGGGCTTGGCGCGTTGATCGCCTGCAAGCTGAATCGCCGCAAAGACACATCGCGCGGGCTCGGGCTTTTTGTCATGCAAGATTGGGGGTGTCTGCGATATATCATTACGGGTCATTTCAAATAAAAGGAGGATCTTTATGTCAGTCGAAAGTCTTATCGGTAGCTGGACAGAGGTAAGAAACGGATTCATTGAGGAGGCTGGTCAGGTGCCCGCCGATCAGTTTTCATTTCGCGCGACGCCGGAGACGCGCAGTGTCGCGGAGATCGTGCAACATATCATCGAGACTCAAGCCGTGCTCATTGGCGAAGCTTTGCGGGCCGAACCGAACCTGCTGCGGCAATCATTCGCGGATCACATCAAAGAATATGCGCCCGAGGTCGCAGCGACGACAGACAAGGATGGCCTGTTGGCGCTGATGCGCAGCAGCATGGACACGGCGGTAGCGACTATTCGCGCGAACGCAGATAAGCTCAACGACTCGATCAAGCGCTTTGATGGCAAGGAAATGACCAAGCTCGATTTTCTGCGCTTCGGTGCTTCGCATGAGATGTATCATCGCGGACAATTGACAGTTTACGAACGCTTGCTGAACATCAAGCCGGCTTTGACTACGAAATTCGAGAAGCTGTTCTCGCAGCCGCGAGCCCAGGCCGCCGACTAAAGAAATGCCAGTGCAGTTCACCAAGTTTCACGGCTACGGCAACGACTACATCGTGATTGAGTCTGAGCAACTCGCGGAGGTTTCCGATCTCGGCGAGTTCGCGCGAACGATCTGCAAACGCCATTACGGCGCCGGCGCTGATGGCATCGCGGTCGTTAGTCAATCGGAAGACGAGCACGCGGATTTTCACGTGCGCATTTTCAATCCCGATGGCAGCGAGGCTGGACTCTCAGGCAACGGCACGCGTTGCGCCGCGGCGTATCTCTTTTATCGCGACCTCTGGAGCGCGAACGAGTTGCGCTTGAACACGCGCTCTGGCGTGAAACGATATTTACTGCGCGAGCGCTTCGGCGAGGGAAAATATCTTTTCGATTCCGAGTTGGGTCAGCCGCAATTCAACAGCGCATCAATCCCAATGAAGACCGACGAGCCGCTTGAACGCGTTATGAATTATCCGCTCGCCGTCGACGGTCAATCGTTCAGCGTGACGGCATTGCAGATGGGTAATCCCAACTGCTGTATCTTCGTTGAAGATTTCGAGGCGCTCGCTTGGCGACGCATCGGCAGCGCGATCGAAAACCACCAGCAGTTTCCCGATCGCACCAATGTCGTGTTTGTGCGCGTGCTTGATCGCAAACAGATCGAGCTACGCATCTGGGAGCGAGGCGTCGGCGAGACCACGGCGTCAGGCACGTGTTCATGCGCGGCGGCCGTAGCTGCGATGGTCGGCGGCAAGACCGACCGCCTGGTCAACGTGCGGACGCCCGGCGGACAAGTTGATATTCAGTGGCGCGATGACAATGAAGTCGTCATCACCGGAAGCGCAGAATTCGTTTACTCCGGTCAATGGCCGGTTGGTTGACCGACAGCATCTTCTTATTTCTTTCTTTCCAGTAGAGACCGTAACATGAGTATTCCTGACGCCCGAAATACCACATTGCATTCGCTTCTTGTCCCGATCTTTCTTGTCGCAGTAGTTCTGCCATTCGGAGTTTTGGGATTCACAAGCTGCGGCAAGAACAAAGGAACCGAGGTAAGCGCCAAGTCGGTTCCTGAAACGAAGTCCACGCCCAGCGTTGTTGCTACGTGGCTTGGTAATCCTGAACGCAACTTCTACGGCACTGGTCCGTGGCCAGACGGCCAACTCCGAATCATTTGGGAGGTCAAGACCGGTTCGACCAGCGGCCGACTCCACAAAGATCCGTGGGGTGGCACTTCCTGGCCGGGGCAGCCTTCCGTCGAAGGCGACCGCGTCTACTTTCCGTCGGCTGATGGCAACACCTACTGCATAAATCGAGCTGACGGCGCCGTGATCTGGAAATTCAAAGCGAAGGACAGTCAAAAGTCGACTCCGACGATCGTGGGCGATCGGATCATCACCAGCGGCCTGGACCATCACGTCTATTGTCTCAACAAGAACGACGGCAGCCTGATTTGGGATTATGAAACAGGTTTTGAAGTTGACGGCTCCGCTGCCGTGGTCGGCGACCGGCTCTACTTTGGCGGCGAAGATCGCAGCTTCTATTGCCTGACGCTCGCTGACGGAAAGCTCGTTTACAAGATCCCGAACGTGGGGTCTGTCGAAGGCAGCGTCACCTACAACGATGGCCGAGTTTATCTCAGCACCGAAAACTTTGATCTCTTCTGTTTCAATGCGGCCGACGGCAAGATCATTTGGAAGGCGCGCATCGGCGCTGATTCGGATTCGACGCCGGCAATTGCCAATGGGATGGTTTACACCGCAGCGGAAGACGGCGTAGTGCGGGCTTACAGACAGGACACCGGCGAGCCAGTTTGGACTTACGTGACTCAAGGCGGTCACCCGGGCCGCGGGAGCGAGGCCATCGGCATCTGGGCCAGTCCCATTTTTTATAACAACAAGATTTACATCGGCGCGAGCGACGGCTACATGCATTGCTTGAGCGCGGACAAAGGTGAGTTAATCTGGCGCTACAAGGCGCACGGTCCGATCTGGGGAACTTCGCCGATAGTCGACGGGCGCGTGGTCTTTGGCGACAAGGCGGGTTGGGTGCATGTGATCTCCGCCGAAGACGGGAAACAGTTTTCGGAGATCAAGATCGGTGATAACGTGAATTCGACGCCGGCGGTTTTCGACGGCCGCATTTACATAGGCGCCTTCAACGGCAAGCTGTATTGCCTGGGGATGAAATAATAGAAGTCCGGAGTCAGAAGTTTGAAGATTTATCTGGTCGACAACACGATCGATGGCCAGGGCGCCAGCCCGCGGGAGTTGCGTGATGCATTGCTCCGTATCCAGGCTGGCGTTGAGATTGTCACTGAAGGTTACCAACAGGTTTCGCTCGAACGCGTTCGAGAGCTTTCGCCTTCGCACATCATCCTCAGTGGCCAGAGTCATCCCTGGAATTTATACACGCCGGAATCGCTCGCGGGAATCTTTGACGTCATTCGCAACGCGCGACAGCCGATCCTGGGTGTCTGTGGCGGGCACCAACAGATGGCTCTCGCTTTTGGCGCGCCCGTAGGATTGATGGAGCGGCTCACCCCGGGCGAGGGTTATGAAGGAGCAAAGCGCGTGCGCGGGTTTTTTTCTGTCGACACAGATGGCGAGGGAATTTTTCAAGACTTGCCGCGAACGATCACTGTCTGGCATTCACACTGTGAAGAAGTCAAAGAGTTGCCGCCCGGCTTTCGGCGCACCGCCTTAGATGCCACCTGTTCTATTCAAGCCATGCGGCATACTTCAAAACCGCTTGTCGGCGTCCAGTTTCATCCGGAGCTTTTCGACGAGGAACATCCGGAAGGACGCGAGATCTTAGCGAAGTTTCTCGATCTCCAAAAGCGGCGATAAATTTTTCTGCTGCCGCGCTGTTTTGGTAAGCCTAATTATTCCTAGATTTACGGCTCACACTCATTTTCGCATCGATTAGTAGTGGCCTTCCCGCCTAGACACCCAATAGATCGTGTGTTAGCCTCCCTATACGAAACAAGCTGGATATGAAACAAGCGAGAGTTATGCTCGCTTGTTTTTGTTTTGTAGGACTTAGTTCTTTCAGCGCACCGTACCACGGATGCAGTCCCCCGAACTTCGGCTGACTGTCTTAGCGAGACTCCTTGAGCCGGAGGTCGAGTCCTGGAACCGAACAGGCTCGCGCGCAGCGCTGCTGAAAGATTGATATTGATCTCGGACAGGAGAACCGAATAGATGAAATCGATTTTTGGCGGAAGCGCCGTAATTGCCGCTGCGCTTCTTACAAGTCTTCTAGTTCTTGCCGCCAGACCGTCAGCAGCAGAGACCATTCTCTCTCATTTCCAGCAGAAGCAGGAGACAGTTCAAACACCGGCGCAACAGCCCAGAGGAACGTCTGGGGCTCAACCGAACGATGGTTCGACTTCGTCGTCAGGAACGATATCCGCGATTGTAACTGAAGATTCACTGCCTGCGAGCGGCAACAACTCGACAGAGATTCCGGTCACTCAACCCGCGACCTATGTTGCTACGGCCTATAGCCTGAGTGGGCGTACGGCCAGCGGTAAGCGCGTCAGCCGCGGTTTGATCGCCGCCGATCCTTCGGTGCTCCCTATGGGGACGCGCGTGCGGGTCGAAGCCGGTCAATACACCGGCGAGTACATAGTCGCCGATACGGGCGGCGCGGTCCGCGGTAGGCGGATCGATATCTGGACACCTAGTTCCAGCGAAGCAAGACGTTTTGGCCGTCGCCCCGTGAAACTGACGGTGCTCAGCTACGGTCCGAAACGATCTCGTGTCAAACAAAAGAGCCTGAGGTAAAAATCGGAAACGCGAAGCTGATTGTTCGGGCAAAAGGAATCGACCTTTTGCCCTTTTGCTTTTCAGTCTCTGCTTTTTCATTTGCAGTTGAGGCTGGAAGCTTACGTTGCTAAGATGAGCCGCTCCCTAAAGACACTTGACGAGGGTTGAATGCAGGTTCACCAGCCAGCGGCCTTTGCAAACAAAAAGAATCAGGACGTCCCGGCTGCGGAACTTTTGGTCGAGGTGACGCGCGGTTCCATTACTGAGTCGCGGCATCGCGGACATGTGGTGGCTGTCGATGGCGACGGAACAATAGCGGCATATCTCGGCGATCCTGAAACAGTGACGTATCTTCGTTCGTCGGCTAAGCCACATCAGGCCATTCCGCTGGTGGCCTCGGGCGCTGCCGATCATTTTGGTTTCACTGAACAGGAAATTGCGCTCGCCTGCGCCTCGCACAGCGGCGAGCCGATACATACAAAACTCGCGACATCGATGCTGAAAAAGATCGGGCTGGGGCCGGACGCGCTGAAGTGTGGAAGGCATGAACCGTTCAGCGCTGAAGTGACCCGCCAATTGCGCGAGCGTGGCGAACAGCCCAACGTATTGCAGAACAACTGTTCGGGCAAACATGCCGGCATGTTGGCTCTGGCACTTCACCTCGGCGCGCCAATCGAAACATACGATCAACCAGATCATCCTGTTCAACTCGCAATCGGTCAGACAATTTCGCAATTCTCTGAAATACCGCTGGAAGATATAGCGATCGGCATTGATGGTTGTGGTGTTCCGGTTTTTGGTATCACAATCGAAGGGATGGCTTTGACTTATGCGAGACTGGTTGCGCCGTTGCCCGCATTTGACCACGCCACTCGACAGGCGTGCGAGCGAATCGTTTCGGCGATGATCACTTATCCGGAAATTATCGGCGGCGCCGTCGATCGATTGGACACGGAGATGATACGCGCCGCAAAGGGACGTTTGATCTCCAAGATCGGCGCGGAGGGTGTTTATACAGTCGGCGTCTTGCCCTGTGCGCAGTGGCCGCGCGGTCTCGGCTTGGCGCTCAAGATTGAAGACGGGGACGATCATCGTGCCCGGCCCACCGTAGTGATTGAATCGTTGCGACAGCTTGGCGTCTTACGTGATGAGTCACTCGGTGCTCTTGCACGCTACGCGCGTTTTCCCGTCCGTAATCGTCGCGGCGATTTGGTTGGTGAGGTGCGACCGTCATTTGAACTTAAGCGGGTAGTTAATAAATGAGGAGAAGGTTTGATGTCAGCCCCCGACAAGAGCAATGGCCAGCAGCCAGCCCTGAATCAGCCGCCTCTTCTCCGCGACGCACGAGGGCGCGTGGATGTCGATTCGGTGCCTGACGTAATTGAATGGTTTCTGAATTACGACCAGCGCGTTTCCGTAATCAAGCATCCGCGGGTTGAAGAAGTCTTTCAGTGGAAACAGGAGCAGAGCCACCGCGCCGACGAAGACGTCTTTCTGTTTAACCGCGCTGAAGACAGGCTCGCGATCGGAATCATTCAGGCCCTCGCCGAACATTCAACTGAACCGGACTTGCACTCCTGGATCAGCCAGCTTCTCAACGCGCTCGATGCCGCATCAAAGGCCAACGAAGAAATCTCGGCAGCCTACCAACTCGATCTGAGCGACGGCCATTCAGTCGTAACTGAATCCGCGAAGATCCCGACCCAGCGCGGCCGCTCGGAATTTCTCATCAACTGCTGGCTCGAGACTCTCTGCACCGCGGAAGTTCGTGTTCTGGGTTGGCTTTATAAGGAGTTTTACGGTCGGCCATTTGCGCCGTGACGCTTGGGAGTTTCACCCTCGCTGATTCCTGTCGGTCGAAGTACAGGGTCACAAGAATCTATGAACGATGAACTGCGCGCGCTGTTTCCCGTGACTGGGCATGCTGTCTATTTGAATCATGCGGCCGTCTCGCCGCCTCCGCTAACAACCATCGAAGCGATTCAAGCGCAACTGCGCGACGTCGCCGAGCACGGATCAATCAACTATCGCAACTGGGTCGCCACAAAGGAGCGGGCTCGAAGTCTCGTCGCAAACATGATTGGCGCGCGGCCCGAGCAAATCGCGTTCATGCGCAACACTTCAGATGGTCTTTCGACGATCGCAAACGGTCTGCGCTGGCGTGCCGGCGACAACCTCGTGACCTTTCGCAACGAATTTCCTTCGAATATCTATCCCTGGCTTCGTTTGCGCGAGTCGCATGGCGTTGAAGTGCGCATGTGTGAAGAGCGCGATGGACGAATCGATCTTGAAGAGATGATAGGACTCATCGATGGCAAGACGCGCATTCTCGCAATTAGTCAGGTGCAATATGCATCTGGTTTCCGCGCGGACCTTGAGCGGCTGGCGCGCGCTGCCCGAGCACACGATGCGCTGCTCGTCGTCGACGTCATTCAGGCGATGGGAGTGCTGCCGACAAATGTTGAAGCAGAATTGATCGACGTTGCCGCAGGCGCCGGTCACAAGTGGCTCTTAACTCCCGAAGGTGTCGGCATACTTTACTTGTCTGATCGCGCCCGCGATCGAATTGAGCCGACACTCGTCGGTTGGACCAGCGTTCCCGATCCAGAGGATTATTTCAACTTTGACCAGAGATGGAATCGAGGCACGCTCGCCTGGGAAACCGGCACCGCGCCCACGGCGCTGATTCACGGTCTCGAAGCCAGCTTGAAGCTCCTGACAGAAGTGGGAATCGAGCGCATCGCCTCTTACCTTGAGCAACTAACAGACTACCTTTGCGACCGGCTGAGTCAACGAGACTATCAGATTGTGAGTTCACGTCGACCGGACGAAAAGTCGCAGATTGTCTGCATTCGTCATTACGGCGGCTTGACGCCCATGGCTCTCTACGCACAGCTCAAGCAAAGAAATATCATCACCGCACCACGCGGCGACCGGCTCCGCATCGCGCCTCACCTCTACAATACGCGCGAAGAGATTGACGAGCTTGTGGGCAAACTGCCCTAGCAAGATGCTGAAAAAGTCCCCTCTCCCCTTGGGAGAGGGTTAGGGAGAGGGCGTGAGTGCGGGAGAAAACTAAAAATATTTACTAGCCACATCGTCTCAAACCCTCTCCCCAGCCCTCTCCCAAAGGGAGAGGGAGTTTGAGAGGTTTGGAGTGCTGCACTCGAGTTTTACGAACCTGGTCCGATCAGTTTTGAGGGGTCAGTCTGAGCGGTCAATTCGTCGATGTTCAGACGAAGCATTCCACCAGCATCCGAATAAGCCTCCATGGCCGACTGTCGCGCGCGCCGCCGACGGAACAACAGGGTGCCGACGAAGCCACCCAGACCGAGACACAGCACAATCGCCAATCCCGACGCTTTAACCACCGATACAAAAACGCCTAACGTGGTTTCGACGTATTCTCTTTCCCTCGCTGCCAGCGAAATTGTTTTCCCGGGAAGCCACTGGACCACTTGTTCATACTTGACCTGATCGATTAACCGATTGGCCGTCTGCTCGTCCGGCGCGTTGAATACAAACACTGAATAGTTTCCGACTCGCCGATAAGCCGTCGGCACGGATTGACCCTGAGTGCGCAGCTCTTGAATTTTCGCGATGATGCGCCGGTCGTTGTCGCTGGCAAGTTGCGGAGTGTTGAATTCGACGATGACGAGTTGTGATGATCCGTAATTCGCGGCGACGGCTTCAGCGCCGCCTTCGAAGCCGATCGTCTCGATCACTGGCTGACCCGGGATTATGCGCGCGAGCGTTGTCGCATGCACAGCGTATCTCAGGCCTTGCTGCGCGCGTGGCCAATCGGGCAGATGCTTTACGAGTGCGGGAAGTTCTCCCTCACCTTTATCCAATAGGTCGGCAAAGGCGTGAGCCAAGACCACTACTTGCTCAGGATTCTTTCCTCTTGCCATCTGACCTACCACAACGTAGACCGGACCTTTGTAAAAGAAAAGTGCGTCAGCGAATCGATAGCTGGCTGTTCCAATCGCCTCGCCCTGGAGTATCCTCGCGTCACGCCCAGCCGCAACTGCATCTTCCTGATACCTACTGACACAGCTCGTTAGAAACGCATAGGCACTCGACTCTGAGTTTGTAGTGACCACGGTGATGGACAAGCGTTCTCCAGTCGCTGGTCGGTATTCACGCGTGGCTTCCCCAGTTTCGTTGAAATCACCGCTTTGAAGCCCTTTTGACGGCCGCGCTGCACCATCTGCGACGAAGTCTTTGATTCGCCCAGGCAGGATTTTGACGGCCGCAGCAAACGACGATTCAGCCGCGCGCGACTTCGGCGCGGGTACCATCGAGAGGGCCGCCACCAACAGAACTAACAAAACGAACAAACGCAATCCAACACCTCTGCTGTTAGTTGGGAACTCGACACTTAGAACCCAGCGACCATTGGGATGTTCCCGAATCGGTGAATTACCATCAGAGGAAGTCTACTGCCAGCGCCTCAGTTCGCGCAAAAGCAGGTCGGCGTAGTGGCGGGGATTGTTGATGTTCTTCAGCACCGTAGTGCCGCCGACTTCGCTCGCGTTGTCTACGACGACATCGCCAAAGCCGAGGATGCGCTGAGGGATAGTGGCTGACACTGTCACGTCCTGGATCTTGCTCAAGGGAATGCTGCGCGTCGTGCGCGAAATCAACCCGGTATCGATCTCGATCGTCGAGTCCGTAACCGTGTAGCGAATCATGTTGCGTTTGATGTGGTAGTAAGCAGGAATGAGCAGCAATGCCAGCGCCGGAGGCAAAGCAATCCACCACGGCAGGCCGAGCCACGCCAGCAAGATGACTGCGGCGATGGCGCCGATGACGGAGAGCGCGTATCCGACTTTGACGAACAGCATCGTCGGCCGCACCGTGAAGACTTTGTGTTCGAGCGCGTCAGACTCGCCATTCCCCTGACCAGCGACCGGCTGTGAACGCGCAATGCGCGTGCTTTCCGGATCGTCTGCCGGCGACCCACACGAGGAACAGAAACGAACGCCGGGAGCGACGTAAGAGCCACAGTTAAAACAACGCATGGGGTTCGACCTCAATTCGGAATTCTCCTTAAACCAACAGCGCGCAGGCCTGACGATTCTAAGGGATCATTTCGAGTTTGACTACCGATGCATCATACCTAAACAAGTCCACCAAAAAAAGAAAGGCGGGCCTTCAGTCATGAAAGCCCGCCTCCTAAACCATTAACTGGCGCCGTCTATTGGCTGACCAACTGCAACCTGCCATCGGGAAGACGAATCGCGTACACAGTCTGCTCGTAGATATTGAGCGGCAGCGATTCCTTGCCTCTCATTGCCGCAAGCTGCTCGCGCGTTAGTCTGTTGGCGTTTCGCGCCGTAAGCGGATCGCGCATTAACGCATATCGTCGGCCGATGCGTCGCACATATTCCTGAGTCTCGCTGTAGGGCGGGATGCGGTTGCCGTACTTCATCACCGCGCCTTCCCCGGCGTTGTACCCGGCGAGCGCGAGTTCCACATCACCGTCAAACAGATCGAGCAGGAATCGCAGGTACCGCGCGCCGCCTTCAATGTTCTGACGCGGATTAAAAATATTCGTGACGCCGTAGCGTGCCGCCGTCTTTGGCATCAACTGCATCAACCCGCGCGCGCCCTTCGGAGAGACCGCGTGCGACTTGAAAGTCGATTCCTGGTGCATGATGGCGTAAACCAAAACCGGATCGACACCGTTGCGAGCGCTTGATTCGACAATCAGATTATCAATGTTCGCGTCACCCGTAGTGAACGCATCGAGCGATCGGCCGATCGCCATGCTTGTCAGACGCGTTAACTGTTTTGGCGCTTGATCTATCTTCGTCGCCTTGTCTTGATTACCTAATCGCGCAGTTCGCCTGGCACGCTTACCTCGCGCGGGTTGCTGAGGCGTCTCGATGCGAATGCCGTTTGCGAAATCAAAATTGTCGAAACGATAACCGGGCGATGTCTGGGCGAAAGCGGGAAGCGCCAGGCCAAACGTAAAGGCAAGAACGAATGCGAACTTTTTCATGCAATCCAATCCTAGTGTGACTTAGCGGCTTGCGTGTGTACCGGGGACAAGATTCAGGGAGCGCCTAACGAGAATGTGAAGCAAGCTATGACGAACTAATGAGAAACCAACTTCGGCAAGCGAGCCGAACAGATAATACCACGCCGTTGGCCATTTAACAACAACGTTTAGAACGCGCCTTCTGGGGCGTTTTTTAAGGAGTTTCGCCGTTTCGCGTCTGGCTCGTAGCTTTGGTTTGGGCCACGCTACTTGAGATGCGTAGCAAAAAATTAGTCAAATACGAGGGCATGGAAATCGGCCTAGCCTTATTGACATGGGTAGTATCATAGCTGCGCTTTTACGTAGGCTGATTTCTCAAATTTGATCAGCGGCGCGTTCCGCGCGTCTCACAAATGAGGACACGACAATGAAGAAAATCATCACAACGTTACTGTCGCTTTCGTTTGCATGCTCGATTGCGATTGCGGATCAGAACAGCAACTCCTCCACGACACCGGTCCAGAATAAGAATGCAAATTCGAATTCGGCTCCGAAACGAAAGCCGATTTTTCGCGCCACGAAAGATCAGATCAACCAGGCCCAGGCAATTCTGAAACAGCGCGGCTTTTACAGCGGCGAACAGATCGGAAAGCTTGACGCGGACACACGTGCCGGTTTGAAAAAGTATCAGGAAGCCGAAAAACTAAAAGTCACAGGCACGCTCAACAAGGTCACGCTGGAAAAGATGGGCATCGCGCTCACTGAGAAACAGAAGAGCATGTAGAGTTCTTCACTCGCGCGCTCGCAATCTGTTTTTGCTGAATTGTGTTCGTGTGAGTTCGTGGATCTCGATCTATACAGCTAGCGTGCCGGAACACCTACTTTACACCAGTTCGACCATGCACCGGCAGGAGAAATCAGGAACTCGGTATTGCTAGAGCTAGTTCGTGTAGGTTCCGGCCTTTTCGTGTAACTTCGTGGATCGTCCGTTGGTTAGCCGCAGAAAGACGATCCACGAAATCACGCGAACGAAACCGAAGAAACACGAACCGTCGAGTTCCATATCCGACCCTGTCCATAGTCGCATGAATGGCGGGCCGTAAAGAATTAGCTGTTACAGCAAACTAGGTGAGGAGCTTTGCGATCACACTGTAGCTTGCTTCCAGCGCCTCAGCGAGTTTCTCTGGTTGGTTGCCGCCGCCTTCGGCCATGTCGGGTTTGCCGCCGCCTTTGCCGCCGATGATGGGCGCAAGCTCCTTAATCACTTGTCCGGCTGGGATTTTCTTTGTGAGATCGTCGGACGTGCGCACGATCAGCGAAGCCTTGCCATCGTTGCTGCGGCCAACCACCACCACGCCTGACTTGATGCGAGCCAGCAGCGTGTCAGAGAGTTGGCGCATCCCCGCGGCATCCAGACCGCTGGCTTCACGAGTGAGCACGCGGACGCCGTTGACTTCGCGCGCATCGTCGCCATTTGATGAATCGGAACCGGCAGGACCGGTGGCAATCTTCAAACGCAGTTCATCTGCCTCGCGCCGCGCTTTCTTCAGTTCGTCCTGAAGCTTGCCGACAACTGCCGGCAATTCAGCGCGTGAGGTGCGCAAGCTACTCGCCACCTGATCGATCAGCAACTCGTCTTCACGAAAACGCTCGTAAGCATCGATGCCGGTGACGGCGCGAATACGCCGCACGCCTGAGGCAATCGATTCGTCGCTGGTGATCTTGAAGACACCGATGTCGCCAGTCGCGCGCACGTGCGTGCCGCCGCACAACTCCTTCGAGAAGATTCCTTCCGTGCCTTTGATTGAAAGCACGCGCACCCTCTCGCCATACTTCTCGCCAAACAGGGCCATTGCGCCCGAACGCATCGCTTCCTCAACGGCCATCTCGTCAGTCTGCACCGGTTCGTTGCGCAGGATGTGATAGTTCACCAGACGTTCTATCTCTTCGATCTCACCATCGGTCAGCGGCTGATAATGACTGAAGTCGAAACGCAGATAGCTCGGCGCAACGACTGAGCCGGCTTGTTTGACGTGCGTCCCCAGCACCTCGCGCAGCGCCGCATGCATCAAGTGCGTAGCCGTGTGATTGCGTCGCGTCGCGTCGCGCTTCTCGACATCGACCTGCGCGACCACACGGGTACCAAATAACTTCTCCGTCAAAACAACTCCGTCGCACTCGGCAAGCGCTTTGTGAATTGTAAGGCCACCAGAAGTCGCAAACGTGTCCCTAACTATGAACTTTACTTTATGGCCAATAATGATTCCGGAATCCCCAACCTGACCACCCGACTCTGCATAAAACGGAGTCTTATCGAGTATGACATAGCACCCTTCGCCGTCCCGTATCTCAGTAGCTGATTCCCAAGCCCCCTCGGTGTCGGGAAATACCGTCAAGACTATTGCGTCATCCAAAGAAGTTCGGTCGTATCCGAAAAATTCCGTCTTGCCAAATTGTTCTTCCACCAGCGACCATTGAGCGTCTCGCACCCTTGCCTCTGTACCCGGCCCACGCAGATCTGATTTCTGGAGAGCCTTTATGTGTTGAATAAACCAGGCGGTAAAAGTCGGCTGCGGAATACTCAATCCGCGCTCCTCGAGACCGACTCTAATCAAGTCGGGCGGTAGGCCATAGGTATCATTTAGTGGAGCGAGCTTCTTAAAGAGACTTTGAAAATCTGCGTTCTTCCTCAAGTCACTCCGACCGTCCGGTTGTTCAAATTGTACAATTAACCGAGACATGAGATCCGTAGTTTCTTTGTGATTGAAGATCTCATCACCTTTTTGTAGCCCTACCAAGAGCGTGGTCCTAAAGCGTTCTTCTTCCAACCGCACCATTTTCTCGATGAACCCGCGATGGCTTTCGAGTTCCGGATAGACCTCGCCCATCTGATCGACGACGAAGTTGGTCACTTTGTAGAAGAACAAATCTTCAAGGCCCAACGCGTGGCGCCCCTGATAGATCGCCCGCCGCATGATCTTGCGCAGCACGTAATTGCGCCCTTCGTTAGCGGGTAAAATGCCGTCGGCGATTGAGAAAGCAGCCGCACGCGCGTGATCGGCAATCACACGCATGGCAAAACCTTCCGGCGTCTCTGGGTCGTAATTTCGACCGGCGAGCCTGGCGGTGAAATCGACGATCGGGCGAATCAGATCGGTATCGTAATTTGAGAACTTGCCTTG
>JBGPWL010000069.1:0-25800 GCA_041492185.1 Pyrinomonadaceae bacterium | reverse complement strand
GTCAGCAAGCCTTAACTATCGTAAGTCTAAGCGCTAGAGTATTTACGTGCTCCCTAGGAAAAGTCAGCAATAAGTCCGCAACTGACGAGAGACCGTTTTGTAAGTTCTTTATCGATGCAACCTAGAGACGAGTGCTCTGTTGCTGAGCCAAGCGGGCGTCGGTAACCGATAAGTGCAGTGTACACAGCAACTATTTTCATCGCAACGCTCATCGCGCGTTTCTCACTATCACTTCAGTTTCTCGTACTCTTTCTTTGCTTCAATCAAAATGGGAATGTCCGCGTCGGCGTCTTTCCAGAGCTCAAAGAACTTCTGATAAGCCATGCGCGCTTTTGCAGTATCGCCCTCAAGCACGGCTGCGCGTGCGAGGCCGACGTGTGCAAGAGGGTACAAAGCGCCTCGAACAGACCAGCCGCGATGCTCGAGAATCTTTTGAAACTCGGCAGCCGCTTCCGCGCCTTTGTTTAGTCTTAGATAGGCCTGGCCGCGAATGTATTGTTGCCCAAAACCGTCGGAAGACTCGAACCGATGCGCTGATTCCAACAACTCAATTGCCTGCGCAGCATTGCCGCTGTGCAGAGCGATTTGAGCTCGGTACGACGGGGCACTGACTGCATTCCAGAAAGTGTTTTTCGGAAACAGTTTGGAGTATTCGTCAATCAGCGGCTGCGCCTGACCGGAATCGCCACAAATGGAAAAAGCATTCGCCGCAATTGCCACTGCCGAACGGCCGCGGAAAATGCCAAACGCTTTGTCGACGAGACTGGTGACCTGGTCGCAGTGGCCGAAGATCGCTTCCGCCGCCGCCTGGCCGGCGAGGAACTGGGCCGCGGCCTCTTTCCGCTCGTGTTGCAGTGCAAGTTCGACCGTGCGCCGGCTGAATTGCCGCGCCTTTCGCAATTGACCGGAGAAGGCTGCCGCTTCGGCTTGCCATGCCTGGGCCAGATACTCGTCAGGCCGTCCGCCAGCCCAGTCGATCTGTTGCTTCATTCCTGCCGCATCGCCCTGTACGAAGGCGATCGAATAGAAGTGGGAACGCATTGCTGTGGATTCGAGTTTTTGTGACAACGCTTCCTGGATAACCTGTTTTGCTTCAGCGAACCGATTGAGATGGATGAAGGCCAGCGCCAGGTTACTGCGCGGAATAACCCAGTCAGCGTTAAGGCGAATACTCTCGCGGCAGGCCGCGGCGGCTTCCTCGAATCGACCTACTGAATTGTACCGGTTAGCCAAATTGTTCCACGCAGTAAAGTCGCGCGGATACGTGCGCACCAGCAACTCGAATACCTCGATGGATTTGTCAGACTCAAATGTCGCGAAGGCGTAGTAGTCCGCGGCGATCTTGAGGTTTTCATACTCGCTGGTTCGTTCTCGCAGATCAAACGCCTTTCGGAAGGCTTCAATGGCCAGCTCTTGCTGCCCGGTATTACTATATGATCCTGCCAGTCTGTCATAGGCTTGCGCGAAGTTAGGATCGAGCTCGACTGCTCGTTTCAAGAACGATATGGCTTCGCGATCCTTGTTTCCAAGAGTGAGTTCACGTCCTATAGAATAGGCTTTGAGCGCGTCGAGCGATGATGTGGTAGCTTGCTCAATCGGCGCGTCAAACTTCTGAATAGAAGTCAGCGATTCGCCCAGTTTCTCGCGCAACTTTGTCGCTGCCTCTCCGAGTCCCTTCAGTACCTGCTCTTTGCTTTCAGCTTCAGTCTGCTCGCGCGCGATCGCGTCGCCAGTCTGCGCGTTAATCGCTTCGAGCGTGATTACGTAGTGACTGCCCAATGCCGCAATCGAGCCGGCCAGCAATGCCTTCAGTCCCTGTCGCAGGCAGATTTCACGGCCAATGTCTCGCGTCACTCGTTCGTCCGGCGAGCGGCCCATAAAGCGCAGAGCCTCGCGGACCCGATCGTCGCCAAAGATGTTCAGAAATGGCGACTGGCCCAATTGCACCGCCAGCGCCTGCTTTAGCGTGCCGTCGAATACTGCATCGCCGGTGGTGTTGCCAAAATCGGCGAGCACGATAGTGTCTTTGTGGGTAAGTGGGACCGCGCCCTTGCGTCTGAAATACCAAAACAAGACCAGCGCCGTGATCAGTGCCAGCAGTCCCATCGCCAAAACCGCAGCGCGAGTGTGTCTGAAATACCAAAACAAGATTAGCGCCGTGGTCAGTGCCAGCAGTCCCATTGTTAAAACGGCAGCGTTCTGATGAAGCTTGACCTGGCTGACAAGGTACTCTGCACTGGAGGCGCGCGCCGACTGTGAACTGTAGTCTTCGCTTTCCAGCGAAGCGCTCTTCACGCCCGCGCCACTCGCGGCGTCGCTCCGCGCGCGCGCTGGGGCGGTGACTATCTGGGAATCGTCGGCGAGTTCGCGCCGCACTTTCCGCAGCTCGATGACTACGTCTTTCATCGTTTGATAGCGATCTTTCGGTTCTTTCGCCAAACACCGCTGGACGATGCGCTGCAGGTGATCCGGTAAGTCGGGACGAAAGTCTGTAACCGGCGCGACTGGTGCACGGATTATCTTGTTGAGCGAATCGATTGTGTCTTCGCCTGCAAAGGCTTTGTGTCCGGTTACCGCTTCAAACAGGATGCAGCCGAAAGAGAAGATGTCCGAGCGGTGGTCAATCTTCTTCGTCTTTCCCTGCGCCTGCTCGGGCGACATGTAACCAGCAGAGCCCAGGATCGTTCCGGGGATGGAATGCGGTTGGAGGATTGCGGTAACGAGTTCGCTTGAGCCTTCACCGCTCGCGCTCGACCGCTGCGGAGGCTCGATGAGTTTTGCCAGGCCAAAATCGAGAATCTTCACGTGGCCATCACGCGTGATCATGATGTTGTCCGGCTTAAGATCGCGATGAACTATTCCCGCAGCGTGGGCTCGCGCCAACCCTTGGGCCGCGTGCTGGAGAAATCGCAGCAGGTTGTTTAGGTCGGTCGGCTCCTGAATCTTCTCGCCCAAAGTCTGGCCATCAACAAACTCCATGGCGATGAAGTGGGTGCCGTCGCTCTCGCCAATCTCATATATGTGCGCGATGTTCGGGTGATTGAGCGCCGCCGCGGCTTTCGCTTCCTGCACAAAGCGTCGCATCCGATCTTGATTGGCGGCGAGGTCAGCCGGCAGAATCTTCAACGCGACTCTGCGATCGAGCCTGGTGTCTTGAGCAAGATAAACCTCGCCCATTCCGCCGGCGCCGATTTTTGAGACGATGCGATAGTGGGACAGTTTTTTGTCGAGGGACAGTTCTTCCACCTGCGTTTAAGTCTCCGCCCTGGTGATGCGACCTGAAAAACTAAAAAGCCGCCTACTCATTGACCCGCTGTCATGACCCGAAGCCAGGGCGTCAGAGCGAACCTCTATCCCGACCACTCAGATGTGTTGATGTGCTGAGCCAAGCGGACGTCAAATTCTTTACGAGTTTATGATACGGAAGCTTGGTTTGGAGTCAATCCATCGCTCATCGCGCAACTTAACTCCGGGCCCCACCTCACTGCCCAATCGGCGGGTCTGAGATAGTTGCCGCCTGCGAATCGCTGACGTGAATCGTGTTTGCGTCTGAATCGAGGTAGAAGTGATTCTTGCCGGTGGCGCCAACGCCTTCACTCTGTTGCGGGTCGGCGTTGATGGTGTAGGCCGGCTGCTGCGTGGTGGATTTCGGAATCACTCGCATCGTAAAAACGTACCCATCGACCACCGGCGCATTCCCGGCAAATCGAGTGTTAAGCAAATTGTCTTTCAGCATCTCGTCAAACGTGCCAAACTTGCTGCGCTGGTGCGAATTAAAAAAGAGCAACTGCTGCTCCGCGATTGTCCTCAGGCTCTTAATGGCCGCCGCTTCGTTAGTAGATCGAATTGCTGCTTTATACCCAGTGACCGCAACCGCAATCAAGATGCCGATGATCGCAATCACGATCATTAGTTCGATTAGTGAAAACCCGCGTTGATTCAAATGCTTTTTCTGTTGGGATCTCATGGAAATCTCCTCACGCTTCAGTACACGTCCGCACCGTTCACCTTGTTCCGGATTCTGGGATCAGATTATCAATCCGAGCCGAGTTTACTACATAAGCAGCCGCCGCGTCATATCGTCAGCGCCACATCGCTCCGCTCTTTTGACGTGCGGGCCCGACCTCGAACATGTAGAATGAATCTCGATTTGCGGGGCCGGGAGAACAGTTTGAATGAGACAGCTCGAAACGGTTGACAGGCGAGCAATGGCGGTTACCACCGCAGCCGTCGAAAAGGTCGATCGGTTGCAGCGCGCAATCGAGACGGTGATCAAAGGCAAACCGGAAGCGGTGCGGCTGGCCATAGTCACATTGATTGCGGGCGGACATCTGTTGGTCGAAGACGTACCTGGCGTCGGCAAGACGACGCTGGCCCACGCGCTGGCGCGCGCTCTCAATTGCAGCTTTCAGCGCATTCAATTTACTTCCGATCTCTTGCCATCCGACGTGATTGGCCTGTCGGTTTACAATCAGCATTCGGGCGTCTTCGAGTGGAAGCCCGGGCCCGTTTTTGCGAGCGTCGTTTTGGCGGACGAGATCAATCGGACCACTCCCAAGACTCAATCGGCGCTGCTCGAAGCGATGGCCGAACGGCATGTGACGGTTGAAGGCATTACGCATCCGCTGCCTGCTCCGTTTATCGTCGTCGCCACCCAGAACCCGATCGAGCATCACGGAACCTATCCGTTGCCCGAATCGCAACTCGATCGATTTATGCTGAGGCTGCGCATTGGTTATCCAGAGGCCGCCGCGGAGAAACAGATCCTGCGCGATCGCGAGTACGACGATCCGCTTAACGATCTCGCGCCGGTGCTGTCCGCCGACGAGGTGCTTGAGTTGCAGCAGAACGTCTCGGCGGTTTCAGTCGACGACGCGCTCGTCGAATACCTGATGCGGATCGTTGCGGCGACGCGCGATTCCGAGATGCTCGATCTCGGTGTCAGTCCGCGCGGCACCTTGGCGCTGTTCCGTGCGGCCCAGGCATTAGCGCTTACCGAAGACCGGTCCTACTGCATTCCTGACGACATCAAACGACTCGTGCTGCCCATTTTTGCGCACCGCATTCTCGTGAGTTCGCGTTTCTCCTCGTCATTGCGCCGCAGCGAAGAAGCTGAGGCTGTCTTGCAGGAGATTCTCAAGACGGTCAGCGTGCCGCTCTGAGAAGGATGAGGGATGAAGGATGAGGAAGAAGCTGGACTATCGAGGCGGCAGTTCTTCTTCATCCTTCATCCCTCATCCTTCATCCTTTCCCAAGTGGCGCAGGGCAATTCTCGGAACGTTGCTGGTACTCGCGGGTATTAGCTCGGCGCTGGTAACTGTGCTGGCGCGCCGCACAAACGATCCGGGTCTCGCAACGGCGGCTGCGGTTCTCTCCCTAATCATCGCGGGTCTGATGCTTATCTTCATAGTGCCGCCTCTGGCCCGGTCGGCGCGCGTCGAGATAACTCGCCTCGATGTCCCTTTTGAAATAACCACGGGTGGCGCAATCTTTTTGGTGATCGTAGTCGTCGTGGCCTTCGCTGCCTGGAACACCGGCAACAATCTTCTGTTTCTGATCTTCTCGTTGCTCGCATCCACGCTCTTTGTTGGTTGGACGGCGGCTCGCGCGTCGCTGCGCGACCTGGTCGTGTCAGCGCGTTTTCCCGATCACATCTTTGCGGGCGAAGCGGCGCCGGTGATCGTAACGCTGCGAAACTTGAAACGCGTGCTGCCATCGTTCTCGACGTTGGTTGAAGCACGCGGACCAGTCGAAGAACCAAACGCACAAAAGAAAAAACGGCGACGGCGTTTTCAGAAACGGACGCTCGCATACTTCACTTACGTTCCGCATCACGCGGCCGCGGAACAAAGGGTCGAACAACTTTTTTCGGAACGCGGGCACGTGCTCATCGATGGCTTTGAATTGTCGACGCGCTTTCCCTTTGGCTTCTTTCGCCGCCGTCGTCGTTTGCGAGCCCGCGACGTTGACATCATCGTCTATCCCAAACCAGCACCGATCGGTGACGAACTTCACCTGCTGCCGATGAATGCAGGCCGGCTAATCTCGCAACGTCGTGGCGCGGGTCACGATCTTTTTTCTCTGCGCGACTATCAGCCCCAGGATGATCTGCGGCACATCGACTGGAAAGCCACGGCGCGCGCGCGTCGCCTGACGGTTCGCGAGTTCACTTCCGAAGACGAGCGCCGCATCACCATCATCCTCGACACGCGTGCGACGTCAGAGAATGGGGCAGGGAAGTTTGCCGAAACATTTGAGCGCGGCGTCACGTTGGCGGCTTCGCTGGTCAATCACTTCATCGACGAGCGCGCGGAAGTCAGGTTGATACTGGGGACGGAGAGCGCCAAATACGGATCGGGGATCGAGCATCTCTACGACTGCCTGCGACGCCTGGCTTTGGTAGCGCCGCAAACGGAGACCTCGGATTTCTTTTCTCGGGTCGCCGAGCTGGAAAGTGAAAGCCCGCTGAGAGCCGGCGCCGACGGCCACTACGCCATACTCCTGACCATGGCCGCACCCGGTTCTATTCCCGCCAGAGTCTGGCGGTCATCGCATGTGATATATTTGTAGCGTCAAGCCCCGCCTTCACGAAATATCTCAATCTCCGTTGGGGACGAACGATTTTGTTAGCAAACAACTCGAATGCGCAAGAGAGTCTGTCGGTGTATTCTCGGCAAAGTCTAATTCTTGTCGCGCTCTGTTTTGTTCTGTCGGGCGCGACCGGTTTGATCTATGAAGTCTTGTGGGCGCGAATGTTGGGATTGGTTTTTGGCGCGACCACGCTCGCTGTCAGCACTGTGCTCGCGGCGTTCATGGGTGGCCTGGCGCTCGGCAGCGCGCTCTCCGGACGCAAGGCGGCGCGACTGAAAAGACCTTTGCAGTTTTACGGACTGATTGAAATCGCGATCGCCGTTTACGCTTTGCTGGTTCCGCTGCTGTTCCGTTTGGTTGACCACGCTTATGTGTTCATCTGGCAACAGTTTCATCCCAGCTTATACGCGTTCAGCGTGTGGCGGTTCGTGCTCTCGTGCGCGATTCTGCTGGTGCCAACAACATTGATGGGCGCCACTTTGCCCGTTCTTTCCGCGGCACTGCTGCGCGCGCCGGCTTTCAAATCAACCTCAGTGGCGCGCCTCTACACCTGCAATCTTGGCGGCGCAATCTTAGGAACGATTGCGGCGGGATTCTTTCTGCTGCCGAGCTTGGGTTTGCGAAAGACGATCTATGTCGCAGCAGCGATCAACGTCCTCATCGGTGTGGTTGCGGTCTTCGTTGATCGCGCGGCGGTAGCGCAAGTTGATAACTTGCGCGTTGATGAACAATTACCGGACGCCGAGGACCAGGTTAACAACCTGCGGAACGCGGAGAGGCAATCTGACAGATTGCCCTACACTGATGGAACAAGGTTCTGGCTCTGCTGCGCGTTTGTTTCCGGCTTCGTGACGATCAGCACACAGGTGGCGTGGACGCGAGTACTGACCATGGTGATCGGTTCAAGCACTTACGCGTTCAGCATCGTCGTGGCGCTTTTTCTGATTGGTCTCTCAGCCGGAGCGTTTACGATCGGCGCAAAGAAGAGTTGGGAAGGACTACGCCGCGCGGTTTTCGCGCTGCAATTGATTACCGCGTTGAGCCTGTTGATAAGCATACGGGTCATAAACTGGACGCCGTGGTTGCTGGTGAATACAGGACTCAAATTGAACGTTGGTTCCTGGGGCGGACTACTCGCCCTACAGATATCGGCGGCGGCCCTGCTGATACTCATTCCCGCATTTTTGATGGGCACAGTAATGCCGCTTGTTCTCGTGTGGGCGAGTAAGGCGCGCTCATCCCTTTCGGTGCGGTTGGTCGGACGCAGTTATGCGGTAAATACGATCGGCGCGATTGCGGGCGCGTTCTGCGCCGGCTTCATTTTGATCCCAAAGTTCGGCACGCGTTACACGATCGTTCTGGCGGCGATGCTTTGTGTGATTGTTGCCGGCCTTGCATTTCCCGCGCTGTCGTTCGTCAAGGATCGCGACCTGGGTCGAGCGCTTGCTGCCGGAGGCACCGTCGCGCTGATCGTTACGCTATTTGTTTTTGCGCCGGCAATGAACCTCGATGATCTTTCGATTGGCGCCTATGACAGTCTGGTGCGAGTGCTCGCCCGCGCGCGCGGCGGCGTCGAGGAAAACGAGGCGGCGCAGAGTGGCGAGCAGACGCATCAACTCCTGCAATACGAAGAAGGACCAACGTCGACAGTTTCGGTACGCAAGGATTGGGGCATCATTTCACTGGCCATCAACGGCCGCACAAATGCTTCCGATAGCGAAGGCGATATGCCGACACAAGTGATGCTGGCGCAGGTGCCGTTATTGCTGGCGCCGCACGTCGATCAGGGATTGATTGTCGGCTTCGCAACCGGAGTCAGCGCGGGCGCGATCTTGCAGTCGCCGATGCAGTCCGTTACGTGCGTAGAACTCGAACCAACGACCGTCAATGCCTCGCGACTGTTCGAGCACGTCAACCATCGCCCGCTAAGCGATCCGAGATTTCATCTGGTGATTGACGACGCGCGCACGTACCTGCGTGTGAACCCCGCGCGCTACGACATCATCATGAGCGAGCCCAGTCATCCCTGGGTGCCCGGCGTCGCGAATCTGTTTACGGAAGAGTTTTTTGAATTGGGACGCGAGCGGTTGAATGACGAAGGTGTGTTTGTGCAATGGCTGCAGATCTACCAACTGTCGACTGAGAGTTTGCGGTCAGTACTCGGAACGTTTCAGAAAGTTTTTCCGCACGTGGTGATTTTTCGCGTCGGCGGTACCGTGAAGGGGAAGGATCTGATTCTCGCCGGCAGTCGATCGCCGCTAACCTTGGATCGATTGAGCGAGCGCCTGCGCGATCCACGCATTGCCGCGGAGTTGTCACGAGTGCATATCGAAAACGAGGCAGATGTACGGGCGTGGTATGTGTGCGACGAAAAACAACTCGCGCCCGCCGTCCGGGGAGCAGTCATCAACACCGACGACAACATGCACGTTGAGACGACCGCGCCGCGCGAGGCATTTCTGCCTTTGATGCAGACGAATGCTGCCTGGATCGAGGCGTTGGCAAGACACAAGTGAACCGCCAAGACGCCAAAAGCGCCAAGAATTTCAAACAATGAAGCAAAAGGTTTGAGAGGTTAGGAAGAGTCTACGCGGGCTCGTGTTTCGTTCCCTCAACCTCTTCATCTTCCTTGGCGCTCTGGGCGTCTTGGCGGTTTAGCTTTGGCGGTTAGCCCATTGGGCAGGCTTGCACGGCGACCAGTCGCCACTTGTTGTCGCGATTGGCGTAGACGTGCAGGATCTTGTATTTACCCGTGAAGTCGCGACCATGGTAGGACCACTTCACTGAGTCAAGTCCCGTGAGTACGGCGGTGTTGCCCCAGATTCGTACGCTCACGTTTTCGCGATTCAGATGTTGGACGTTGAGCGCGCCGGACACAACGTCATTGATGAACTGTGTTTTGTCGTCGCCTTCGAGCGGATAGGTGAAGACAAAATCGTCGGCCATGATGCGGTCCAAGGTGAGCGTATCGCGCCGGACCAGGGCCTTGACCCACTCGTCATTCATCTGACGCAGTTGCTGTTCGATCTCGATGTGAGTTGGTTGCGCCGGTGCAGAGCCGTCCATGATCCGCCTCCTTCACGCGATCGCGTGGCAGTAGATGAAGCTTGTATGTCAAATCAGAGGTGCGAGTCAACTGAAAGTTGCGTGGTCAGAAAAGCTCCCGAGATGTAGATCACGATTGAGACCTTGGCATAGGCAAAACAATCGTGTATATACGCTAATGTGTTCTCGTGAGATCCTTCAAAGGCGATTACGAACTTTGAGAAGCACGGCATCTCTTTCGAGGAAGCAGCGACCGTGTTTGCCGACGAGCAGGCGCTCGACTGGGACGACCGGGAGCATTCGAGCGGCGAGCGGCGATTCAAGCGTCTCGGTCGGTCGGCGGCGAACCGAATCGTGTTACTTGTTTATACGTTGAGGAGTATCGCAAATGGCCAGGAAACCATCCGCATCATCAGCGCGCGACAAGCGTCCCGCAAGGAACGCAAAGCATATTCCCGATCAAGAGATCGATTTCAGCGACATACCTGAGTCAACAGATGAAGAGTTGGCAAGGGCCACACGCGTCGGCAGGCCAAAGACGGGCAGTGCGAAACAATTGATTGCCTTTCGCATCGACCCCGCGCTTCTCGTAAAGCTAAGAAAGCTCGCTGCGAAAAAGGGACGCCCATATCAGACATTACTTCATGAGATCCTTGAGTCAGCGGTAAAGAAGGCTGCATAGTTGCTACCTTTGAATCTGTCCTCTTTTAGTCACTCAAATAACTTCAAAGTAAAAAACATTTCGTCCGCCGCCACTTCACCGCTGCGAATGCAATCCGGTACACCGACGCCCGCATAAGAATTTCCAGCCAGTTCCAATCCCGGGAGCTTTTGCACTCGGGCCTGGATTTGGGCAACAAGCTCCACGTGTCCGACGTGATACTGCGGCATCGAGCGACGCCATTTCTCGACGACTGTGAACAGCGGTGGCGTTTCGACTCCGAGCAGATCGCGAAAATCTTTGCGCACTCGATGGATCATTTCGTCTTCGTCTAACTCGAACATTTCTGGTTGTAGCGCCCCGCCAACAAACGCGCGCAACAGCACGCGGTCACTCGGCGCGCGGTTCGCAAATTTCACGCTGCTGAAGGTGCAGGCGATGATCGATCGTTTTTCAATAAACGGCACGACGAAGCCAAAGCCGTCGAGCGGATGCGGAACGTCGGCGCGCCGGTACCCCAGATTGATCGTCGCGGAAGACGAGTATTCGATTCTGTCCAACAATCGTGAGAGTTCTGCGTCCGTCTCACGCAGGAGAGCGGCGGCAACGAAGGAGGGAACCGCCAGACAGATTGCGTCAGCGCTGATTGATCTGTTGTCGTTCAGGCGAATGTGCCATTGCTGGGTTGCGACGTCGAACACCAGCGAATTGGCTCTTGTATTTATTTGGACAATGCCGGCCGGTAATCTCGCCGCGAGCTGATCGGTGAGCGTCTGCATTCCTTCATCGAAGGAGAGGAACAGAGCGTAACGTGCGCCGCTGGTTCCTGAGTGAATGGACGCGACTCTCTTCACGCCCTCCCTGACCGCCCCACCCCGTCGGGGCTGCCCCGCCGGTGACCCCGGTGTCGGGCTACTGCCCCGCTTTCGCATCGCGAGAATAATGCTCCGATGCTCGCGCTCCATTTCGAGAAAACGAGGCAACGTCGCGCGCAGACTCAACTTCTCAGGATCCGCGGTGTAGATGCCGCCGATCATCGGTTGCGCCATGCGCTCAAGGGCCTCGCGTCCGAGCCGGCGCCGGACGAACTGAGCGAGACTTTCTTCCGTGGCGCCATTTGCTTCGTTGCGTCGAGGGATGAGGAGATCGAGCGCCATCCGCGCTTTGCCGGTCCAACTAAAAATGTCGGAAGTGACAAACGGCCAGAGGCTCGACGGCGCCATTAACTGAAAACCTTCGGGCACCGGATGAAGCTTGCCGTTGCGGACGATGAAGCTGCGACGGTGTTCTTTGTTTGTTTCGATCAGGTGCGAATCGAGACCGATGCGTTTTGCTAACTCGATCGCTTCCGGCTTTTCGGAGATGAACGAATCTGCGCCTGCTTCGATCAGAAAGCCATCGCGATTGTGTGTCTTGAGAACACCGCCCAAGCGCGAGCCGGCTTCGAGCAGAAGAATATCAATTTGTTGACTGGATTGTTCGACGAGTCGGTGGGCCGCAGCCAGGCCGGTGATTCCGCCACCGATGATGACGATGCGTTGTCGCTGAGTGTCGTTTGAATTGAGCATCCGCTAGGCGATCAAGTTTCCCGCAAAGGCGCAAAGACGCAAAGGGCCCGCTCCCCCGAGGTCTTGCCGAGCGATGATCTATTCCAAGGTTAACCCTCTTTTGTCTTGGCGTTTCCTTTGCGTCTTTGCGCCTTTGCGGGAAACCTCTTCTTGCGCGACGGGCAGCCTAAGGTCCATCTGACTTTGCGGTCAAACAACAATTGACTGCACAGTCATCATGGTTTGGGCCGCGCATGCCCAGGGACTTTCGTGGCGCATCCGAACTAACTCTCTCAAGAATGAGTTCACGAATCATTCTAATGAACGCCGGATGAGTTCCTACTGTAGACGCTCGCACCATGTTGAGGCCAATCTTTTCACAGAGTTGCCGCGCCTCGGTATCAAGATCGTAGACGATCTCCATGTGGTCGGAAACAAAACCAAGCGGCGCGATCACGACGTCCGTTGTTCCGCCGCTCTTCAACTCTTTCAGATAATCGCCGATGTCTGGTTCGAGCCACGGTTGCGTTGGCGGTCCGCTGCGACTCTGATAGACCACGCGCCAGCGATCGTGCCCGAGCGCTTCCGCTACCAACTGACCGGCCTCGTTAAGCTGCGCTTCGTAATCACAATTGTTGGCCATCGATTGCGGGATGCTGTGTGCGGTGAAAGCGATCTCGGCCGCTGACCGGCGCGATTCCGGAATACTCACAAGCGCGACAGAAACGTTCTCAACGTTTGCCTCGATGAATCCGGGATGATTGTAGAAGGCGCGAATCTTTTCTACGCGTGGCGCCGCCGGCCCCACGGATTCCTGCGCCCGCGCGATGTCTTCGAGATACTGCCGGCAGCTTGAATAAGAACTATACGCCGAGGTTACAAAAGCGAGCGCGTTGCGGATGCCGTCATCCGTCATCCGGCGCATCGTGTCCGCCAGCAATGGATGCCAGTTGCGATTGCCCCAGTAGATTGGAAGGTTCGGTCCGTTTGCTTCCAACTCCTTCGTTAGCGCCGCGATCAGTCTTCGGTTTTGCTCGTTAATGGGACTCACGCCGCCGAACATTTCGTAACGACGCGCTACTTGCAGCATCCGCTCGCGCGGCACATTCTTCCCGCGCAGAACGTTTTCGAGAAAAGGCATGACGTCATCCATCCCTTCAGGCCCGCCGAAGGAGACGATCAAAATTGCATCATACGAATTATTCATTGGATGAGATGCCTGATTCGGCACACTCGATTCAGTGAACGTCCCAGCCGCATGCGTCACTTTCCGCCGACCTTAGCATCCGCTTGAGATGTCTTGTTCTTTCCTCAGTTAGATCCTGTTGGGCCCCGCAGTAGCACATTGCGTACACCGAGCCATAGTTCACTCGAGGATCGCCCGTTTCTGGATAGATCGCCTCCAGTTGAGCGTCGCGAAAAGCAATCCAGGCCCGTTGCGCTGTCTTGAGCTTGTCGATGAACACCTTGTCATTAGCGTTGGCAGAGAGCAGTTGTTGATAGACTCGATTCAGTTCGGCGTCCGCTTTCTTATACTGCTTGCAGAAGCAGTCGTTCATCTCTCCCTGGGTTAGGGCGTTGGCGCACGGGTTCTTGCTTTGCGTTCGAGTCGACTTTCTTTTTTGGGCGTAGGTGTAGGTGAGAGCACAACAAAGAATGGCGAGAATGACCATTAATCTTCGATTCATAAGTTGACCCTCCTTAAGAAGAAGTCTTCTTGCTGATCTCACGCACGTGATCCACCAGAGCAATCACCGCGTCTACCGGTGTTTCGGGTAAAATTCCGTGTCCCAAATTGAAGATGTGGCCCGGTCGCCCCGCTGCTCGATCGAGAATCTCCTTTGCTTGTTTGCGGATGTAATCCTGATTGGCAAACAGCGACACCGGATCCAGATTTCCCATTACTGCGACATCGTGGCCGATTCGTTCCCACGCCTCGTCCAAACGCACGCGCCAGTCGAGACCAATGACATCGCCGCCTGCTTCGCGCATCAGTTCAAGCAACGCGGAGGTACCGGTGCCAAAGTGAATAACCGGTGTGCCTGGTGTGACACCGCTGATCACATTTCGCGTGTGCGGCAAAACGTATTCGCGATAATCGTCGGGACTCAAACAGCCGACCCATGAATCAAACAATTGCACTGCCTGCGCGCCCGCGGCGATCTGCGCGTTCAGATATTTAACGAGCGCGCGCGAGATCAGCGACATCATCGCGTGCCAGGCGCCGCTGTCGTCGTACATTAATTGTTTTGTGCGAACATAGTTCCTTGAGCCGCCGCCTTCGACGATGTATGAAGCAATCGTGAACGGTGCGCCGCAGAAACCGATCAGGGGAATATTTCCAGCAAGTGCCTGCCGAGTTCGCTTGATCGCTTCAAAAACAAAATCCAACGCCCCGACGTCTTCGACCTCGCGCAAACGATCGACGTCCGCGCCGCTGCGAACCGGATTGTGAATGGTCGGACCGTCACCTATCGCAAATTCCAGTTCCAAGCCCATCGGTTCGATAATCAGCAGAATGTCCGCAAAAATAATGGCCGCATCAACGCCGAGCCGCTCCACCGCCGTGACGGTCACCTCCGCCGCAAGATCAGGTGCCTTGCAGAGTTCCAGAAAACTCATACGCGCGCGCACCTCGCGATACTCGCGCATGTATCTGCCCGCCTGACGCATCAACCACACGGGCGTGTACGGCGCCGCCTCGCGACGGCAGGCGCGCATGAATGGGCTATCGCGCAGCGCTTCTGTCAGAGTAGAAATGTTTTTTTCGCTCACTCGTTGTCCCTCTCTAATTCAGGCGCGCGCCGAAACTTTCCGGATCGATCCGTCGTTCAAAGCGTGTTGACGTTGGAACCCGCTCCGCTCTATCGGCCGCTCGATTCGAATTTGAGATCGCAGACTTGAGATCGCGATCGCATTGGTTTGAATCAGCATTCAGACTACAATAGACAGCCTGCAAACGGTAGCGAGCAGGCACAGAAAGTTGCCACAAACTCGCACTTAGCGGGGTTATTGGTAGGAGAGCGGTGATAGATGAGCGGACAAGCTAGAGCCTTGATAGACTCCATGCCTGATCAAATCGAGACTGCGGCGCCTTCGCTCAGCTTTGACGAGGCGTTCACGCTCCATCACCGCGCTGTGTTTCGCACCGCGCGCGCCGTAGTGCGCGACCCGGGGCTGGCCGAAGACGTGACGCAGGAGGTTTTTCTGAGGCTTTACCGGAATCTGGATTCAACGCCGGGTGACGAGCTTTTGCGTCCCTGGTTGTTGCGAGTTGCGCTCAATGTCGCGCGTAATACCATTCGCGGACAGAGCCGCTCGGTGGCGCGCGATACGGTTTATGCGACGACAACGAAAGGGGACGGCTGGGTTGCGCCGGAAAAGGATTACGAGCGCCGACTGGAGATCGAAGAGGCGCGGCGGGCGCTGGAAAAGATAAAAGAGCCGATGCGCAGTTGCCTGCTTCTAAAGCAGCAGGGGCTGTCGTATCGTGAGATTGCTACCACGTTGTCGCTCAAGGAGACCAACGTCGGCAGCTTGGTTGCAAGGGGCAGGAAACATTTTGCCAGGGTGTATGGGAAAATCGGAGGAAGCCGATGAGAGAGTGTATCGACGAAGGAATTTTACAAAGTTATTTTGACGGCGAGCTACGTCGCGAGAAAGCGGAGAGCGTCGCAGCGCATCTGAAGGCCTGTGTTAGTTGCGCTCGGGCAGCGCGCGAACTGGAGAGTGAGAATCTGTTGCTCTCCAAAGCGCTCGAGCCTGAGTTTGCCGCGCCGGTGCCGACGGAGCGGCTGCGTCATCGCATTGATGCGGCCGTAGCGGGATTGCACATTGTCCGCCCGGTTCATGGGCACGGATCGCGTGCCGGTGGTTGGCTACAATCGATTGCCGATCTGTTTACCATCTCTCCTCAGCGCGCGTTTGGATATGCAGGTGTGGCGGCAGTGATTGTTTTTGCGACGATCGTTGGAATTGTTTACTTGCAACACCCTTCAGTGCCAAACAAGAGCAACCAAAACGAGATCGCAAAGGACACACGGAACGTTCCGACCCCAGTATCAACAGCTTCTCCTGAAAAGTCGCCCGCAGTGGCTGTGAAGGGTCCATCGCCTGCCGAGAGCCAGGCATACCATCCGAAGAAATCATTTCTTGCAAAAGCAGTTCCGGCAGTAAAACTTCTTCCCGGCGAGCGCAGCTACCTGACGACGATCGCTTCGCTCGACACTACGATTAAGTCTGAAATCAACACGCCGATGAGGCCCGCGCTGCAGGCCGAGTACGAACGCAATCTGGCGTTGGTTGACCGCGCGATTGCAGCGACGCGCAGCGCGGCGAAGAAGAACCCGAACGATCCCGATGCGGCTGAATTCATGTTTGCGGCTTATCAGAGCAAGGTTGATCTTTTGAATCAGGTAGCCGACGCGCGGCTTTCAAACCGACGACAATGAATAAGGACGAGACTCAAGTAGTAATGAAGTTTAGAACGGTTTTTATCATTCCATTATTGATAGCTTCGGCGACGGTCGCGACTGTCGCATCAGGACGCGGCGATAAACCAAAGGACAAGGGTCGTCAGCAAAAGGTTGAGCGCACGACCGCCGCGAATCCGAATGTGACAGTCTCGGTTTGTCTGGTGTCCGGCGATATCACCGTTCATGGCTGGGACCGAAACGAGGTGCGCGCCCGATCAAACAACGCCGCGAGGCTTGAATTTCGCGGCAACGAGGCAACACCGGAGTCCGGACCCGCGAAGAAGATCGAAGTCTTCATTTCCGATCAGCCCGAAGAATCGCGCGTCACAAGGTCATGCCTGAGCTCCAGCGATATCGAACTCTACGTTCCACGCGGCGCCGCGGTGCAACTGCAGACGCGAGACGGCGACATCACCGTAGTGGAAGTGGCCATGGCTTATGTCAACACGCAAAATGGTGACATCGAGATCGAGCGAGCTTCCCGTTCGGTCGATGCCGGCAGCATTGGCGGCTCGATCTCTTTAAAGGATTCGAGTGGCCGCATCAATCTGCATTCGATCGGCGGCGGTATTGAAGCGATTGACGTTCGACCGGCGGAGGCTGACGACTTGTTTGAAGCGAGCAGCGTCAGCGGCGATGTCGTCCTCAGTCGCATCGCTCACGCGCAGCTAAATGCGCACACCGTCAATGGCAGTCTGAGTCTGACTGGCCCGCTGGCACGCGCCGGTCGCTACGGATTCAGGACTTATTCAGGCGACGTGACATTGACACTGCCCGCGGACGCGTCGTTCAGGTTGAGCGCGAAGATTTCTCGACAGGGAGAGATCATCACCGACTTTCCTTTGACTCTTACGGCGCAGGGCTCTGCTGACCCTCCGGCGCCTCCGGCTCCCGCTTCTCCGCCTGACAAAGCCCCAAAAAAAGACGACGCGCCCAAGAAGGGCGTTTATTCGAAGACCATAGTGGTTACTATTCCTTACGCCATGCACCGCGTGGAAGCCATTTATGGTACGGGCGACGCGACGATCTATGTTGCTTCGTTTAGCGGGACCGTGCACCTGCGCAAAAAGTAATCCCCCAAAAAACAAATTCTTATTTGCCACAAACAATTCCAGGTCGGTGTTCTGGTAATAGAGCAACGCAGACGGGTCGAGGGCGGTGGTTCGAAATAGCTACGAGGCGCGCCGCCGTCCTCGGCCCGAAGAATAAGGAAGGACAAAGCAATGATCGAGTCAGGCAAGGTGCAAAACGCGGGACGCACGAAACAAAATAGATTTCTGGTCTTTCTGCTGCTCGCGTCGGTGCTGGTAAGTTCCTTGAAAGATCTTAATCGGTTGCAGGAGTCTGCGAGCGGCCTGGCGCGCTGGACATCGTCGTTGCTCCGAGCGAGCGAACCCGCATCTTATGCGAGCAACTGGGCAGCGGCGGATCGCAGTTGCTCTCAGTGGGCGTCGCAGAAGGAAAGTTCGTCCGATGAGTTCAGATGGAATGAACCCGCCGCTCCCGGTCCTTCATTAAAGATCAAACGCATCATCGGAAACGCGCACGCGCATGCTGCCACTCGTCAAGTCGTGATGTTGGCAATGAAGAAAGCATGGCGCGGCAAGCCGGTGTTTGTAACCATCAAACTCCCGGAAACATTTGGTCGAGCAATAGATTCGGAATTGAAAGAAGACACAAAACAATGAGAAGAGGATTAGTAACAATTTTCGTTTTCGTGGCCGCGCTGCTGGCGGTGGCAAGCAATCGTGGTTCGATGGCCGGGGCCGTCGCGCCACTCGGCAATTCGACGGGCGCGCAAACGGCAACCAGTGACGAGGTGCGCGAAGAGTTTCATCGAAGCGTTCCTTTGACGGCAGGCGGACGCGTGAGCATCGAGAACATAAACGGCAGCGTGCGCATCGCCGTCTGGGATCAAAACGAAGTCAAGATCGATGCCGTCAAGCGCGCCTACAAGCGCGAACGATTGAATGAAGCGCGGATCGAGGTTGACGCTACCAGCGATGCGGTGCGAATCAAAACCAGATACCCCTACGAGAACCTGACCTTCACTGATGAAGAGTCGCGACGCTACGACAACCCGGCGATCGTTGATTACTCGCTAACGATTCCGCGCAAGGCGCGACTCGAGTCGGCGGAACTGGTCAATGGCGCGCTCGAGATCGAAGGCGTCGAAGGCGACGTGAAGGCTTCATGCATCAACGGACACCTGACAGCGCGCGGCTTAGTGGGCGAGGTAAAACTGTCGACGATTAACGGCACGCTGGACGCGACGTTCACCCGCCTCGACGAATCGAAGGCGATTTCGCTCAACTCGGTTAATGGTCGTCTCTTGCTGACTATTCCTTCTGACTCCAACGCTACGCTGAAGGCCAGCACGGTTCACGGCGGAATTACTAACGACTTCGGTTTGACGGTTCAGCACGGCGAATGGGTCGGCCACGAGCTTTACGGCCAACTGGGGACCGGTGGACCACGCATCCGACTCGGAAATGTGAATGGTTCTATAACGATCAAGCATGCCGCCGATGGTCGCACGCTGAGTCAGGCAACTGGCCTGCTTTCCGACAAAGGCAAAGATAAAGACAAAGAGAAGTTGGAAAAAGAACTCGCGGAGGCGCGGCGCAAATTGAATGAAGACGTTCGCCGCACCGTGGAGGAAGCCCGCCGTCAGGCGCTGAGCCAGACCGAGATCGACCGCATCACTGCCGAGGCCCAGCGCGAAGCTCAGCGCGCCATTCGCGAAGCAGAACTCGAACTCGCGCGCGCGCAGCGCGAAGTGCAACTCGAAGTCACTCGCGCGCAACGTGAAGCGCAGCGCGAGACGCAGCGCGCAGTTCAGGAACAGACACGAGAGATGACGCGAGAGATAAATCGTCAGGCACGCGAGCAGGCCCGCCTGGCTCGGGAGCAAGGCACGTTTGTGATCGGGTCAGGTCGCGGGCTTGTCGATCGCGAGTCGAAGAGTTTCGTCGTGACGGGCACGCCGACAGTGAACGTCGGGACATTTGACGGCGCCATCGTCGTGCACGGCTGGGACAAGTCTGAAGTGATGTATACCGCGACCAGGCGCGGTCGTAATGAAGAGATTCTCAAGCAGGTAAAGATCGAAGCGAACCAACAGGGATCAGCGATCACGATCATCGCAACTGGCGAAGGGTCAAATGGATCGGCCCACCTCGAACTCTATGTGCCGCGCAATAGTAACCTGCACGTGACCTCAGACGATGGTCACTTAAGCATCGATGGCGTCTCCGGCGATCTCAACGTACGCACCGGCGACGGTTCGATAGAAGTAACGACCGGTCACGGCCAGTTGCAGGCAAATACCGGCGACGGGCGCATTCATATTCTTGATTTCGACGGCCAGGTGGACGCACGCACCGGCGACGGATCAATTTCGCTGACCGGCAGATTTACTGCGCTATCGGCGCGCACGGGTGACGGTTCGATCTCGCTGGCTGTGCCTGCCAACTCAAGTTTCGTAGTGGAAACCAATGCGGACGCAATTTCTAATGAAGGCTTGAACGTCTCTGAAGACGTTGCTCCTTCAACGCGCGTCAAGCGTTGGAAGGTTGGTAACGGCGGCGCAGTCTTTAAGCTGAACACCGGCGACGGTCGAGTGATTCTCAAGGCACGATGAGCCCTGGGATCGCGGGCATCCTTGCCCGCTGTTCGAGGGAAATAGGGAACATTCTTAGAACCTGCTCCGTCTAATGACGAACCTGTTTTCGGATCGTTTCAACCAATTAGGGAAACGCCGCATGACTAAGAACGCTTTGCTATGTTTCGCGCTGATTCTGCTTAGCACTTCCGCCGGTTACGCGCAAACGACTAAATCAACGTCGCAGTCGCCAGCACCGGCCGCGGCATCAGCGACTAAAGTCGATCCTCCGACAACGTCGCCACCGGCCAAGCCCGTTGTGAAGAGCGGAAAGCCGGTGCTTCCTCCCGAGAAAGCACAGCCGATACATCTCACGCGATTCGAGAAGCCTCCGGTGATTGATGGCAAGCTTGACGATGAAGTGTGGCAGCACGCAGTGCGATTGAAAGACTTCTATCAGGTCCAACCAGGCGACAACATCGCGCCTTCGAAGCCGACGGAAGTCATGCTCGGCTATGACCCGAAATTTTTATATATCGCTTTTCACTGTTACGACGAGCCCGATAAGGTGCGCGCCAATATTGCAAAGCGAGATAACATCTTCGATGACGACTACGTTGGCATTCTGTTTGATACTTTCAACGATACGCGCAAAGCGTACGAGTTTGATTTCAATCCGCTCGGCGTGCAGGCAGACGGCACCTGGACCACCGGACAAGGCGAAGACTTCAGTTTAGACGTCGTGTTGGAATCCAAAGGCATGGTTACCGCCGACGGGTACACGATTGAAGTTGCCATACCTTTCAAGTCGCTCCGTTATGTGGCAGGCAAAGACAAGTTGTGGGGCGCACATTTCTGGCGGCGCATCAAGCGCTTCGACAACGAACTCGATATGTGGATGCCGATTTCGCGCGACGAATCGAACTGGCTGGCGCAAGCAGGACACCTGACTGGCTTCGAAGGCATCTCGACCGAACGTACACTGGAGTTGATTCCGAGCCTGACGTTATCGGAAACCGGCAAGCGAAAGGCTACGCTGACGCCGGCGCAGCTCGCCGCAATGCCGAACCCTTTCGATCCCGGCAAGTTTGTAAACGAGCCTGTAAAGTTCGATCCGGGTCTCACCGGAAAGTATACGATCACGCCAAACGTCACGCTGGACTTTGCGCTGAATCCGGATTTTGCGCAGGTCGAAGCGGACCAGTTGGTGGTCACGGCCAATCAGCGCTTTCCGATCTTCTTTCCTGAGAAGCGTCCTTTCTTTCTCGAAGGCATCGATATCTTCAATACGGAAATCGCCGCCGTGCACACGCGCGCCATCGTCGATCCTGATGTAGCGGTAAAGCTAACCGGAAAAGTAAATCGAAACACGTTTGGGTTGCTGGTGGCTTCGGATAACGCTCCGGGAAATTTCAGCGAGGACGAACTGGCGAGCGCCAACTCCAGACTCATAGGCAGGAACGCTTCCATCGGCGTGCTGCGATTGAAACGCGACGTCGGCAAGTCAGATTCCTTTGTCGGATTCCTCGCCACTCATCGCAAATTTGTGGATCAGTATAACGAACTCGGAGGTTTTGACGGACGCTTTCGCCTCGACAAGCAAACAACTTTTAGCTTTCAGGTGCTGGCCACGCGCTCGCGGCGGTTCTTCTTTTTTCCCGAGCAGGGAAGCAGTCTCGATCGAGTAGAGAACGGATTCATCTACGCGTTTGATTACAACAAGGGCGGCCGGCACTTCGGACATGAGCTGTCAGTTGTGGGACGTACGCGTTACTATCGGGCGGATGTTGGCTTCAATCGACGAGTTAATACCAACAACTACAATTGGTTCATTCGCTACAACTCTGAGCCCAAGCCAAAAGCGAAACTGATCTCGTGGCGCATATTCACGGCGCCGTCAACCAACTTTGACTGGCAAGGTCGCTCGCAGAATTTCAACAACAATAGTCAGATAAGCTTTAACTTCAGACACCAGGGTTTTCTCGGCATTGGCGCCGCTGAAGGTTACGAGCGAATTTTCGAGGAGGAGTTTGGCCGCAAACGCACGGCCGCGCGGCCCTGTACTACAAACGACCCTTGCACGTTTGCCGGGAACGATGACGAGCGCTCCTCGCCTTACAAAGGCTTCTATGTTTATGGCGGAGCGACTCCGTCAAAGAAATACAACTTCTTTGCCGAGATCGACCGCTTCTGGGGACAATTCGATTACGACTTTGGCGCGGGACCAAAATTCCCGCGCGTCAGCCCGGGCGCGCTTATCAATCCGGGCGCGCCGCAGGATCCTGGCACCGGCGACTTGCTTAGCATCCAGGCAAGCTTCGTTTATCAACCGACGGCCGCATTGAAAACGAGTCTGGACTTTAACAAGTCACGACTTACCCGATACGACACAAAGCGAGTTGCGTTTGATGAAAATATTATTTCGTGGCGCGCTACTTACCAGTTCAGTCGCTTTCTCTTCGCGCGCGGCCGTGTAGATTTCGATTCAATCGCCGCGAATGCAAAGGCCCAGTTTCTGTTCGGCTACACGCCAAATCCGGGCACAGCCTTTTACGTCGGTTATAACGATGATCTGAACCGCAACGGCTTCAATCGGTTCACGGGCCAGCTCGAGCCCGGCTTTCGGCGCAACGGCAGGACGTTCTTTATCAAGATGTCGTACTTGTTCCGCCGCAGTTTCTAAAAATATTTCGCGCGAGTGTTGCAGGCGCCAGAACTTAACGCGGTGTTTTGACGTAACAGCATTGGCGCCAACGGACCGGGTCAGCAGATCGTTTGCAGCAAAACGGCCTAAGAGAATCAGAGTTTGATCTCCCCAAACTGAGTCGGAAAACCAAGACTGGAAAAAGCAATATGACTAGTTGGGCTCAGCCTCGGGCTCGAACACTACGGTCGTATATTCCGGTGCGTGCGAATCGCTCGCCGTTGCGAAGCCTCGTGCGCGCTTGTTTTCTAATTCTTCTTGCCTGGACCTCGACCGCGGCGCAGACTTCGACGCCGAGTCCAACGCCATCTGCGTCACCCAACCCGAGCCCGGATTCCAGGGCGGTCAAATCCGTGCAACCCAATGGCGCGAAGGTTCGCGTTGCCGTTCCGCCCGAGAAAGCGAAGCCCCTTATCATTCCGCGATTCGATAAGCCGCCGGCAATCGACGGCAAACTCGATGATGAAGTTTGGAAACACGCAGCAGTACTCAAGGACTTCTATCAGGTCAACCCCGGCGACAACATCGCGCCGTCAAAACCCACCGAAGTATTTATCGGCTACGACTCGAGATTTCTCTACTTCGGATTTCACTGTTACGACGAACCGGATAAAGTTCGCGGCACTGTAGCGAGGCGCGATGGGATTTTTGGTGAAGACAATGTGCGCGTCTTTCTCGACACGTTCAACGACGAACGCAAGGCATACGTGCTGGGTTGGAATCCGCTTGGCGTGCAGCAGGATGGGATCATGACCGAGGGCGCCGGCACCGATTTCAGCGTGGACATCGTGATGGAATCCAAAGGCATGGTGACCACAGACGGCTGGGTCGTTGAAGTAGCAATTCCGTTCAAGTCGCTGCGGTACGAAGCTGGTAAAGGAAAACTCTGGGGCTTTCACGTCTGGCGCAACATCGATCGCTTCAATGACGAGCTTGATTCGTGGGTGCCGATTAGCCGCGACATCTCGGGCACGCTGACGCAGGAAGCACACCTGACCGGTCTCGAGGGAATCTCAACTGAGCGAACCCTCGAGGTGATTCCCAGCCTGACGATCTCCGAGACCGGCAAGCGAGTCAATGCACTTTCACTGGCGCAGCTTGCCGCCAATCCCGCGCTGGTGGATCCCGGCCGGATGCTCAATGAGCCGATCAAAGCCGACATTGGTTTGACGATGAAATACGGACTCACGCCCACGGTTACGCTCGATTTAGCGATCAATCCGGATTTCGCTCAGGTCGAAGCCGATCAAACGGTCGTCACTGCGAATCAACGCTTTCCGATCTTCTTTGAAGAGAAACGACCATTCTTTCTTGAAGGGATCGACATTTTTCAAACGCGTCTGCAAGCGGTGCACACGCGCGCGATTGTCGATCCTGATCTGGCCGTGAAGCTGTCGGGCAAGCGAGGCCGCAACACTTTTGGCGTAATGCTGGCGAGCGACAATGCTCCCGGTAACTTCGTAGGCGACGAAAGAACAGATCCGGTGAACCTTCGCTTCCTCGATAAGAACGCTTACATCGCGGTGGTGCGTTTGAAGCACGACGTGGGAAAAGAATCAACCATTGGGTTCCTGGGCACTAGTTACAACTTCATCGAAAAACATAATCAACTGGCCGGCATCGATGGACGCTTCAAGCTGGACAAACAAACCACGTTTAGTTTTCAAGTGCTGGGTACTACTTCGCGTCGCTGCTTCTCTGATCCGAGCGCCGATCTTTATGTCACGTCGCCCACGGCGCCTTGCTATAACGGAGGCACATCACGCAGCCGTTATCGCGCCGGCAACGGCCTTGCTTACACCTTCAGTTACGGTAAGGATGGACGACACTTCTATTACGGCGCCGAAGGCAGTGGCCGAACTCGCGACTACCGCGCCGACGTAGGCTTCACCAGAAGAACCAACATCAACAACGAGGGCATCTACTTTGGCTACAACTCTGAACCGAAACCCAAGGCGAGGCTAATTAACTGGCACGCGAACAATTCGGCGAACATCGACTTCAACTGGCAGGGCCGCAGCCAGAGTTTCGGCGAGGAGTCGAATGTTTCATTTAATTTTCAGCGCAGCACTTATCTTGGCTTAGGCCTGTCGACCGGATACGAACGGCTGTTCGAAGAGGAGTTTGGTGTTAAGCGAACGGCCACGCAGATGGGAGCTTTCTTCGGTGGTCCCGAACGCTCGACGCGACAGTACTTTCCCTATCTATTCGCCGGTACCAAGCCGAGCAAGAAATATTCAATCAATCTTTTTACGGGATATGGCGTGGGGTCGTTCGATTTTGATTTTGGCGCCGAACCAAAGTTCTCGCGCGCCAGTCCTTCGGCGATTCTGGCGCGACAGGCGGAGCAAGCCGGGCTCTGTAACGCGAATCCGATCCCAGTCGCTTGTCTCGGGTTGCAAGATCCTGGTCCGGGAAGGGAACTAAACCTCAACCTCAACTTGTCGTATCAACCGACGAACGCACTCAGCATGTCGCTCGAATACAACAAGGACCGGTTAGTGCGCCGGGACACGGGCCTGACGGCGTTCGACGACAACATCTATTCGTTTCATACTACGTATCAGTTTACGCGCTTCATTTTCTTTCGCGGACGAATCGACTATGACACCTTGTCTTCGGACGCTCGCGGACAATTTCTACTCGGCTACACACCGAATCCCGGCACTGCGTTCTACGTCGGATACAACGACGACCTTGTGCGCAACGGCTTCAGTCCCTTCACCGGCCAACTGGAACCGGGCTTCCGCCGCAACGGCCGCACCTTCTTCATCAAAATGTCTTACCTGTTTCGCAAGAGCTTCGGCCACTGACGCGGATACGCTGTCTCCCGGTTCACTCAATCTTGGATTTGCACCTGGCTTGAGAAGATCAGCGTGTCGGCAGACTGCGAGTGGTGGTTTCACGGGGCAGGACTTTAGCGGCCTCCGGCGGCAGCTCAATGGAAACGAAATACTTCATTGGATAAAGGTAATCTTCGCCAGTCTCATCAATCACGCGGATATAGTTACTCGCTGCGGCTCGTTCATCCGCCAGCACAGCGTAAACCTTGCGCACTTCGAGCGACTCAGGATAGCCGCCGTCATCAATGCATAGCACGTAGGCGCTAATTGGCTGATCGTTAGTCATAGCAGTCAATCAAGATAGTCTTTGATCTTTAGTTTCTTACGTCC
>JBGPWL010000043.1:0-38263 GCA_041492185.1 Pyrinomonadaceae bacterium | reverse complement strand
GGTTCTTACGAGATGAGCGAATGATATTGAAGTCTCCGCTTCGAGTCAATCAGAAACTCTCACCAGAGACTCTCCTAAGTGGAGTAAACTCTGGTCCCACTGTCCTTTCTTGCTTCATGTCCTAATGGAGTCGGTAGAATAGGCTGTGGATAACGAGAATGACCGCCACGAAATCAAAGGCAGCGAAGTTGACCGCCGAAGAAAAGCGACTCGAGCAGGCGCGCGATCGCACGGCCCACTGGAAGCGTTGGGGGCCGTACCTCAGCGAGCGCGCGTGGGGAACGGTGCGCGAGGACTACAGCGCAAACGGCGATGCGTGGAAATATTTTCCGCACGACCATTCACGGTCGCGCGCCTATCGCTGGAATGAAGATGGTATCGCGGGCATCTGCGATCGCCATCAGATGATCTGCTTCGCGCTCGCGCTCTGGAACGGGCGGGATCCGATCTTGAAAGAACGCGCGTTTGGACTCGCGGGCAACGAAGGCAATCTTGGCGAAGACGTCAAAGAATATTTCTTCTATCTGGATTCAACGCCGACACATTCGTACCTGAAATATTTATACAAATATCCGCAAGCTGAGTTTCCTTACGCGCAACTGGTCGAAGAGAACCGTCGCCGCGGCAAAGACGATCCTGAGTTTGATCTGATCGACACAGGCGTCTTCGAAGACGATCGTTATTTCGACGTCTTCGTGGAATATGCCAAGGCGGACGCCGAGGATATTCTGATCAGAGTCAGTGCAACAAATCGCGGACCCGAAGTCGCGCGGCTCAACCTGTTGCCGACGATCTGGTTTCGCAATCGTTGGAGTTGGGGAGACAACAACGATCCCAAACCGAGCCTCGGCAAATCAGATGCGCGCGCGGAAACGATTATTGAGCTGAATCATTTCCAGTATGGCCAACGCTGGCTTCACTGCGAAGGCGCGCCCGAACTGCTCTTCACTGAGAACGAAACTAACAATCAGCGATTGTTTGGCGCGCCGAACGTATCGCCTCATGTGAAGGATTCGATCAACGACTACATCGTTAACGGCGCGCACGAGGCAGTCAATCCCAAACAAGTTGGCACAAAGGCCGCGGCAAATTATTGGCTGACGATCGAGCCCGGTGAAACTGCGACGATTCGTCTGCGATTCACAAACACGCCTTTCGCCAAAGACGCAGATGTCTTCGGCGACGTGTTTGAACAAGTCTTCGCGGATCGCATTCGCGAAGCAGACGAGTTTTACTCAACCGTGATCCCGGATCACCTTTCGCCAGACGCGCGCGACGTAATGCGGCAGGCGTTTGCCGGACTGCTCTGGTGCAAACAGTATTATCACTATGTCGTAAAGAAATGGCTTGAAGGCGACCCAGCCACACCGCCGCCGCCACGCGAGCGATTGCAGGGACGCAATCACGACTGGCGCCACCTTTACAACGCCGACGTGATCTCGATGCCCGACAAATGGGAATACCCGTGGTACGCCGCGTGGGATCTGGCGTTTCATTGTGTGCCACTCGCGCTGGTCGATTCCGAATTTGCCAAAGAACAACTCGTGCTCATGCTGCGCGAGTGGTACATGCACCCAAACGGACAGTTGCCTGCTTACGAATGGAACTTCAGTGATGTAAACCCGCCGGTGCATGCGTGGGCCGCGTGGCGCGTTTACAAGATTGAGGAGAAGCGGCGCGGCATTGGCGATCGGAAATTTCTCGAACGCGTTTTCCACAAGCTGATGCTCAACTTCACCTGGTGGGTAAATCGCAAGGACGAAGAAGGAAATAATATTTTCGAAGGCGGCTTTCTGGGCTTGGACAACATTGGCGTCTTCGATCGCAGCGCGCCACTGCCCACGGGCGGGCACATCGAACAATCCGACGGCACGAGTTGGATGGCGATGTACACGCTCAACCTGCTGACGATTGCGTTAGAGCTGGCGCGCGAAGATCCAGTTTACGAAGACGTCGCAAGCAAGTTCTGGGAACACTTCATCTACATCGCCGACGCGATGAACAATATCGGCATGGAGAACATTGGGTTGTGGGACGAGCAGGACGGTTTTTACTACGACATCCTTCATCTGCCGAACGGCGAACACATAACTTTGCGAGTGCGATCCGTCGTCGGGCTGATACCCCTGTTCGCGGTCGAAACTGTCGAGCCACACGTGATCGATAAATTTCCCGACTTCAAACGCCGGCTCGAATGGTTCATAAACAACCGGCCCGATCTAACCGCGAATATTTCGACCATGCGCACGCCGGGACAGCAGGAGCGCCGACTGGTCAGCGTCGTGCGAGCGGATCGCCTGCGCCGCGTTTTGAAAGTGATGCTCGACGAAAACGAGTTTCTGTCACCTTACGGCATTCGCGCGCTTTCGCGTTTTCACAAAGAGCATCCATACATTCTCAACGTCAACGGAACAGAGCACCGTGTCGATTATGAGCCGGCGGAATCAACGACCGGCCTGTTTGGCGGAAATTCAAACTGGCGCGGACCAATTTGGTTTCCGCTTAATTATCTGCTCATCGAATCGTTGCAGAAGTTTCATTACTACTTTGGCGACGATTTCAAAGTCGAGTGTCCCACGGGCTCGGGCAGGATGATGAATCTGTCAGAAGTTGCGGCTGAAATTTCGCGTCGCCTTTCTCACATCTTCCTCCGCGGCGCCGATGGCCATCGTCCTGTTTTTGGCGCCAACGAAAGATTTCAACGTGATCCGCACTGGCGCAACCTGATTCTTTTTCACGAATACTTTCACGGCGACAACGGCGCAGGGTTGGGCGCCAGTCACCAAACAGGCTGGACCGGATTGGTCGCCAAGCTGCTTCAACAAAGCGGCGAATAGCCGTCCGATCGCAATTACCCTTACAATGTGCGAGTGCTAAAGGAACTCTCCTCTCGCCGATGGGCGGGCTATTTCGCGGGCGTGTTTGGCATCGCCGCCGCGACCGGCCTGCTGAAGCTTTTTGGCGGTCACATTAATTCGACTACAGTTGCGCTTGCTTTTCTGCTGATCGTGCTGTTCGTTGCGACTGCGTGGGGTTCGCGTCCCGCGGTGGCAGCTTCGCTTCTCGGTGTGGTCTGTTTCAACTTTTTCTTCCTCCCCCCCGTCGGCAGATTCACGATCGATGCTCCTGACAACTGGATCGCGCTCTTCGCTTTCCTGGTTACCGCGGTTACTGCCGGGCAGTTGTCAGCGCGTGCAAAGGGTCGCGCGGAAGAAGCTGACGGCGCGCGACGCGAGATTGAGCGCTTGTATCACGAGTTGCAGGATACGTTTGAGCGTTCGAGTCAGGCGAAGGCGCTGAAGCAAAGCGAGCGTTTGAAGTCTGCACTACTCGATGCAGTCACGCACGATCTCCGCACGCCGCTGACTTCGATCAAGGCTTCGGTCACCACGTTGCTCGAAGAAGCGCAAACGAAAAACAAACCGTCAGGATCGATCAGTCTCGATGCTGAGGGTCGAAAAGAAATGCTCGAAGTGATCGATGAAGAGGCCGATCGTCTCGATCGTTTCATTGAAGGGCTGATGGAACTCGCGCGCATCGAAGCGGGCGAGATGCAGTTGCAGCGGCAGTGGGGCTCGATGGAAGAAATTATTGCGGCCGCCCTCGAGCGCGCCGCGCCACTGACGCGCCAGCACCGCCTGGAAGTTTGGCTTGATGACGAACTTCCCGCCGTTCGCGTCGATGAGCGTACAGTGGCGGAAGTCATCTATTCCCTGGTGGACAATGCCGCGAAATACTCGCCGCCCGGCGCCGGCATTCGCGTCGCGGCACAACGCGCCGGCGAAGGCGTCTTGCGATTGAGCGTTGAAGACGAAGGGCCAGGCATTCCGATCGAATTACGAACGCGAGTGTTTGATAAATTCTTTCGTGCCATGCGCGACGGCGACGCCAGTGATAACAAGACTTCAGGTTCGGGCATGGGCCTGGCCATCGCGCAGGGCATCATCCAGGCGCACGGTGGACGCATCTGGATCGAGAGCGGCCCCAACAGTCAGGGCACCAGAGTTGTCGTCGAGCTTCCCACTGGCGATCACGACGATGCGAATGAGCAAACGAAACCGGTTTAGCAACGCATGAATGAAAAGCAACGCATCCTCGTTGTTGACGATGACCGGCAGATCACCCGCGTGCTGCATCGCGGTCTGACAATGCACGGCTACGATGTGCACGTTGCGTCGGACGGCGAAGCGGCATTACAAACTTTCGGCGACTGGCCACCGGATCTGGTAATCACGGATCTGGCGATGCCGAACATGTCCGGCCTCGAACTTTGCCGCAGAATCCGAACCGTTTCAGAAGTTCCGCTGATCGTTTTATCCGTCAGGGGCGAAGAAAAAACAAAAGTCGAAGCGCTGGACGTTGGCGCTGATGATTATGTCACGAAGCCTTTCGGCATGGATGAGTTGCTCGCGCGCATACGCGCGACGCTGCGACGCGCTCCATCCGCGCATGAGGAGGCAACGAAGGTAGTCGACATTGGTCACTTTCATATAGATCTCGAAGCGCGACGCGTGACTTTGCAGGAGAAGGAAGTGCACTTAACGCCGAAGGAATATGACTTGCTGGTTTTTCTGGCGCGCCATCCGGGCAAGGTGCTCACGCATCGCAAACTGTTGGCGGCGATCTGGGGCGGCAATTCGGTTGACCAGACGGAATACCTGCGCGTGTTCATCGGCCAGTTGCGGAAGAAGATCGAGCCCAACACGGCAACGCCGCAATACATTCTCACCGAGCCCTGGATTGGCTATCGCTTCCAGCCGGGTGACTGATCATTTTCCATTTCTCATTTGACATTTTTCATTTGCCATTTTGCGAGCCCCACTTTTAGATAGCCTTGAAAACATAGTTCACATTATGCTGGCTGGCGATTAATCATCATTTGGACTGCATGCGCAACCAGATGACAAATGAAAAATGTCAAATGAGAAATGGAAAATGATCTGTTGACTCCAACACGGAGGTGGCCCATTGCCCGTACAAAACGTAAAGAAACTTTTAGAACGGATCCACACGCGGCTCGATGAAAGCTTCGTAGGCATCGGCGAAGTGGTCGCGGATCTCGCCGCTGCTGATCTGGCGGAACTGATCAATCAACTGACGCTGGCCGAAGCGGCGACGGTCGTATCGATGCTGCCGGTGGCGCGCGCGATTGAGATCTTCAATCAACCGACAATGCGTCGCAGGGCCGCGATTCTCGAACAGTTGGAGCCGCCGCGTGCCGCGGAAATTCTCTCCGGCCTTGCGGCTGATGAACGCACCGACGTGGTTCAGAAGATGGGCCACCACGAGCGACATCGCATTCTTCCCAAACTCAGTGCCGAAATGCGCAAGGAACTGGAAGGCCTGTTGCAATATCCCGCGCACACGGCTGGCGGCATCATGACGACGGAGTTCGTTCGCCTCGATTTGAAAATGACCGTGGGCGACGCGCTCAAACGCATTCGCTCCGTGGCGCGCGAGAAGGAATCGATCTATGCGTGCTACGTGATGGAGCCGGGTACGGGACATTTGCTCGGCGCCGTGTCGCTGCGCGATTTGGTGATGGCCGAGCTGAACACGCCGCTCGCTGACGTGATGCGCAGGAAGCCGGTGACCGTCAACGCGCTTGACGATCAAGAGGTAGTCGCGCAGAGGATCGGAAAATACAATTTGCTCGCCGTGCCGGTGTTGGAAAAGGACGGCAGCGTTGTTGGTTTCGTGACGGTTGACGACGTGATTGACGTACTGATCGAAGAAGGAACAGAAGACATCCTGCGCATGGCTGCCGTTGAACCTGGCGCGCTCGACAAGCCTTACATGCAAGTTTCGCTGCCGCTCATGATCAGGAAACGAGCGGGCTGGCTTGTGATTCTCTTTTTGGGCGAAATGCTGACGGCGACGGCGATGGGTTTCTTTGAGAAAGAAATAGCCAGAGCCGTAGTGCTCGCTTTGTTCGTGCCTCTAATTATTTCGTCCGGAGGAAATTCCGGCTCGCAGGCTTCGACGCTGGTTATTCGCGCGCTGGCGCTCGGCGAGGTTGCCTTGCGGGACTGGTGGCGCGTCATGCGGCGGGAGATTTTTTCCGGTTTGGGATTGGGCTTGATCCTGGGCACGATAGGGTTCCTGCGGATCACCGTCTGGTCTGCCTTTTCAAATATCTACGGAACCCACTGGCCCTTGGTCGCTCTGACCGTTGGCCTGGCATTGATTGGCATTGTGTTATGGGGCACGCTCGCGGGCTCGATGCTCACGTTCGTGCTGCGGCGTCTGGGTTTCGACCCCGCAACTTCCTCCGCACCGTTTGTGGCAACACTGGTGGACGTCACCGGGTTGGTGATTTACTTCAGTGTCGCCGTAGTGCTCTTGCGCGGCACTCTGTTGTAGCGATAGGAGGCAGGCGGCAGGTGCAGGAGGCAGGAGCACGGGTTTCAGGCAACGATACGCAGAGTGGTGGAAGCTTAGAAGGCACCAGTGAACAGACCAACTTTCCTTCCTGCTTCCTGCTTCCTGCTCCTGCCTCCTGCCGTATTCCCTGCCTAAAGAATCCTTACGATCTTTTTATAAAACCCTTACCCCATTCTTATACGAGCAAGCGTAAGTTCTTCTTGTGAGAAACAAGAAATACGCACACCGCACACGAGTCGCAAACGCTTTCCGATTGGTTACCTGTTGCTTGAGTATGCTTGCTTGCGCCTCGCTCGCGCACGCACAGCAAACCATCTTCAACGTGCCAACCACGGACGTGCTCGACGCCGGCAAGGTTTACTTTGAGCTGGACGTCAGTTTCAAGCCAAACAATTCGCAAACGGTGGGCCGATTTTCGTCATTTGTGCCACGCATTGTCGTGGGCGCCGGCGGCCATGTTGAAGTTGGATTGAATATCAACGGCAACATTCAGCCAGGGCCTGACGCCACAACGCTGGCGCCGACGATCAAATGGAAACCATATCAGGGCAAAGCCAACGGCGTCGCGGTCGTTGTGGGCGACGATCTGTTCATTCCCGTGCGCAACCGCGCATACAACGCAGGCAATTACGTCTACGCAGAAGTCAGCAAAACATTCAAGAGTGGGACTCGACTGACCGCGGGCGGCTACGACTTCACTCGGAGCGTCGTCGCGGCGGCAAATCGTGCCGGTGGGCAATTTGGTTTCGAACACCCGCTGAACAAGAAAGTAACGCTGGCCGCCGACTGGTTCACCGGCCAGCACAGCGCTGGTTATTTCACACCGGGCATTGAGTTCAAAGTTGGGCCGAAGGTCACCGGCTACGCAGGTTATTCGATCGGCAATCAGAATTCGTCGCGTGGCAATCATTTTTTCCTGCTGGAGTTTGGTTACAACTTCAATTGATGAAGGTGCGTGATGTTTCTTCAAGGACAAAACCATCGGGCAAGAAACGCGTCTTTTGGGGACGTGAGACGAAGTTGGGCCAGTTTTCTCTCCGACCTTAAGCTTTTCGCCTCGCTTCAAATCGCGCGACTGATCGTCTGGCGCAGGCAGCGCCGACGTAGAAGCTCGGAAGAGTCAAACAGCTCGCTGAAATGAATGGGAGACTGAAATGTTGGATCTGCTTTTTGTGGCGGTGACAATTGTCTTCTTCCTGATCGCGCTCGCCTACGTGCGCGGGTGCGAAAGGTTGCAGTGAGGCCACCATGAACCTGGAATTAATCATTGGACTCATTGTCGCGGCGCTGTTGCTGATCTATCTGGCGTACGCGTTGTTGAAGCCGGAGAAGTTCTGAGTATTCCCCTCTCCCGCTGGGAGAGGGGCCAGGGGTGAGGGCCTGTAGCGTACGGAAGTAAAGTCAGAAAAAGTCTCCGGCGTCCGGTAGGCCCTCACCCAACCCTCTCCCAAAAGGGAGAGGGCTGAAAGTAATTATGTTTGATAGGTAATCGCAGAATGACACTAAATGGCTGGCTACAGATTCTGGTTTTCTTCGCGGTCATACTCATCGTGACGAAGCCGCTCGGCGTTTTCATGGCGCATGTCTTCAACCGCGAGAAAACATTTCTCGATCCTGTCCTGCGACCGATCGAACGACTGATCTACAAACTTACCGGCGTCAATGAAGAGCGCGAGATGCGCTGGACCGAGTATGCGGTGGCGATGCTTTTGTTCAGCGCGGTTTCGATGTTGGTCCTGTATCTGATTCAGCGCGTGCAAGGCCACTTGCCTTTCAATCCGCAGCATTTGCCCGGTGTCGATTCGAATGCGAGCGCTACGGGAAAATTCGTCGCCTCTGCCTTCAATACGGCCGCCTCGTTCACAACCAACACCAACTGGCAGTCTTACGTTCCTGAGACAACGATGAGCTATCTGACGCAGATGGCGGGGCTCGCTTATCACAACTTCGTTTCCGCGGCAGTCGGAATCGCGCTGGCCATTGCGTTTATTCGCGGGATCGCGCGGCGCGAGATGCAAACGATCGGCAATTTCTGGGTGGACATGACGCGCGCGGCGCTGTGGGTTTGTCTTCCATTCTGCGTCGTCGGTGCGTTAGTGCTCGTCGCCGGCGGCATCCCGCAAAATTTTCGTCCATATGACACGGCGAAACTGGTTGATAAAAGCATCACCGTCGAAGTCGATAAGAAAGACTTGAACGGAAATGTTGTTACCGATGCGAAGGGAAACTCGATCAAAGAAACGCAGCCTGTTACCGAGCAGACGATCGCGCAGGGTCCGGTTGCATCGCAGGAGTTCATAAAGGAATGGGGCACGAACGGCGGCGGCTTTTTCAACACCAACAGCGCGCATCCTTTTGAGAATCCTACTCCGTTCACCAATCTTATCGAGATGCTCGCGATCTTTGCAGTCTCAGCGGGACTTACCTATACGCTCGGCCGCATGACCGGCTCACAGAAACATGGTTGGGCGGTTTTTGCGGCGATGGCGGTGCTGTTCTTCGCCGGTGTCGCCGTTGCTTACCGGGCTGAAGCGAAGGGAAATCCGTTGCTCGCCGGAGTCGATCAGAACACCAGCGCGATGCAGTCAGGCGGCAACATGGAAGGCAAAGAGGTGCGTTTCGGTCTCGCTAACTCCACACTCTGGGCCACCGTGACGACCGATGCTTCCTGCGGCGCGGTTAACTCGATGCATGACTCATATACGCCGCTCGGAGGGTTGGTGCCACTCTCGAACATCATGCTGAGCGAAGTTGTCTTTGGCGGTGTCGGCGCGGGCATGTACGGCATTCTGATTTACGTCGTGCTCGCGGTTTTCATCGCCGGGTTAATGGTGGGACGCACACCCGAGTATCTCGGCAAGAAGATCGAATCGTACGACGTGAAGATGGCGATGCTGGTAGTGCTGGTCTTTCCGTTAGTGATTTTGATCTTCGCGGCGATATCGAGTGTTGCGCCACGCTTTGGCACATCGCAGATCGCGAATCCTGGTCCACACGGATTATCTGAGATTCTTTATGCCTTCACTGAAGGCGCGGGTAACAACGGTTCCGCGTTCGCGGGAATTTCAGCAAACACCCTCTGGTACAACACGACCATCGGTATCACGATGTTGATTGGGCGCTTCATGATGATTATTCCGATGCTCGCGGTTGCTGGAAATCTGGCGCGCAAAAAGATGGTGCCGCCCTCGCTGGGAACGTTCCCGGTGACGACACCGTTGTTCACGGTACTGCTGGTTAGCGTGATCGTGATCGTTGGTGCGTTGACATTTTTCCCGGCCTTGAGTCTTGGCCCGATAGTGGAGCATCTGTTAATGAACGCAGGAAAGACGTTCTGATTGTAGGGGCAGGGCTCGTCCCTGCCCTTCGTCAATCAACATTCGGGCAGGGACAAGCCCTGCCCCTACAAAAATTGGAATGGCCAAACAGCCAAAGAACAAAGCAATCTGGAACGCGCAGATCGTCAAGTGCGCCATTATTGATTCATTCAAGAAATTGAGTCCGCGCAAGATGATGGGCAATCCCGTCATGTTCGTCGTCGAAGTCGGCAGTGTGCTCACGACGTTGCAGTTGATCCGCGGAATAATCAAGCCGATTCCCGGCGTCACAAATCTGCTTTTCGAGTTACAGATCACGCTCTGGCTCTGGTTCACGGTCCTATTTGCAAACTTCGCGGAGGCAATGGCCGAGGGCCGCGGCAAGGCGCAGGCTGACAATCTGCGCAGGTCAAAAACCGAAACCATCGCGCATCGCCTGGTGCCGAGCGGACAAACAGAAGATGTGCAAGCGCCGCAACTGCGCAAGGACGATGTGGTGGTTGTTTCCGCCGGCGAATTCATTCCCGGTGACGGCGAGATCATTGAGGGCGTAGCATCGGTGGACGAATCTGCGATCACGGGCGAATCAGCCCCGGTGATTCGTGAAGCAGGCGGCGATCGTTCCGCGGTAACGGGAGGCACGCGCGTACTCTCGGATCAAATCAAAGTGCGCATCACTTCGAATCCTGGCGAGACGTTTATCGATCGCATGATTGCTCTGGTTGAAGGAGCGGAGAGACAAAAAACGCCGAACGAGATCGCGCTCAACATTCTGCTTGCGGGCCTTACGATCATCTTTCTGCTCGCGGTGGTTACGCTCCAGCCTTTCGCGATTTATTCGCGCGCGCCGCAGACAATTTTCGTGTTGGTCTCGCTGCTTGTCTGTTTGATACCGACAACGATTGGCGGTCTGCTCTCAGCGATCGGCATCGCGGGAATGGATCGATTGATCCAGCATAACGTGCTCGCCATGTCGGGTCGCGCGGTCGAAGCGGCGGGCGATGTAAATACTCTGTTGCTGGACAAGACCGGAACGATCACGCTTGGTAATCGCCAGGCAACCGCCTTTATTCCGTTGCCGGGCGTTGATGAAACGGAGTTAGCCGAAGCCGCTCAACTTTCTTCTCTTGCCGATGAAACGCCTGAAGGTCGTTCGATCGTCGTGCTCGCAAAAGAGAAATATGGTTTACGCGGGCGCGAGTTAGCGTCGCACGAGGCGACCTTTGTTCCCTTCACTGCGCAGACGCGCATGTCGGGTGTGGATCTCGACGGCCGCGAAGTGCGCAAAGGCGCCGCGGATGCGATCGCGAATTACCTCAGTCCTTTCGGAACGCCGTTGCCCGACGAGTTGAGTAACATCGTCGAAAGGATTTCCAGAGAGGGTGGCACGCCTTTGGTAGTTGCCGAAGATCGTCTGGCGCTCGGCGTCATTCAACTCAAGGACATCATCAAGGGCGGCATGGTCGAGCGGTTCAATCAGATGCGACAGATGGGCATCAGGACCGTGATGATTACGGGCGACAATCCCCTGACCGCAGCGACGATTGCACGCGAAGCCGGCGTTGATGACTTTCTGGCGCAAGCCACGCCGGAAGATAAGATGGCGCTGATCAAACGAGAACAAGCCGGCGGCAAGCTCGTCGCGATGACCGGTGACGGAACAAACGACGCGCCCGCGCTGGCGCAAGCGGACGTCGGTGTGGCGATGAATACCGGAACGCAAGCAGCGAAGGAAGCCGGCAATATGGTCGATCTGGATTCGAATCCGACGAAGTTGATCGAGATTGTGGAAATCGGAAAACAATTGTTGATGACGCGCGGCGCGTTGACTACGTTTTCCATCTCGAACGACGTGGCGAAGTATTTCGCGATCATCCCGGCGATGTTTGCCGGCGCGTTTCCAGTATTGAATGCGCTGAACATCATGGGACTGCGCACGCCGCAGTCGGCGATTCTGTCAGCCGTGATCTTCAACGCGCTAATCATCATCGTGTTGATTCCGCTGGCGCTGAAGGGAGTAAAGTACCGCCCGATGAGCGCCGCGGCACTGCTGCGTCGCAATTTGTTCATTTATGGTTTTGGTGGCCTGGTGGCGCCATTTGTAGGCATCAAGATTATCGACGTGATCATTCACGCGATTGGATTGGCGTGAATGTAGGGGCAGGGCTTCTCCCTGCCCACGGTTGGACAGAGACACAATACACGGGCGGGGACGAGCCCCGCCCCTACGACGGAACGTATGAAAAATCTAATCACCGCAATTCTAATGACGATTGTGACAACGGTACTGTTTGGATTGATCTATCCGCTCGCGGTTACCGGAATCGCGCAGATCATTTTTCCTGACAAGGCGAACGGACAATTGATCAGGAGATCCGACGGAACCATCATCGGCTCGCGAATTATCGGCCAGCCATTTACTGGTCCGGGATATTTTCATTCGCGCCCAAGCGCAGCAGGCGCCGCCGGCTACGATGCCGGAGCATCTTCCGGATCAAACCTTGGCCCGACCAATAAGATTCTGATCGACCGAGTCAAAGGCGAAGTCGAAAAACTACAAGCAGAAAATCCCGGCAAACCGGTGCCTATCGATCTGGTGACAACCTCGGCTTCGGGATTGGACCCGCACATATCGCCAGCAGCCGCCGAATTCCAGGTCCCGCGCGTGGCGCGCGAGCGGGGCGTGAGCGAAAGCGAGGCGCGACAAATTGTTTCGGCCCACACCGAAGGCCGACAGTTTGGTTTTCTCGGCGAGCCGAGAGTCAACGTATTGGAACTTAATTTGGATCTGGATAGGACTGTGCCGATGAAGAAATAGGGGCCGGCAAAGAGCACTCTGCCCTTTGCTCTTAGCGCTTTGCCCTTTGCACGCTTATGCACGAAGACGGCAATCGTCGATCACCGGAATCCCTGCTCGCCAAACTCGAGCAGGCCGAGCGGGCGCGTCTGCGTGTGTACATCGGCGCGGCGCCCGGCGTCGGCAAGACTTACCAGATGCTGGAGGACGTTCACGAATTGAAGCGACAAGGAGTGGACATCGTTGCCGCGGTAATCGAGCCGCATGGGCGCGCAGAGACCGCGGCGCTCATCGGCGATCTCGAATGCGTGCCAATACGCCGCATCGAGTATCGCGGCGTGACCCTGGAAGAGATGAATGTTGACGCCGTCATCGCACGTCATCCGTCTATTGCCGTCGTTGATGAACTGGCTCATACGAACGTCCCCGGCTCGAAGAATCACAAGCGCTACGAAGACGTGCTCGATCTCTTGAATGCGGGAATTTCAGTGATCACCGCAGTTAACATCCAGCACCTTGAATCCCTGAACGATGCGGTGGCTCGCACCACCGGCGTGCACGTACGCGAAACGATTCCCGATCATTTTCTGCGACGTGCCGACGAGGTAGTCAACGTCGATGTCTCGGTTGACACGTTGCGCACGCGCCTTCGCCAGGGAAAGATCTACGACGTCGAAAAAATTCAACAAGCACTCAATAATTTCTTTCGCAAAGGGAATCTTTCAGCATTGCGCGAGCTATCGCTCAGGCAGGTGGCAACGGACCAGGCGGCCAAGGCCCATGACTATCGCGCGCGTGAGGGCCTGGAGCAGCCGGTCATCCCTGAAAAAGTTATGGTCTGCATGGCTTCGCGCGGCAGCGCTAAGAAACTGCTGCGTGTGGGTTCACGAATCGCCGGCCGCTTGGCCAGCGACTGGTATGCAGTGTACGTCGAAACGCCAAATGAAGAGCCGGGTCGGATTAGACCGGCCGACTATGCGGCGTTGCAAGAGAACGTGCGCTTCGCCGAAGACCTGGGCGCAAAGGTAGTGAGGCTAAAGGCGCGACGGATCGCGGACGCGTTGATCGACTTTGCGCGTCGCGAAGGAATCACGCACGTCGTGTTCGGCCAAACTTCTCGCTCGCGTCTGGACATTCTCTTGCACGGTTCGATCATCAATCGTTTCCTGCATGAAGTGCGGGATGCGACTGTGCAGGTGGTGCCGCTGGACGGCAAGGATGAAGGCGGAAGGATGAAGGATGAAGGGCAAGGATGAATGCGAAAGGATGAACGATGAAGTTGGAATAGGAATGGCCGCTTCCAGGGCTTTCATCCTTCATCCTTCCGCCTTCATCCTTTGATGCTATGAGCTTACGCACGAAACTATTAGCCGGCTACCTGGTCTTTATCGCCGCACTGATTGTGCTCGGCGGTTGGAGTGCCTGGCGTCTGCACGAGATGGGCGGCGTCTCTCGGCGCATCATTTCCAACAACTACGATTCTGTCATCGCGGCGCAGGACATGAAGGAGAGCCTTGAGCGTCAGGATTCTGCCGCCCTCTTCTATTTAGCCGACCAGCCCGTCCGAGCCAGGGAACAATTGCAAGAACATCGCAGTAGATTCGATGCCGCCTTTACCAAAGCAGCCGGCAATATCACCGAACCGGGCGAGGCTGAGATCATCGAAACGATTCGCCGCGAACGCGACAACTATTACAGGATTTCTGAGGAGCTGGAGTTTTTTGGCCGCGGAGAGGAGAGGCCGCTTCGTTTAGCAACTCCCGCTGAAATCGAGTCCTCTCGATCCAGACAACGAACCGAGTATTTCGAGAAACTCGAACCCCCTTTCAACCAGCTGCGAAAACATTGCGATGATCTCTTGCAACTCAACCAGCGTGCGATGCTCGCCAAATCGGAAGCCGCGGCCGGTGTCGCGCGGCGCTGGTTCATCCTCACACTCCTGATGGCGGGTCTGCTGGTGGGCGCCGGTCTCGCGCTCGCCTTCTTCCTGGCGGGTCGCATTATCGAGCCGCTGCGACAACTGACGGAAACAACAGCACGGATTGCCGGAGGCGATCTGAGCGCGAACGTAGAGGTGACTTCTCATGACGAAGTCGGCGTGCTCGCTGCTGAGTACAACCGAATGGCCGAACGCATTCGACAGTTACGTCAATCGGATTTGGGGAAACTCATCGTGGCTCAGCAGACTACCGAAGCCGCGATTGATTCGCTCTACGATCCCGTGATTGTCACCGATGCCGAAGGACGTGTAACAAAATTGAATCCCGCGGCCGAGGAAATTTTTGGATCGGAGCGCGAGAATGCCGGCAAGCACGTGGGTGAGATCGTTCGCGACACGCGCATCGCCGGCGCGGTGGCCGAAGCCTTGCGCTCGCAGCGGCCGGTGGCCGGCGAAGGCGCCGCGTCCGTTTTACCGCTGGCGGTTGACGGCCTGGAGCGCGCCTTTCGCTTACGCACGACGCCGATGCGCGATCACGAAAAGCATCTGCTTGGCGCGGTCATGCTGCTCGAAGACATCACGCATCTGCGCGAGATCGATCGTCTGAAGTCGGAGTTCATCGCCACTGCCTCACATGAGTTACGCACGCCGCTCACGAGTGTCCAGATGGGCGTCCACCTGTTGCTCGAGGGCGCGGCGGGAGAGCTGACGGACAAGCAATCGGAAGTGCTGGAGGCTTGTCGTCAGGAGTGCGAACGCTTGGATCGACTAATGCGCGATCTACTCGATCTCTCCAGGATTGAGGCCGGCGAGAGTAGCCCTCAGCTTGCTCCTATCCGGCCGCGCGATTTGATTGTCGCCGCGGTCGAGGAATTGCGCCCGCAAGTCGAAGTCAAAGGGCTCGCGCTTAGGATCGATGTACCTCAGGATCTTTCTTCCGTGATGGTCGACCGCGTCCAGATTGAGCGGGTGATTAGCAACCTGGTTATGAATGCGCTTCGTTCGACTAAACAAGGCGAGATCAGGATTAGCGCGGAGGATCGTGACGCTAACGTGGCGGTCTCCGTCTCAGATACCGGAAGCGGAATCGCCGCGGAATACCTGTCGCACATTTTCGATAAGTTCGTACAGGTGCCGGGCGCGCCAACGGGCGGAGCCGGTCTGGGCCTGGCCATTTCCAAATCAATCGTCGAGGCGCACGGCGGCCAGATTAGTGTGCAGTCAGAAGCGGAAAGCGGCACGACGTTCACTTTCACATTGCCGCTAGCAAGCTGAGTCTATTCAAACAGGAGGTCTTAAAAGCGGGCAGTCCGCCGAGAACATAATGAGCCAGCGCATCCTGATTATTGATGACGAAGAAAATATTCGGCGCATGATGCGCTTGACGCTCGAAACGGCCAACTACGAAGTTGGTGAGGCAAGCGACGGCGCCGAAGGGCTGGAGGTTTACGGCGACGGGTCGAATTGGGATGTGGTGCTCTTGGACCAGCGCATGCCGGGCATGGACGGATTGGAAACGCTCCGTCGCATCAAGGAGCGCAGCTCTGACGCGCGGGTCATCATGGTAACCGCCTACGCATCAATTGAACTCGCGGTAGACGCGATGAAACTTGGCGCCACGGATTTCTTACGCAAACCGATGACGCCTGAAATCTTGCGGGGCGCGTTGGCTGCGGTCCTCGCCAAACAGACCGGGACGAGCATTGGCGTGGTGCCTCCGAAAGAACAGACCGCACGGTCCCTGGAAACTACTCCTCCCTCGATCGAGACGATCACCCTCAATGGCTTTGAAATCATCCGGCCCACGGACAGAGCAATCATACCAACTGGTCCGGATGAGCATCGCTTCATTGTCAAGAGTCCTGACGGAAGAGAATATCAAGTGATCGTTACGATTGACGAAGAGGTCGTCGGTTACGTCGAGCGGATGACACGCCGCCGGCTCCCCGCGAAAAATTCATTCTGGACCTTACGCGCCGAACGCTTACTTGGCGATTACCTTTGGCACGAAGGAAAAGTTCCGAGCAACGGAAGGCTAACGCTGAAAGAGATCGATCGCGAGGCCTTGACCGTGGCAGAACGATGGGAGTGATGCGAACTGAATTTCACATTCCTTATGCTAGAATCGACTTGTCTCCCACAAAATAACCAGGACGGTTTGTAGGAAACGAACCTTTGAGGCACTTACGTGCGCGGAGTTTAACTATGAGCGGAAGAACTTTATTTCGCCGCGTGATCCTGATCGCAGTCTTCATTACAATCTCGACAAGTGCGTTCGGACAAACATCACTGGCGCCGACTGAACCGCAACCGACTCCAACACCAAAGTCTTCTCCGACGCCATCACTCGAGAAAAAGTTCTTCGTCAATATTCTGCGCGATCAGCGCGCCATCTGGACGTCTCCCTTCAGCGTTAAGAAGGGCGACGCCAAGTGGCTGGCTCCGCTCGGCCTGTCGACGGCGGTATTGCTCGCTACTGACCGCCACACGTCGGGCGAGTTGTTTGAAGATGGCAACAACCAGACGCGGCTGAGGGTGAGCAAAGCCGTCAGCCGGCTCGGTGAATTCTATGTGACCGGCGGCACGGCCGCGGTTTTTTATTTCGCGGGGCGCGCGACGCACAACGCGCGCGCGCGGGAAACAGGTCTGCTCGGCGCGGAGGCGCTCATCGACAGCGGCATCGTCGTGCAGGCGTTGAAGACAGCTTCGCAGCGACAACGTCCGCCGGTCGATCATACGAGCGGGGAATTCTTCGACGGCGGCAGCTCGTTTCCTTCGGGCCATGCGATTGGCGCCTGGTCTCTTGCCACGGTGATCGCCTCAGAGTATGGCCATCGCCGTCCGCTTCTTCGTTTCGGCGTGTATGGCCTGGCTGCGGCGGTGAGTCTGTCACGCTACACCGGCCGCAATCACTTTCTTTCTGATGTGCTGGTGGGAAGCGCAATCGGCTATGGCATCGGCCGCTATGTCTATCGTCAGCATCACGATCGTTCGCTGGACGGCGAAGACCTGACGAAACCCTCCCCCCGATCTAAACTATTCCCGCTCATCGAACCGCGCTACAGCCGCAGACGCGCTTACGGAGTCACACTCGCCTGGAACTTCTAAGAAATCTCGCCATCGGCGATTCAAAGCGCGGCAATGTGCGCACCAGCACCGTGTATGGTATTGTTTGAATCCAATTCCTGACAGTCACCGGAGAAGGAGAACATGATGAAACTCAACAACGCTTTTGCGCGATTTGTTTTTCTAATCGTCGCGGTGTCCGCGGTCAGTGTTTCTGCTGTTGCCCAGGAAGCACAAGTCAAAGAGAAAGACGTGCCCGCCGCTGTCAAAGCCGCTTTCAAGTCGGCTTATCCAAACGCAACGATTCGCGGATATGCTCGAGAGAAAGAGAACGGCAAAACGTTTTATGAGATCGAGAGCAAAGAAGGCGACAAGACCCGCGACGTACTCTATAACCCCGATGGCAGCGTCGCGGAAATAGAAGAAAGCGTCACCGCGACGGAGTTGCCTGCGGCTGCTCAAGAGGCGATTCATGCGAAGTATCCAAAAGCCGTCATTACCAAAGCGGAGAGAGTTACGGTCGGTAGCAAAGTTGGATACGAAGTCAGCGCGAAGCAAGGAAAGACGAGAATCAGCTTTGAGTTTGACTCCGAAGGCAAGGTCGTAAAGAGCAGCGCTAAGTAAGCACGCGATCTCGAGGTCACAGGCGTATAGAGTACAAGCTTCAGCTTGGCTTTTCCCTCGCGAAATACCAAGCTGAAGCTTGTACTCTATACACCTGTTTTCTACCGGCACTCGCTGTTGCTGCGACTGATCACGCTGCCAAACCGTCGCTGATACTCCGCCGACGTGATGAACGAGCAAACCATGCCGCGATAGCCGCTCTCGGCGTTCAAAACATTCAGCCAGAAATCGTACCCGTCCGGATCAGGATTGCGCCGCAAATAACCAAAATACTCGGCGAGCACAAAGGCCGAGTTGTATTCCGCTGACTTGAATCGCGAGTCTTCGATTACGTCTTGCAGGACCTGCGACCTCATCCCGCCGGTGTTGAGATGGTTGATCTCGATTTGCCGCTCGAGCAAATAAGGGTAAAGCCCGGCGGTGTCGTAAAGCTTATTAACAAACTGCGCGCTGGTGAGCGATGCCGGATACGCCTGGAGGAACTCGGCGCGCTCGACGAAATCATTCAGTAGCGCCGCACGAGACGCGGTCAAACTCGCGCCGCCAATTACACTGTTGCGGTCCGCCAAATATTGCGCGAATGCTGGTCCCACGCCAAGTGAAGCCTTGTAAAGGCGATAAACGAAATAGCCGCTCTCCTGAAATTCATTGGAGATGAAGAACGCGGCCGCAACCTCGCGACGTCTCGTGTTGAGGCAATCGCTTGCCGTTGACGCAGGTGGAACTGACAAACACTGATTGATTTGATCGCTCCAGAAATTGAATCCAGCTTCGTCAGGTTCGCGATCGAGGAAGTCAAGATATTGCTGGCGCACGAAGTATTCCGCCGTGTCGAGCGGATTTGCGCGATCGCCTGATGACAAACCCGTGAAGGCGGCCTCGGTGTGATTACCAAGCTGACTGAACATTCGCTGCGCCGGATTGAAGGTGTAATTCGCGCGCGAAGGCGTCACGGAATAGAAGCGATTGGTTTCGACGTCGGCAAATCGATAGTTGCCGTTCAGGTCGGTGATGGTCCTGCGCGTTTGCCCGCCGTTCAAGTTCACGACTGCGCCTTCGACCGGCGTGCCATCCTGATTAGTCAGTCTGCCGCTGACGTAAGAAGCGGAGGCCGTCGGCGCCGAGGCCAGCGCAATGACAACCGGCGACAGCGAAGGCAGATTACCGCAAACCACCTTGCTCGAAAAATTGACACTGCTCGTTCGATCAATGAGCGTCCCACCTTCGCCGTGTAGCAAATGCAAGCGTGAGAAAGCTGATGCGTCTGTGATGTACGGCAACTGGATGCAAACGCCTATAGTCCCTGATTCCGTAGCCGTCGTGGTGAAGTCGTAGGCAGGACCCGTCAAAGTAAAACCACTCGGCGCAGTGCCCGCAGCGCTCGGATCGATCGGGGTACTGGTAGTCGTGCCGGCGCCGCTCACAGAAGTGAATGTGATTGACGCATCGCCGTTCTGCACATTTACATTCGAACCCGTGGCTGTCGGCGCGTTGCTGGTCGCGGGAAAAGCTATGTCGACAATCGGGTGCAGCTCAATCTGGTTAGGCGCGGCGCCGGTCTGTCCGTGCGCAAAGTCGAACATCCCGATACCGGTGATGCGCACTGGAATGTTTGCCGTCTGAAAACTGGTGGTGGCCGTAAAACTGGTATCAAACGTGCAGCGCGCGCTGCTGATGCCTGCGAGAAATGGACTGGAAGTGATCACACAAGCTGGGGTGCTTCCCGGATAAGGAATCTCAGTCACCATCGAGTTGCCGGCGCCATCCTGAATCACAACGTGATAGTCGGAATCGCTTTCCAACTTGTACTGCACCAGCGTGCCCTGAATAACCCATTGAGTAGTTTCCGCCGGCGCTACTCGATTGTTCGACGGCGGACTCGGGCTGGGATATGCCAACGCGCGCAACGTTGCGATCGATGTCGGCGTGGCTGAGTTGAGATTGACTGAAGCTACATCCGCGTCGGTTCCGGTCTTCACCGACCAGCGCTCGACGCCACAGGATTGCGGCTGCGGGCTCGGCGCCGCGCAAGCGTTTGCTTGTCCCACCGACAATTGAAATGACTTGCTGCCGGTGGCTGATGCGCTGTCGGTGACCTGAATGGTGAAGTTGAAAGGCGAACCCGAAATTGTGCTCGGCGTGCCACTCAATACCGCTCCACTAAGCGTCAGGCCCGGCGGCAGCGTTCCCGAAAGAAGTAAAAATGTATAGCCGGAGCCGGAACCACTCGTAGCAGTAAAGGTCACTGAATAAGGCGTCCCAACCGTAGCGTTGGGCAACGGCGACGAGTTTGTAATTATTGGGCCGCCGCCGCCCGCGCACGGATTCAATGACGTCGCAGTGTTGCGCGGATTGGGGGCGCCAAGGGTGAAGTCCGCGGAGTTGTTATCTGTATCTGTGCAGCCGTTGTTGTTTCTGAGCGCCGCTGTGGTATTTGTCAATGCCGCGGTCGCCGCAGCCTCGAAGCAGTTTGCCGTACCGTAGCCAAACAAATCGACAATCGTGGCGCTCACTGGACAAGCTCCCGACAGCGCCGTCGTAGAATTGACCAGCGCGACCTTTGCGCTCGTCGCGCTCATGGCAGTGGTGCCGGTCGCGTCAGGCGTGGGTAGATTCGTTGTTCCGCCGGCGCCCTGCGCTTCCTGCACCAGGTAATACTGTCCGGGCGCGATCGAGCCGGAAAGGTTGGTCGCCTGCCAGGTCGTTCCTGCTGCCGAAGCGTATTGCACCGACCAGCCGGCGACGCTTACGGTCGTCGTCCCTAAATTGAACAACTCGATGAAGTCATTTTTGTAAGTTGAGCCGCCGTTGCCGCCACCGCCATATACCTGACTAATCACGATTGTGGTGGAAGCCACAGCGTTAACAACCTCGGGTGCGCGCGAGTGTCGTACGGCCTTCACTGCGTCACTGTGAGATAAGAACTGAAAGGCAATCAAAATGGCAAGACACAAACCTACAACAAGGAAGTTTCGTGTGCGCTCGGTTGTATTCCGACTGAATGATGACGACATCGGCCCCCCCAACTCTGACCGCGTGTTTTTCACACGAGTAATACAAACGCGAGCTTTCGCGCAGGCGACCAATCAAGCAACGAACGCAGAACTTTCTTGAGTGGGTTTTCAATGCCCGCAGTTGAAAACACACCGAGAGGTTGTCTCGAACTCTAATCCGCGTCAGTCGTGTGGGGGCTACCTCTTCAAAGGTAGATGACTTGTCATTACTGGTGGGTGATGGGCGCCAGGACTAAAGCTATCTCATCCCCGGTTCGTTACGAGGGCAGCTTAGTGACTGTGATAAGCAATGTCAATTCGGAGTTGCAACGAAACAGGCAATGTGCCAGTCAAGTTATTGTCCGCACTCGGTGTTACTACGACGGACTACGTGCTGAACCGCTCGCTCACGCGGGTAGTACTGATTCGAGCCGGACTACCCACCCGCTTACGCAGGTGGTACTGACTATGTGATACGCTGATGGCGATGGTGGTCGAAGAGCAAACAGGAGCGCTGGCTTCGGCGTTTAGGAGAAGACTCGGATGGTTGATTCTCGGGCGTTTGCTTGCCGCCCTCGTATTGTTGTGGGCCGGCGCGTTGTGGACGCGTTACGGACTGCGCGGTGGTCGCGGACCGTGGCACAACACGCTCCTCATACTCTTCGTCGTCATCGGCTTGACGATCTTCTATGCTCTGGCTCAAAGGTTTTCCCGCAGGCTGGTTTTTCTCGCCCGGCTTCAGTTCATTGTCGATCTGCTTCTGGTTACGTGGTTGGTTTGGGTGACCGACGACGTCCATTCGCCCTACACGGCGCTTTACATCGTGATCATCTCGCTGGCCAGCATCTTTCTTGGGCCGCGCGATGCGATGGTGACTTCAGTTGGTTGCGCGTTGGCCTTCACCGGCTGTGCGCTGGCGGTAATATTCGGACTCGGCCTGCGCCCTACTCAGGTAGTTGTCGAACGTTCTCTTTCTGAAACGATCCAGTCCGTCGGCCTCTTCGATCTTGCCTTTCTAGTCGTCGGGTTGCTGTCTGCCAAATTGGCCGAGCGGCAATCGCACTCTGATGTGCGGCTGATGGCCGCGACTCAAACGCTGGCTAATCTCCGCGCGCTGCACGAACGAATTGTCGAATCGATCCGTTCCGGTGTAGTCACCACCGACTTTCGCGGAAGAATCTATACGTTCAATGCCGCCGCGGAAGAGATCACCGGATACACGGCGAAAGATGTTCGTGGGCAGGAAGCATCGATCCTGTTCGGCGATATTCACGAGCAGATTACCACCGCGTTGCGTGCCGTCGAAACCGGTGAAACCAACCCGCGCTTCGAGGCCAACTGCCTGACTCCTGACGGGCTGCGTCTGCGATTGGGTTTCAGCATTTCGCCGCTGTTCGCAGAGTCGGGCGACACTACGGGTATCATCATCGCCTTTCAGGATCTGACGCAGATACGCGCGCTGGAAGAAACATCGCGCCGGCAGGATCGGCTGGCCGCCATTGGACGCATGGCGGCCTCGATTGCTCACGAGATCCGTAACCCTCTTGCCGCGATGCGCGGATCAATTCAGATGCTGCACGCGGAGCTGGGCGGAGACGGCGAGCAAAAGGATTTGATGGAGATCATACTAAGGGAATCAGATCGGCTGAACCGGATCATCGCGGACTTTCTGACGTACGCGCGCCCGCGATCGATAGTCCGCGCCCAGACGGACGTCGGCGAATTATTAAACCAGACGTTCACGCTGCTGCGTCACAGCCCCGAAGTAAAGGCAAACCAGGAGTTGGAAGTTGATTTAGGGAACGCGCCTCTGTCGGGTGACGTCGACGCTGAACAATTGCGGCAGGTTTTCTGGAATCTCGCGCGCAATGCGTTGCAGGCGATGCCAGATGGCGGGACGCTGAGGGCGCACCTGAGAGGCAGCGCCGACGGACGGCTGCAGATTACTTTTGCGGACACGGGATGCGGCCTGGCGCCCGAACAAGTGGAACACCTTTTCGAGCCTTTCTCATCGACGACTGGCGGCTCGGGACTCGGGCTCTCAATTGTCTATCAAATCATTCGCGATCATGGTGGTACAATTAACGTACGGAGTCGCGAGGGCCAGGGGACGACGATTACGATTGAGTTGCCGAGCGGGGAGAGAAAGGCAGAAGCCAGAAGCCAGGAGCCGGGAGACAACGGTCAAGCAAAATCAGTACTTTGATCTTTGATCTTCGCCTGCAGCGAGATCCTGGAAGATGTGGGGCTGCCGATGCAAAGACCAAAGATCAAAGTACGAAGATCAATTCCATGGCCAATCTACTTATTGTTGACGACGAATTAGGAATGCGGCAGTTCCTGACGCATTTGCTGGAACGCGAAGGTCACAACGTGCGCGTCGCTGATGGCGGACGGCAAGCGATGGCGTTACTGCGCCAAGAGCCCGCTGATCTGATCATTTCAGACATCAGGATGCCCGACATGAACGGCATTGAGTTGCTGCGCGCCGCACGTGAGCTTCTGCCTAACGTTGAAGTCATCATGATGACTGCGTTCGCAAACGTCGACACTGAGCAAATTATTGGTGCGTCTGGTTTTCTGCAGAAGCCTTTTGACAACGATCAGCTGACCACAACCGTCGCTAACGTCTTGAAAAAAATCAAGCTGGAAGAACAGAATCAAGCCCTCCTCGAAGAGAACCAGCTCTTGATTCACGACCAGCGCAGCCGCGGCAACCTGCAGAACATCATCGGGCGTTCCGCGAAGATGCAATCGCTCTACCAGATGATCGAAACCGTCGCGCAGATCCAGTCGACCGTCCTGGTTACCGGTGAATCAGGAACGGGCAAGGAGCTGGTGGCGCGCGCCATTCACGACTTGAGCCCGCGCGCCGAGCGACCGTTCGTTTCCGTCAACTGCGGCGCCTTCACTGAAACGCTGCTCGAGTCGGAACTTTTCGGCTACGTCAAGGGATCATTCACCGGCGCAAATGCAAATCGCAAAGGCCTCTTTGAAGCGGCAAACAGCGGCACAATTTTCCTCGACGAGATCGGCGAGATGTCTTCCGCGATGCAGGTCAAACTGCTGCGCGTCTTGCAGGAACGCAAGCTGAGACCGGTCGGGGCAACGGAAGAAACAACCGTCGATACGCGCGTGATCGCGGCGACCAATCGCGATCTGGCGAGTATGGTCAAAGACGGAACGTTCCGGGAAGATCTCTATTACCGAATCTCAGTCATTCCGATCGAGCTGCCACCCTTACGCGAGAGGACCGAAGACATTGGCGATCTGGCAGCGCACTTTGCCGGAAAGTTTTGCGGCCAGACTGGACGCAGTTTGTCGATCAGTGACGGGGCGCTGCGCTTGCTGGAAAAATACTCGTGGCCCGGCAACGTGCGCGAACTCGAGAACACTGTAGAACGCGCGGTTGCACTCGAGACGACCGATTCGATTCGACCCGAGCGCCTGCCGGAAAGAATTACCAACTACAATCCTCACCAGATCGCCGAGGCCTTCGCGTTTCCGGAAGAAGGCATTAACTTCACTGCTCACCTCGACCAACTCGAGCGGACTTACGTTCAGGAAGCGCTTCGCCGAACCGATGGTAATCAGACAAATGCCGCCGAATTGCTACGGCTTTCGGTGCGTTCGCTACGCCACCTGTTGGACAAGCATGACTTGCGAAGGCAGACTGCTCAGCTGCGCGATGAACGACGCGGGCCGGACTCAACTCCGCGCCGGCGCTCAACCGATCCGGGGCCTCGGCGGCGAGATGACGATCAGACGGAACTCGCCGTCGGCGCCAGCGAAAGTTAGGACTTGTCGCTTCGCTCGTTCTCTTTTCATGGATTAACGGCTTTGACACAAACCGTCAGGCTTCGACTGCCGGAATTTGTCAGTTGACCCCACCCAGTTCTCCCGTAATGAACTACTCAAGTAATTTACTGAGCGATCTTTAGCTGACTGCGCCGTTTCGCTTGCTCAAGTTTGTGGCATACAGCTTGTAGTTAGTGCTGCGACAAGAATTGCGCCCGTGCGCGGCACGACACGGACAGACTCAAGCCGGTGGCGCGAGAAATCAAAACCTTAATCACCTCTGAAGGAGTAGGAACAAGAAATGAAAAACCACAAACGCCAAACGGGCTTCTCACTAATTGAGCTGCTCATCGTAGTCGCGATCATCGGCATCATCGCCGCCATCGCGATTCCCAATCTTCTGGCTTCCCGCCGAGCGGCCAACGAAGGCTCGGCCCAGTCCTCCCTCCGCACCACGTTCAGCGCCCAGGCGACCTATCAGTCGACGACGGGCAACGGTGCCTTCGCCGGGACCCTCGCTGTGCTTCAGGGCGTGAACCTGATCGACAGCGTACTCGGTGGTGGCGCGAAGAGCGGATACAACTTCCTTATCGTCGAGCAGGCCGGCACAGGCGCAACGGCAGTATTTGGCGTCTATGGCTTCCCGCAAACCACGGGTGGTCCTACGCAGACCGGCACACGTCGCTTTGGACTTTCGGAAGATGGCGTGCTTCGCGGCGACGCGACGCTCGCGACCATTCCTAACACCAGAGCGTTGATCGCTGGCATGGGCGCGCTCGGTAACTAAAAGCGACCCGTCTAACGCCAAGGTCTAAGCGGGAACGGAGTTTGAAATTCCGTTCCCGCTTCTTATTTCAGAGTTCAAATCTCACGCATGGGCGAAAGAGATTCAGCGTTGACAGAAATCGGCAACGATGGCTGCCGTAATTTGTCAGCAAGTTTTTGCTGGTCCGACCCGGCGAAGAAAAGTTCTTCGATTTCTGAAGAAAGGCCAGGCATTTGACAATTGGGTCTTCAGAATCTTCTGGCACGATCTTTGTTTGTGTCGGAGACCTCAGCGCTTTGCGCGGCAACGCTCACTAGACGGCACGCCGGTGGAGCTAATCTATTAACCCTTTTTCACGAGGAGTACGAACAAGAATGAAGAACCAAAAACGACAAGAGGGTTTCTCCCTCATTGAGCTTCTGATCGTCGTTGCGATTATCGGCATCATAGCCGCCATCGCAATTCCCAATCTTTTGGCCTCTCGCCGCGCCGCAAACGAAGGCTCGGCCCAGTCCTCCCTCCGCACCGTCAACAGTGCGCAGGCTACTTACCAATCAACCGCAGGCGCTGGCGCTTTTGCAACTGACCTGGCTGCCCTTCAGGGACAGAACCTGGTCGATAGCGTACTCGGCGGCGGTGCCAAGAGCGGTTACAATTTTGCCGTCGTAGAGCAGGCGGGCACCGGTGCGACTGCTGTCTACGGCGCTTATGGTTTCCCGCAGACCACGGGTGGGCCTACGCAGACCGGCACACGTCGCTTCGGCATCAGCGAGAGCGGAGTGCTTCGAGGCGATACCGACCTTACCGCGATACCGAATACCAGAGCGTTGATCGGTGGTATGGGCGCACTTGGCAACTAACGGTTACTCGAGTTGGACCCAAAAATGAGCGGGGGCCGGAGTGGAAGCTCCGCCTCCGCAATCTTTTCATAAAGGCAGTGTTCTTAGTTCAGCTCGATCTGGAATAACAACGATGACTCGCCTTTGATCTTGGTTTCTTCTGCGGAGGAGTAAGGAAATGAATAGGTACCAAAAAGGCTTCTCCCTCATCGAACTGCTGATCGTTGTCGCGCTGATCGGCATTGTCACTGCGATGGCCGTCCCGAACCTGATCGCCTCAAAGCGGGCCGCGAATGAGGGTTCGGCGCAATCGTCTTTGCGAATTGTATTCACGACGCAACACACCTACCAAGCCACGTTCGGCAACGGCGCGTTTGCCGCCAATCTCGGCACGCTTCAGGGACAGAGTTTGATTGATTCAGTCCTCGGCAACGGTTCAAAAAGCGGTTACAACTTCGCAGTTGTCGACCAGGCCGGCTCGGGCTCGACCGCAGTGTTTGGTTGCTACGGTTTTCCACAGGTTACCGGCGGACCGACACAGTCAGGCATGCGCCGTTTCGGAGTTACTGAGGTTGGTGTCCTTCGCGGCGATACGGACTTAGCTGCAATACCAAACAATCGGGCACTGATCAACGGCATGGCCGTGCTTGGCAACTGACGCCGTTGGTCCACGCGACGAGGGCGCGTGAGAACTCTCTCGCCGTATTTCTTCCTAACCGGTTCATACATACTCTTATGAGCTCACGCGCGATCCGGTTTCCCGAAGTCAGCATTTCCGCAGACGAAGTCCTGCCCGGGAACAGAAAAATCTTTTGGGTAATCTTCGTCTCGATTCTCATTCTCACACCAACGCTGATTTATGGCGTTCCTTCCAACCGCGATCTGTTCAATCATTTTCGCTTTGCCCTTCCCTTCTACGATTCCCTCCGAAGCGGTCATCTGTATCCCGCGTGGTTGGCTGAGTCAAATTCCGGATACGGTGATCCTAGTTTTCGGTTTTATCCCCCCGCCCTCTATTACCTTCTAGCTCTGGCACGAACGCTGATCGGCAACTGGTATGCTGCTACTCTGCTGACCTTTGTTGTGGTGTCAGTGTTAGCCGGGTTGGGCATGTACTTCTGGACCCGCTCATTCCTTTCGGAAGCGGGCTCGATGTGGGCCGCGATTCTCTACACGCTCGCACCCTATCACGTCAATCAACTCTATCAATCGTTCATGATCGCCGAGTATGCGGGAGCGGCGCTGCTACCGTTTGCTTTCGGTTTTGTCGAACGAGTCTGCCGGCATCGACGCATGCGAGACGTGGCCGGGCTGGCGGCGACATATGCGTTGCTGGTGCTGACTCATTTGCCTCTGGCGGTGATCGGTTCGATCGCGTTGTTGCTTTACGCGCTCGTGCGAATCGAGAAGCCTCATCGGATCGCCACGCTCAGGCAACTCGCCGCGGCGGTTGCATTAGGGCTCGCGGCCAGCGCAATCTACTGGACCAGAATGGTCATGGAGCTCCGGTGGATCGGTATTAATAACGTCGCGCCTGACGCTTCGGTTGATTATCGTCTCAATTTTCTCTTCTCAACATTCTCACCGGTAAACCTCAACGTTTGGTGGATGAATATTCTCACCGGCCTGACGTTTTTGTTGTTCGTTCCAGCGCTCGCTTTGCTCGGTCGTAGCGCAAGACGACAATTCAGCGCCGAGTTAAAGCCCGTGGCAATATTGGCTCTTATGTCGCTATTTATGGCCGTCCCGCTGAGCTATCCGCTGTGGAAAATTCTTACTCCGCTGCAACAGACTCAGTTTCCCTGGCGCTGGCTCACCGTTTTCTCGATGGCCGGATCGGTGCTGACCGCGGCGACTTTACCGCGTTGGCTCGGCAACACGTTCGAGATCCGAAATGCGACCAGGCTGCTCGTTTTTGGCGCTGTTGCCATCTCCGTTTCTTTCACCCTGGCGCATAGCGTGCGCGAAGCGCAGTACCGAAACCCGCAACAGTTCGAAAGTGATCTCCAGTCAGTGCGCGGAACGTCGAGCGTCAACTACTGGGTTCCTATTTGGGCCAGCGCGACGCCGAGGATGATGAACAGCGAAGTTGAAACCGGCAGTCGTCCGGTCAAGATAAATTTGTGGGAGTCGGAACACCGACGTTTTGAAGTGGCTGCGGGCAATCCAATCGATGCGCGAGTCCGCACGTTTTATTATCCGCACTGGGTCGCGACTAGCAGTGGTCGCGTTTTATCGACTCGTCCTGACCGAGACGGCGCATTGCTTATTTCGTTACCAGCCGACGTCGTCTCAGTTGATCTGGAATTTCGCGAGCCGCAACGAGGCCGCTATGCAGCTCTCTTGAGCGCCATGAGTTGTCTGTTTATCGTCGGGCTGACAGTGCCGATCCTGGCAAAGGGTAAGCAATGAGCACCGCATCCTTAAGACTTGAAGAGCAATTGCGGTTGGCGCCGTCAGCGGCTGCCGACATCTCTGGTCTGCGCGCGTCCGAGCTACTGCAAAAAGATCATTACGATCAAATCGCGAGCGAATACGAAAGTCACTACAGCGACGAGTCAAGCCTTGAGTACCGTCGGCGATTCATCTACGAGCCCATGTTTGCGGGTCTCAATCTCTCGGGCTTGCGCGTACTGGACGCGATGTGCGGCAGCGGGCAAACGACTGAATATCTGCTTTCCCGGGACGCGTCGGTTACGGGTCTCGACATTTCAACCGAAGCAATCGCGCGTTTCAGATCTCGTTGGAACAACTGCCAAGCCTCGTGTAGATCGCTGCTCGATTCGGGTCTTGAGAATGACTCTTTTGATTGCGTTGTCGTTGTGGGCGGTCTGCATCATATCCATCCGAACCTAAGCGAAGCCGTGCGGGAAATTCATCGCTTGCTGAAACCTGGCGGATACTTTTGTTTTATGGAACCACACAGCGGATCCATCGCGGACCTTGTGCGGCGATTTTGGTACAAGCATGATCGTTTCTTTTCAGAAAACGAAGCGGCAATCGACGTGAATGCGCTGCAAGCTGAGTTCTCATCCCGCTTTGCGTTTAATAAGGTCAAGTACCTCGGCAACGTCGCCTTCCTACTGGTACTAAACTCTCTAATCTTTCGCATCCCCCTGCGCGCGAAGCGGTACTATTCATCCCCGCTGATGGTCTTGGAATCGCTAATCAACAGAGTTCAGAGAAAACTCCTGTCTTGCTTCGTCGTCGCTCAGTGGCAGAAGAAGTGAACCTGGGAGCGCGCCTGGGAGCGCGGGCATCCTGCCCGCATGTTTCTTGCACAAAACTTTTCTTTCGCAAATTACAGAGTTTGCGTTACAGTAGTTTCCCGTCCAACGTCCCGCGAGACGAGCATCAGATAACTGTGAAAACGATCGAAGCTTCGAAGCTGGAAAGTGCGCCGGCGCGGCGCGCCAGCGCCTGGCGACGCATCCAGGCGATCGCCCGCAACGCTTTTCGCGAGGCGGTGCGCGATCGCGTGCTCTATAACCTTGTCCTCTTCGTGCTCATACTGATCGCCGCTGCGATCTTTCTCGGCGAGCTTTCTGGCGGCCAGGAGCGCAAGATCATCGTCGATCTTGGTCTCAGCGCGATGCTGTTGTTCGGCGCCTTCATCTCGATCTTCGTCGGCGTCGGTTTGGTTTACAAAGAGATCGAGCGGCGGACCATTTACGCGATTTTTTCGAAGCCCGTCGGTCGCGGAGAATTTCTGCTCGGAAAATATCTCGGGCTTTGTCTTACTTTACTGGTAAATGTCGTAGTGATGGGAGCCGGCGTCTCGCTCGCGCTGATTTATGTCAAGCGGGGTTGGGATCCGCTGGCGCTGCGCATCTGGCCGGCAATCCTGCTCATCTACGTCGAGTTGATGATCCTGACAAGCGTGGCGCTGCTGTTCTCTTCCTTTTCGTCGCCCGCATTGTCGGCGCTGTTGACGTTCTTCATTTTTATCATCGGACACTTCAGCGCTGATTTGAAAAATCTGGCGACCTCGACGAGTAGCATCGGCGCTCGCTGGTTGTTTAGGTCCCTCTACTATCTGCTGCCCAATCTGTCAAATTACAGTTTCATAACACCCGCGGCGCATGGACAAACGCCTGACGCCACGAGTCTCATGACCGCTTTGCTATACGCGGCGATCTACATTGGCGTGATTCTCGCTGCGGCCACGCTCGTTTTCAGTCGCCGCAATTTCAAATGAAGATGAAAACGAGTCGCCAATCGAACGTTTGGACCAGTCGCGACATCGCGCTGGCGTTGATGATCATCGTCGGCCTCGGAAGCATCGTTGGCATATCGCGTTGGATGGATAGGCGGCGCCTGCCGACGGACACGAACATCGAAGAGGAAAATTTGTATGTGACCGGTCGGACGGCCCGACGCGTGAGCCTCGGATTCAACGGACTGTTGGCGGACTGGTACTGGATGCGTTCGCTGCAGTATGTGGGCCGCAAGATTTTGAGTTTGCCCGATGAAGTTCCGCTCGATGATCTGGGCTCGCTCAAGCTGAAGCTGCTCGCGCCATTGCTCGACACTGCAACGACTCTCGATCCGCAATTCATGGAGCCGTACGAATATGCGGCAGTGGTGCTGCCGGCCGTCAATGTTGACGAAGCGATTCGCATCACCAGGAAAGGAATCGCCGCGAATCCTTCCACGTGGCGACTGTACCAGCATCTCGGCTACATCTATTGGCAACGCCGTGACTTCAAATCAGCAAGCGAAACTTATGGCGCAGGCGCCAGGATTCCCGGTGCGCCCGCGTGGATGGAAGCTATGAGGGCGCGCATGCTTGCCGAGGGCGGCAGCCGAACAACTGCGCGCGAGATCTATCTGCGCATGTACGAACAGGCAGGCGACGATAAAGTAAGGGACATGGCCCGGCGAAGGTTGCTGCAGCTCGATTCACTTGATGAGCAAGATGTGATTCGAAAAATTCTTTCAGGTTATTCCGGTAAGGCCGGACATTGCCCGGCGACATGGCGAGAGATTGAGCTGTTCTTGCGCGCGTCGCGTTTTCGGGTGGATGCCGCAGGCGCTCCGCTTGATTCCGCCGGCACACCGTATCGTTTGGTGAAGAATGGCTGTGATGTCGATCTCGATCCGAAATCTGAGGTGCCATACAAATAAATGTCGATAGTTGAGATCGAAAGCCTTACGAAAGACTACGAAGCGGGCTTCTGGCGCAAGCGCAAGGTGCGCGCGCTGGATGGGCTGTCCCTTACGGTTGAGCGCGGCGAGATTTTTGGCTTTCTCGGCGCCAACGGTGCTGGAAAAACGACAACCCTAAAGCTGTTGATGCGTTTGATCTATCCAACCGCAGGCAACGCGCGGATTTTGGGTCACGACATTTCAGACTTCTCGATGCACAGTCGCATTGGTTACCTCCCTGAGAATCCATATTTTTACGACTACCTGACGGCGCGCGAGTTTCTTGAATACTGCGCGGAGCTTTTCGGCTGCTCGCGAAGTGAACGCAGAGAACTCGCCGGACAACTTCTTAATCGCGTTCACCTGGACGAGAAGAGCTGGGGTACGCAACTGAGAAAATTCTCGAAGGGAATGCTTCAGCGCGTCGGTTTGGCGCAGGCTTTGGTTAACGATCCCGAGGTCGTGTTCCTGGACGAGCCGATGAGCGGACTCGATCCGGTGGGCCGGCGCGAGGTGCGCGATCTGATCGCTTCGCTCCGCGCGGAGGGCAAAACCGTTTTCATGTGCTCGCACATTCTGTCAGACATTGAAGTGCTCTGCGATCGCGTCGCAATTTTGAAGCGTGGCCGGCTGGCTCATTTGGGTTCCCTTGACGAACTGCGCGGCGGCGCCGGCGATAGCAACGTGGAAGTTGTCGCCACCGCAACAGACGCCGCAACGCTCTCGCATCACCTGCCTAACAGTGATCGATTCCTGGTCACGCCGACCGCGAGTGGGTTGCGGATCCAAGTCGCAGACGAGAGCGAGGTTGATGCGGTAATTACCGCGCTAAGAAAGGCGGGAGGAAGACTAGTTTCCGTGCAGCCAATAAGACAATCGCTTGAAGAACTATTTTTGGATGGTGAGTAATGCGGCGAGGACTAATTGGGCTCCAATGACTCTACTTAAGTTTGAACCCCGTGATCTCCAATTTTATGTCCTTCCGGTCGTCGGTTTCAGCAAAGTTGAGGGGCACAGTCACCTCCATCGTCTTGTTGGGCTCAAGCTCTGGGTGTAGCTCGGTCGGAATCACCACAGCGGTGCGCTCCCGGACAGTCTTATCCTGATGGTCCACCACCGCCACCCATATTTCCAGACCATTAATCGTTCGGCCTGTCAGATTGCGCACCGTCGTGTGGAATGTCATCACGGGGCCACCCAACAATGGCTTTGAGTCGTAGGCTAGGGGTTCCTCATGCCAGATTGATTTACTGTACTTATCCCATTCCGGCGAACCTGCGCGGATCGCACCTTCCAATCTCGCCGGCGGATTAACACCTCCGCCACTACCGGCGCGCATCAGGAGATAAAAGAGACCGCCAATTATGACTACGGCGACGACAGCGACGACGATGATTATCTTGCGACGGTCACTGTCTTCGCGCGCAATATTGTTTTCCGAAGCCACCATGAGTTTTCCAATGGGATTCTAGATTCCGCAAACCAGATTTGCAATTGGGCCCGTCCAAATTGAGCCTTTGAAAATTCTTAGACCTTCCCGCGACCAGATTGTTCCCCGATTCGGCCATAAGCGCATCGTCAAGTCTTAGTCCAGACCGGGGGTCGACGCGCCTCTAAGTCATTGCATCAAATGTATCACTAGCGTACAAAACCCGCTTTTTGCTAGGATGGTGGACTGAAACACGACACGCGTTACGCGACGTGCTGGTCTTCAATCAGTACACCGGGGAGATCACAAGCGGAAATGGGGAAATTGAAAAACCAACAACCATGAATACGACGAGTACAGTTGTTTCGAGCGAGCAAAGCACATTGGAGAGCAAGGGCGTGCGGATTCTGATCGTGGCGGACGAGAGCGTGATGGCCGAGTCGCTGAAGCTGAACCTGACTCGAGAAGGCTATGCCGTGGACACCGCGGCCACGGGCGCTAAGGCGATTGAGATCTTCGACGAGGGCGAACATCAACTCGCCATCTGCGACTCCCAGCTTCCGGACATGGACGGTTTGGCGGTCCTGCGCCATATGAAAGAGACGCACCCGGCAAGCGAAGTGATCGCCGTGACCGGCTACGGGTCGATGCAGCGATCGGTGGCCGCCGCAAAGGCGGGCGCCTTCTACTTCGTCGCGAAGCCTTTTGACTTTGAAGAGCTGCGGCTGCTCGTGGCAAGAGCACTGGAACGCCGCGAGCTGATGGCTGAAACCGCAAACTTGCGCCGGCAGTTCACCACCCGGGCCGAATACTTCAACCTCATCGGCGCTTCAAAGGAGATGCAGACAATTTACGAGACGATCGAATCCGTGGCCAAGTCGGACGCCAGCGTGCTGATTGTTGGCGAATCAGGAACGGGCAAAGAACTAATCGCCAACGCAATTCATTACAACTCTTTGCGCTCGAAAAAACCTTTCATCAAAGTAAACTGCGCGGCGCTGCCGAAAGAATTAATCGAATCGGAGCTCTTCGGTCACACGAAAGGCGCCGTTACCGGCGCGCACGCAGACAAAGAAGGCCTGGTGCAACACGCCGCGGGCGGCTCGTTGTTCCTCGATGAGATCGCTGACCTGCCCACAGCGCTTCAGCCAAAACTTCTGCGCGTGCTGCAGGAAAGAAGTTACCGCAAGATTGGTTCGGAAAAGACTTACGCGGTCGACTTTCGCTTGGTTTGCTCAACGAACCGGCTGCCGGCTGACGCGATTCGCGATCGCTTGCTGCGCGACGATCTTTTCTATCGCATTTCGACGATCACGATTCACGTCCCGCCTTTGCGCGAACGCAGCGAGGACATTCAACTTCTTACTGAACACTTCCTCAAGATGTACGCGCAAAAATACGAACGGCCGATTACGGGAGTCTCCCAGTCCGCGTACCAGCGGCTGTTCGGACACACGTGGCCCGGCAACGTTCGCGAGCTTCAGAACGTGATCGAACGCGCGGTGCTGCTGGCCAAGGGAAACAAAATCGAGCCCGTCGATCTGCCCTTCGACAACGGCACGCTGCCGGAAAGCGCCGGACCCGCAGTTTGGGAAGTGCCTCCGAACATGACGCTCGAAGAGATCGAAAGATCAGTGATTGAGAAGACGCTGCAACGCACCGGCGGAAACAAACAAGCGGCGGCGAATCTGCTCGGCATATACCGCCCGCGCCTTTACAGCAAGATCCGAAAGTACAAGATCAACGTCGGCGAGCTGGTGCAGAATTCCTGATCTGATATTGGAGATGATTTAGATCTCAGATTTGAGATTAATCTGAGATCTCAGATTTGAGATCTCAGATTCTGCTCTCTGCCCTTTGCTCTTTGCCCTTTGCTCCTTGCCCACTCACTCCACCGTGTACGTCGCCACGCTCGTCGGCGTCTCAAAGCAACGCACCTTGTAAATCTGCACCCGTCCATCGTCGACCCGCTTAGCAACCCGTTCAAGAATGTATTTCGCGAGATTCTCGGCTGATGGTTGCAGTTCATCAAACGGCGGCAGCTCATTGATGTTGCGGTGATCAAGATACTGAACCAGTTCATCAGCGGCGGCCTTTAATTCAACAAAGTCAACCAGCAATCCAATATTGTCGAGTTCCTTCCCGCGCGCGTAGATCTCGATGCGGTAGTTGTGGCCGTGCAGGTTCTCGCACTTCCCTTTGTAGCCACGCAACTGGTGCGCGCTCGAGAAGTTGCGTTCGATCATGACTTCGAATTGTCCGGGCATATTGTTACAAACTAGCTTGAGCCGTAAGAACTCAAATACACTTCGCTATCATGGTAGACAATACCGAGCCTTACTCGGTCGAGCCAACCCGAGCGCCCCAGGACATTACGGTTGAAACCTTCGGCCGTAGCGAAGTAAACGAAGCTCTGGAACTGAAATCCCAATACAGAAACCATCACTGGATGGCCGTACGTTGTGAATGAGCCTGTTACCGTGTTGATTTCTTGCCGAAATCCGCTCTCGATGTCCAACCCGATGCCTTCGCCCAAGTCACGCCTGAAGATGCAACAACTCGCACCGGTGTCGATTTGCGCTTCAGACTCTGTCTTCTGTTCACCGTGATGAAGTGTGATGGGAAGAAAGATTCCGTCGCGATCAAGGTCATCCTGAAAAACGCGATCGAATTCCAGTTGATAGGCCATTGACTACCAGCCTCCCCAACTACCGCCCTCCGTCGGTGGGACATGAACCAGGAGAGCCTGCGGACACCCGTTACGCTGTGCCGCCGCATGCGCGTCGCGTATCGTCAGACCCGAGCCAACTAACTCGTCGCCATTTAGTGCTACGTATTGGCCGGCATATTCGACGGCGTGGGCTTTCAACCATTCAACAGCCGGCTCGCCGTTGTGGCGATCCCCCGATACCTGCGGACGTGTACTTTCTTGGGCTCCGATACTATCCGGACGGGCTTCCTCCGAAAGAAAACGGGCCAAGCGCTTTTTCTCTTCAGCCGAAAGCCGGCCAGCTCGTGCCATCAAATCGTTGAGCAGTTCTGTTGCCATAGTCAGTTTCTCCGGTATTCATTATCCCGCGACTGCGTGGTCGACGGCAAACACTTGCGCCAATTCATCGATCTCCGACGTCACCCGGCATGGCGGCAAGCTCTGCAGGAACACCTGGCCGTAGCTTTTCGTTCGCACGCGCGGATCGAGAATCGCCAGCACGCCGCGATCTGTCGTGCTCCGTATCAATCGCCCCAGTCCCTGCTTCAAGCTAATGATCGCCTGCGGCACGCTGTATTCGTAAAAACTCGAACCCTCATTCTCTTCAATGTAGCGCTGGCGCGCCGCGACAATCGGATCGGTCGGCACGGCAAACGGCAGCTTGTCGATGATCACGCACGACAATTGTTCGCCGCGCACGTCAACGCCCTGCCAAAAACTCGAAGTCGCAAACAGAACCGAATTAGGCGTCTCGCGAAATTCTCTCAACAGTTGACCCTTTGACGCGCTGCCTTGTACGAGACATGGATAGTCGAGATGCGGCGAAACCAGATCGTAAAGCGACTGCATTCCCGCCAGGCTCGTCGATAGCACAAACGCGCGCCCTTCCGTCGCTCTTACAATTCTGATCACTTCTGCCGCTGCCGCTTCGGCCCAATGCGGCGAGCGCGGGTCGGGCATGCGCTCAGGAAGATAAAGCAAGGCCTGGCTTTGATAATCAAAAGTGGATTCGGCGATCAGACCCTCGGCCTCGTGCAAACCCAGGCGATCTTTAATAAAGGCAAAACTGCCGGCGCTCGAGAGCGTTGCGGAAGTGAGAACGACTGTCGGCACGGTATCGAAGAGTTTGTCCTGCAAAAGTCCGGAAACATCAATCGGCGATGCGCGCAAAAATATTCCGCGCCCTCTTCGCTCGAGCCAATAAACAAACTTCCGGTCCGCGCCGGTGATAATGAACTGAAGATCGAAACGAATCTGTCTGCTGCGGCGCACCAGGTTATCAACCTCCGCCGGCTTCTCCTTAAGCGCATCAAGCGTCGTCTCCAACCGCGCCAACGATCCATCCAGCGCAGTGTATGAATCGCCGAGCGCCGTAGCCTGCATTTCACCATCGCCATTTTTCTTAGCAAACGTTCCGGGCACGAGCGGAAAGCGCGACTCTTCGCCGCGTCCTTCACGAAATCCCATCCAGAACTGATCGGCGAAACGCATGATGCGCGCCGACGTCTTGGTAACTTCGCGATCGACTTCCGCATTTTCAAACGGCACGAATCCGACGTCGCGCACAAGATCCTCGATCTGATAAGTCGACACCTGCGCGCCGAAATATTCAGAAGCGACGTCCTCAATCAGATGTGCCTCGTCGAGAATCACAGCCGTGTAATCCGGCAACACGCGTCCGTACGCACTGTCGCGCAACGCGAGGTCGGCGAAAAAAAGATGATGATTGACGACGACGATGTCCGCCTGCGTCGCGCGGTCGCGCATGCGCGTGATGAAGCAGGGATCAAAGTCAGGACACTTCTGGCCGAGGCAGGTCTCCGAGCGCGCGTCGATGTGCCGCCAGAAAGAAAGATTCTCCGGCAGATTCGACAACTCCGCGCGATCACCGATCTCAGTCCCTCGGGCCCAATGCGCTACCTCTTCAAAGTAATCCATCTCATCGAGGCCGTTGAGCACCGGTGAGTCTCCCGCGCGATGTAGCCGCTGCAAACAGACATAGTTGTTGCGGCCTTTCATGTACGCGGCTTTGAAATTCTTCGGCAGGACGCTCTGGAGAAACGGAATGTCTTTCTCCATCAATTGCTCTTGCAAATTTTTCGTGCCCGTCGAAATAATCACACGACCGTTCCCACCAACCGCCGCCGCGACCGCGGGCACAAGATAAGCAAGCGTCTTCCCAGTTCCCGTCCCCGCTTCAACAATCAGATGGCGCTTCTCTTGAAACGCACGCATCACCGCCGCGGCCATTTGAATCTGACCCGGCCGGTGCTCGTAATCCGGATGCGCGTTGGCGATTAGACCATCAGGTCCGAAGATTTCGTACATTTACCACCTAGGCTGCGAGGGCTGTGAAAGCTTAGATTTAGTTATTCCTTCTACTCTTTCCTTCAAGCGATTATGGATACTTACTGCCCTTGCTGTCGATATCTCAATGTACTCTTGAAGATGAT
>JBGPWL010000049.1:0-35626 GCA_041492185.1 Pyrinomonadaceae bacterium | reverse complement strand
TTGTTTTCGTTCGGGTCGCAGGTGCGGGAATAGTATCACGTCGCGAATCGATTGTCTGTTAGTAAGCAGCATCACGAAGCGATCGATGCCGATGCCGATCCCTGCCGCCGGCGGCATGCCATACGACAGCGCGCGAATGTAGTCTTCATCCATCACCATCGCCTCTTCATCGCCACGTTGGCGTTGTTCTACTTGCTCATTGAAGCGCTGGTATTGCTCTTCGGGATCGTTAAGCTCCGAAAAGCCGTTGGCGGTCTCTAGACCCGCGACGAAGAATTCGAAACGCTCGGCAATTCCAGGGACAACCGGAGAAGCTTTAGAGAGGGGAGAAACAACCCTAGGATAACCCGTTATGAAAACTGGCTTATCCATTAATTCGCGGAGTTTGAAAAGGCCAGGGTGTTTCGCGCCCTCCTTGAATTGGGCTCCATAGAGATGATCGAAGATTCTTTCCACTCGATTTGCTGTTGTGATCTCATCGAGCTGTGAGGCTGAAATTCTCTCTGGATTTGCTGCCGCAATCTTCGAGAAGTCCTCGCCCATCAACATACCGCGAACAACACTATCCCAGTCAGATGAGCCGGGGCCGAAGATGGGCGCTCCTAACCATTCCGAAAGATGATGTTCGACATAGAACACCGTCAGGGGATCATCCAGCATTTCCGCGTTTAATCGGAGCGGACTGCCGGTCTTTCCTGATACTAGTTTCCAACTTTCGGCCACCATTTCCTTCATCGTCATCCGTTGAAACGGCTGCGAGAAATCGATGTCGTGTTCACCGTAACGCACGTGCGTATGTCCTAAAACTTTGAACACAGTCGCGCGGATCATCTCCTCGCAGAAATCCATCATCGCGTTCACGTCCGCATAGGCCCAATAGAATTCAAGCATCGTGAATTCGGGATTGTGTTGGCGGTCGATGCCTTCGTTGCGGAAGTTTCGGTTTAGTTCATAGACCTTTTCAAATCCTCCGACGAGCAGCCGCTTCAAATACAACTCGGGCGCGATGCGCGCGTACAAATCAATATCGAGCGCGTTGTGATGCGTCTTGAATGGCCGCGCGGCGGCGCCGGTAGCCAGCGGCGTCAGCATCGGCGTCTCTACTTCGGTGTAGCCGCTGTCTTCGAGAATTCGCCGCATCTCGCGGATTACCTGCGAGCGTCGTTCGAAAACTTCGCGCGGCGTTAGCTCGCCTTCTTCGCGTTCTTCGAGCTTCAGACTGCCGGCGATCAGATCGGCGTAGCGTTGGCGCTGGCGAATCTCCGGATCGTGAATGCCGTGCATCTTGTCGGGCAGAGGCAGCAACGCCTTCGCGAGAAACTGCAAAGTTTGCACATGGACCGATAGCTCGCCGGTCTTCGTTACGAACAGATAACCTTCGACGCCGATGAAGTCGCCGTGATCGAGCAGGCCAAACAATTCCCAGCCGGCGTTCTCGTCTTCGATTGTCGCGCGGGTGTCGTTATTAGTAGCCTTCACATCCGCCTTGCGCACGTAAACCTGCAAGCGCGCGACGCCATCCGAAAGGTGCACGAATGCGGCCTTGCCCATCACGCGCGGCGGCGACGCGATGCGCCCCGCGAGCCGAACGGCGATCTGATTCAACTGCTGATTCGCGAGTTCGATCTCTTCCGCAGCGGGACGACCACCCTCTGACGCCTTCGGTTCATAGCCGTGAAACTTTTCGCCGATTGACGTGATCGTATCTTCGCGTCCAGCCTCGACGACCTGACTGCGCTCGAACTTGTTCGGGTAGACGTTGCCGACAAGCGCGCGCAGAGCTTCGAGATGCTCGCGTCGCGCGAGTGTTTGATCGTTATCTTCGATGAACGGAATGGACAAAATTTTTCTCCGACTGATAAAGCGCGAATTATAGAGAGCGATGACGATGAGCGCAAACTTCATTTCCAACTGGCACCGTTTCTCGCTCAACGTTATTTCGGTTGAGAGGTCCGGAGGACCGAAATATCTATAGAACTCAGATCCATTTTGATTATCTCGCGGATCGGAACGAAATGCAGCGCATTTCGCTCCGATCCGCGGAAGTGAGTTGGGGACGCACGAGTGCTATAGACATTTCACCGCTACGCGGCTGTTTTTACGAAAGACTCGTTCTGGTAACATCGGTACATGCCAAAAGCACGTGAGAAGATCACCGACGAGGATGACGACTTGGGAGTCGATGCGGGCTGGGAGCTCGAGATACTTGCACGCATCCGCGCTGTTGATGATGGAACGGCTATCGGCGTGTCCCACGAGGAAGTGATGCGTGCTGCCGAGGATCGACTTGCCTCGTTAAGATGACTTTTGCTGCGGAGCGGAAAAACTAACTCTCTTGAGGTTAATTTCTTCTACTGATGTCGACTGAAAAGATTCTTTCGCGCGAACAGCTTCTCGCAGAGCGCGCACGTCTGCGTTCGGAAGGCAAGCGTCTGGTCTTCACCAACGGTGTCTTCGATCTCTTGCACCTGGGCCATGTGCGTTATCTGGCGCAGGCGCGCGCGCAGGGCGACGCTTTGGTGGTAGCCATCAACAGCGATCGCACCGTCCGGGAGTTGAAGGGGGAAGGGCGTCCACTCGTAAACGAACTGGAGCGCGCGGAGATCCTGGCCTCGTTGCGACACGTAACTTACGTCGTCGTCTTCGATGACGTTTCGCCACGCTCGCTGATTGCCGAGTTGTTGCCGGATGTGTTGGTAAAAGGCGGAGACTATGCGCTCGATGAGATTCATGGACGCGAAGAAGTCGAGGCCGCGGGTGGAAGAGTTGTTTCGTTGCCGTTCATCGAAGGCGCGTCAACGTCTTCGCTTATTGAGCGCATGAAGCATAGCTAGCTTGTAGGGGCAGGGCTTGTCCCTGCCCGCGGTGTACTGATCGTTCTTTAAAACCCCGAAGCGGTCAGGGACAAGCCCTGCCCCTACAATTATTCATCCGGCAAGGAATTAGAGCGACGCGCGCAACCTTTCTTCGCCAACGTCCCAGCAACTAAGCCGCCAGCCATGAGCGGCAACGGCCACGGCTCCCGCATAACCCGGCCCAACATCGATTGCCTGCAACGACCAGCGCTGGGCTTCGCCTTCATCCCAGCGAGTGCGCAGTAACTCGGCTGGTTCACCGGGCGCCAGCGTCACGTCAAACTGATCCAGTGCCAGCGAGAGACCAGTACCCTTCGCTTTGATGAAAGCCTCTTTGCGTGTCCAGCAATTAAAGAAAGCTTCGTGACGCACCCGCGGCTCAAGCTGATCAAGACATTCAACCTCGGTTGCGGAAAAGAATCGGCGCGCGATATCGTCGCCGGTAAAGTCAGGCCGGATGCTTTCAATATCGACGCCGACTTCTCCCATCAGCGTGAACGCATAGAGCGCAAACTCACCTGAGTGTGCGAGGTTGAAGTTTAGCCGTCGCGCTTGCTCAATCGAATCAGCAACCGCGGGCTTGCCATATTCAGAGTAAGTGAATTCAATATCGGCCGGCGCAATTTTTAAGTAGCGCGCGAGAATATTTCGCAGCACACCACGGGCGACAATGAAATGCCGGCGATGTACTTCGAAATGAAAACGATCGGCGCGGGCTTGTTCGTCAGGTGCGAGAAGTTGACGAAGATTACTAACAAGTGCGGCGGGCTGCTCGAGCGAGAGGCGCCAGATATGGACGTCGCGCGGTCCCAGAGTCCAATCATCCGGCGGGGAAGTCCATTGGGAAGTTGAAGGATTATTCTGTGGTGGACGTTCCTGCATTAAGGCTCACCACAGAGACCGGAGAGGCACAAAGGAGGCACAGAGATTCTTCTGGCAATCCACCTTCAAATGTTCCTCAGCTCTCCTTCTCGGCTTCTTCCATTTTCTTTCGCAGGCTGAGCGGCCGCATGTCGGTCCAGACTTCCTTGATGTACGCAAGGCACTCGGCCTTTGGTCCGCTCTTGCCGACATCGTTCCAACCCAGCGGATTTTCCCGGTCCGCGGGCCAGATTGAATACTGTTCTTCGTGATTCACAACGACCTTATAGATCGTCGTGTCTTCGCGTTCGTCCTGCATAATTGTCTCCTCCTGGATCAGTTCAGAGTGTCGATCCGGGCTCGTCGGTATCTTGCCGGGATCAGAGTTTCAAATGGCGATTTGCCTTCTTATTTCAGGCAGGTCGGGAAATTTGGACGCCTTCTTAATTGTCATACTTGTGCGTTGTCCCCTCAAACGGAGCCGCGCCCATTATAGCGCAAATTGTTTACACGAGAATCAACCACTTTCTGCACTGGTTAGCCGTTCTTGTCAGTCGTGATGGTACCAGCCAGCGAGCTTGAAGATCACTGGGAGGTGCGCTAGTCTTGCGCCAAAGCTAGGAAGCACCACTTAATCGATCCTTGGGATAGCAAGAGGTTCTCAGCGTTTCCTAATTGCGAGATTCTCGCGAGAATAATTAAGGCTGCTTGGAAGTCGATCCAAGCTGCAAACCCAAGTTAAGTACTTATTGAGTTCGAACTGCCAGGCAGTTGAATGGATAGGCGCAATGGATCAGATAGGCGGTAACGACACAATTAAGGACGCCGAATCGCTGGCACTCGAATCGCCTGGCGAAGCTCCCTCAATCGGGAAGCTGCTGGATGGGCGCTATCTCATCGTTCGGGAACTTGGTCGTGGCGGATTTGGTTCGGTTTACCTGGCCTCTGACGAAAAGATGATGTCCAAGCGAGTTGTCGTCAAAGTGTTGCACGACAAAGAAGTGACGAACGAGTGGAGCATTATTAAGTTCAGGCAAGAGACCGAGGCCCTGACCCGCGTCGACCATCCGGGGATAGTTGGAATACTCGACACCGGTGAACTGCCCGCGGGAAATCCTTACATCGTGATGAGGTACGTGGATGGCGTCACCTTGCGCTCATGCATTACCGCTGAAGGGATGGGGCTGGAACGCGCGGCCCGTTTGATCAAGCAGATTGGCTCTGCTCTCGCCGCAGCGCATGAGAAGGGCGTTTTGCACCGGGATTTGAAGCCGGAGAACATCATGCTGCAGACTCTGAGCGGTGGCGAGGAACAAGCTACGATCATTGATTTTGGAGTTGCAAAGGTCAAGAACTCGGTCGTCGCTCTGAGCACGGTCGAGCCGAGCGCCGCAGGAACGTACTGTTACATGTCACCCGAACAGTTCAGAGGCGAGAGGGTAACGGCAGCGAGTGATATTTATTCCATGGGCATCATTGCCTACGAGATGACTACTGGGCGGCGCCCGTTCAATCCTGAAACGGTGGGGCAACTCGCTGAAATGCAGCGGGAGGGTGTGAAGGTCAAACCGAAAGACTTACGTCCCGCTCTGCCCGAAGACACTCAGAACCTAATCCTAAAGGCGCTTTCTTTTGATCCTGCCGATCGTTTCCAGGATGCGCGGAACTTCGCTGACGTTCTGTCAGAGTCTCTGATCGGCGACCGAGAAGTTCAGGTTCGATCGTTGTATCCGCAAGGTTCTACGGAAAGGTCCGCGCGCGACCTCGCAATTGATCCGGCCAACATCGAGCGCATCAGCAGTTCAGGCATGGCAACGAGGGATCAAGTAGCTCCTCAAGTACGCAATTCTCGGCGTTTAGCCTTTGGTGCTTTGGCGCTGGTTTTGCTGGCAGCGATAAGTATTGGGATCTATTCACTCACTACCAGAGGCAAAGCCATCGACTCAATCGCAGTCTTGCCGTTTGCCAATGTTGGAGGGAATGCCGATGAGGAGTATCTCTCGGATGGCATCTCGGAAACTCTGATCAACAGTTTGTCGCAACTTAAGCAGTTGCGTGTGGTCGCCCGCGCCACAGCCTTTCGTTATAAAGGTAAAGAGGTTGATCCCAAACAGGTCGGTCACGACTTAAACGTGCGGGCGGTTTTGATGGGGCGAGTTCGTCAAATTGGCGACCGCTTGAACATTCAAGTGGATCTGGTGGACGCAACGACAGGCGCGCAGCTCTGGGGTGAGGAGTATGACCGCAGGGTTTCCGATGTACTTGCTGTCAAGCAGGACATCGCGCGAGAAGTTACGGAGAGGCTGCTGAGATTGTCTGGTGAAGAACAGAAGCAACTCGTTAAGCGCGATACCACCAACGCTGAAGCTTATCAGTTCTATTTGAAAGGTCGTTACTACTGGAACAAGAGAACGGCAGAAAATCTCAGGAAAGCAGTTCAGCAGTTCCAGCAAGCGATAGACAAGGATCCGACTTATACTCTCGCATACGTCGGATTAGCTGATTGCTACGTTGTTATGGAAGAGTACGCCGGCAGTCCCGCGAGCGAGACCCTTCCGCAGGCCAGAACCGCCATCGAGCATGCACTTCAACTCGATAACTCTCTGGCAGAAGCGCACGCTAGTTTAGGAAAAATCAATGACAGCATGTGGCAATGGGAGGAAGCTGAGAAAGAGTACAGGCGCGCGCTTGAGCTGAATCCGAATTATCCGACTGCGCATCACTGGTACAGCATACATCTTCGTATTCTGAAGCAGTTTGATAATTCGATGACTGAGATCAAGCGTGCGCAGGAGCTGGACCCCCTCTCTCTTGTTATCGATTCCAACGTCGCAATGATCTACCTACTGCAAGGTGATGTGAATTCATCCATAGAACAGAGCAAGAAGGTCATCGAACTCAACCCGAATTATACGATAGGACATAGTTATTTAGGTTTGGCATATCTCAAGCAGCAACGCCACCCAGAGGCCATCACAGAGCTTCAGAAGGCCGCCGACTTATCTGGAAGAGCGGGTGAAGACCTCGCAAACCTGGGACTGGCTTACGGCATTGCAGACCAGCGCGACCAGGCGCTCGCGATTCTCAGAGAACTTGAAGGAAAATATGCCGGGCGGGAAGCAATCGGTCTAAATCTCGCTCAAGTGTACGCGGGACTTGGAGAGAAGGATCAGGCTTTCGCCTGGCTCGAGAAGGACTTTCAAGCCCGCAGTGGTCAACTAACAACGATCAGATGGTATCCACCGTTTGAATCTCTCCGCAGCGACACCCGCTATGCCGATTTGCTGCATCGTATGGGCCTCAAGCCGTGACTTGGCGAATCAAAGAAAGGGATGAAAGATCGTTGCCAGCTAAACCTGGCCATTTCTCAAAGAATCGGAAAGTTTCGTGATTCTGAAGAAGTGTTGCCGCTGTGGCGGACTATGGTGTGCAACACTTCGTGCTCGTCTTGAACCATCGTTGTTTTTCCTCTCGTGAATCAGTTCAGACTGCCGGCTACGCTAGGAGTGGGAGTCAAAGCTCGCTGTGCTTCCATAATTCAAGTTTATCAGAGTTTCAGAACGTCGACTTGCCCTTGTTTTTCAGGTATTTCCGGCCCTTTGCGTGTTTTCTTAGATGTCATCGTGCGTGCGGGTTAATCAAGCTAAGAGCAACGCTTGCTCATAGAGCAAATAATCGGCGCGAGAAGCAACCAAATTCGGTCTTGACAGGCCGGCCGCGCCGGGCCGGCTTCATTCAATTTCTGTTAGTATTAAAGTCGCTTGCGCGACAGTGAAGCCGCCTCAAGGAATTGAAGGTCATGCCGATCGATTCTTACAACGACAAATGTGTTCACGAGCTGTTCGAGGAACAAGTCGAGCGCGCGCCTGACTCTATCGCGGCTGCCTTCGAAGATCAGCAATTCACTTATCGCGAGCTTAACACGCGCGCAAATCAACTCGCGCGGTACTTACGAAAACTGGGTGTTGGTCCCGAAGTGCTCGTCGGCATTTGTGTCGAGCGATCGCTCGAGATGATCGTCGGACTGCTCGGAATCCTCAAGGCGCGCGGCGCTTATCTCCCACTCGATCCAACTTACCCGCCGGATCGTCTCTCATTCATGATCGAAGATGGCAACGTGAAAGTGCTGCTCACGCAAGAGCATTTACGCGAGAGACTGCTTGCTCACGATGTTAAGACGATTGCGCTTGATAGCGAATGGGAAAAAATTGCGCTCGAGCACAAGACGAATCTTGCAAACCCGACGGCGACCGAGAACCTGGCATACGTTATGTACACGTCAGGTTCCACCGGCACGCCGAAGGGTGTGTGCGTCATGCACCGGAGCGTGGTTCGTCTGGTGCGAAGCACGAACTATGCGCGGTTCGGAGCGGACGAGGTGTTTCTACAATTCGCTCCACTGTCGTTTGATGCATCGACATTTGAGATTTGGGGCAGCTTGCTGAATGGCGCGCGTCTGGTAGGGATGCCGCCGGGAGCCGCGTCTCTGGCGGAGCTTGGCGCAACGATCAAGCATTGCGGAGTAACCACACTTTGGCTGACCGCCGGACTTTTTCATCAGATGGCTGAAGAGGAGTTGGAAAGTTTGAGCGGGCTGCGGCAACTGCTCGCCGGCGGCGATGTTCTTTCGGCGCCGCACGTCGAGAAGGTCGCGTGTGAGTTACCTGATTGCCAAATCATTAATGGCTACGGACCCACCGAGAACACGACGTTCACCTGCTGCTACCCGGTGAAATCTGGAGAACGATTCGACAAGAGCGTCCCGATTGGTTTTCCGATTTCGAAAACCGAGGTCTACATCCTGGATGAAAACATGCGGCAGGTTCCAACCGGTGACGCGGGAGAATTGCATGTTGCCGGCGCCGGTCTGGCGCGCGGTTATCTGAACGACGCGGCGTTGACGGCAGCGCGTTTTGTGCCCAGCTTGTTCGACGCCGGCGAACGTCTCTACCGGACCGGTGACAGCGCTCGAAAACTTGTCGACGGAAGCATCGAATTTCTTGGCCGGCTCGATCAGCAGGTCAAGATCCGCGGGTACCGGATTGAACTCGGAGAGATTGAAGCCGTACTGACGCAACATCCGTCAGTAAGAGAGTGTGCTGTCCTCGCGCGTGACGACGCACCCGCGGGGAAACGTCTCATCGCCTACGTGGTTCACGAAGGCAAACAGTCTGGCTCAACTGAACTCGATACTCGCCACCTGGAACAATGGCAAACGCTTTACGATGAAACCTACGGCCAGGCCACGTCAAACGCCGAGCCGGCGTTCAATACGGTTGGTTGGAACAGCAGTTACACCGGACAGCCGCTGTCTGACGAAGAGATGCGCGAGTGGGTTGACTGCACGGTTGAAGGAATTCTCGCGTTTCGGCCGAAGAGAGTGTTGGAAATCGGTTGTGGCACGGGCTTGTTGCTTTTGAGAATCGCGCCGCATTGCGACGCATATCACGGCGCCGACTTTTCCGCGGGAGTGATCGATCAGCTCAAGGCTCACCTCGACAGGTCGCCGGCGCAGTTCAATCACGTCGAGCTTTCGCGCCGCGAGGCAACCGATTTCACAGAATTCGAAGCCGACGCATTCGATCTCGTCGTCATCAATTCGGTCACTCAGTATTTTCCGAGCGTTGACTATCTTGTCAGAGTTTTGGCAGAGGCGCTGAGAGTCACAAAACCCGGTGGCTCTGTTTTTGTCGGCGACGTTCGCAATCTCGATCTGCTGGAAACCTTCCATGCGTCAGTGCAACTTCATAAGGCGGCGGAGTCACTTTCGGTTGAAGAGTTAGCGCGCCGGGTGCGCAGGGCAGTAGCGGAAGAGGACGAACTCGTTATCGATCCGGCTTTCTTCAAAGCGATCGGCCGGCAGGCGGGGAAGGCTTGCGCGGTCCGAGTGATGCCAAAGTTGGGTCGTTACCGAAACGAGATGACCAGGTTTCGCTATGACGCCGTGCTCACTGTTCTGCCGGCAATTGTAGATGAAGACGACGCGCAGTGGCATGACTGGGGCGCAAGCGGACTCGATCTGGAGAAATTGCCCGAGAAGCTGCAAGACAAGGAGTCCGCAGTCATAGCCATCTCCAATGTGCCAAACGCTCGCGTTCTTGCTGATTCGAGAATTCCGGATCTTCTGATCGATCCCAACGCGTGCCGGACCGTCGCGGACCTGCGCGCAGCAATTAATTCACAACCAGGCGCCGGAGTCGATCCTGAAGATCTGATGGCCCTGGGCCGCGCTCATTCGTACGCGATTCACGTCAGTTGGACCAATTCCGCGGCGGATGGCCGCTTTGACGTCGTCTTCAAGAGACTCGCTGAAAGCTCGACGGGTCGATTGATTCCTCAGCGATGGAAGCGCGAGGATGAACAAAAACCCTGGCATGAGTACGCGAACCGGCGCTCACTGAAGACCTCTTTTGTCAGTCTGGTTCCGGACCTCCGACGGTTTTTGCAGACCAGGCTCCCTGCGTACATGATGCCGTCCGCGTTTGTCTTGTTGGAGCGATTGCCGCTGACTGCGAACGGCAAAGTCGACCGGCGCGCCCTTCCGGTTCCGGAACAATCGCGACCTGAATTGGAGCAGGAGTTTGTCGCCGCGCGCAACCAGACAGAAGAAATGTTGGCAACGATGTGGGCCGACGTGTTGCAGATCGATCGCGCTGGCGTCCTGGATAACTTCTTTGAGCTGGGCGGTCATTCGCTCTTAGCCACTCAGGTTTGTGCTCGCATTCGCGAATCCTTCCACACGGACATATCGTTACAGAACTTCTTCGCCGATCCGACGATCGCCGGACTGGCATTGCGGGTTCAGAAAGGCGGCGCTGCGTCGTCCGATCTCGGCCCAATTCCTCGCCGGGCGCAGACGACCGCGCCGTTGTCCTCTGGACAACAGCGCTTGTGGTTCATGAATCAGTTGAATCCGGGCACGCCCGTTCACAACATACCCGTTGCCATTCAGCTTACCTCGCGGCCAGACGTCGGGGCCCTGGAGCGAAGTCTTAACGAGATTGTTCAGCGTCACGAAGCGTTGCGCACGACAATTCAAAATGAGAACGGCCAGCCGGTTCAGGTCATTGCGAAGACTCTGGCATTGCGCTTGTCGACGATTGATCTGACGAACCTTCCCAAATCCGCCAGGGACATCGAAGCCTCTAAGATCAAAACGGCTGAGGCGCACGAGCCATTTGACCTGGTCAACGGCCCGCTCGTGCGGGCGAAGCTCGTGCGGCTGAGCGAGCACAAGCATCTGTTCCTTCTTACCATGCACCACATGGTGAGCGATGGCTGGTCCGTCGGAGTGTTGCTGCGCGAACTCGGCACGTTATATCAGGCATTCCTGGTTGATGATGCAGACGCCTTGCCGGACTTGCCGATCCAATATGCTGACTTCGCGATCTGGCAGCGAACGCAGATGCGGGGCGCGCTCCTCGATCGCCAGCTCTCTTACTGGGAGCAGCAACTCAAAGGCGCCACTACGGTGCTGACGCTGCCAACAGATCGGCCTCGCCCGGCAGTTCAGACCTTTCGCGGCGCAAGGCTTTCGCTGGAACTGTCCAAAGATCTTTCGACTCGTATAAAGGAATTCAGCCGGCGCGAAGACATGACCTTGTACATGACGTTGCTGGCGGCGCTGAGCGTTCTACTGCATCGCTGTACCGGTCAGGAGGACCTCAACATCGGCTCTCCGATCGTGAACCGGCCGCACACCGAAACCGAGGAGCTGATTGGGTTCTTCCTAAACACCGTGGTGCTCAGGTTGAGGCCCGCAAAAGATTCAAGTTTTCGTAAAGTGCTCGAGGGTGCGCGTGACGTCGCGCTGGAAGCATACGCCAACCGCGACCTGCCATTTGAAACGGTGGTTGAGGCTTTGAATCCGCCGCGCGATCTGAGTCGCACGCCGCTGTTTCAGGTGTTCTTTAATCTGCTGAATTTTTCAGACGATCGCATCAGACTCCCCGGTCTGACTGAAGCGTACGTCTCACCCGCCGGCGTATGGTCGCAGCCCGATGAGTCGTGGTCGCAGTTCGATATGACCGTGTACGCGAGAGAAATTGAAGAGCAGTTGCAATTCATTCTCGTCTATAACTCGGATCTGTTTGACCGCGCCCGCATGGTCGAGCTGTTGGAACAATTTCGCCTCCTTCTCGATCAGCTCGTTGCGGCGCCTGACAAGGTTATTTCCGATTATTCGCTCGTTGGTACTCAGTCCAGGCGCGTACTGCCCGATCCGAGCGCGATTCTGCCTGAGCCTTATCACCAGCCGATTACTGAAACGTTTTTCTCACGAGCAAATGAGTTTGCGGATCGGCCGGCGATCTGCAAGGCGGGAAGATTGTGGACTTATCGCGAACTGTCCGCGCAAGCTAGTGAGATTGCGCGGGTGCTGCTGCGCGACGATCTGAAGAAAGGCGAAGTGGTCGCGGTCAGCGGGCCGCCGAGCTTCGGCCTGGTTGCCGGCATGCTTGGCGTCTTCGCGAGCGGCGGGGTGCTGTTAACTCTCGATCGAAATCTTCCTGTCGAGCGCCAAAAACTGATGCTTAGCGAGGCCGGCGCAAGACATCTGCTCTTCGTCGACAAGTGGCGCGAAGAAGCTGAGTGGATGCGCGGCATGTCGTCGCTGAAGGTGAACAGAATCAGCGAAAGCGATGGCGGATTGATCGAAGCCCAGCAAGGGATTGCTGAGATTGACTTACCCAAAATCGGTTCGAACGATCCTGCGTACCTCTTCTTCACTTCCGGCACGACCGGCGTTCCGAAAGGCGTACTTGGTAGTCACAAAGGACTGAGTCATTTTCTGAAATGGCAGCGCGAACAATTTGGGATCGCTCCTGAGGATCGCTGCGCGCAACTCACCGGACTCTCTTTTGATGTAATCCTGCGAGACGTCCTGCTGCCCTTGACCAGCGGTGCGAGTCTTCATCTGCCGGATGATCCAAACGATTTACTGTCGAGTCGGATTCTTTCATGGCTTGGGCGTGAACGAATCACTGTGCTGCACACCGTGCCGACACTGGCTCAAACGTGGCTGAAAGACGTCGCAGTAGTTTCGCTTAGCTCTTTGCGCCTGGCCTTTTTTGCGGGCGAGCCTCTTAGCGATGTTTTGGTGAGTCGCTGGCGGGAACAGTTTCCGCATTCAACGATCGTGAATCTCTACGGACCAACTGAAACAACGCTGGCCAAGTGTTCCTACGTCGTGCCTGACGAGCCTCCATTTGGTGTGCAGCCGATAGGAAAGTCGCTGCCTGAATCGCAGGCATTGGTGTTGAATTCCAGCAATCTTTTGTGTGGCATCGGTGAGATCGGAGAGATTGCGATTCGCACGCCTTTTCGGACGCTTGGCTACATCAATGAAATAGACGATCAGCGCGCCAGGTTCATTACGAATCCGTTCACGGGCGATCCATCTGATCTAATTTACCGCACGGGCGATCGCGGCCGCTATCGGCCCGATGGCGCGCTCGAGATACTCGGCCGTGTCGACGATCAAATAAAGATTCGCGGCGTGCGCGTGGAGCCGGCTGAGGTTACGGCCGTGCTGGCACAACATTCGTTGGTTAAATCATGCGTGGTGGTTCCGACCAAAGACGAGAACGATGAGTATGCGCTTGCCGCGTATGTTGTCAGCGATGACAATGACGCGTCGATGGTCTCAACGCTCAGGTCTTACCTCGAGCGGCAGCTTCCGCCGGCAATGGTTCCATCATACTTCGTGAGGCTGGATGTGCTGCCGTTGACGCCTAACGGCAAAGTCGATCGTGGCGCGCTTCCTAAACCTGACTTCTCGGGGCACGAAAGGCTTGCGAGTTACGTCGCACCGTCGAACCCCCCCCAGGAGATCATTGCGGCAATTTGGGCTGAGGTGCTGCACCACGAACGCGTCGGTGCGAGCGACAACTTTTTTGAGATTGGCGGCCACTCGTTGAATGCGACGCAGGTAATATCGCGAATCAATGAGCTCTTCAAGATTGACCTGCCGTTACGGACAATCTTTGAAAACATGACCGTGGCTCAACTATCAGCGGCGGTCGAAGACGTTCTGGTGTCTGAAATTGAAGTTATGCCCGAGCACGAGATGGATCGAATTTTTAGTTAGAATTCCTGGCAATGTCTACGACGGACAATCTCAGTGATAAGAAGTCAAAGCTCTCGCCCGCGAAGCAGGCGCTGCTCGATCAACTTCTGCTTATAGGGCAAATAATCGGCGCGAGAATCAGCCAAATTCGGTTTCGATACACCGGGCGTGCCCTCGGCCCGCTTCATTCAACTTCTGTTAGTATCAAAGTCGCTTGCGCGACAATGAAGCGCCTGCGGAATTGAAGATCATGCTGTTCGATTCTTACGACAACAAATGCATTCACGAGCTATTCGAGGAACAAGCCGAGCGCACGCCCGACTCTATCGCGGTTACATTTGCAGATCAACAACTCACCTATCGCGAGCTGAACGCGCGGGCAAATCAACTCGCGCGCTACCTGCGAAAACTGGGTGTTGGTCCTGAAGTGCTCGTCGGCATTTGTGTCGAGCGATCGCTTGAGATGATCGTCGGGCTGCTTGGAATCCTGAAGGCCGGCGGCGCTTATCTTCCCCTCGATCCGGCGTATCCGCGGGAACGTCTCTCATTCATGCTCGAGGATGGCAAAGTGAATGTGCTGCTTACGCAGCAGCGTCTGTGCGAGGCACTGCCTGCGCACAGTGCTGAGACGATTGTGCTTGATAGCAATTGGGAGACAATTGCGCGCGAGCGCAGGACGAATCTTGAAAACCGGACGGCGACCGAGAACCTGGCGTACGTCATGTATACGTCAGGATCGACGGGCACGCCAAAGGGGGTGGCGATCGAGCACCGCAGCACGGTCGCGCTCCTGGAATGGGCTAAACAGCTATTTGCGCCAAAGCGGGTAGCGGGCGTGCTCGCTTCCACTTCGATCTGCTTTGATCTCTCCGTCTTCGAACTGTTTGTTCCGATCACTAATGGCGGCAAGATTATCCTCGCGGAGAATGCCTTGTACTTGAACACCCTTCCCACTGCCAATGAAGTGACGCTGGTTAATACAGTTCCGTCTGCAATGGCGGAGTTGCTGCGGATCGGAACGCTGCCGGCCTCGGTATCGACTATTAATCTGGCTGGCGAGCCGCTGCGCAATTCACTCGTCCGCGAAATCTATCAGCGAACTGATGTCACGCAGGTGTTCGATCTCTATGGCCCGACCGAAGACACGACCTACTCAACCTTTGCACTGCGGGAAGAAAAGGGACCCGAGACCATCGGTCGCGCGATCAGTAACACGCAAGTTTACATTCTCGATGAGCTCGTGCAGCCGCAGCCGGTGGGAAGTGCCGGCGAGCTTTATCTCGGTGGAGCTGGCCTGGCGCGCGGCTATCTAAAGCGGCCAGAGATGACAGCCGAAAGGTTCGTCCCCGATCCGTTCAGCGAATATCCGGGAGCCAGGCTCTACAGAACCGGGGATAAGGCTCGTTACCTCAGCGATGGCAATCTGGAGTATTTGGGCCGGCTTGATCATCAGGTCAAAATAAGAGGCTTTCGCATTGAGCTTGGCGAGATCGAAACTGTGTTGGCGCAGCATTCAAGCGTGCAGCAAGCGGTAGTAGTTGCCAGGGAAGACGAGCCGGGCGCGAAGCGGCTGGTAGCCTACGTGGTTCGAGACACGACGCGGGAGGGGGCGGCGAAAGAAGCAGAGGAGGGACAAATTGGCCACGTTTCTCAATGGCAAAAGATCTGGGACGAGACCTATGCGCAACCCTCAATTTACCCCGATCCAACTTTCAATACTACGGGCTGGCTAAGCAGCTATACGGGATTCCAGTATCCGATGGAGGAAGTACAGGAATGGGTAAGCAATACCGTCGAGAAGATCCTTTCGCTGCGACCTCGACGAGTATTAGAGATTGGTTGCGGTTGCGGACTGCTCCTCTTTCGGATCGCGCCTCATTGCGAGTTTTATCTAGGAACCGATCCGTCACTCTCGGGCTTGCGTTACATCGAAGAGCAATTGAAAACACCGGGGCGCGAGTTGCCTCAGGTTCGAGTCTGGCAACGCATGGGAGATAACTTCGAGGGTATTGGAGAGCGTTCATTTGACGCGGTAGTTCTTAATTCGGTAATCCAGTATTTTCCCAATGCTGAGTATCTCGCGCAGGTACTCGAACGCGCAGTCAGGGCCGTCAGACCCGGTGGCTCGGTCTATGTCGGCGACGTGCGCAGCTTGGCGCTGCTGGAAGCATTCCACGGATCGGTTCAATTGCATCTTGCGGCTCCTTCACTCGAAAAGTCCGACTTGCGCGAGCGGATACGAAAGCAAGTTGCCGAAGAAGAGCAACTGCACATCGATCCCGATTTCTTCAGCGCGCTAAGGCGACGCGTACCTCGCATCAGTTCGGTCAACGTCCAGCTCAAGCGTGGACGCTATCACAACGAGGTGACGCGCTTTCGTTATGACGTGACGTTAAGGATCGATGGCGGAGCGCCCCCCTCGCTCGATATTCGCTGGATTGATTGGCGGCTGAACCCAATGGGTTTGCCGGCGCTCAGGCGATCGCTAACGGAAACCGATGCCGCGCATCTGGGAATTCGAAGAATTGGCAACCCGCGACTACTGCGGGAACATAAGCTGCTGGAGTTGCTCGCCGGCGACGGTTCACCCGAAACCGCGGGCGGGTTGCGGCTGGCATTGGAACAGATTGATCTCGACGGCGCGCTCGATCCGCAAACAATCCTGGAATTGGGTGAAGGTCTCGGATTTTCAGTTCAGGTCGTCTGGTCAGGCTCGGGAGGGAACGCCTGCTATGACGTGCTGCTGGCGGCGCGCGAAACCAAAGAGCCGCCCCAGTTGATACCGACCAATGTTACGGCGGGGCAAGCAGAATCTGGGAGACCTCTGGCCTCGTATACGAACAACCCTCTGCGGGGAATAGCTGGCCGAACTCTCCTGCCGGAATTGCGAGACCTCCTAAAGCAGCGGTTGCCCGACTACATGATGCCTTCGGCATTTGTGTTCCTGGATGCGTTGCCGCTAGCGCCGAATGGAAAAATCGATCGAAAGGCTCTGCCCGCGCCAGCCAACGCGCGGCCAGCCGTCACGGCGGAGTACCTGGGTCCACGCACGCGCACTGAGGAACGGATAGCAGAGATATGGCGTGAAGTGCTCAGGCTCGACGATCTTGGCGTCCAGGACAATTTTCTCGAGCTGGGTGGCCATTCGTTATTGGCAACACAGATAATCTCTCGTATGCGTGAGACTTTCCAGGTCGAGCTGCCGCTGCGTAGCGTCTTTGAATCGCCGACTGTAGCCGAGTTGGCTCAGAGGCTGAAGTCATCGACCCGTGAAGAGAAGGGTGCGGATTCTGAAAGACTACGGCCTGTACCACGCGACGGCGAACTCCCACTGTCGTTCGCCCAGCAGCGTTTGTGGTTCCTCGACCAGCTTCAGCCGGGAAACTCGGTGTACAACGTACCAACGGCTGTTCGTTTGGTGGGCGCGCTCGGCGTCTCGACCTTGAAAGACAGTCTCAACGAGATCGTTAAGCGTCACGAAGTCTTAAGGACAACATTCATTTCGCGCCAGGGAGAACCAAGTCAGATCATAGCCCCATCCCTGAAGCTCGCGCTGCCGGAATATGACTTCAGCGACTTACCGGAAAGTGAGCGCGAGAGGGAGGCGTTGGAGTTCGCATCGCACTTGAGCCAGCTATCGTTCGATCTCGCGCAAGGTCCGCTCATTCACGCCGACCTGTTGCGCTTGAGTGAGCAGGAACACATCCTGCTGGTTACAATTCACCACATAGTTACGGACGGTTGGTCGGCGATCGTATTTTTCGAAGAATTGGCCGCTGTCTACGATGGCCTGAGTAAGGGCCAGCCGCCATCGGTGCCGGACTTGCCAATTCAATATGCCGATTTTGCCGTAAGGCAGCGAGAGTTTCTGAGTGGCGCGGTGCTGGACCGACAACTTGATTACTGGAAGAAACAACTCGCTGGCGCCCCCGGCGTATTGAGCCTCCCTATCGATAAACCGCGACCGGCTCTCCAAACGTTTGATGGCGCCACTCAGTTTCGACAGCTTCCCGAGCACCTGCGCGATTCGTTAACCAGCCTGAGCCGGCGCGAGGGAGTCACGCTGTACATGGTCTTTCTGGCGGCATTTCAAATTCTGCTCTTTCGATACACGAGCCAGGATGACGTTGTCGTGGGGTCCCCAATCGCCAATCGCACTCGGTCTGAGATCGAAAGGCTGATCGGGTTTTTTGTCAACACGCTGGTGATGCGAACCGACCTTTCCGGCAATCCCACTTTCCGAGAGTTATTGAAGCGGGTCCGAGAGGTCGCGCTGGGAGCCTACGCACATCAGGATTTGCCCTTCGAGAGGTTAGTGGAGGAATTGCAACCGGCGCGTGATCTACGTCGCAATCCGCTCTTTCAAGTGATGTTTGCTACCTATGAAGCTCCAGTGCAGAGACTGGAGTTGGCAGGCCTTACTTTCCGTCAATTGGAGATCGAAAGCAAGACGACAAAGTTTGACCTGACCCTGTTTGTGGCGGAAGTCGGGGACGCATTGCAGTGCCAGTTGGACTACAACACCAATCTTTTCACGGCGGACACCGCGACCCGCATGTTGGATCACTTCCAACTGCTGCTGGAAAACATCGCGCGAAATCCTGACCAGCGCATTCAGGATTTGCCGCTGTTGACGACTGCCGAACGTGAATCGCTACTGGTCGAGTGGAACGACACAGACGCGAAGTTCTCGAAGAGTTGCATCCATCAATTGTTCGAGCAACAAGTCCAGGCTTCGCCGGATGCTTGCGCGGTAGTATTTGAGGGTGATTCGTTGACCTATGCCGAGCTGAACTCAAGGGCCAATCAATTGGCGCATTATCTGCGGCGACAAGGCAGTCGTGAGGCGCCGGTGGGCCTGCTCGTAGATCGTTCCGTTGAAATGCTCGTAGCGCTGATTGGCATTCTCAAGGCCGGCAGGGCTTACCTGCCTTTGAATCCCGATCAGCCAACAGCGAGATTGCTGGCCCAGTTAGATCGAGCGAACGCTTCACTACTCGTCACACAGGAAAGCTTCCTGAGTCAGCTTGAGCAGTACGGCGGAGTCAGGATTTGCCTGGATCGCGATCGCAACTTTCTTGACCAGGAGGACGAGTCCAATCCGCAACTCAGCCTGACTTCGCAACAGTTAGCCTACGTTATTTTCACGTCCGGCTCGGCGGGCATGCCCAAAGGCGTGGCCATTACACACAAGAATCTCGTGAACTATACGGAGTTCATTTGTCGCAAGCTGAAACTAGACGATCGGGCGGGCGAAAAACTCAGTTTCGCGACGGCGACGACAATTGCCGCCGATTTGGGGAATACATGCATTTTCCCGTCGCTGGTTTCCGGCGGTTGTTTGCATATCCTGAGTTATGAAAGAGCAACTGATAGCAAACTACTGGCTGAATATTTTGCAAGGTACCCAGTAGATGTCTTGAAGCTGGTCCCGTCGCATCTCCGCTCGTTACTTGAAACCGCCAGCGCAGCGCGAATAATTCCGCGACGTTATCTCATAGTTGGCGGTGAAGCATTTCCCAGCGACCTTCCCGCGCGAATTCTGGACCTGGGTGGCCAGTGCGAGATACTCAATCACTACGGCCCCACTGAAACCACAGTGGGCTCGGTGACTTTTACGGTTCGTGATGTAAATGGGCTTGGCGGCTGGTCTTCGACGATTCCCATCGGCCGACCGATAGCTAACACTCAGATCTACATTTTGGATGAACGCCTGCAGCCTGTACCAATAGGTGTCCCGGGCGAACTCTATGTTGGAGGGGCCGGTGTCGGCAATGGTTATCTAGGCGACCCAGCTCAGACTGCACAGCGGTTTCTACCGAATCCATTTGCTCGCGAACCTGGAGGGTGCTTTTACAAGACTGGAGACCTTTGCCGTTATCTCCCTGGGGGAGATGTGGAATTTCTTGGCCGCACCGACAATCAGATAAAGGTTTGCGGATACCGTATAGAAGCGGGAGAAATCGAAGCGGTTCTTAAGCAGCACCATAGCGTACAGCTCGCGGTCGTAGTCGGCTGGCAGAACCCTGCCGGAGAGGTCCAGCTTGTGGCGTACTGCGTATTTGATCCGACCAGGATCCCCGCCAATGAAGAACTCCGAGATTTTCTTCGGCTCAAACTACCGGCTTATATGCTGCCGGCTGTATTCGTTTCATTGGACAGTTTGCCTTTGACGCGAAACGGAAAAATAGATCGCCGAGCTTTGCCGCCGCCGGATCTGTCGCTTGATTCTCGAAAACGTCTGATTCAGCCTCGCAATCCGACAGAGGAACTCGTCGCCGATATTTGGCGCGAGGTTCTTGGGGTCGGGCAGATTGGTGTCTTCGACGACTTTTTTGAAGTTGGGGGGCACTCGCTGAAAGCTACGCAGGTCATGTCCAGAATCAGCGCGCTGTTCAACATCGATTTGCCGCTAAGAACAATTTTCGAAAATAGTACGGTTGCCGGCCTCTCAGAGGCTGTCGAAGATCGTTTGGTTGAGGAACTGGAGGCGATGCCCGAGGATGAGGCGCATACCTTCTCGGGATGAATTCAGAAAGAATGTCCACAGCAGACAGCATAAAAGAAAAGCGGTCGAAACTTTCGCCGGCAAAGCAGGCACTATTGGAGCAGCGTCTGCGTGGCCGGACCGACGGTAGTCCGGGCGCCAAAACTATTCCGCGCCGGCAGCAACAGAACTTTGTTCCGCTATCATTCGCGCAACTGCGGCTTTGGTTTCTCGATCAACTGCAACCCGGCAGTCCTTTCTATAACGTCTCTCGACACGTGCGAATCAGCGGCGCGCTCGACTACGCAGCGCTCCAGCGAGCGCTCAACGAGCTTGTTGCTCGCCATGAATCGCTGCGGACTACATTTGGCGCAGTCGCAAACGAGCCGGTACAGATTATTCATGAGCCTCACGACCTGCCGATGCCGCTGGTTGACCTAAGCAATTTGGCGGCAGACGAGCGAGAGAAAGCATTGGCGCGTCTGAGCGTCGAACATTCGGAGACTCCGTTTTCGCTTACGGAAGGACCTTTGATAACTGTCAAGTTGGTGCGCTTAAGTTCCGAAGATCACAATTTATTTCTGTCGCTGCACCACATCGTCACCGATGCGTGGTCGACCGCTTTGCTGCTGCGCGAGCTGATCAAGTTGTACGAAGCATTTCTGTCGAATCAACCGTCTCCGCTTGATGAACTGCCGATTCAGTACGCTGACTTTGCGATCTGGCAACGCGAATTTCTCAAAGGCGAAACACTCAATAAGCAGCTTTCATACTGGAAGCAGCAGCTCGCCGACGCACCGGTCTTGCTGGAGTTGCCGCTCGATCGGCCGCGCCCGCCCGCGCAAACTTTCCGTGGCGCGTTTGAGTCAGTCACGCTGCCGGAGAATCTGACCAGCGCGCTCAAGGATTTTTCGCGACGAGAAGGCGCAACGCTGTTCATGACATTGCTTGCCGCGTTTCAGACGCTGCTGTGGCGGCACACGCAGCAGGACGACATTTTGGTTGGTGCGCCCATTGCGAATCGCACGCGCAAAGAAACTGAATCGCTGATCGGCTTCTTTGTGAACACGCTCGTGATGCGCAGTCGCATAACCGCGAATTTGACGTTTCGAGAATTGCTGCGAGAGGTGAAAGAGACGACACTCGCGGCCTACAGTCATCAGGATTTGCCTTTTGAAAAACTGGTTGAAGAGTTGCAGCCGGAACGCAGTTTGAGTCACAACCCTTTGTTCCAGGTGACGCTGGCGCTGCAGAACATTCCTCAGACATTGGGTCTGGGAAAGTTCACCATCGATCCGATGGGAGTTGATGGCAGCACCACGCGGCTCGACCTCGAGGCTTATGTCTGGGATTTGCCGGAGGGGCTCGTTTGCGAATTCGTCTACAGCACGGACCTTTTCAATCAGGACACTATTAAGCGGTTGCTACGGCGCTTTGAAGTTCTGCTCGAAGACATACCAAAGAATCCCAACGGCCGGGTCTCGGAACTGGCTCTGTTGATTCCGGAGGAACGTCAGCAATTGCTGGCGCTGAGCCGCGGCAGAATCGCCGAGCCGCGGACCGAAGACTGCATCCAGGATCTTTTTGAACAGCAGGTTGAGCAATCGCGCGAGCGAACTGCGCTCTGCTTTGACCAGGAGCGGTTGAGTTATCGGGAACTGAACGCGCGCGCAAATCGATTGGCGCATTACCTGATCAAGCGCGGCGCGGGTCCGGAGACACTCGTCGGCGTGTGCCTCGAGCGTTCGCTGGAGTTGGTCGTGGCATTGCTGGGAATTTTGAAATCAGGCGCTGCGTACGTTCCGCTCGATCCTGCTTATCCGCCAGAGCGTTTGGCTTTGATTGCGAGTGATGCGGGGGTGAGTTTGATCGTCACCCAGGAAACATTGCAGCACTGCGCCGCGAGATCCGAAGTCGAAACTATCTGTCTCGATTCTCGGCGCGACAATATTGCGCGCGAGAGCGAGCAGAATCCGAAGGTCGCGCTCGACAGCGACAATCCCGCTTACGTTATCTACACCTCGGGCTCAACGGGCGCGCCGAAGGGAGTCGTCGTAACTCATCAGAATGTAGTGCGGCTGATGAAAACCACCGAAGGTTTGTTTCACTTCGATAGTAACGATGTTTGGACGTTGTTTCATTCTTATGCTTTTGATTTTTCGGTTTGGGAGATGTGGGGCGCGCTGTTTTACGGCGGGCGGCTCGTGATCGTTCCGTATCTGGTGAGCCGCGCTCCCGAAGACTTCTGCGAATTGCTCTGCCGCGAACAAGTTACGGTGCTCAATCAAACGCCGTCCGCGTTTCGACAATTAGTCGAAGCGGAAGCTAAATCTACAGCTATTGACCGTCTCTGGCTGCGCGAGGTGATCTTCGGCGGTGAGGCGCTCGACTTTCAGAGCATCGCTCCGTGGTTTGCTCGCCACGGTGACACTCGCCCGCGATTGGTGAACATGTATGGAATAACGGAGACGACCGTGCATGTAACCTATCGCCCGTTGGCGCGAGCCGATGTGAACACCCGAGCCGGCAGTTTGATTGGCCGGCCGCTTGGCGATTTGCGCGTTCACATTCTCGATCGAGCGCAACAGCTTGCGCCGATTGGCGTGCCGGGAGAAATGTATGTCGGCGGTCGTGGGGTCGCGCGCGGTTACTTAAGTCGCCCGGAACTGACTGCCGAAAGATTCGTGCCCGATCCTTTCAGCGTTGAGCCCGGCGCCAGACTTTATCGCACCGGCGATCTCGCGCGTTATCTGGCGAGCGGCGATATCGAATATTTGGGTCGCGTCGATCGCCAGGTAAAAGTTCGTGGTTTCAGAATCGAGCTGGGTGAAATTGAAAGTGTGCTGGCCAACCATGAGATGGTCCGCGACTGCCTTGTGCTGGCGCGGCAGGAATCCGGTGACCAGCAACTCATCGCTTATGTGGTTGCGAAGGATCAGTCGCTCTCAATGGAAAGTGCGCGATCTTTTCTGAAAGATCGGTTGCCGCCATACATGGTGCCGTCATCGTTCGTGCTGCTGGATCAATTTCCGCTGACGCCAAATGGAAAGATTGACGAGCGCGCGTTGCCGCAGCCGGAAAAGTCGCGACCCGATCTGGCCGATGCTTTTGTTGCTCCGCGCACCGAAACCGAAACCAAACTCGCGAGTCTCTGGCGCGACGTCCTGGGCCGCGACGAAATTGGCGTTCACGACAACTTCTTCGATCTTGGCGGCCATTCGTTATTGGCGACTCAGGTGATCGCGCGGATTCGCGAGACCTTCAACGCAAATCTGCCGCTGCGTTATTTTTTCGAGCAGCCCACCGTGGCGGGGCTGGCGGACTTTTTGCGAGATGCGAAGGTGGATAAGCGAGAGTTGATGCCGGAAATCAAACGGTTGCCGCGCGCGTGAGCCAATCGCTGAAGTAATCCGAAGTAAATTCCCAAATGACCAAAGCAAACATCGTGGCCAGCTATCCGCTTTCGTCCATGCAACAGGGCATGTTGCTGCATAGTTTGAACGAAAGCGGCGCCTACATCGAGCAAACAGTCTGCGACTTGCGGGAGGAACTCGATCTGGGGTCACTGCTGCAAGTATGGAAGCGAGTGATAAACCACCACGCAATCTTGCGGACTGCATTTGACTGGCAGCGAGTCTCAGAGCCAATTCAAGAAGTTTACGCAGGCGTTGAGGTTCCCAGCCTGACCCTGGACTGGCGTGATGCTAGTCCCGATATCCAGCGGCAGAGATTCGACGATTACCTGCGCGCCGACCGACTTAAAGGAGTGGACGCTACTACGGTCCCACTGATGCGATTCGCTTTTTTCCGGCTTGCTGATCGCCACTACCGCATGATCTGGACGTTTCATCATGCATTAATAGATGGCCGTTCGCATTTGGAGATTTTGCGGGAGGTATTTACGCTCTACGACGCAAGTCCAAGTGGCAACGCGCCGCAACTCAAGACTCGACGGCCTTACGCTGACTACATCAACTGGCTGGCGGAAAAAGACTGGTCGGCGGCGCAGGCTTTCTGGCGACAGGACCTTAGCGGCTTCACGCCACCGCCTGAATTGAGGGTAGTAGATGGCGCAGTCCCGCTCATGCGGCACGCGCCCCCTTACTCTTTGCAGACCCTCAAACTCTCCGAGCAGTTAACTGCGAATCTCAAACTGGTCGCTACGCAAAATCAGATTACGCTCAACACGATGGTGCAGGCGAGCTGGGCGTTGTTGTTGAGCCGGTACTATGGATCAGAAGACGTTGTGTTTGGCGCGACGCGCGCTTGCCGTCATGCGACGGTTGCCGGGGCCGGTTTGATGGTCGGACTTTTCATCAACACGCTGCCAATGCGAGTTTCAGTGAAATCCGAACGGCCGGTGCGCGAGTGGCTGAAAGACTTGCGCGCAAAACAGATCGCCCTGCGCGATTTTGAAAACACGCCGCTGCCGAAAATTCAGAAATGGAGCGATGCCGGTGGCCAGTCGCTCTTCGAAACAGTGCTCGTATTTGAGAATTACGAGCTCAACGAGCAGGTCCAACAGTTGGCAGGATGGCAACATCGTCGTTTCGAATTGCGCGAGCAGACTCACTATCCACTCACACTCGCCGCCTACTCAGGCGCGAATCTGCTGTTGAAGCTGGAGTATGACGAGCGTCGATTTGATTCGACATCGATCAAACGCATGCTCGGCCACCTTAATTCGTTGTTGGAAGGCATGGCTGCGAATCTCGATCGCACGGTTGGCCAGCTTTCAATCCTGACCGGAGCGGAGCGGCGACAGATCGTCCACGAGTGGAACCAAACGGAAAGTTTATTTTCCGACAAGTGTTTGCATCAACTGTTCTCCGAACAGACGAAGCGCACTCCCAATGCGGTCGCGGTTGTTTTTGAAGACGAAGAGATCAGCTTCGACGATCTCAACAAGCGAGTAAACCAGTTGGCCCATCATCTGATTGCGCGCGGAATTGGTCCTGAAGTACTGGTCGGCGTATTCATGGAGCGGTCGATCGAGTTGGTTGTGGCGCTGCTGGCAGTGTTGAAGGCAGGAGGAGCTTACGTTCCACTCGATCCCGGTTATCCCGCCGAACGGCTGTCTTTCATGCTGACCGACGCCGAAGCGAAAGTCCTTTTAACGCAGCGTCACCTGGCACAAGATTGGCATGGCGATGGAGTCGAGACTATCTATTTGCAAAGAGGGGCGCTCGGTTTCTCAGGAGAGCTGACTGAGGAGCCGAACAATGAAGTCGGTTTCGAATGCCCCGCCTACGTGATTTACACGTCGGGTTCGACCGGGCAACCGAAGGGATCGGTGTTAACGCACCGGGCAGTATCCAACCACATGCAGTGGATGCAGCAAGAGTTCCCGCTCAGCGCAAGTGATTCCGTATTGCAGAAGACTCCGATCAGTTTTGACGCCTCGGTGTGGGAATTTTATGCGCCGCTGCTGGCCGGAGCGCGATTGGTGATGGCAGTCCCTGAGGGCCATCGGAGCACTGCTTATCTCGTGAGAATTATTCAAGACTATCGGATAACAACGCTTCAATTGGGTCCCTCCCTGCTCCGCGTGCTCATGGACGAGAAGGGATTCTCGAAATGTGAGAGCTTGAGAAATGTTTTTTGCGGCGGGGAACCGCTCACCCTCGAACTAAGCGAGCGGTTCTCGCGCAACTTGCCGGCCCAACTCATCAATCTCTACGGACCAACGGAAGTTTGTATTGATACGACGTTTTGGATTGTCAATCGCCAACGTTGCGCGTCAAGTGTTCCCATCGGCCGGCCGATCGCAAATACAACTGCTTATGTCCTGGATCAGAGAATGGAACCGGTGCCGGTGGGGATTTCCGGAGAGTTGTATCTTGGCGGCGCCGGCTTGGGGCGCGGTTATTTACATCGTCCGGACTTGACGGCTGAGCGTTTTGTTCCGCATCCCTTCAGCGATGCGCCGGGCGCGCGGCTGTATCGAACGGGAGACATCACCCGTTATTTGTCAGACGGTAACATCCTTTATCTGGGTCGCGCGGATCATCAAGTCAAGCTTCGCGGTGTGCGCATCGAGCTGGGCGAAATTGAAAGCGTGCTGGCCCGGCACCCCAAAGTTCGCCAATGTGTGGTTGCGATGCGAGACGAGCGCGATGGGCAGGGCGGACTCAGCGCTTATGTGGTATCAGGATCCGAACGGCCAGACAGTAATGAGCTGCGCGCCTTCATCAGAAACAGATTGCCTGAGTCGATGGTTCCGTCCGCGTTCGTCTATCTGGAGCAGCTGCCGCTGACAGCGAACGGAAAGGTTGATCGCTCAGCGCTTCCGGCGCCTCGATATGCACGCGAGAATAACGGCTATGTCGCGCCGCGCGATGCTACGGAAGCAGCCGTGGCGAATATCTGGTCGGAAGTGCTCAAACTCGATCGCGTTGGGGTGCTCGATGATTTTCTCGAACTCGGCGGCGATTCTCTGCAGGCCATGCAAGTGATCTCAAGAACGGCGGCGGCATTTCAAATCGATCTGACACTGGACGTGTTCTTCAAGAGCAGGACGATTGCGGGGTTGGCCGGCGCGCTGCAAGAAGCCCTGTTCGAGGAAGTCTCGCAGATCGCGGAGGACGAAGGCTGACACGAGGAAGCTAATGGAGTCGTTTATTTTTCCAGCATCGTTCGCCCAGCAGAGGCTGTGGTTCCTGGATCAGTTGGATCCGGGGATGAGCGTGTATCACTTGCTCTACGCCGTGCGACTGGAAGCGCGAGTCAACATCGCGGCGCTCGAGCAGGCCTTGAACGAACTCGTAAGACGGCACGAAACGCTCCGCACAACTTTTGTTACTGTTGACGGCCAACCGATGCAAGCAGTTGCGAAGACGCTGAACGTCGAGCTGCCCGTGATCGATCTGACTTCGTTGGATCACGATGAGGCTGAACGAGCAGCACAACGTTTGGCCCAGCGCGAGGGCGAGCGGCCTTTCGATCTGGCGCAGGGACCCGTGCTCCGCGCCCGTCTGATTCAACTCGGATCGGAAGACTACCGGCTGCTGATTGCCATGCACCACATCATCAGCGATGGCTGGTCGATGGGAGTGTTCGTGCACGAGCTGGCAACTTTGTATGAAGCCTTTTCGGAAGGGAGGGAATCTCCCTTGCCCGAATTGCCGGTGCAATATGCCGATTACGCTGCCTGGCAAAAAGAGTGGCTGGTCGGCGAAGTGCTGGATTCGCAGGTGCGATTTTGGAAAGAACATCTCAGCGGCGCGCCGGCCACACTCGATTTAGCAAGCGACCGGGCACGTCCGGCAATTCAAAGTTTCCGCGGCGCGCGACGCTACACCGAAATCTCGTCCGCCTTCGCGGATCGTCTACGAGATCTGAGCCGGCGCGAAGGAGTGACGCTTTTTATGACGCTGCTCGCGGCGTTTGAAATTTTATTGTGGCGCTACAGCGGGCAGCCGGACATTGTGGTCGGCACGCCAATGGCCGGAAGAAGCCGATCCGAATTGGAAGGACTGATAGGTCTGTTTGCCAACACGTTGCCGCTGCGCACTACGCTCGCGGGCAATCCAACCTTCCGCGAACTGCTGGCGCGAGTGCGCGAAACCGCGCTCGATGCGTACGCGCATCAGGAAGTTCCTTTTGACAAACTCGTGGAAGCACTTCAACCGCAGCGCAGCCTGAGTCAGGCGCCGCTCTTCCAGGTGATCTTCGCGCTCGAGAACACGCCACAGTCGTTGACTCATAAAGGGCTGTCGCTGAAGTGGCTCGACGTAGATCGCGGCACCGCGCGATCGGATTTATCACTCTTCATCGGCGATAAGGGCTCGGAACTGAGTTGCGATTGGGAATACAGCACCGATTTATTTGAGGGCGAAACGATCGAGCGGATGATGTTGAACTATCAGACCATTCTCGAAAGTGTGCTTGAGAACCCGGAGCAGAGAATTGGTTATCTGCCCGGTGCTGAAGCAGAACGCCAACGCCTATTGGTTGAATGGAATTCTGAAAAGAGTTTGCCCGCCACCGAGAGTTGCATGCAGCAACTCTTCGAAGCGCATGCGGAGCAAACTCCCGCTGCGACGGCGCTGGTATTCGCAGACAAACGATTGACCTATCGCGAGCTGAACGAGAGCGCCAATCAACTTGCTCACTATTTGCAAAAGCTCGGCGTTGGCCCGGAAACCCCGGTAGGTGTTTGTCTCGAACGTTCTGCGGAGATGATCATGGCGCTGCTCGCCATTTTGAAAGCCGGCGGCGCGTACGTGCCGATTGACCCGGCGTATCCCGCCGATCGACTCGCGTTCATGCTCGAAGATTCGCACGTTCCGGTGCTGCTCACTGAGACGCAACTCTCCACAATTATTCCAAAGCTGTCCGCGAAGATCGTTTGGCTTGACGACTGCTCAGAGATTGCCAATGAAAGCGCCTCGAATCCAGCGAGCGAAGTAACGCCAGAGCACCTCGCTTATGTAATTTACACTTCCGGGTCGACGGGCCGGCCCAAAGGCGTCGAGGTCATACATCGATCCGTGACGCATTTATTCGACGCCACGCGTGATCGGTTGGGTTTCCGCGCCGGCGACGTCTGGACGGTCGTTCATTCCAGCGCCTTTGATTTTTCCGTTTGGGAAATTTGGGGAAGTCTGCTCCAGGGCGGCACGCTCGTGGTCGTTCCTCTTGAAGTCGTGCAGTCGCCGTCTGAGTGTTTTAGTTTGCTTTGCCGCGAGCGAGTGACGGTGCTGAACCAAACACCGTCCGCGTTGCGTGCGTTGCTCGACGCCAGAAAGCAAGCTCCCCAATCCAACGTTGATTGGAATGTTCGCTTGATCGTTTGCGGCGGCGACGCGCTGGATAGTGAGCTGGCAATTGATCTGAGTCAACTCGAAATTCCCGTTTGGAATTTCTATGGTCCGACTGAAAGCACGGTGTGGACCTCCTGCACGCTGATCGAACGCGATGGAGCGAATGACGAACTGACCTCCGTTGGCCGTCCCATTGCTGACATCCAGGTTTATTTGCTGGACGAATTTTTCCAGCCGGTTCCTATTGGCGTTCCCGGTGAACTGTTCATCGGCGGCGGCGGTCTCGCGCGCGGTTACCGGAAGCGTCCCGCGCTGACCGCCGAAAAGTTTGTGCCTAATCCCTTCAGCTCGCGGCCGGGCGAACGTCTTTATCGCACCGGCGATCTCGCTCGCTATCATTCCAGTGGAAAGATTGAATTCCTGGGCCGCCTCGATCACCAGATCAAGTTGCGCGGCTTTCGCGTTGAGCTGGGCGAAATAGAAACTGCGCTGAGCCGGCACCCTGGCGTAGCGCAAGCCGTTGTTACGCTCAGAGAGGATCGAGTGCGCGATCAGCGACTCGTCGCTTACCTCGTGCCCGCAGGCGATCCGCCCAGCGCAAATGAGTTGCGACAGTTCCTGCAAACGTCGCTGCCCGATTACATGGTGCCGTCGGCGTTTGTAATGCTCGACGCCCTGCCGCTGACGCCAAACAAGAAAGTCGATCGCCGCGCGCTGCCGGCGCCCGAATACTCGACGGTAGAAACAAAGCACGAAGTGGCTCCGGAAAAGCCCGTTGAAGACTTGTTGACGGCGATCTGGACGAATGTTTTGGGTCTCGAGCAGGTTGGCAAACGCGAAAATTTCTTCGAAGTGGGTGGGCACTCGCTGCTGGCGACGCAAGTGATGTCGCGAATCAGGGAGGCGTTTCAGATCGAGTTGCCGTTGCGCGCTCTGTTTGAATCTCCCACCATCAGTGAACTTTCGGAAAGAATCCAGCAAGCGACTGACGCGCAACAGGGATTGATCTCGCCGCCCATCGCTGCCGTTGACCATAACGGTAATCTGCCACTCTCGTTTGCCCAGCAGCGACTGTGGTTTCTCGATCAACTAGAACCTGGCAGCGCCTTTTACAACATTTCGCGCGCGGTGCGTTTGCGCGGCGCGCTCAACGTCGCGGCGATGTCGCGAGCGCTTGACGAGATCGTGAATCGCCACCAGTCGCTGCGCACGCTGTTTGGCGCGGACGGCGATCCGTTGCAGCGTATCGCTGCGCCGCAAACGATTCCTTTGCCTTTGATCGATCTCACAGACGTTCCTGAGCCCGAGACTGAAGCAGAAAAGATTGCGGCTGACGAGATTCGTCGACCGTTCGATCTATCCAGAGATCAATTGTTGCGCGCGAGCCTCATCAGAATTAGCGCGGACGATCACGTCCTCGTCCTCACGATGCATCACATCGCCGCCGATGGTTGGTCGCTCGCGATACTCTTTCGCGAATTGACCGCGCTTTACGACGCCTTCGCGAATGAAAAACCATCACCGCTTTCAGCATTGCCAATTCAGTATGCCGACTTTGCCGTTTGGCAACGCCAGTGGTTGCACGGCGAGATAACGGAGAAACTGATTAATTATTGGAAGACGCAGCTTGCGGGCGCGCCCCTGGTGCTCGAGCTTCCGACGGACAAACCACGCCCGTCGGCGCAATCTTTCCGCGGCGCTTACGAGCGCGCAACTCTTTCGCCGGACCTGAGTAGCAGTCTGAAGCAGCTAAGCAGAAGCGAGGGAGCGACGCTCTTCATGACTTGCCTCGCCGCTTTTGAATTATTGCTGTCGCGTTACACCGGTCAGCAGGACTTGATCGTTGGCACCGACGTCGCCAATCGCAACCGGGTCGAGACCGAAGGCTTGATTGGTTTCTTCACCAACCTCCTGCCGCTGCGCGCGAAACTTTCGGGTAATCCGACATTTACTGAATTGTTACGACGAGTGCGCGAGACGACTCTGGAAGCCTACGCTCATCAGGATATCCCGTTTGAAAAATTGGTTGAAGAGTTGCGGCCGCCGCGTGAATTGGATCGGAATCCTTTGGCGCAGGTGCTGTTGGTGATGCAGAACGAGCCCGCGCGACAATTCACGTTGTCAGGCCTGGAAGTATCTCGCTTTGCGTTGCCGATCGAGAGTTCGCGTTTCGATCTGGTGCTATTCTTGTCTGAGTCGGAAAATGGTCTGGCAGGTCTGTGGCTCTACAACCCCGACCTGTTCGAGCCGGGCACTATCGTTAAAATGTCCGCGCACTTTGAGCGACTGCTTGATGCAATTGTCAGTGATCCGGCGGGGCGATTGGACGCTTACGAGTTTCTGACTGAGGACGAAGCAAAACAGAAGACGATGGAAAAGAAAGAAAGACAGCAGTCGCAACTTAGCCGACTGCGCGGTGTCCGTCGCCGTGGCGTCGACTTGTCGCAAGTGAGCGGCGTGAAGACGGAATATTTGCAACCGGACAACGCGCTTCCGCTGGTGATCAAGCCTGATGCCGCCGACGTCGATCTCGCTGAATGGGCGGCGACCAACCGGAACTTTGTGCATGAGAAATTGCTGAAGCACGGCGCAATACTCTTTCGCGGGTTTGCAGTCGACTCGGTGCCGGAGTTTGAAAAGTTTGCCGCTGCCGTCTGTGATGAGTTGTTTGGTGATTACGGCGATCTGCCTCGTGAACAATTGGGCGGCAAGGTTTACCAGTCGACGCCATACCCCGAAGACGAAACGATCCTGTTTCACAATGAAAGTTCTCACTGGCATCGCTGGCCGATGTACATCTTGTTCTATTGCGTGAAGGCGGCAGAGCAGGGCGGTGAGTCGCCGATTCTTGATTGCCGCCAGGCTTACGAGCAGATGGAGCCGTCAATCAGGAATCGATTTGAGCAGCAGGGTCTGATTTACCTGCGCAACTTTACCGACGGTTTGGATGTTAGCTGGCAGAACTTTTTTCATACCAACGACCGCGCCGAAGTCGAGCAGTATTGCCGCGCGGCCGGGATCGAATTTGAGTGGAAGAGCGACAATGGACTGCGCACCCGTCAGCGTTGCGACGCTGTAGTGAGTCATCCGCAAACCGGCGAGAAGGTGTTTTTTAATCAGGTGCAGTTGCACCATGTTTCGTGTCTCGCGCCGGCCGTGCGCGAGTCGTTGCTGTCGCTGATGCCAGAAGAAGATCTGCCCCGCAACGTGTATTACGGCGATGGCTCGCCGATTGAAGACTCAACGATGGAATCGTTGGGAGCGCTGTACCGGAAAATATCCGTCAAGTTTCCGTGGCAAGAGCGCGATGTCTTGATGATCAATAATATGTTGGTGGCTCACTCGCGCAACCCTTTTGTTGGCGAACGCAAGATCGTGGTCGCGCTCGGCAATCTCATAACCAAGAAAGAGCTTGAGGCGCGACAGTGACGAACTCAACTGGTTCAACGGTCGAAGGCTTTCGCCTTTCGCCGCAGCAAAGAAATCTGTGGTCGCTGCAACAGACCGCGGGAGCGCAGACCTTTCGCGCGTCGTGCGTGATTCTGATTGAGGGAGCTCTGCAATCGGATGTTTTGCAAGCGGCGGTGCGCGACGTTGTGGATCGCCACGAAATTCTGCGCACGACATTCACCCGTCCGCCCGGAATAAAAACTCCGTTTCAGGTTGTTGCTGAAGCGCCGCAATTCTCCTGGCAAACTTTTGATTTGAGCGGTGTCGGCGCGAATCAACAAAACGCGCAGGTTGAAGAATGTTTCGCCAACGAGCGCGAGCGGCCTTTCGATTTTGCCTCGGGACCGCTGTTGCGTATCACGCTGATCAAGCAGTCCAATGGGCGCCACTGGCTTCTGATATCGCTGCCCGCGCTGTGCGCGGACTCAATCACGCTCGCAAATCTCACCAGCGAAATCCAGCGCGGTTACGCGTCGCGACTCAGTAAACAAGAGCCGTCAGATGAGCCGATGCAATATGCGGACTTCGCCGAGTGGCAAAACGAACTGCTTGAAGCGATGGACGAACACGGCGTGGCCGGCAAAAACTATTGGCAGCAGCAAGACGCCGGCGATATTCCCGCGCTCGCATTGCCATTCGAAAAGCGAGTCAATGCGACGCAAGCCTCCGCCTTTGAATCTGTTGTAATTGATCTCGATTGTGCGTTCCGTAGTCTAGAAACCGCGGCTCGAGAGCATGAAGTTTCGGTTCCGGCGCTGCTCTTCGCCTGTTGGCACGCGCTCGTGTGGCGGCTGGCTGGTCAGAGTGAGTCTGAGTTTGTGATTTTTAGTCTTTGCGACGGCCGGAAGTTCGAAGACCTGGAGTCGGCGCTCGGACTCTACGCAAAGTATCTGCCGCTTCGTTTTGCTTGCGAAGAAAACTCTTTCAGCGAACACCTGCGACGGGTCAGCGACAATCTCAACCGAGCGGACGAGTGGCAGGAGTATTTCGATCCCTGCGCGCACGGGAATCTGATCAAAGATTCAGTGGCCTTCGATTTTCTGGGAGCGCGGACAGCCCTGTCCGCAGGCTTTTCCATCATCAAGCAGGACGTTTGCCTCGCTCCTTTCAAACTAAAGCTCTCTTGTGTTCGTTCCGGCGATTCAATCTCAGTCGAGTTGCAGTACGACGGCGAAGTGTTTGAACGCGAGACGGTGGCACGCTTCGCCGGATATTTTCAACGCTTCCTGTCACACGCGTTGCAGAATCCGAAAAGCGAAATCGGCGCCATCGACATTCTTAGTGATGAAGAGCGTCATCGATTGCTGGTCGAATTGAATCAGACTGCCGCTGAGTTTTCGGAAGCCAAATGCATTCACCAAAAATTCGAAGAGCAGGCGGAACGCGCGCCCGCGGCGCCCGCGGTTATATCGGGCGACGTCGCGTTGACCTACGAAGAGCTGAATGCACGCGCCAATCAGCTTGCACATCTGCTGCGCCGGCGCGGCGTCGGACCGGACGCATGCGTCGGCCTCTGTGTCGAACGTTCGGTGGAAATGATTGTCGGACTGCTCGGCATTCTAAAAGCCGGCGGCGCCTACGTGCCGCTCAATCCCGATCATCCGCGCGAACGACTCGCAATCCAGCTTGCCGAAAGCAAAGCTTCGTTACTGATTACAAACGGCGCCACCGATCAATCGTTTCCGTTCGCGGGCGAAACGATCGATCTCGCGCGCGATCGCGCGTTGCTCGAAGCCGAGCCGAAAACGAATCCATCGTCCATCACGACTCCGGAGAATCTTGTTTACGTGATCTACACATCCGGCTCGACCGGAATTCCCAAAGGCGTCGCCGTTCGTCATCGCAATCTCGCGAACTACACGCAGTTCATCTTGCAGCGTCTCGGCGTTAACGGGCCGCTGCATTTCGCGACGGTCTCGACGCTGACCGCGGACCTGGGCAACACCTGCATCTTTCCGGCGCTGGTTTCGGGCGGTTGTTTGCACGTCATCGGATACGATGTGGCGATGGAAGGCAATCTCTTCAGCGAGTACCTGGCGCGACACCCGATCGATGTGCTGAAGATCGTGCCGTCGCATTTCAGTGCCTTGCTCGCGTCGCAGCCTGACGGCAATATCCTGCCGAAGAAATATCTAATTCTAGGCGGCGAGGCCCTGTCGTGGGATTTGGTGCAGCAAGTCTCGCGAATGGATCACACCTGTCAGATCATCAATCACTACGGTCCAACCGAGACTACAGTCGGTTCGCTTACTTTCAATGTGCCTGACAATCGCGTTTCGCCGTATTCATTGACCGTGCCCATCGGGCGGCCCATTGCGAACACGCGCGCTTACATTCTCGACCGGCGCAGGCAGCCTGTGCCGCCGGGTGTCGCGGGCGAGTTGTATCTTGGCGGCGCGGGAGTGGCCGCGGGCTATCTGAACAATTCAACGGAGACCGACGCGCGCTTTGTTCCCGATCCGTTTTCGGAAGATTCGGATGCGCGTTTGTACCGCACCGGCGACCTGGCGCGGTATCTGCTCGATGACAATATTGAGTTTCTCGGTCGCGTTGATACGCAGGTGAAGGTGCGCGGCTATCGAGTGGAGTTGGGCGAGATCGAAGCTGCTCTATCCGCGCACTCCTCGGTCCGCCAAGCCGTCGTTGGGAGCGCCCCTGGGAGCGCGGACATCCTGTCCGCTTCTTCCGCAGTCACTCGCCTCATCGCGTACATCGTTCCTTCCGACGCCCATCCTCCCACATCCGACGCCCTGCGAAACTTGCTGCAACAGCAACTACCCGACTACATGGTTCCGTCAGTGTTCGTGTTTCTTAAATCGTTGCCGCTGACGGCAAACGGAAAAATTGATCGCAACGCGTTGCCCCCGCCTGACGAGTTACGTCCCGGCCTGCAAAAGGAATTCGTCGCACCGCGCACCAAAGTGGAGAAAGAGCTGGCCGACATCTGGACCGGCTTATTGAAGGTCAGCGCTGTCGGCGTGCACGATAACTTTTTCGATCTCGGCGGCCACTCGCTGCTGGCGACCCAGGTCGTATCGCGCATGCGCAAAGAATTTCAGATGGAGATCCCACTGCGGAGTCTGTTCGAATCGCCCACCGTGGCTCAACTCGCCGAAAAGATTGAGAGCGCCAATGGCAACGA
>JBGPWL010000098.1:0-16737 GCA_041492185.1 Pyrinomonadaceae bacterium | reverse complement strand
GAAACAAGATCGTAACTTCCTGTTTTTTGAACAAGATTCGCCGCCGCACAACCAGTCCCGTTAGGGACGGAATATTTATAGATAGAAGGTTACGCCGTTTCCGCCAGCTCCGTAGGAGCGACATGTTTACTGCTCCTGTGCTTGGTCCGTCTGCCGGAACATGTCGCTCCTATGGAGCTGGTGATCGGTGTTACTGCCGGCCACTATAAATATCCCACTCCTACGGAGCTTAAGACGCCTGTACCGCTTCAGGTGAGTCTTACTCCTTGCCTCTACTCGTTTTGGTTGCGGCCCGAAGCCGCGCTGTGCCTCTGTGGCGATTCCCTAATTCCCCGCCAACTGCGCCGGCAAAGGCTTATCCACTTTCGGACGTGTTGCCCGGCTCGCCACTTCCCACAGCGTCATATACACGGTCCGCGTCACCTTCTCCATCTTCTGGTAATCGATCTTGTCGGGTGAATCGCCCGGCTGGTGATAGTCTTCGTGCACGCCGTCGAAGAAGAAGATGATCGGAATTCCTTTGCGGGCATAGTTGTAGTGGTCGCTGCGGAAAAAGAAACGGTTGGGATCTTTCGGATCGTCGTAGCGCAGATCGTAATTGAGATTCAGAAAAGATTTGTTCGTCGCCAGGGTAAGATCGCCAAGCTCTGTGCTCATCATCGTCGACCCGATGACGTAAACTTCATTAGGTCCGGACAAGTCTCTGTTCCGCGGGTTCGTATCGCCGTCTTTTTTGCTGCGGCCGATCATGTCGATGTTTATTTGCGCGACGATATGGTCGAGCGGAACCGTCGGGTTGTCGGTGAAGTAGCGCGAGCCCCATAAACCCTTCTCCTCGCCACAATGCCAGACGAATAGTACGGAGCGTTTCGGTCGCGGCGTTGTGTGTCCCAACGCTTCGGCCATTGCCAGCAAGGCTGTCGTGCCCGAGCCATCGTCGTCCGCGCCGTTGTAAATCGAATCGCCGTTGACGGGATTGCCGATGCCAACGTGATCGTAATGCGCGCCCACGGCCACGTACTCGTCTTTCATCACCGCGTCACTGCCTTCCCAGATAGCGACAACATTCTGCGTGCCGATGGTCTCGGTCTTCGCCGCTACGTTAACGGTTAACTTTTTTTCCGGCTTCAGCGCGAACGGAGCAGGCAGCCCGGCGCCATAAGTCGCTGCGAAGAGCGCGTTGGCGTTCTGGCTTTCACCCTGAAGCAGAGCATTAGCCAGTTTGGGTGAAGCGATGATCGTGGGAATGGAGGTCCCCGTCTGCGTCATGAATTTTTCCGGGATGGTGGTGCCGCGTTCCATGATGCGTTGGCGATTGCGATCCCAGTTTGCGAGATATTGAAAGTCGGGAACGATGACGAGTCCCACTACGCCTTGCTTGCGCGCGTAGTCGGCCGGCGCCATCCAATCTTCGCCCTGCTTGCCTGATAGATCGGCTCGAGTCAGACCGCGCGGCAGTCCTTGCGGTGACGCGAAGATGATCGCGATCTTGCCCCTGGCGTCGATGTCTTTGTAGGCATCGATGTTCTTGGCTCTGATGAACCAGCCATTGCCGGCAAAGACGAGTTGCCCGCTGGCATTGCCGCCGCCGGATGGGATGAAATCGTCGCCAGTTGTCAGTGCCTGACCATTCAGATCCGCGTGGGTCTGCGCGGCATCAATGCGATCGCGACGCAAGCCAATGCGCTGAAAAAACGTTCCATCATCGCCCGCCGGCTTAAATCCCCAGCGCGTCAGATTCATCGCGATGAACTTTGCGGTCGTATCCAATCCGCGCGAAGGAGTATCGCGACCCTCCATCTCGTCCGACGCGATGAACGTCAGAAAGGCGCGCATCTGGTCCGCGGTGATTGCATCCACGCCTCTCTGCGTGGCCACTGAAACCGGCGCACTCGCTTTTGCTTTGCCCTTGCGCTGTGCGAGCATCGACGGCAGCGGCATTGCCAGGGTACCGATCAATAGAAAAACTACGAACAGTCTTTTCATGTGTCCTCCAAATGAAAACTGGTTGTGCATGGATTGAACTGAATTGTCGGTTGGTTTGATACGGAGGCTCTGCATCGAAAGTTTCGATGAGAGTCTACGCCTGCTGCACCGCCTGCACCAGCCGAGTCAGCGAATCCTTCGCGTCGCCGTAAAGCATGCCGGTCACTTCTTTGAAGAAGAGCGGATTCTCGAGGCCCGAAAAGCCTTTGCCCTGGCCGCGCTTCAGCACTACAACGGATTTCGCGCGATCAACCTCAATAATCGGCATGCCGGCAATTGGGCTGCTCGGATTGTCGCGCGCGTCAGGATTGACGACATCATTCGCGCCAATGACGACGGCGACGTCCGTGGCAGGCAACTCAGGATTGATCTGCTCGAGTTCGTACAAAGACGAGTAAGGCACGTTGGCCTCGGCGAGCAACACGTTCATGTGTCCGGGCATGCGGCCGGCGACGGGATGAATGCCGTACTTGACGGTGACGCCGCGCTGCTCGAGCACGTTCGCCAACTCGCGCACTGCGTGTTGCGCTTGCGCGGTCGCCATACCGTAGCCGGGCACGAACACGACTTGCTTCGCGTAAGCCATCTGCACCGCAACGTCTTCGAGATTGACTTCGCGCATCACGCCCTGTTGACCGTCCGCGCCCGTTGCCGCAGTAGCCGCCGAACCAAACGCGCCGAAGAGCACGTTGGTGATCGAACGGTTCATCGCGCGACACATCAACACTGAAAGAATGAAGCCGGAGAAACCATCGAGCGTGCCCGCGATGATCAGCACATTATTCGACAACACAAAGCCCGTGGCCGCCGAAGCAAGTCCGGCATACGAATTCAACAGCGACATCACGACCGGCATGTCGGCAGCGCCAATCGGCATGACGAGCAAAATCCCAAACACAAACGCCAGTCCCACCATTGTGAAAAAGAGTGGCAGCGATCCGGGCACAAAGATCAGATAGATGAAAATTCCGACCGTGGTCGCGAGCAGCGTCATGTTGAAAATATTCTGCCCTTTATAAGTCACCGGCGTGCCGCGCACCATTCCCTGCAACTTCGCAAAAGCGAGCAGACTGCCTGTCGTCGTCAGCGATCCAAGCAGCACTTCAAAACCGAGCGCGCTCATCGTGATGCGATCAAGATGACCGCCGTGCCGGTAAAATTCGGAAATGCCAACCAGCGCCGCCGCAAACGCGCCGAACGCATGCGAGAGCGCAGTCCGCTGCGGCATTGCGGTCATCGGCACCCAGATGCCCATCGCCAAACCGACGAGCGAGCCAATCACTAATCCAGTAATGATCCACGTGTAGCTGACGATGTCCGCGTGCATCAGCGTGCCGATGATAGCCATCAACATGCCGAACTCAGCGAGGTGCATGCCGCGCTTCGCGGTCTCGGGATGACTCAGCCCCTTCAATCCAAGAATGAAGAGGATCGACGCCAGCAGGTAACTTAGTTCGATGAAATAGGTCTGCAAATGCATTTGAGGTTTTGAATTTTAGATTTTAGATCTGAGATCCCTTTTGACTGCCATTGTCGCCAGGCGCGCCACCTTTACCTTTGCCCGCTGATGGCTTTCGCTTGAACATTCGCAGCATGCGATCGGTGATCACGAAACCGCCGACAACGTTTGTAGTTGAGCAGACGACGGCAGTAAAACCAAGTATCGTGCTCACCGTGTTGTAATGCGCGCCGGCAGTCACCAGCGACCCGACGAGCGATATGCCCGAGATGGCATTCGTCGCCGACATCAGCGGCGTGTGCAACAGTGGCGGCACGCGCGAGATCACCTGATAACCAAGAAAAGCGGCTAACGCAAAAACGTAGAGTGATGTGATTAGAATTGCTGTTGACATGTTCTCAATCTCCCAAGTGCTATTCGTTTGCTTCGGCTATGGTTGACTCAAGTACCGAAGCATCCAGCAGTCTGGCGCCATGTAAGATTCGTACTATGAAAACCTTTCTCCCAGAGATTCGAAATATGGTGCGGTACTTACGATAAATCAGATGTCTGTATCGTGAGTTCATTGATTTGTTCTCTGAAATCAGGGAGCATCTCTCAGGAAGGCGTTCAAGCGTGGCAATCTGCTTTTCTAATTGGTGAATGAATCTGGTGGCGTTGTCGGGGCTGTCTTCGGCAATAAAACTCCAAATCTCTTCAATATCCTGTTCTGCGCTTCGGGTATAGCTAACCTCGAATCTTGTGGGCATTCTTAAACTCCCGTAGGAACGAACGTGCTGGTCGCACGCGTCCAGCGGAGACATCTTCTTCGCCTTCAGCCAACAGGCGCGCGAGGTTTAGCGCTTTCATCTGTTTCTCGTAAGTCTTCGCGTCAAGCAGAACGGCGTCCGGCTTGCCATTTATGGTAAGCCTTACAGGACGTCTGGTCTTGCGGACCTGTTCAAGTATCTCGCGCGTATGACGCTTCAACTCGCTCACCGTTCGCATGTCTTCCGAAAGATTGATAGACATATTAACCTCCCTCTATGTAACCTTACCGATGCAAGCCTGGATGTCCGCTTCCGTAAGCCCCTCGTACTCTTGAGTGATCTCCGACGTGGTAGCGCCGTGCGCCAACAGGTTGAGAACATAATCAACCGTCAGTCGCGTGCCTTTGATGACGGGCTTGCCCGCCATTACTTTAGGATCAATCGTGATTCTCGCCAGCAGCTCTTCGTCTTTCATTCGCTGATCTCCATCCGCGCATTTTCTGCGTCTTACTTTACCACCGCTTGCAGGGATGCGGCCACTCGCTTATTCACCCACTCGCTCTGATGCGTCACGCACGATGGCCCCACCACGTCGTCTGCCATATCGATGTGCAGTTCGCCGTCTTTGATCAGGAGATTCAAAAACGCAGTCACGTTGCGCGAGTAGAGCTGGCTCGCGTCAACGGCGACGGTCGCCGCCAGATTCAACGGCGCCATGATCACAACGCCGTTCACTTCAATCGTCTCATCCGGTTTGCTGAGCGCGCAGTTGCCGCCTGTCGCGCCCGCGAGATCGACGACCACCGAGCCGTGCCTCATACCACTGACCGCGTTTTCAGTTAATAACAATGGCGCGCGTCTGCCCGGCACTTGCGCCGTCGTGATTACGACGTCGTTCGTCTTCGCGTGCTCGGCAATCAACTGCCGTCCGCGTTCCAATGCTTCTTCGGTTAACTCGACTGCATAGCCGCCCGCGTCTTCAGTTTTGAGACCGCCGAGATCTACTTCCAGGAACTTTGCGCCGAGCGAGCGCACCTGCTCGCCTGCCGCCGCGCGCACGTCGTAAGCTTCGACCACTGCACCCAAACGCCGCGCCGTCGCGATCGCCTGCAGTCCCGCGACGCCGGCGCCCAGGACCAACACCTTTGCGGGCGGCACCGTGCCCGCCGCGGTCATCAACAACGGAAACATGCGCGTCAATCTTTCGGCGGCGATGATGACGGCTTTGTAACCCGACACAGTGGCCATCGACGAGAGCGCGTCCATCGCCTGCGCGCGCGTGATGCGGGGAATCAATTCCATCGCAAACGTTGTCAGGCCGTGAGTGATCGCCGGTTCCAACTCGGCGGGTTCATCAAGCGGCCGCAGGAAACCAATTATCACGGCGCCTTTTTTTAATAGCGGGAAATCTTTCGCGTCCGGACGATTGACCACCGCCAAAACGTCTGCCGCTGCGAGCAAAGCATTTCTGTCCTTAGAAACTTCCGCGCCGGCCTGCGCGTATTCGTCATCCGAGCGCGCCGCGCCCACGCCTGCTCCGCTTTCAATCATCACTGACGCTTTCAACGCCACGAGTTTCTTCACGGACTCCGGCACCAGCGCCACGCGTGCCTCGCCGCTTTCGGTCTCTCGCAACACGACAATCTTCATGCGATTCTCCACTGAATCAAGTTTTCTCTGTGCAACCTCTGTGTTCTCCGTGACTCTGTGGTGAACGATCGCGCGAGAGCACTCAACACGGAGACACAGAGAACACTGAGGTTGCACAGAGGGTTTGACATGGAAGATTCTAATTCAACCAAAGCTGAAAATTTGGAGAGCAGGCACGCGATACGCGCGGATGGCATGGCGCTAAGGCCCAGGAAGACGCTCGGCATAAACTCGTTGACGATCAGTTCAATAGAGATGATGACGGCAAACGCTCTCACATCCGGGACCGTGCTCGAGCCTAAAGAAGAATTAAGTTTGGCCCGGCTGGAGAGCGTTCGGGAGTATAACATCCGTTCAGCGGTGCTCTCAAAAATTAAAGGGCTGGTGTAGTTGGCTGGTTGCAAAGGGCCGAATGTGTGCCAAACTTGCGAACGCAGATGCCTGCACCTATAATCCAACACGCGTGCGGCGCATTGGTGTAGTTGGTTAACACGCTGCCCTCTCAAGGCAGAGATCACGGGTTCGAGTCCCGTATGCGCTACCATTCTTTGCTCTCCAAAGAGGCAAGGCTACGTGGCCCTAACGTGACGATGCGCCGTGTGAAGAGAAAAGGCAGCCACGTAGCGGCGAAATGTTTATAGCCCACATCGCACAGATATGATTCCATACGAGCGGAGCGAAATTCGCATTTCGCTCCGCTCGCAGAGTTTTCAAAATCAAGGTTTACGGTGTCTATAAATATTTCGTGCCTACGGCACTCGCCGGGTACCGACATTTCATTTTGATCAGAAGGCTTAAGACCATGAAAAAGTCTCGACTGCTAAAACTATCGATCCTGTTTACATTCATCGGTATCAATATTCCCATTGTGGCGCAGGAACGCCGGGTGGTTACGGCCGACGATTACGCGCGCGCGGAGAAGGCGATGGGCTACAACACGAATCCGCTGGTGTTTCGTTCCGGCGTGCGTCCGAGCTGGTTATCCGAAGAACGATTCTGGTATCGGATCACGACCGCGGAGGGCAGCGAGTTTGTTTTGATCGATCCCAATAGGAACGCGCGCGCGCCGGCGTTCGATCATGCGAAGCTTGCCGCCGCACTCTCCACCGCGGCGAGCGCAACTTACGACGCGCACCATCTGCCGTTCACGACTTTTGAGTTTTCGGAGGATGGACAGACGATAAGTTTCAGTGTGGGTAATCGTGGTTGGAAGTGCGACCTGCAAGCAAACAAATGCAGCGCCGATGGCGGTGGGGGCTCGGCGATGCCCCGTGGCCAGGGAGGCGCGCGTAATGGAGCGATTTCACCGGACAAGAAGCGCGCGGCCTTCATTCGCGATTACAATTTGTGGGTGCGCGACGTCGCTACGGCCAGAGAGACGCAGCTCACCACCGACGGCGTGAAAGATTTTGGTTACGCGACGGACAATGCGGGCTGGATCCGTTCCGATCGCGCCATCCTGCTGTGGTCGCCTGACTCAAAAAAGATCGCGACCTTTCAACAGGATCAGCGCAAGGTCGGCGAGATGTATCTGGTCGATACCAAAGTGGGCCATCCGACTCTGCAGGCGTGGAAGTATCCGTTGCCCGGTGACGAGGTCGTGACCATGATCCAACGTGTCATTATCGATGTGGACACGGCGAAAGTAATTCGCTTGCAGTTGCCGCCCGATCAGCATCGCTCGACCGTTTGCGATCACATTGCCTGTCGTGGCAGCGACCTCGCCGACGCCGAGTGGGGTCCGGATTCGTCTCAGCTTGCATTTGTTTCCACCTCGCGCGATCACAAAGACGAACACCTGCGCATCGCGGACGCTAACACTGGCGCGGTGCGCGATGTATTCGAAGAAAAAGCCGCAACGCAGTTTGAGTCTGGAGAGAATGAACAGAATTGGCGCTATCTCGCGGCCTCGAACGAAGTCATCTGGTTTTCAGAGCGGGATAATTGGGGCCATCTCTATCTCTACGATTCCACGACCGGCCGTTTGAAAAATCAGATCACGAGTGGCGATTGGGCAGTGACGAGAGTGCTGCGGGTCGATGAGAAGAATCGTGTGATCTACTTTGTCGCCGTCGGACGCGAGCAGGGTCGCAACCCTTATTTCACTCACCTGTACCGCATCGGACTCGATGGAAAGAATCTCGCGCTCCTCACGCCTGAGGATGGAAATCATCAGATAACGCTGTCGCCCTCGGGCCGCTTCTTTGTCGATAACTATTCAAAGCCAGACGTGCCGCCGGTTGCAGTGCTGCGCGACGAGAATGGCAAATTGATCACGACGATTGAGAAGGCAGACATCGCGCGTTTGCTCGCGACGGGTTGGAAGCCGCCGGTTCCGATCACTGTGAAAGGGCGTGATAATCAAACCGATGTTTATGGTTTGATGTTTGTGCCGTCGAGTTGTGCGGAATGCGGGCAGGATGCCCGCGCTCCCGGGAGCGCTCCCAGGAAGTATCCGATCGTCAATCACATTTATCCCGGACCGCAGGGCGGGAGCGTCGGGAGTTGGTCGTTTCTGTCAGCGCGCGGCGATGTACAAGCTTTAGCGGAACTCGGTTTTATAGTCGTCGAGATCGAGGGCATGGGAAATCCTCAGCGCTCGAAAAAATTTCATGACACTTACTACGCTAACATGGGCGACAACACGCTGCCGGATCAAGTAAGTGGAATGAAGCAACTGGCGCAAAAGTATTCCTTCGTCGACATCGATCGCGTCGGCATCTACGGCCACTCCGGCGGCGGTTATGCGACTGCCGACGCGATGTTTCGCTATCCGGACTTCTTCAAAGTGGGCATCTCTGAGTCTGGCAATCACGACAACCGCGAATACGAGGATGATTGGGGCGAGAGGTATCAGGGCTTGCTCGAACGCAAGTCTGACAACACAACCAACTACGACGATCAGGCAAATCAGAACCTGGCGAAAAACCTCAAGGGTCATTTGCTGCTTGCGCACGGAACCTTGGACGACAATGTGCCGCCGAATAACACCCTGCTGATCGTGGACGCGCTCGTCAAAGCGAACAAGGATTTCGACCTGTTGATGCTGCCAAATCAGAGGCACGGCTACGGCTCGGCTGGTAATTACATGACGCGACGTCGCTGGGATTATTTTGTGCGTTACCTGCTCGGCGCGGAGCCGCCGGCGAACTATGCGCTGCATCCGCCGCCGACGCCCGCGCCGTAAGAGTCCGTGTCAAGACTGACTTGAGCGGCGACGAACCGATCAACTTAAACGCAAAGTACGCAAAGTTCAGCGCAAGGGTCGCAGAAAGACCCCTTTGCGTTTCTTTGCGGATTCCTTCGCGTCCTTTGCGTTCAGGATCAAGCTCGATTACTTCACAAGCTGAATTTTGACCCAGACTCGTAAGGGCTAAGGCGGGCTGCGCGGTGTTTGGGTTTGGGGTGTAACGTTCAGGCGCGTGCGCATGCGTTGTTGCCACTTGTTGCGCGCGCCTTCGACGTTTTCGATCTGCGCCATCACGTCGTTGAGCGTCTCGCCGCCAAACTGTCGCATCTTCAGATAGAGCAGCGCCGGCACGATAGACATCAGCGGCAGAACAAAGATATTCACGAGCTGCGACAACGGCGTAAATGCTTTGACGTGGACTCCGCTCCCTTTGCTGGTTGCGCCGATCAGGGCCGCCACAATCCCCCCGACTATTGCAGGCACTAAAAACTGAAACAGCATGGCGAGGATGATTGTGCGCCAGGAACGCGATGCCAGCGCGCGGGCCCGCTTCAGCGCCGCCTTCTTTTCCAATCCTTCCATCAGCACCACCGGTCCCCACAGCCCATAGCGCACAGTCATTACGAGTCCCGGAATCACAAACAATATGAAGCCGATGAAGACGCGCAGGATGTAACGGATGCCGGTTTTGAGGAAAGGGCGCCACCGCCGTCGCAAAACGGCGAAGGCTGGACGCAGTTCCACCGGTTTGAGCGGCGCCACAGCCAGTTGGGTGACGATGACCGCCGTGACGCAGGAGATGATCGTTGGGGTTACGATGCTGGCCACTACTTGTAATAAACCGATGGGAACTGCCAGGGCGATCGTCGCGACTTTGCCGAGTCGCGGTTCCGCCAGTCGCAGCGCGATCGTCATCAGGATACAAGCAATTACCGGAATATGCGCCAGCAACGACAGCTTAAAAAACTTTGGAAAGTATTCGCTGTAGAGGGCGAAGGCGCGGCGGTAGAGCGCGCCCAGTCCATCGGCGTTTGCGCGCATCGCGTTGGCAAAAGCCATTGCCGTTTGGGGCCGCGCGGCCGGATCCTTCGCGAGTGCCGACATGACCACCTTCGACACCCGCTTCGGAACTTTGTGGGCTCGCTCGCGCAGATCCTGTGGCGTTGTTTCCAGGTGCTCGCGCATGACGGTGGTCATGTTACCGGTGAATGGCGGCTGACCGGCGAGTGTTTGATAAGCAATCACGCCCAGACTGTAAACGTCCGAGCGCGCGTCGAGGTGCGCGCTGCGGCATTGTTCGGGCGACATATAGAGAGGCGTGCCCATGATCTCGCCGACGCGCGTCAGCCCCGCGCCGTGGGCCGTCGTTCCGGCGGAAACGGTTTGCGCGAGGACCGCTTCTTTCCGTGTTGTCTGACCCATCATCAGCGTCTTGTCGCCGTCCGGTTGCGTTGAGTGCGCGCCGGGCGATGTGGACGTGGCCTTAGTTGGCGCCGCCTTCGTTTCAGCCAATGGGGTTTGCACGGGCGGCGCGGCGAACAGTTGCGTGTCCGTTTCGCTCGAACCGCTCAAGGCGGTCATCACGTTTTCCTGTTGACTAACTTCGTCGCCGACTTTCGCTGAATACATCAGAGTGTCGGTCTCAAGATCCGTGGCAGCCGCGCGCGTCGATGCCGGCAATTGCGCAGTTGAATTTGCCTCAATGCCGGGAAGAGCAACTTCCGCGAGTTTCGCTATGCCGAAGTCGAGCACCTTCACGCGGTAGCCGCCGAGCCGGTTCGGTTCGAGCCAGATGTTGTCCGGCTTGAGGTCGCGGTGCACGATGCCTTGCTGGTGCGCCTCGTGCACAGCGGAGCAAACCTGTTCGAGAATGTCCACGACCCACTCGACCGGCAGTGTCTTCTCTTCGGACAGCACGTCGCCGAGCGTGCAGCCGTCGAGGTATTCCATCACCAGATACGCGACGCGCTCAGTGCCCACGCGCGCAAAACCAAAATCCGTTACGTCGACGACGTTCGGATGACGCAGGCGCCCGGCAGCTCGCCCTTCACGTTTGAAACGTTCGACGAATTCTTCATTGCGCATGAACTGTGGCGTGATCAATTTCAGCGCGACGTAACGTTCGGTGCCCAGGTGCGTCGCGAGATACACGGCGCCCATGCCGCCCTGTCCGAGCAGTCGCTCCAGACGGTACTTATCGTCAAGCACCTGACCAACGTAACGCTCTAACGCATTCATGTGACCGCTATCCTACCGCAATGGAGCTTCAGGCGGCCAGAGTCGTGACAGGAGTTTAGAGTACCAACTTTAGTTGGGTTCCTTGCGTCAGCAAAAACCCGACTGAAGTCGGTACTCTGAACGCCGCTTATCTAAACCGCTTCATGAGACGAACGTCTTTCTTTATGATAAGCTTCGCGGGACCAATGCTCAGTTGTTGAATCAGGAGACCGCGAAGTGCGACGACGCGAAGGTGATGGCTGTCCAGTGGCGGGCGCGCTGCAACTAGTAGGCGACAAGTGGACGCTGCTCGTCGTGCGCGATCTCGCCGACGGTCCAAAGCGCACGACGCAACTGCTCGACGATCTCTTTCCGATCAGCAGTCGCACGTTGATCGGACGGCTGCGCGATATGGAGAAGGACAACCTTATCGAGCGATTCGACTTTGGTGGTCTGCCGGCGCACGTCGAGTATGAACTGACCGGGCGCGGTCGCCTGCTGTTGCCTCTGCTCGATGCGCTACGGGAGACGGGCCTGGCGCTCGAGTGTAACGAGTGTGAAGATCGAAAGCAGCGTCTGGGAACTTATTGCGAAATTTGTCCGCTCGATAACGAATACCTGCCAGCCAGATCGGAAACCAGGCCGGCTCCATCACGTCAACCTGAACGAGACGATTCGATTGTGTTGTTGTGATCGAGTCTTACCCGCAAAGAGTCGCAGAGTTTTGCGCAAAGGTCGCGGCGTAACAGCTAGTGTGCTGTAACAGCTAATTCTTTACGGCCGCCATTCACGCGTGATTCTTCGGTTTCGTTCGTGTGATTTCGTGGATCGTCTTTCTGCGGCTAACCAACGGACGATCCACGAAGTTACACGAAAAGGCCGGAACCTTCAGTCTCAGTCTCCTGGCGCAGTTACTTCCGCCGGTTCATTCGGAATGAGGGTGCCATCAGGCTCGATAATCGTTTTGTGATCGGCCGTGATGTGTTCGCCTTCCATAGTGATCTCTTCACCGGTTGGCATAGCCACGGGAAGATGATCCAAAAATCTTTCGGCGTCGATGGCGGCCATGCAACCGGTGCCCGCGGCGGTCACCGCCTGGCGATAAACCGAATCCTGCACGTCGCCGCAAGCGAACACGCCCGGAATGTTCGTGGCACTTGAATGACCCGAAGTTTTTAGATAGCCAACGTCGTCCATCTCGAGCTGGCCCTTGAACAAATCCGTGTTGGGCTTGTGACCAATTGCCACGAACACACCGGCGCAGGGAAAGACGCTTTCATCTCCGGTTTTCAGGTTTCTCAAACGCACGTCGGTTACTCCATCTTCCTGCGTACCGAGAATCTCCTCGACCGCCGTGTTCCAGACAAATTCGATCTTCTCGTTGGCAAATGCTTTGTCCTGCATGATCTTTGACGCGCGCAATTTGTCGCGGCGATGGACGACAAATACACGCGACGAATAACGCGTTAGAAACGTCGACTCTTCCATTGCCGTGTCGCCGCCGCCTATGACGACCAGCACCTTGTTGCGAAACGCGGGCAACGGTCCATCGCAGGTGGCGCAGGCCGAGACGCCATTGCCGCCAAATCCGTGCGGCGTCTTCGCTTCGCCGGGAATGCCCAGCCATTTGGCCGACGCGCCTGACGCGACAATCAACGTCTGCGCTTTGATTATCTGGTCCTCCGTGTGCAGCGTGAACGGGCGTTGTTGCAGTTCCACATTCGTGATCCAGGCTTCGAGAAGCTCAGTGCCAAAGCGCTCGGCCTGTTTGCGAAACTCGACCATTAATTCCGGACCTTGAATGCCTGCGGCAAAGCCGGGATAGTTCTCGACGTCGGTGGTGATCATCAGTTGACCGCCCGGCGCCGTCTGTTTTTCCGCATCCGCCGGCGCGTCAATCAAAAGCGGCTTCAAATTGGCGCGTCCGCTGTAAATTGCGGCGGTCAATCCCGCAGGGCCTGAGCCGATTATCACCACGTCTTTTTCCAATGTCGCTTTGGTCATTTGAATGTGATCCGCCCTCCGCGTTCAAGCTGAAATATTTCGCTTAATTGCTCCAGAGCATAGCCTTTTCGGTTGAGCGTATAGTATAACTACTGATACTTAAGTAGTCGAACGCTGGTCTTGCAGACTTACCGAGCGAGACAAGGAGAGTTTCGGCACACCGTTGGAAAAGAGCATCGCCCCTACAGTTGAAGCAATCGCCGTGATCGGCGCGGGCACGATGGGCCACGGCATCGCCCAGGTCGCCGCCGCTGCCGGCTATCCCGTGATTCTGCGCGACGTGGATCGCGACGCGCTGGCCCGCGGCGTTCAGGCCATCGAGCGCAACCTGGCGAAAGGAATAAAACTCGCCAAACTAACGGAAGCCGACCGCGACGAGACGCTGCAGCGCATTCGCGGCACGACCAGTCTCGCGGAAACAACCAGCGCGGATTTGATCATTGAAGCCGCGCCTGAGCGCTTGGATCTGAAACAACAAATACTCAGCGAGCTGGAATCGATCGCCGCGCGCCCTTTTATTTTTGCAACAAATACTTCGTCGCTTTCGATCACCGAGATCGCCAGGGTTTCGCAGTCGCCCGACAGAGTTGTCGGCATGCATTTTTTCAACCCCGTGCATATCATGCGCCTGGTTGAGATCGTCGTCGGCAAAGCCACCAGTGACGAGACCGTCGCGGCGGTTCTGGAAGTCGGGCGCCGGATGCGCAAGGAACCGATCACGGTGAAAGACGTGCCGGGCTTTGCTTCGAGCCGTCTTGGTGTGGCGCTCGGACTCGAAGCGATCCGCATGTTTGAGCAGGGCGTGGCGAGCGCGCCGGATATCGATAAAGCGATGGAGTTGGGTTATAACCATCCGATGGGGCCACTGAAACTTACCGACCACGTTGGTCTGGACGTGCGTCTTAACATCGCGGAGTATCTGCATCGCGAGCTTGGTTCGGAAACGTTTCGGCCGCCGGAAGTTTTGCGCCGCATGGTCAGCGAGGGAAAGCTGGGAAAGAAGACCGGCCAGGGGTTTTATGACTGGAATGACGAAGGTGGGGATGCGCGTCGCGCGCACACGTGATACAAGTATGGAGCAACTGCGTTGCAAACCATGAGCACTCCTTACAACAACGAAGAGAAACGATTCGCTTTGCGAATGGCGCTGCGTCTGCCCATAGTTGTGTCCGGACGCGCGGAAGATGGTTCGGCGTGGAGCGAGCCAACGGAGACTGACGACATCTCGACCTCAGGCGCGCTGTTTCATCTCAATCAGAAAGTGAATCGCGGTGAACGACTCTATCTGCGCGCGCACCGACCCGACGGCGCGCCACTGGAAGCGACCGCGATTGTGATCCGCGTCGCGCCCGCAGTCTACGGTACGGCCCGCGTCGGCGTGCAGATCGCCGAGCCGGCGGAGAATTGGTTGCGCCTCTTCGTCTCGTGGGTCGCGGATGAACAGACGGCTCCCAACGATCCTTCTCCTGCGGAATGAGTTTCCAACCACGAAGACCGGAAAGACACCAAACGAGAGTATGCGGTTTGCTGACTGTTGTTTCAGTGCCTTTGTGCCTTTGTGGTAATTGATTCTGAGCTGTTGCTATGGAAAGTGGAGCAAGAAACATGCAATCTTACGAAACACTTCTGCTCGAGCGCCGCGGTCGCGTCGCCATCATCACCATCAATCGCCCGGAAAAAAGAAACGCGCTGAACATCAAGACGCGCGAGGAAGGCGCGGCGCTGATTGAAGAGCTGCGCGCGGACGATTCTGTCGGCGTCGTTGTGATTACTGGCGCGGGCGATAAAGCTTTCATTGCCGGCGCGGACATCGCCGAGTTTGCGGGCCGCACCGCGATGATGCAACGCGACGTGATGACCAACCGCTCGCTCTTCAACGCGATCGATTCTTTCCCCAAACCAGTGATCGCGATGATCAATGGCTACTGTCTTGGCGGCGGTTGCGAGTTGGCGCTGGCGTGTGACATTCGCATTGCGAGCGAGAACGCAAGTTTCGGCCAGCCTGAGATCAACCTCGGCATCATTCCCGGCGGCGGCGGCACCCAGCGCCTGACGCGGCTGGTCGGCGAAGGCAAAGCGATGGAGATGATTCTGAGCGGAGAAATCATCGACGCCAAAACCGCGCTCACCATCGGCCTCGTCAATCACGTCGTCCCGCTCGAGAAACTTGAAGCAAAGACGATGGAGATCGCCAGTCGCATCGCGGAAAAGAGTCCGATTGCTTTGAGTCTCGCGAAAGAAGCCGTCAAGATCGCCTCACGTTCGAGTCTCGACGAAGGCCTGCGCCGCGAAGTGGATCTCTTCGCACTCTGCTTTTCGACTGAAGACAAAGACGAAGGCGTGGCGGCGTTTCTCGAAAAACGGAAGCCGGTATGGAAAGGGAGATGAGCCATCGAATCATTGAGAACGAATTTCATTTCGCAATGGAAATACTAAGCATCACAACTACAGACGATGAACTGGAATTCAGAACCGAGGCAAGCGATTTTGCACCTCTTGTAATCAAGGGACTCGCTCAGCTGACCCGCGTTTTCGGCGTCGGACCAGGCATCATGGCATCCATCATCGGGGAGGCTCTCATATTTTCTCTCCCTAACCGCAAATTAAGTCGCGTGGTTAACGTCATCAACGCTTTGTTGGACAGGCTCAAGTACCTTGATGAAGATTTCGCTAAACAGCATCTTAGGACGGAGGAAATGGAGGACCTGCTAGAGGACGTTGTAACACAAGCAAAAAACGCTCTAACACCGGAGCGCAGAGAATATCTCGTCAACCTGTTCATGAATAGCCTGACTGACGCCGAGCTGGAGCACATTGGAAAGAAGAAATTACTTTCGCTGTTGAATAGCATCAATGATGCGGAGATTATTCTTTTAAAGTTTTACTCACTGCCTGACGGACCGGAACGGGAATCCATGATATCGAAATATCGTTTTATCAAACCAAATCTAGAGAAGCAGAGCGGGAAAGAACCCGAAACTCAGGAGGAGATTTTGTTTCAGGCCTACTGGGGCCATTTGGTAATGAGTAGTTTGATATTTGGAAATCAAGGAGTTGACGAAAAGCCTACCACGCTGGGGTTGTTATTGCTCAAATACATAGGACTCAGAGATTCGGTAGTTGTGGATAACCCGACACAGAGCGTCTTGCGCGATTCTGCCAGTTTGTAGCCGGACACGCAGCACATTTCGTGAACTAGCAGGTTTTGAAACTGCGCGCGTGGAGTGATATCGTATGCTCGCTTGAGTTCTTGTACGTTCTCTAGCAAACTACTAAAACTGTTCTCCGATCACTTTTGCTCAACTCCTCGAAGCTTTGAGAGTAAGTGATTGAAAATATTTGGGGCCGTAGCTCAGCTGGGAGAGCGCATGACTGGCAGTCATGAGGTCAGGGGTTCGATCCCCCTCGGCTCCACCAATACTTAAAATAACTTAGCAGGGTGCTGAAAAAGTCCCCTCTCACACTGGGAGAAGGTTAGGGAG
>JBGPWL010000080.1:0-21181 GCA_041492185.1 Pyrinomonadaceae bacterium | reverse complement strand
TTGGGGGGGTTTTTTTTTTGTCCCGGGCCCCCTTTCCCCCCCACCCCCGGGGGCGCGCCACCCCACCGTGCCCCCCCCGACTGGTTTAGCGTAGACGTCTTAAGAGCTATAAACATAGCGCTCCTCTGGAGCTAAGAGCGTCATCGCCTGGCCTCGGCGCTCCGCACGGTCGCGTTACACAAACGTATGGAACCAATCACTTCCGAAATAATTTCCGCTCACAATCTAACCGCAGCAGAGTTTGCACGCATCGAGGAGTTGCTCGGCCGCGAACCGTCGCTCCCAGAACTCGGGATCTTCTCGGTGATGTGGTCGGAGCACTGCTCGTATAAGTCGTCGCGCAATCACTTAAAGCGTTTACCGACGACCGGCGAGCGCGTCATCGTTCCGCCCGGAGAAAATGCCGGCGTGGTCGATGTCGGCGACGGCTGGTGCGCGGCCTTCAAGATCGAATCGCACAATCATCCTTCATTCATTGAGCCGTTTCAGGGCGCGGCGACGGGCGTGGGCGGAATTCTGCGCGACATTTTCACGATGGGCGCGCGCCCCATTGCTTCGATGAACAGTTTGCGCTTCGGATCGCTGGATCATCCGCGCTACGGGCGTCGCAATCGATCGCTTTTGGCCGGAGTGGTCGCAGGCATTGCGCATTATGGAAATGCGTTTGGCGTCGCGACGGTGGGCGGCGAAGTCGCATTTGACGATGCTTACGCGCTCAATCCTTTGATCAATGCGTTCGCGCTCGGCCTGGTGCGCAGGGACCAGATCTTTTTCGGCAAAGCGACGGGTATTGGCAATCCGGTGTTGTATGTGGGCGCCAAGACTGGTCGCGACGGCATTCACGGAGCGACGATGGCTTCGGCGGAGTTTGATGACGAAGCGCTGGCGAAACGGCCGACGGTGCAAGTCGGCGATCCGTTTCTGGAAAAGCTCTTGTTGGAAGCATGCCTCGAGGCGATGCGCAGCGGCGCCGTGGCGGGAATCCAGGACATGGGCGCGGCAGGCCTGACTTCGTCGTCATGCGAGATGGCCGCGCGCGCCGGAACAGGCATCGAACTGGATCTATCATTAGTACCGCAACGCGAAGCAGACATGACCGCGTACGAGATGCTGCTTTCGGAATCGCAGGAGCGGATGCTGATCGTCGCGCACGCGGGTCGCGAGCGCGAAGTGATCGACATCTTTCGTAAGTGGGATCTGGATGCAGTAGTGATCGGACACGTGCGCGACAGCGGGAGCATGAGGGTAATTCACAACGGCGAAACGGTTGCCGATATTCCCGTCTCGGCGCTGACGGACGAAGCACCGCGATACGAACGGCCGATGAAAGCGCCGGATAAACCTGCACCGCGCGATAAGCTTGTTGAGAAAATCATTTCAAAGTTGGAAGAATCTGAAGGCGACCTGAGTGTGCTGGAAGAATTGGGCGGAGAGTCTTCTCCAAGCGGCTTCATTTGGGCGTTTCCAAATTCTGAAGCTTCCGACTCAAAACTTGAAACTCTAAACTCGAAACTATCTGATCACAACCAGTCGCTATTGAAACTTCTCGCGTCTCCAAACCTCGCGTCAAAAGAATGGGTCTATCGCCAATACGATCACATGGTGCGCACAAACACCGCGGTGCTGCCCGGCGCCGATGCTGCGGTCGTGCGCATAAAAGAGACCCGCCGCGCGCTGGCGATGTCGCTGGACGGCAACGGCCGTTACTGCGCCGCGAATCCGCGCGAAGGCGCGAAACTGCTGGTGGCGGAATCGGCGCGCAACGTCGTTTGTGTCGGCGCGCGGCCCATTGCGATTACTAACTGTCTGAATTTCGCTTCACCGGAGCGGCCCGAGGTCATGTGGTCTTTCTCGGAAGTGGTGGACGGGATGGCCGAAGCCTGTCGCGCGCTGAACACGCCGGTCGTTTCCGGCAACGTTTCGTTTTACAACGAGACAGAAGGGCGCGGCGTGCTGCCGACTCCAGTCATCGGCATGATCGGGTTGATCGAAGACGTGCGCCGTACAGTCCAGCAGGGTTTCAAGCACGAAGGCGACGTCATCGCGCTGCTGGGTGAGACGCGCGACGATCTTTCGATCAGCGAGTATGCTGCCGTCGTCCTGGGTCGCACGACTGACGACTTGATCGCGACGGTCCGTGTCCCGCAAATCGATCTCGATCGCGAGCGCGCGGTCCAGGAAGCGTGTCTGCAAGCCGCAGAGGCCGGGCTGCTTCATTCGGCACACGACTGTTCAGACGGTGGGCTTGCTGTCGCGCTCGCGGAGTGCTGCTTTTCATCGCTCAACACGGCGGCGAAAGGTATCGAAGTGGATATTGACGGCGCGCTTTTGATCGAGAATTTGCTTTTCAGCGAATCACCTTCGCGCATAATCGTCAGCTTTGACGAATCTTCGCAGGGCGCACTCGAACAGATAGCTCTGAGTCAGAACAGTCCGTTTGCGATCATCGGTCGCGTGAAAGGCGATCGCCTTCGCGTTCGAGCAAATGGTGAAGACGCCATTGACACCGATGTCGCCGAGTTGGAAAACGTCTGGCGCAATTCGCTTTCCAATAAGCTGCGAGCGGAAGCGATGGCGGCTGCGTAAGAATGCAGACAGGACGAGCACCGCTTGTCCGCACTCCCAGAAATGCACGCGATTATCTATCTCAACAGGAGCATGGTCGACGCGGCTAAGGCGCGCGTCGCGCCGGTCTCCTCCGCGATGCTCTACGGCCGCGGCGTCTTCACTACTGTCGCGATCTATGACGGCCGGCCCTTTCTCTGGCCCCGGCACTGGGAGCGTCTCACTGAGCACGCGAAAAAACTCGACATCAGTTGCAGCGATCTCAACGTAGCGGACGTCGGCGCAGCATTGAAGAAACTAATTTCGGTTAATCGAGTTAGCTACGGTCGCGCGCGCGTGATCCTGCTGGCCAGAAGCAGTCAACACGTTTGGAAAGCGAATCCTCCCGGCCCGCGGAAAACAGATTTGCTGATCATGACCGGCGACGCCCAGAAGATTCCGCGCGCCGGAATGACGCTGGCGGTTTCGCCTTATCGCTTCAATACGTTGTCGCCACTCGCCGGCATCAAAAGCTTGAACTATCTGGACCACGTGCTGTCGTGGGAGGAAGCGCACGCGCGCGATTTCGACGAAGCCGTGATGCTTAACGAGCGTGGCGAGATCGTCTCAGCAACGATGTCGAATATTTTTTGGGTGAAGGACGGGACGGTCCACGCGCCGACGCTCAGCACCGGAGCGCTCGCGGGCGTCACGCGTGCGTGCGTCATCGAGCTGGCAGGCAAGCACTTTGTTCCGCTGGTCGAAGGCGTCTACGAAATGCAGGATCTGACGGAGGCTGACGAGATCTTTCTCACTTCCGCGAGTCTGGGCGTGGCGATTGTGACCACGTTCGACTTCCGCACCTATTCAGTTTCCACCGGCAGCACGGCCGCAACGCTGCGCGATGCTTTTCTGGAAATTACAAAAACGAACCAGGGCCTGTCGGAATAAGCTCAACTCTCTGTGCAACCTTTGCGCGCTCCGTGTCTCTGTGGTGAATTCTTCGAGCAAAAACCTCACCACAGAAACGCAGAGAACACTGAGGACGCACAGAGAAAACCAAACCTATTTTTCCGACAAACTCCAAAAGCAAAAGTTATTTCTTTGCCAATACTACCGGCGAGCCTTCAGCGGCGCGGACGCGCTCGTAAAACTTGCGCACGCTCTCGTATTGGTCGGCGGGAATGGTGGCGCCGCGCACCAACAGCGCGCGAGTAAACACAAGCACGCCGTCTTTCGCTTCGTAGGTCGTCTTGTAAGATCCGAAAGACGTATCGAGCGTCACCGCGTCCGGCAATTCATCGACGATCCAACCGGCCGGCAGTTTCACTCGCACTGTTTCTGTAAAGGCGCGCGACTCGAGCACTATCGGGTGCGTGCGTTTCGCTTCCGTGAGAAACAGCGATTCACGACGTGAAACGATCGCCGGTTTGAATATCATCAGTCGACCCTGCATCAACTGTCCGTACGCCGGCGCCACGAAATCCACGTCAAGATCGAAGCGCCCTTCGACGCTGTTGTCTCTGGGCTCGACTTTGCTGACCCTGGCGGCAGTGGCGCCTCTGGTGACCCAGCTTTCGATAATCTTCACGTAGGCGGGGCGCGACTCGTGGCGAAATTCGCTGCGATAGCTGACCGCCCATTTGCCGGTAGCATTTTCGCGGACGCTGGCAGTAAGCGAGCCGTCGCCATCAAGGCTGGCGTCGATCACGCGTTCAAGCCGATTCGCTTCCGGGGGGATCACCGGCATGCGCATCAACGAGCCGGCATCGCCGGCGACCACTAACGCATAACTGCCCTGCTCGTGATCCGGAAGATCGCCGACCGGCGCGTCGTCGTCGGTCGCGTCGAAGATCAGCAGGCGACCAAGTTTCGGGTGCGTGACGACCGTTGCCGCCTGTGTTTCGTCGCTAACCTTGATCGCGATAATGCAGTGATTGAATTGTCGCGGCGAGGCCCAGGTTTCGCGTACATAGGTAGCATCCCCGGCATAGATCAGGACCGGATGCGACTCGATGTTGATTGCCTTTAGCAGGGAGCGCATTAGATTGGCTTTGTCTTTACAGTCGCCGTACGACTTGGCCAACACTTGCGCCGCTGCGTGTGGCCGCCAGCGACCGACACCGATCTGAATCGAAATGTACTGGATATTCTGCACATAGCGGCCGATTGCTCGAATCTTTTCTAATTCAGATTTGGCTCCAGTGGTAAGTTCGCGCGCCTTGGCCGCGAGCGTCTCGTCGGGCGCGGCCTGGGGATCGCTTAGCTCGCTGTACCACCGCGAGACCTCAGTCCAGTTATCAAAACTTCTGGAAGCGGCAGCGCGTGTACCTTCGGTCGGAAAATAGTTGATCGCCAGGCGCGGCGCGAGATTGCTCCAACTCGGGCTGGCCGGTTCGCGTTCAATCGGCGGCAGATCGTGGAGTTCCCAACTATAGGATGTGCCACTGACCGTCGGCTCGATGTTCGCGTGATTGAAGGTCACGCCGTTGGCCCGCCAGCCCTGGGGCAGCGTCAGCGTGACGCGCGATGACCGCACCGGGCTGATACCCTGAAAATACCAAACTGACTGATTGAAGTACGGGCGCACCTCACTGGTTGTCTGGTAACCAAAAACGGCGCCGGCTTCGACGTCTTCGACGGCCACGATCTTCTTGAGACGCGATTCGTCGTAAACGTCATTGAGCGCGGCAGCCTGGTCGATCGTATCGTCTTTGCCATAACTCTTAACCTGGCCGGATGGCCGGATCAGCCAGGCTTTGATCTCACGCACTTTGCCCATGTCAGTGTCGTAGAGATCGGAGGCGACGGCAGCCCCGCGCCCTTCCCGATTGAGAATGCGCACCGCGTAAGTGGACACCGTCGTGACGCGGCCATCTTCGCTAACTGTCATTGCTGATTCGTCGACCAAAACGACGATAGAGACGTTTTTGTCGTAAGCCGGAGTCGTCAACGCCGCTGCTTGCCGCAGCCACGCCGGCGCGTCATCGCCGAAAGCAAGCGTTGGGGCAGCCCACAGGATGACGATAAAGCACAATCCAATTAAGCGAGCCACCATAACTCCTCCTCGGGCCGCGAGCTGCCTTGATTTCCTGTTTGACATTTCTAGTTTGAAGATCCGGCCACGGTTTGCTTGAGCGTGATCGTATGATTGTCCCTCTTGTTCAGCTCATCAAAGAGCCCCTTCAACTGACTGTAGGCTTCCACCGGAAAGAGGATGCTTCCTCCCCCGCCAAAGAAAAACGTGCGTTGATAAAGCAGCGTCTTGGTGTCGCTTGTCACAGATATCTTTGGCTGGTATTGGCTGATTGCGCCCGCGCTAAAGGAAGCGGGTGCATCCGCACTGTCCAGCGCATACCCCTGAGGCAACTCGATGGCGACAGTGTCCTCTTCTGACCAGGGATAATGGAAGTAAATCGGATAGCGGCGCTCGCTGGTTACAAAAAGTGGTCCGATCCCGTGCTCGAAGAAGGCCGGCTGCAGGAATAGCCTTTTGCCCGTCCGCTGAGCATAACCGGGAACTTTTACGTGGTAAGCGCAGACGAATGGCTTTACAGGATCCGTGACATTCTCAATGCGGATCGCCGACACTTCAGCCGTGCTCATTTGAGCTTTGATTTGATCGCGCAGATTCTCTTCGCGCTTAGCCGGCGAGTCCTGATCATTTGCCCGCTTCTTTTCGACGGCAAAGTGACCCGTGTACTCAACCGTCACGTCACCTTCGAGCGTGCCATCTTCACTGAGGCGCAGTTTCGCCGTTCGCTTTTCCTTCGTCATTTGCGGCGCTGCCAGTGGGGTGTCGGCCCACACGGGATCTTTGGGATCGAGAATCAACGCCTGCTGTCCCTCTTCCTGCCATCGCAACATGCCGAATGGCACGTAAGGGGTGCCGGGATCGAAGAAGCGCCACTGATCGCCAACCCGTACCGCGATGTCATAGCTGCGCAAAAAATATGGATTGGCAAATTTGGGAGTGAAGAAGGCGCGGCCTCGATCGGCGATCCTCACTATGCGGGCATCAAAGCCGGCGGCCGAGGCCAGCGCCGTGAACAGTATGTCGATGTCCCAGCCAGTTCCGATGCCGCGCTTCAACGTGTCGGATGGGGTCTTGTTGTCCTTCAATTTTGCGCGTTCGTCCGACGTCAGAACCAGGGTGTCGCTGCTGGCGTTCTTGATCTTTTTTTGGCAAAAATCATACAGCCGCTCTAGTTTTTGTTCCGGCGCCGTCGCGTCCCCAATAGCTTCAGTCGCGGCGCTGCGGATGTCGTCGCTCACCTTCAAGTTCGCCTTGTAGTCGTCGTATTTTTCCCGGCCAAACTTAGGCCAGTATTTATCCGGTGGAAGATTGCCCTCGTCGGTGTACCAGAGGAGCATCCAGGCGCGCACTTCGTCTTCCGGTGGCATGCGAGGCTCCTCATGAAAGGCCGGCACGTTCGACAATGATGTCATGTAGAAGTCCTTCACTTTGACGAACGGGGTCGTATCGCAATGAAAGGATTTGGCGCTCAGGCCAACCGACTTGAAACTCTCAATATGGGCGGGCTTCACGAAGTATCGGACCACCTGAACTGGAATGTCGCGCTGCAACTCGAGGCGATCGTAAATGCTAATCCCGTCCCAGACCTCTCTCCAGCGATATTCGATTATCGCGCCGGGTTCAACGCCCGGCATCGCAAAAGACTTGGCCTTCAACTTTAGACCACCGACCTTAACGATCGTGCGTTCGAGCACATCCTCCTTTTTGATCTCAACGATGCTGCCATCCGGCTTGATAGTGCGCGCGGCAACGTCCTTGATGCTCGAACCGCTCAGGTAGGTGATATCGATGCGGCTTTGCGACTCTCTGCCACGGTCCGTAAAAATCTTAATCCGGATATAGTGGCTGAGTACCTTGCGCGATGAGCCAGCCTCAAGCTCATCGGCGACGCGAATCTCCCAGAAGATTGCTTCGGCGTCGGCATCCTTCTCCACGACGGGAGCTTTCAGCGCGAGGTCAGCCGGATCGATGGGCCGCCAATCGTCGCCGGCCAGCGCCGGTGCGCAAGCCAGCACGAGCAGAGACACTGCGGCCAGGAGGGAAAAGGGAGAGCGAGATGAATTCATGATCTTTGACCTTTCACCAAATCGCGGCGAAATCAGTCCGTGGTCATTGTCGCGAGATGGAGGAGAAATTGCGACGCAGTCAGGCAACAACCTTAACTTTTCAGTGAACTACCGCGGATTCTAACTCAGTCGAAAACTCGGACGCAAGACTGAGGCGTGGATTTTCGGTGTGCTATAATCGCCCCCGCTTCGCCGGCAATTTCCGTTGTCAGCCCCAGACCGCGAACAAGAATCAGGAGGACACCAAAAAAGCCATGGCCACCGAACTAAAACGAGCGGGAACTTCGCTTGATCGCATCGAGGAGCTGCTCGGATCGGAAGCGAGCAAACTGCTCGAACACAAGTCGCAGACGATCTCGAAAGATCAGCTTAATCTGCCTGGACCAGATTTCATCGATCGTGTCTGGGCGTATTCGGATCGTTCGCCGGCCGTCTTGCGTTCGCTGCAATCGCTTTTCAATAACGGCCGGCTGGCCGGCACGGGTTATCTTTCGATCCTGCCGGTCGATCAGGGCATTGAGCATTCAGCCGGCGCCTCGTTCGCGCCCAATCCGCAGTATTTCGATCCTGAAAATATCGTGAAGCTGGCAATCGAGGGCGGCTGCAACGCGGTGGCCTCGACCTTTGGCGTGCTCGGCAGCGTCGCGCGCAAGTATGCGCACAAGATCCCTTTCATCGTGAAGATCAATCATAACGAATTGTTGACGTTGCCAAACAAATTCGATCAGGTGCTTTTCGGCACCGTGAAGGAAGCGCGCAACCTCGGCGCGGTTGCCGTCGGCGCGACAATCTATTTCGGTTCCGACGAATCGACGCGACAGATTGTGGAAGTTAGTCAGGCGTTCGCTCAAGCCCACGAATTGGGAATGGCTTGCATCCTCTGGTGCTATCTGCGCAACTCGAAATTCAAAACTCCCGAAGGCGATATGCATGCGGCTGCGGATCTCACCAGCCAGGCGAACCATCTCGGCGTCACGATTCAGGCCGATATCATCAAGCAGAAACTGCCGGAGCGAAACGGCGGCTACATGGCTGTCGAAAAAGAACTCGGCAAGTCGTACGGCAAGACCAGCAAATTGGTTTATGGAAAACTCACGAGTGACAATCCGATCGATCTTGTTCGTTACCAGGTGGCCAACTGCTACATGGGTCGCTGCGGCTTGATCAATTCCGGCGGCGAATCAAAAGGCGCAAGCGACCTGGCTGAGGCGGTACGCACTGCCGTTATCAACAAACGCGGCGGCGGCACCGGCCTTATCTCTGGACGCAAAGCATTTCAGCGCCCGATGAGCGAGGGTGTGCAGCTATTGAATTCGATTCAGGATGTTTACCTGACAGAAGAGATTACAGTCGCTTGATTAAGAATTTCCGGCGCTGAATCGCTGGCGCTCGTGTGCTTTTTCGGCAGGCAATCCTTGTCTAGCGCTCGCGGTGTAAACCTTGCAGCCCGAACCAGCACAAATTACGGACGTCGATCTGCTCCACGCCGTCGCTCGGGGCGACGAAGCGGCGTTAGGGTCGCTCTATGACCGCTACCGCCTCATCCTGTTTGGCCTGTTGGTGCGTATATTGAACAGCCGCGAAGAGGCGGAGGACGTTTTACAAGAAGTATTCCTGCAAGTCTGGCGGCGGGCTGCTGATTTCGACGAGCGCCGCGGGCGTCCATTCACGTGGCTCGTTACCCTGGCACGCAGCCGCGCCATCGATCGCCTGCGGATGCTTGCCTCGCGCGAACGCCTGGCCACATCAGCGGCGTTCAGTGAAACGGATGAAGTGTCTGATGCCGCGCTGGACGCGTTCAGATCCGAGCTGCGAGAGACTGTGGCCGGCGCGCTGGCGCAACTTCCGGAAGAGCAGCGCCGCGCTTTAGTCCTCGCTTACTTTGAAGGGCTGACGCAGTCGGAGATTGCCGTTCGTCTCAGTGCGCCGTTGGGAACTATCAAGACGCGCATGCGCTCAGCAATGATCAAGCTGCGCGAGTTGTTACAGGAAAGGATGGAGAGTTTGCGTTAGCGGTAATGATCTGATGACTCACGAAGATTACCAAGAGATGCTTCCGGTCCATGCGCTAAGCGCGCTCGATCTATCGGACCGGGCGCCGCTGGAAGCTCATCTGCTGACGTGCGCGGAATGTCGCGCGGAGTTGGACTCATGGCACGCCGCCACGAGCCTGCTGGCTTACGCAGCCAACCCGGCTGAGCCGTCGCCGCAATTGCGTGACCGCATTCTCGAAAACGCGCGCGCGGAAAATGCAGAGTCCGCGCCTGCTAACGTCATTCACCTGCCGCAAAGAGTGAAGCGCTCGTCGTTCCCGCCCCCCATAGCAATTGCCGCCGCTTTGATCTTCGTTGCGCTCATCGTAGGCGTTGCGATTCTCTGGCAGCAAAATCGAACCAGCAAGAGAGAACTCGCGCGCCTTCGGTCTCAGATCGAAGAATCTCGAAAACAACTCAACGAAGAAAACGAAGCGCTCGATTTATTTATGGCATCAGGCACACACATGACGGAGCTTGCCGGAACGAAAGAAGCGCCGGGCGCCCATGCAATGCTCGCTTTCGATCGCCAAACCGGCCGCGCGATTCTTATGGCGAAGGGGTTGCCTTCCGCGCCGGCGGGAAAAGCCTATCAGCTTTGGTTCATGGTCGGGACGCGGCCCATGCCGGGCAAAGTCTTTACAACGGACGCCGGCGGAAATGCGATGTCGCACGATCAAGTTCCCGCCGAAGCGCTCAGCTCAAGCGTCTTCGCGGTTACGCTTGAACCGCAAAGCGGTGTGCCGTCGCCGACTGGCCCGATGTTTCTTCTCAGCGGCGGAAGAGTAAGTTTATGAAATCCAAATCACAGGCGCGAGTCGTAGATAGGTTTAGTCAAACCAAAGACGCGTCGAACGGGGAAGTAACCTCGACGAATAACAACAACAGTTCTTAACCACTAAAGGAGAAAATAGTTATGCAGACAGTAAAGCGAATAGCACTGGCATTCTGCCTTTTGAGCGCAATGGCGGTTACCGCAGCGGCTCAGAATTCAATAAGCGCCGCCCAGGAACAGAAGACCCTCTACGCTCGTCTCGGTGGATACGACGCCATCGCAGCGGTCGTTGACGATTTTGTTGGCCGCCTGGTTGCCGACAAAAAGCTCAGCAAGTTCTTTGTCGGTCACAGCGAGGATTCGCTGAAGAAGATTCGCATGCACGTGATCGATCAGCTTTGCGCGGCGGCCGGCGGTCCATGCCTTTACGTTGGTCGCGACATGAGAACCTCGCATCATGGCCTCGGGATCACCAGCGACGACTGGGACGCTTCAGCAAAGCACCTGGTCGAGTCGCTCGACAAATTCAAAGTGCCCAAAGCCGAAAAGGATGAATTGCTGGCGTTTGTCGGCACTTTGAAGAAAGACATTGTCGAAAAGTAGACTCCGTCTCTCCTGGTGAGTAAATTGATTGCAGGCTCCAGTCTCTGTGGTGAATCGTCTTTCGCAAGGTTCACCACAGAAATGGCGAACTTCAGTGGAGCCTTAGATTATTTTTTCGCAAACTTTGTCTGCGACTCTATCCGGCGGGTCAACTATTCGCGCAAAACTTGCTACACTAGACGCGTGCACCGAAGCTGATAGTTCACCCAGGGTGATAGACGATGGCCAAGAGCCAGAAACCACCACCACTCGACAATGAGATCTCGGCTGAGACCGGGCAGTTTGATCTGCGCTTTATTCTCTGGCGGCACTTCTGTGCGCAGAACAAGATTCCAGTCGAAACGCTGCCGAGTCAGCTTGATGACGAGCAGAGCGAGAAGTGGGAACAATTGAAAGACGAGCGACTGCGCTGACAGGATTAGAACCGCCCACCGCCCAGCGCATACACGCCGGTGAGAAAAGGATTCGTCTGTCGCTCGCGACCAATGGTGGTTACGGGCCCGTGACCTGAATGGACCTCAACATCATCTCCCAGCGGCAAGAGTTTGTTCATAATCGAATCCATCAATGCTTCTGTTGAACCGCCGGGCAGATCCGTTCGCCCCACCGATCCCGCGAAGAGCACATCGCCAACAAAAACCTTTCTTTCATTCGGCTCAAATAGCACGACGTGTCCGGGCGTGTGACCGGGACAATGGATCACTTTGAACTCAAGCTCGCCTACTTTGTATGTCTGTCCGTCCTGCCAATACTCGTCGACTTTCGGCGGCGCTTCGTAATCAAAGCCAAACGCCGCCCACTGCGCGCGCGGAATGCCAATCCACGCCGGTTGCTCGGGCAGTTGGTCATAGATCCATTCGTCCGCCTGGTGCATGATGATTTTCGCTTCGGGCTTGAGTTTCTTCAAAGCCGCGACGCCGCCGACGTGATCCATGTGCGCATGCGTGCAGGCGATTGCCTGCAAGTGAAAACCGTGCTTATCGATGGCGCGCACTATGCTTTCTGAATCGTCGCCCGGATCGATGCAGATCGCGCGTTTGGTCTTTTCACAGCCAACAATGCGCGTGTGCTGTTGAAAGGCGGTAACTGTCAGTTCTTCGATGATCATGCCGCGTCACGAGCTGCGTCGCGGTATTGAAGTTTCATCAGCTGGTCCGGGCGCAAGTCGGCAAACGCGTATGCGCGGCCTGATCGATCGCTAAACTCAACAAGGAACGCCCCGGGACGATCATCCTTTTCGGCAAAAACCTCGACTACGGTTCCAACTTCGCCGCGGTGCAAGCCCTCTTCTGTCACGTCCTCAAGCAAGGCAACCACATCGAGTAATTGTATTTCGCCCATCACGTTTCCTCTCTAATATAACAACTCACAAGTCGAGGGAAGTCAGTATCAACTTCAACTATCCAAGCCGTGCGAATGATGACATTACCATGCAAGCCTGGAGTCGTGAAGTCAATCACGTACATTTCGCGTAACTTCTGTGCGTCGGCCCGGGTGAAGCCGAGCGCAGCTTTGAAGACGCGAGCTTTATGCTTGCCCTCATCATGTTCGGGGTTAAGCGAATAGTCGCGAAGCTTTCTGATATCTACTAACGCTCTCTCAGCGTTAGGCAGCTTTGCCATTTGCTTTGATTCGGATTCTTTTGGACGTGATCCTAAGACTCTGATCGGAAGAAATTGCTAACCGCCAGGGCCTGCTCGCGGGTCACCGTTGGGAAATTTTCAAGAAACTCTTCCCGCGAAACGCCGGCAGCAAGGTTATTCATAAGAGCGTCAACGGGAACGCGTGTCCCCGCAAATACGGGAGTCCCACTCATAATCTCCGGATCAACGTTGATCGGCAGACGTTCGACGGCTTCTTCCTCGATAACCAGGCTCATTTGCTTCATCCTCGCTGGGATTCTATCAAGAACGGGTCATTCATTTGGTAGCTAGCCAGAAACCAGCTTTTCGCATCCAAAGGAGTATAATTCTTCGTAGGAATTTCTACCACGAACGATTTACCGATTATGCCACTCAGTGTTACAGCAACTTCGCTCGCCGAAGTTTTGGACGAGATGACCGCCGAGGGCGCGCCGGAGCTTACCGAGCGTCTGGACGACAAAGCGCTGCGCTGCTTTGCGTGTGGGCATCGTTGTTTGATCAAAGAAGGCAAGCGCGGCATCTGCAAAGTGCGCTTTAACGCAGGCGGCCATTTGCGTGTGCCGGTAAATTACGTTGCCGGGCTCGCCAGCGACCCAACGGAAAAGAAACCGTTCTTTCATGTGCTGCCCGGATCAGACACGCTCACGTTCGGCATGCTCGGTTGCGATCTGCACTGCGCCTACTGCCAGAACTGGCTGACGTCGCAAGCGCTGCGCGACGATGCCGCGGTGACGATGCCGTCGATGGTCACGCCGGAGCGCCTCGTAGCGATGGCGAAGGCTTACGGCGCATCGATGGTTGGCAGCAGCTATAACGAGCCGCTAATCACCGCGGAGTGGGCCGTCGAAGTCTTCAAACACGCCCGGCCCGAAGGTTTCCGCACCGCATTCATTTCAAACGGCAACGCGACGCCGCAGGTGCTCGACTATCTGCGACCATGGACCGATTGCTACAAGATCGATCTGAAGTCGATGAGCGATAAGAACTATCGGCAACTCGGCGGCGTGGTCGATAACATTCTCGACACCGTGAAGATGGTTCACGAGCGCGGGTTCTGGGAAGAGATTGTGACGCTGGTGATTCCCGGCTTCAACGATTCTGAAGACGAGTTGAAACGCGCGGCGGATTTTATCGCGTCAGTCTCACCGGATATTCCCTGGCACGTGACTGCGTTTCATCAGGACTATCACATGAAGGAAAACGCAAACACGACCGCCGAGCAACTGATTCGCGCGTGCGAGATCGGACGCGCGGTGGGCTTGCGCTATATCTACGCGGGAAATCTCCCCGGCCGGGTTGGGCGCTGGGAGAACACTTACTGTCCGTCGTGTGATGAGCTGCTGGTCGAGCGTTACGGTTATCTGATCAAGCAGATGAACGTGCGACCCGACGGCAAGTGTCCTTCGTGCGCAACAACCATTCCGGGAATCTGGCAATAGCAATCGCGAGCGGACAATCCAGGAAATGAACGAGGGCAGAAATGAATTCTCATCTCTGCCCCTTCGCGTTTCTTACATCTTCGTCTTCATCTTCCTCGGCGTAGGCGTCGCGACCACGCCGGGAATTACTCTCACCTCAGGAAGTTTCGCAGGCGTGCCCTGATGAAATAGAGCGAGCCACTTTCCGCCGCGATTAACCCAGATGGTTGTGTGCCGTTCCTGATCCGGAGTCGCGCCCGGAAGCCTGACCATGTAGGTCACGAGCATCGCGTTGTCGTTGAGCTTGACTGTTTTCCATTCGCTCAACAAAGCCTTCGAAAGATCGATAGAGCTAACTGCCTTTACCGATCCAGCTTTGTCATAGACAGCTTCCTGTTCCACTTCGATCGCGTCGGAAGCGAGGAAAGCTGCAAACGCGTCATAGTCCTTCCTCTTGAGCGCATCCCAAACCATTTTTTCGTTTACGATCGGATCAGCGCCCGAGGAAGCCAGGGTAGCTGCCGGCGCAGGCGGCGCGGGCGTGCCTTTTCTTGTTGGTTGAACAACCTTCGAAGGCGTTGGTGTCGGCGTTGGTGTCGGCGCTGTTTTGACCGCCGTGTCCTGATGATAAATGGACAGCCATTTTCCGTCGCGGTTCACCCATGCGGAAGTGGCGCGAACGCTTTCCGGCGGCAAAGGTTTTCCGTTTTGGTTGCCCTTCACGTTGACGGTATAGGTGACGACAACGATGTCTTTATCCACCGGGATGCTCTTCCAATCAGAAAACATCACTTCCGTAGGTTCGAAACCCTTGAGGCCATTGATGGTGGCGGCCTTGTCATAGACGCCATCGCTCGAAACGTAAATCTGATCGGCGGTCAACATATTTCCGAAGCCATCGTAGTCCTTTTTCTTGATCGCCTCCCAGCTGGCTTTCTCTCGGGCGGCATTTTCGTCTTCGGCCATTTTCGGCGTAGGCGTTGCTTCCGGAGTAGCGGTTGCTGTGGGCTCCGGCCCTTTATTTGTTGACGGCTGATTGCATGCAGTTACCAGAACGAGCAAAGAGACTAGCGCAAGAGTCTTTTTCATACCCCCCACTCCTCGACAAATGTAATTAGACCGTCCAGCGTTCTATGACAAAACGTAGTGCGAGTCAAGCGCATCCGATTGAGCGTCATGGGTACAAGGAGAGACGTAGCCGGAGAAACATTTGACTTGGTGCCAATATTGGGATTATCGTCTCGCCAATTGGATCCGAAGGAAGGTTACTCGGGACGGTTGCAATCGCGCCGTTCTCGGACTTCGGAAAACCTCGCAGGTGCGGCTCGGGCCGCAAACTTCCTTCGAAAGGAGAAACGATGATGATTCACTTTTCGAAAAAGTCTTTCATCCAACTAATCAGATTCGCCTTGATTATCGGCACTCAGATACTGCTTGCGACTGGCTTGTCTGCTACGGCCCAGGGGCAAAAAAGATCGGGACAGAGCTCGGACGACGAGGCGCCGGTCTTTCGCGAATACCGCGGCGTGCAGATTGGCATGACGGTGGAGGAAGCGCGCAAGAAACTCGGCGACCCGAAGGACAAAAGCGACGACCAGGACTTTTTCGTCATCAACGACAAGGAAGCGGCGCAGATCGTTTACGACAAGTCACATAGAGTCGCTACTCTGTCGGTTGACTACATGAGCGGAGCTACGGGCGTGCCACTGCCAAAGGCCGTGGTCGGCTCTGATATTCAAGCAAAGCCCGACGGTTCGATGTACCTGATGGTGCGGTATCCGAAGGCTGGTTGCTGGGTTTCCTACAGCAAGACGGCAGGCGACACTCCGATGATCTCGGTGACGATACAAAAGATCAACTAGCATTGCCGGCAAGTCTGAACTGCTTTTCGCGCGCATGAAAACGGTTCCTGGCGCGCCCTTTGCGAATCGCTTTGCGTCCTTTGCGTTTGAATTCTCGTTTGCGCGCGCTAATCCTCGAACCCCGCTTCCCTTCAGATTGTTGACGAGGTTATGAGGACTCTCGAAAGTATCAGCCCGCGCGTGCTCACGAACGAGATCAAACAGCGAGCCCGCGTCGAAGGCTTCGACAAAGTTGGAATCGTGCGCGCCGAGCCGCTCGAGCCGGAGCGAGCGCGACTCGAACATTGGTTGACGCTCGGCTACCACGGCGAGATGGGCTGGATGGCGCGTGACGTGGAGCAGCGCACTGATCCACGCCGGCTTCTTCCGCGGGCGCGTTCCGTCGTCGTCGTTGCCCTCAACTACTACACGACACATAAACATTCAAATGACAGGGGCACAGGAAAGGTTTCGCGTTACGCCTGGGGTGATGACTATCACGAGGTCGTCGGCGATAAATTGCGTTCACTGCTCGCCTGGATCAAACAACAATACCCGGAAGCGGAAGGGAAAGTCTGCGTCGACATTCAACCGGTGATGGACAAGGCGTGGGCGGCGCGCGCGGGATTGGGCTGGATCGGGAAGCACACAAATCTGATTACGCTCGAATATGGCTCGTGGGTTTTTATCGGCGAGCTGTTGCTGAATCTCGAACTCGAATATGACGCCGAACCGATCGAAGATCATTGCGGCACGTGCACTTTGTGTATCGACGCGTGCCCAACGCGCGCGATTGTCGAACCCTACGTCGTTGATTCAAATCTCTGCATCTCGCACGCTACAATCGAATCGCGCGCGCCGGAGATTCCCGAAACCGTCGCCGACAAGATGGAAGGCTGGGTCTACGGTTGCGACATCTGTCAGGACGTCTGTCCCTGGAATCGTTTCGAGCAACCAACACTCGAGAAACGATTTGAGCCGCGACCGGGAAACGTCAATGCAGATCTTTCGGAGATGATTGAACTAACACCTGAGACTTACGCCGAACGCTTTCGCCGCAGCGCGATGAAGCGAGCAAAACTTTCGGGTCTGAAGCGCAATGCACTCAGTTTATTGCCGGCCACGCTAACGAACGGCGACCATACACCCAACTGACATACCAGGCTTAACTTGCTAACCTCCGCCTGCCGCCTGGGCAACGCCCCACAGTTGTTGCAGCGCCGCGAGGGTGCCGTTGAACTGGTCGCGATCGCAGTTGCCAATCCCGTCGACTGAATGAGGCTGTGGCCCAACATTGCCGTCGGTGTATTGCCACATCGTCCAGTTCGGCCAGGTTGCCGGAATATTCTTGGGCGCTGGCCCGTATTGCGCGATCCAGAGGAAGCATTGCGACAGCAACGGATCCGCCGGCTTGCCGCCGAGTTGCTCTTTGATGAGCGAGCCGGAATAGAGACCTGGAAATCTGCCCGTCACTGACTGGACGCGGGATACGAAGGCCCTGGCCTGATCCAACGTCATCGTTGAATTTCCATTCGGCTCGTAGTCGAGCACCAGCAGCGTCTGATCGTCGGCGTTGGCCTTGCTCAGAAAGAAGTCCGCCTGGGCCGCACCGTCACCTGCCGAGCCAAAGTGATAAGCACCCCAAAGCAGCCCGGCGGCTTGCGCCTTCTGCCGGTTTTGCTGATACATGTTATCGACCATCGTCGTGCCCTGCGTCGCTTTCTGAATGACGCCGACGATGCCGGCCGCCTGGGCCTTTCCCAGATCGACGTTGCCATTGTGGTGCGAGATATCTACTACGACATTAATTGACATGTTCTTCTCCTCTCGGAATCTCCGCGTGAGCGAAGGTGAGTTTATAGACAACACCCCGTGAGCTATGAATGTCCACGGTTCAAAGAGTGTAGGCTGGTAAGCTTATTCCCAAACATTCATCCGCGCAAATTTTTACCAACGCGTCAGTAATACCCGACAGAGTCGCCTCTCGCTCCTTCGCGCTGACCGCCAGGTCCTTGTTATCAATCGTGATCCTGATTTATCGTCAGCCGAGATAATCTGGCCGGAGGAACTAATGAAACTACTAATTAGTGCGCGCGTGCTCCTACTAGCAGACATCGAGATCCGCGTCCTCGACTCGCTGATCGAAAAGCAGATCACGACGCCGAAATGAAACCCACTCGCAAGCGAGCTGTGAAACCCAGGCGCCGGCGCGTCACTTTCGAGACAGTGCGTCAGCTCGCGCTCGCGTTGCCTGACGTTGAAGAAGGAACGTCTTATGGGACTCCCGCGTTGAAAGTGCGCGGAAAGTTGTTCGTTCGTTTCCACCAGGACGGCGAGTCGCTGGTTGTCGCAACTGACTTTGAAGAGCGCGAGATGCTAATGGCGGAACAACCGGAGACTTTTTACATTACAGATCACTATCTGAACTATCCGTGGATACTCGTGCGCCTTTCGGCTGTCCGCGTCGATCAACTTTCCGACCTGCTCCGACAGGCGTGGCGTCGCAAAGCGCCAAAGGGCCTCGCGATGATATTAGATGGGCTTCCGAGTTAAATGATCTCCCGATGGTGACCCTGGAAACAGAACGCTTAATCCTGCGGATGTTTCGCGAAGCTGATTTCGAAGCCTACGCTCGCATTTGTGCCGATCCGGAGGTGATGCGTTATCTCGGCGATGGCCGTCCGCTTTCCGTGTTGGAAGCGTGGCGGCAGTTGGCCTACATCGTCGGTCATTGGCAGTTGCGCGGCTACGGCCACTGGGCCGTCGAAGAAAAGTCGAGCGGAAAATTGATTGGGCGCATCGGCTTCTTCAATCCGGCAGGTTGGCCCGGATTTGAGCTTGGCTGGACGCTCGGACACGAGTTCTGGGGCAAAGGTTATGCAACCGAAGGCGCGCGCCGCGCACTCAAGTATGCCTTCGAAGAGATGGACCGCGACCACGTCATCAGTCTGATCCAACCGGCGAACAAAGCGTCGATCAAAGTGGCGGAGCGACTCGGCGAAAAGGTAGAAGGAGAAACGGAAGTGTTCGATCACAAGGTTTTGATCTATGGAATAGATCGGGCCGGCTGGCGCGCCGAGTAGGGCGCGAAGTGCTTAACAAATAACCGCTGAGCAGTTAAAGTAGCTCGCACTCCCCTGGTATTCTCGGGCGCTTTGGACAATTAGGAGTCTTCATGACCTTTCATTCAAACCTTCGCGCTGGGGTCTTAGGGCTGTTGCTGTTGTTACCTGGATCTACTGAAGTCTTTGCGCAGGGCTCAACGCCCGCGCGTTCGCCTTCAGATGATCGATCCTCAACCCTTCCGAGTAAGACCGTCACGGTTTTTGTTTCCGGGAATCAGCAACCGACACCTCAGCAACCTATTGTTCCACTTAGCGCGCGACAGAAACTCGCATTCGGAGCGGGAAAGGCTTTTCTCAGTCCGACGGCGTATCTGGGTCCAATATTTGACGCCTACTTTACTGAACGCCGCGAGGTGAAAGCGCCCGGCAAGACCGGCGGCGACAAATTTGCCGACGGCCTTTCGCGCTACGCAAGATCGTTTACGACTAACACTATTGCCGCGCTGTTCGGCTCCGGATTCTATCCGGCCCTCTTCAAACAGGACCCGCGCTATCACCCTTCGGAGAAACATGGATTTATGCCGCGCGCGATCTACGCCGCAAGCCGCACGGTGCTCACGCTTGGCGATAATGGCAAGACGCAGATCAACTTCTCAGGCTTAGGAGGGAATCTCACGAGCGCGGGGCTCGCCAATATCTACGAGCGCGATCTCGTAAAGGCCCGCGACCTTCATGGCCGCCCAGTATCATTCCGACGGCGTGTCGGCGTGGGGCCAACGTTCAAGAACTTTGGTATCTCGACCGCGATTGACGCGGCAACAAATATTGTCTTCAAGGAGTTCGACCTCGTGGGCAAACTGCTCAAGCTGCTCAAGCACTGAGCGTGACTCTCCGAGGGGCAAGCTTCCGACATCTGGCAGAATCCTGTTGACAATTTGCTCGCCTCTGAAGCCGCGTAGCGGCGAAATATTTATAGCAACCATTCAAACCAAATGACTCCAACGCTCCAGCGGAGCGAAATCTTCTGCCGCCCATAAATGGGCTCGAGGGTTGGGATGGCTCGCGGTGGCTATAAACATTTCGTCCCTCTGGGACTGAATCCGCTTCTTATTCACACCCTGCTTTAGCTGGGTGACCCGGGGGCAGTGTCGGTTGCCATTAACCGCTTCAGCGGTTTCCGTCGAATGCGCGTAAACGGTTGAAACCGTTCGTTGGGTTATTCGCCGCCTCAGCACCCAGCTAAAGCAGGGTGTGAATGAGAGACTTACCTACAAGCTTTTCGCGCACTTGGTCTACCGACGATGAGTGACAATTTTCTAAGATCTGCGGTATAAGAAGGCGACAATTGCAGCAGGACCTTTTGAGACTCAGCTACTAACCAATGTCTGACTCACCTACATCCGAACCCGAACCCGCTTTTGTCTGCGACTGCGAAGAGTGGATGCGTTCCGCCTGCGCAGGAGAGCCTTCCTATCAAATAAATGAACTCGTGTTAGGAAAGGTCGAAGGCAAACGGTGCTGCGTGCTTCACTTTCCTGGTGAAAAATCAAAATTCTGGGACGCACTCGAAAGGAAACTTAACTGGCACTGTTCGTGTTTCTTCGGTTCGTTCGTGTGCTTTCGTGGATCGTCTTCTGCGGCTAACCAACGGACGATCCACGAAGTTACACGAAAAGGCCGAAACCTACGTGAGCTTCTGGTATGATAGAGACGCGAGGTGATTGACGATGTCTGAAACGCATTTAATTCGACGCTCCGACAATATTCTCGGCGCCAGTTTGCGAGAGTTATTCGCAGACGTGCGCGAACAGATTCAGGTTAGCGGTCTCTCTGAAGAAGAACTCGACGCCAAAATTGAATCGGCGGTAAACGAAGTCAGGAAGCAGCCCCGTGCCTAAGCCGCTGGTTGTTTTCGATTGCGTAACTTTTGTCCAGAGCCTCATCAAAGAATATGTTGAGAACTGTTCTTTTTTCTCTCATCGTCGGTGCAGTGCTCTTGCTGGTGGGCTATCCCTCACCTGCGCAGATTAATCCTCAACAACAGGTCCAGGTCGCTTCCGATAAAACTTCCGAGGGCGTGAGGCTTTATGAACAGGGCGACACGGATGGCGCGATCAAAAAGCTGCGCGAAGCCGTGCTTTATCATGGGGACGATG
>JBGPWL010000093.1:0-17608 GCA_041492185.1 Pyrinomonadaceae bacterium | reverse complement strand
CTTTCCAAGATGCTTGGCGATGTGAAGTTTCACGAACACACTGGCGTCGAGGCCGCTACTGCTCAACGTTGGAAGCAGCAACTCGACCCAGGTCACCTCCTCGCTCACGAAACCTGCGACGTCGCCGAAATCCTCGGCTACTCGAAATCTGAACTCGATCCCCGAATTAGCCGCGAGGGCAAGCTTCCACGGGCGGCGCGGAAGACTACTCGAGAATGGTCGGCGTTGGTCGAGATTCAGCGTGGTGACGGTCGGCGGCCTCTCTTCTTTGTTCATCCCGCGGGTGGAAACATTTCCTGCTACCTTGAGTTGGCACGCCTGCTTGGTTCGGAGCAGCCGTTCTATGGACTGCAATCCCGGGGGCTAGACGAGAACCATGTCCCACTCACGCTGGTCCCGGACATGGCCTGCTATTACGTTGAAACATTGCGCCGCCTGCAACCTGAAGGGCCCTACATGTTAGGGGGCTGGTCGATGGGCGGCCTGGTCGCTTACGAGATGGCTCAACAACTGCGGTTGCGGGGAGAGAAGGTCAGCTTACTGGTGCTCGTGGATTCTTACGCCTCGTCCGCCAAGGAACGGCAGCGCGTCCTAAACCCACGGTCATTGTTATATACCTTCGCCCTCGACCTCGGACTCGGTACGGACGATCTCCAGTTCCTCACAAACGGCGATTTTCCCCCGGATTCAGAGGAGGAACCGTTAGACTCCATTCTGGAAGTTGCGGTGACTCTCAGGAGACTGCCTCCGGCAGTCGATCGCGCGCTGTTTCGGCGGTTTTACGATATCTTCAAATGTAATGCCCGGGCGATCCGCAATTATGTGCCCGAAAAAAGTTCAGGCGACCTCATCCTTTTGAGAGCCAGTGAAAAGATGCCCTCCCCGAACCATCCGCAGCGTCGGGGCAAGATCTTTCAAACGTTTCTGGAACAGTTGCGGATTTGGCGCTCAGACCCAACACGGGGCTGGAGTAAGACCGCAGCCGCAGTCGAGGTTCACAATGTCCCTGGTAACCACTTCAGCCTCATCCGCCAGCCACACGTCGCAGTGGTGGCTGAAAAACTCAGAGCTTGCATTCTTAATACCAAATTAGGAGGAACCCATGAAACTCATTAGCTTTTTCGTGCGATGCTCAAAGAGCATCCCCTACTCGAAACGCATGATTGCGCTCGTGATTATGGCGGGAGTTATCGGTGGCGTTGCCAACACACTTGTTCTGACGGTGATTAACAGAGCTCTGCATGGTACCGTGACGGCGGCTTCCGCCCTGGTCTGGTTTTTTGGCGCGATGTGTCTGGTCGCGGCCGCGAACAAGGCTCTCTCGCAGATTTTACTAGTCCGCTTTTATACAGGAACGGTTTTTAATCTGCGCCTACAATTAAGTCGGCAGATCCTCAAGGCCCCCTTGCGTCATCTCGAACAACTCGGCGCCCACCGTCTTCTGGCAACCTTCACCGAAGACACAATGGTCATCACAAATGCTCTGACCCAACTTCCGAATTTGTGCACAAACTTTGTAATTGTGGTCGGCTGTTTGATCTACATGCTCTGGCTATCGTGGGTACTGTTTCTGCTGGTGCTTGGGGGCGTTGCGCTGGGCGCGCTAACTTACCATCTGATGGAGAAGCGAGCCAGCCGGTCGTTCAGGGCGGCCCGTGAAGCGATGACTCACCTAATCAAGCATTTCCGGACGCTGATTGACGGTAACAAAGAACTGAAGCTCCACCGTCAACGGCGCAATGAATTTCTCACTCAGGGCATTGAGGCCGCGGCCGCATCCGTAGCTCGTCATCGCGTGGCGGCAACGACTGCGTACAGCATTGCCGAAAACTGGGGCGAGATTCTGATCTTTCTCGTCATCGGCCTGCTTCTCTTCGTGTTTGCTCCAGTGAGGGGAATCAACTCCCAGGTGTTGACCGGCTACGTGATTGCCATCCTCTACATGACAACGCCGCTGCAGTTCATCCTGAATACCTTTGGAGTAGTGGGACAGGCCGAAGCCTCGATTGACAAGGTTGACGAGTTGAAGATGTCTCTGGCATCTCGCATAAGCGAGAGTGAGGCAACCCCGCTGTCAGACAGAGTTGACCTTTGGGAAAGTGTAGAGTTGCGGGCGGCCACGCACAGTTATCATAGGGAGAAAGAGAACTCCGTTTTCACACTCGGACCAATAGACCTGATCATTACCCCCGGTGAGATGCTCTTTGTCACTGGCGGCAATGGCAGTGGCAAAACCACTCTGGTCAAACTCCTGGCCGGCCTCTACACTCCCGAAGAAGGAGCCATCTTCCTTGACAGTAAACAAGTTTCAGACGACAACAGAGACCACTACCGCCAGCACTTCTCCGTGGTGTTTTCTGATTTCTTCCTTTTCGAGAAACTACTCGGCTTGCCGAAGCTTGATGGGCCGATACAGGAATACCTCGTTCGTCTTCAGCTTGATCACAAAGTGCAAGTCAAGAACGGCGAGCTTTCAACGACTGACCTTTCGCAGGGACAACGCAAACGGCTCGCCCTATTAACCGCTTACCTGGAGGACCGCCCCATCTATATCTTCGATGAGTGGGCAGCGGATCAAGATCCGCAGTTCAGGGAAGTTTTCTACTACCAACTGTTGCCGGATTTGAAGGCCAGGGGCAAAACAGTGATTGTGGTGAGCCACGATGATCGCTACTACCACGTGGCTGATCGCCTCATCAAACTCGACTACGGGAAACTCGAGTCGGATGAACCAGCCCCCCAAGTTCAATACATGGTAGCGGCAAAGTCTGTGGCACTTAACTAGCAGCGCTTTGCAGTGAGGAGTCTGGTTCGCCCGCGCCATATGCCTTTCTGAATAGTTGGTATCCCCTCCTCAGATCCGAGAAAACGAAATCACGCGAAGGCAAGTATTTCGCGGCAAGGCGAACGTTGCAGGCATCTTTCAAATACCGTGAGTCTTGAATTACTAGATCCCTTAAAAAGGAGAGAAAGCATGAGCACAGATGAAAGAGAGGACACGACTATTTACAAGGTAGTCGTCAACCATGAAGAACAATATTCGATTTGGCCGGCCGACAGAGAGAATGCTCTTGGCTGGAATGACGGGGGCAAGAGCGGGTCGAAGGAGGAATGTCTGGCCTACATCAAAGAAGTCTGGACTGACATGAGGCCTTTGAGCCTAAGGAAGAGAATGGAGGCAGCTTCGAAGCAATCCGGTGGAGTGGAATAACCTTCCGTCTTTCAAAAAGTGAACCGGCCTCTTTACCGCAGATCACCGGAAATTGCGGGGTTGCGCGAGGTCGCGAGTTATCGTTATGCATGTGGATCACTCATCAAAGGTTCGACTAACGCCGAAGACATTGGGCAACTCTCCCTGGTTTCAGATCTCCAGTGAGTCGCGAGCTCGCTTGCGCTTGTTCTGTTTTCCATATGCTGGCGGCGGCAGTTCAATCTTTCGCGCCTGGTCGAGACGGCTCGGGCCGCAAATAGAAGTTGCCCCCGCGCTCTTACCCGGACGCGAGTCCAGATTGCGCGAACCTGCGTACACGCGCCTTGAGCCGATCATCGAAGCCCTCACCGATGACATCTTCACTTATCTGGACAAGCCGTTCGCATTCTTTGGTCATAGTATGGGCGGCATCATTGGCTTCGAACTTGCGCGGTGCCTGCGCTGGAAGCATGGCATAGAACCACATCACCTCTTTATCTCCGGTCGGCGCGCGCCTCAGCTTCCTGAGCGAGATCCGCGGCTTCATGATCTGCCTGAGCCCGAATTTATGGCGGAAGTTGAACGACTCAACGGAACCCCTAAGGAGGTGATCGCGCACGCTGAATTGCGACGGATAATAGTGCCGCTGCTAAGGGCGGATTTTGCGGTCTGTCACAATTACACCTACTTGGCCGGCCCTCCCCTGAAATGCCCCATTACAGTCTTTGGCGGCGAGCAGGATCAGAAAGTTGGCCGCGAAGAACTGGAAGCCTGGCGCTCGCGGACGACAGGGGTCTGCAGGCTGCATATGTTGCCCGGCGATCACTTCTTTATCGTTCGCGAGCAGGCAGCCGTTTTACACCTAATCGAGGAGAGCCTGCGAATGACGTGGTAGCTGGTTGGATCGAGCGCGGTTTCTATTTCATGGTCCCGGCAAGTCGCTGCGTTATCGAGGTCCGCCCTGCTTCACCCAGAGAGTCAGGTCCGTCCGCGGAATTTGCCTGATCCATAGCGCTGGAGCGTTAGAAATAGAAAGGCTACCCGTAACAGGAGAGGTACTATCATGCTGATCGCTCTCACGCGTTCTGTAAGTGCAAGCATTGGAGAGTGCCTCTTAACATATCTAACCCGCGAATCGATTGACATAGATAAAGCGATTCAGCAACACCGGGCTTATGAGCAGTCTTTGCGGCAACTGGGCGTACATGTGATCTCGTTGCCGGCTGAGCCGAACCTGCCGGATGCCGTCTTCCTCGAGGACCCGGCTATTGTCCTTGATGAAGTGGCCGTGATTGCTCTAATGGGGGCCGTCAGACGCCGGCCCGAAGTGAAGAGTCTGGTATTGGCGCTTTCAAGGTTTCGCCCGCTCAAGTTCATAAACGCTCCGGCAACGTTGGAGGGGGGAGACAGAGTGAGGGTTGACCGCACCATCTTTGTCGGAATCTCGGGGCGTACGAACCGAAACGGGGTGTCGGAGTTGCAACGTGTCCTTGGCCCTTATGATTATGAAGTGAAACCGGTTGAAGTGTCTGGATGCCTACACCTGACCACGGCTTGTTCATATGTCGGCAGGAACACAATGCTGCTGAATAGGTCTTGGGTTGACGGAACCCAGTTTAAGGACTTTGAAATAATCGATACCCCGGCGGAAGAACCTTGGGCAGCGAACACGGTAGTAATTGGGGATGCGGTGGTATTAGCCTCAGCATCGTTTCCGCGAACACGGGCCACGCTGGAAGAGCGAGGGTTCAATGTACAAGTTTCGGATATCTCGGAGTTGGAAAAGGCCGAAGCCGGTTTGAGTTGCATGAGTCTTATTTTTGAGTGTCAGAATCCAGCGTTAGCTTAGATCACTGGCTTAGCTTTGTTCACCAACTCGCATCTTCGGTTGACTCAGGCTCGCCTTCGGTGAACGGGCTAAGGTCGGCCTGGGTTGAGTTCCAGTATTGGACCGACGTATTAGCGTCAAAGAACTGCGCTATCAGTCACCCGCGACCTTTGCCACTGGGATAAATCATTCGGTTCAGACGTTCTGTGGCAAGTCGACAGCAACACGCAGAGTACAAATGTCCAGCGCGCCACGTGTTCAAGTGAAATGACTTGCTAACCCAGAGATGGTGAGCGAAATCGCCAACGACTATAGTAGAGGTTGCATATAATGGAAACGCTCTTGAAGGATATCGTCTTCAGTCTTCGGCTATTACGCAGGCGGCCGGGCCCTACAATCGTGATAGTACTCTCGCTCGCTCTGGGGATTGGTGTAAACACGACGATTTTTAGCTTCGTGAATGCGATCTTACTTCGACCTTTACCTCGCGTAGAAAAACCAGAACGATTGGTTGAGCTTTATACCAGCTATGCCGGCGGCATGCGATTTGGTGCGGTCTCTTACCTGGATTACATCGATATGCGGGACCGCAATCAGAGCTTCTCAGGTATCCTGGCTCAGCGATTGACACTCGTGAATTTGAGCCGTGATGGTGAGAATGAAATTGTTCCGGCCGCTGTCGTGAGCGGTAATTACTTTTCCGTCCTTGGCGTGAAAGCCGCACGGGAGCGTACCTTCCTTCCTGAAGAAGATCAGACACCGGGTACGAATCCGGTTGCGGTCATCAGCTATGGGCTCTGGCAGCGCCGCTTTGGCGCAGACCCCGCTCTGGTAGGAAAGACTATCACCGTCAACGCGCACAGTTTTACTGTGATCGGGATCGCTCCCGAGCGCTTCGTTGGTGCAAATGTTGGCCTCGCCCCGGACATCTGGATACCTCTCGCGATGCAAGCCGTGGCTATGCCCGGATCTGACCGTCTGAAGGACCGGGGCATTCGTTGGATTGAACTGGTGGGGCGGCTCAAGCCCGGTGTCTCTCTACAACAAGCACAGGCTGCACTGAGCACTCTAACCTCGCAGATAGCGCAGGAGAATCCCCTCACCAACAAGGGAACCACTGCGACTGTCGTCAAGCTCGGGGGCGGAACTGCGGGGATTCAGAGCACGCTCTACCCGATTTTGACACTGCTGATGATTATTGTGATTCTGGTGTTGCTGATTGCCTGTTTTAACGCGGCGAACTTGCTGCTTGCGCGCGCGGCGGTACGACGAAAGGAGATTGGAATCCGTCTGGCAATGGGTGCATCACGCGCTCGCCTGATCCGTCAGTTACTAACTGAAGGCGTATTGCTTTCGGCGGCTAGCGGGGCTTTAGCGTTCCCGCTGGCATACTGGTCTGCCGCCGTACTTCTGGCATTCCAGCCACCAACCTCTTTCCCGATTTTGCTGGATTCAAAATTGGATTGGAAAACGCTTGTGTTCACAGTGGCGATCTCGTTTCTCACCGGGATCATCTTCGGCCTGGTTCCAGCCGTGCAGTCTTCGAGTCCAGAACTGCTACCAGTCTTGAAGGAAGAACCAACACTTCAGGGCTATCGCAAATCACGCTTGCGTAATCTGTTCGTGGTCGCCCAGGTGGCCATTTCATTTGTCCTGTTGATCGGCGCTGGGCTCTTTATCAAGAGTCTGCTACAAGCGCGGACCAACAGCGTAGGCTTTCAGCCGCAGAACGTTTTGATTGCTTCTATTGATGTGGGGTTGGGCGGCTATGATCAGAACCGGGGCACGATCTTCTATCAGCAACTAATTCCGCGTATCGAAGCCCTGCCCGGAGTGCGTTCGGCGAGCCTGGCGAAAGCGGTACCGCTTGATGTCGGGGCCACGCAGCAGATCGGCGTCGTGATCGAAGGCCTCGCAACGCCGCGTAATACGAACATGCCTGTGGACTATAACGTCGTCACACCTCGATACTTCGAAACCCTGGGCATCCCTCTCCTGGAAGGGCGGGACTTTAGCCAGGGTGATAGTCTAGGAAGTCCAGGCGTTGTTATTGTCAACGAGGCGCTGGCGCAGCGCTTTTGGCCTGGCCAACACGCACTCGGCAAGCGACTCGCCGTCTCGGGTGGCAAGGGCAGAATGCTGGAAGTCGTCGGATTAGCGAAGAACTCCAAGTACTACGGCTTACGGGAAGATCCGCGACCATTTATCTATCTGCCGTTCCTACAGGCTTACCGTTCCGGCATGACCCTTCATGTGAACAGCGCGGACGACCCAAGAAGTTTGCTGAATAGCGTGCGACAGCAGGTGCAACAACTCGATCAGGGAGTACCGATTTTTAATGTGAAGACGATGACTGAGCATCTCGGAGTCGCGCTCTTTGAATTACGAGCCGCCGCGGTGCTCCTCAGTGTTTTCGGTCTGCTGGCACTCTTTCTGGCAACCAGCGGGCTCTACGGGATGATGGCCTATTCTGTGAACCAGCGAAAAAAGGAGATCGGCATTCGCATGGCCCTGGGCGCGCAGCGTAGCGATATCCTTAAGCTTATCATTCGGGAGGGAATGCTTTTGACCCTTCTCGGCCTGATCATAGGTCTCGCCGTAGCCGCTGGTCTCACACGCCTTCTCTCCACCCTGCTTTATGGTGTCAATGCCATTGATCTCTCTACCTATGCCATAGTCACTCTGCTCTTAGCCGGGGTCGCGTTCCTGTCCAGCTTGCTTCCGGCTCGCGAGGCAACCAAAGTTGATCCCATCCGAGCTCTGCGGTACGAATGACCCATGACTGATTTCAAAATGTGCTTTCCGCCGATTGCGGCATTGCTGACAAAATCGATAGCCTCGGGACAATGAGTACGATAAGAGTCCTAACGGGACGAGTCTTGATGATTGCCGCGTTTTTCTCCCTAATGTCTCATCTGTGTGGACGGGTGGGCTTCGCGGCACAAGAGAGCGGCACCGTCCCCACACTGACAAAGGCGCAATGGCAAGAGGATGTGCAGTATCTGGCGCGGGAATTGATCAAGAGACACAAGAATGCCTTTCACCACGTGACAAGTGCGGATTTCGAACGAGCTATCGCTGAACTAGAAAGAGACATTCCTTCTCTTGAAGATCATGAAATTGTCGTCAGGATGCTTCAAATCACCGCCAAGGTCGGAGACGCCCACACTTATGTTCACCTTCCGTTGTGGTTTCAGATTTACCCTCTCGTACTCTACTGGTTTGGCGACGAGCTGCGCGTGATCAGCGTAACCCCGGCATACCAAGCTGCTCTCGGCGCGCGAGTGGTGAAGCTAGCGGACATGCGCCCGGACGAAGTAAATGAGAGGCTCCGCAGTGTCCTCTCACAGGACGAAAACGAGTGGTTCAATCTAAGCAATGGGCCAGGCTACATGGTCTTTCCGGACGTGCTGCATACCCTTGGGGTAGTGAAGGATGTAACTCACACGCGGTTCACCTTCGAAAACGACCAAGGGCAGCAATTCTCGCTCGACATTCGCGCGATTGCCCGAGATACGCCGCCTGGTTGGCTGCTTTTCCCAAAAGCGTTACCGCTCTATCGCCAGAGGCCCACGGAACAATTCTGGTTTGTTTATTTAGAGGACACGCAAACGGTTTACGTCGATTTCAGGGGCTACAACTCCTTCAGTCGAAATGCGGAGCAGTTGTTAGAATTCGTTGACCGACACGCGACGAAGAAACTGGTAATTGACATGCGCCAGAATGGCGGTGGTGACTTTACCAAGGTGCGGAAGAGCTTGATCCCCCCTTTGAAACGGCGGCCCAACATCAACCAAAAAGGACACTTGTTCGTAGTCATCGGACGCCGAACCTTCTCGGCGGCGATGACGAACGCCATCGACTTTCGCAAGGAAACGAATGCGATTCTGGTCGGCGAGCCCGTCGGAGAAAAACCGAATAGCTTTCAGGAAAACGACGAATTCACATTGCCCAACTCTCGCCTCAAAGTGTCTTACTCGACACGTTACTATAAGTTTCAAGACGAGGATACGCCCACAGTGATGCCGGACATACGCATTGACCCTTCCTGGGAAGCATTTCGAGCCGGACGCGATCCGGTCATGGAATGGATTCTGGCTTACCCTGCGGGCAAGTAGTTTGATTCTCATCCACTCTTCGGGGAGTTTGCAAAACCAGGGAACAAGCCTGGTAATCGCTATCGCTTCCTGCTCCTCGCGTTATTGCAGTTGCTCAGCAGCAAGTTTTGCGTCATGGGGCCCTTGGAGGTCGATCGAATCGAAGGAACGGACCGGGGCTAAAGCGTCTCCGAATAGGAATTCAATTCCGAGACTAGGACAGACAACCGGAGGTTCTCATGTATAGGATTGCCCTTATTAACATGCCGTTCGCTAACTTGTCCATGCCTTCAATTGCCTTGACGCAATTGAAAACTGTCGTGGAAAGCAAATTCAAAGATCAAGTTTCAGTTGGCGTGGACTATTTGAATCACGACTTCGCCAACTATCTGGGGTTTGATTTCTACGGCCTCATAATCGGAACGGCCGATTCGCAAAACGCGGGGCTTGGAGATTGGTTCTTTCGGCAGACGGCTTTCCCTGATCTGCCCAATAATGCAGGAGCGTATCTTTCCCGGTACTTCCCTTTTCGCACGGCTGAAATGAATACGCTCAAGAGTCGCACTCTCGAAAAGCGTCGCGGGCTAGATCATTTCTTGGACAGCCTCATTTCGAAATATGCTCTCGATCAGGCCGATGTCGTCGGATTCACCTCCATGTTTATGCAGAGTGCTGCGTCTTTCTCGTTAGCCAGAAAGATCAAGGAACGCAATTCGAAGGTCACAATCGTGATGGGCGGCGCTAATTGTGAATCACCGATGGGCCAGGTGATAGTCAAATACGTCGATCCGATTGACTACGTGTTTTCCGGACCAGCGTTAAGAAGTTTCCCGGAATTTGTGGAATACGGTTTGAATCAGGAAGTGTGGAAACGTGGCTCGATAAAAGGAGTGTTCACCAAAAAGAACTACCTGTTTCAGTCGGGACCGGAAGCGATTGGTGAAGAACTGAGCATTGACGTTCCCGTTGATCTGGATTATCAGCCGTTCCTGCGTACGCTCGAAGAAAACTTCCCACAAAGCGAGGTCGAGCCCATCTTGCTGTTTGAGACCTCGCGAGGCTGTTGGTGGGGTGAGCGCGCTCATTGTACGTTTTGCGGTTTGAACGGAGTATCGATGGCCTATCGAGCAATGAGCCCGGAGCTTGCCCTGAAGCAATTCGACTCTCTTTTCAAATTCGCTCCAAAAGTTTCGCGTCTGGAAGCCGTGGATAACATTCTGCCGAAGAGTTACCTTCAGGAGGTATTGCCTTTCGTCAAGACACCCGAAAGCATGTCCATATTCTATGAGGTGAAGGCGGACCTTAGCGAATCCGACGTGCAGCTTCTGGCGCGGGCGCGAGTAAAATTCATTCAACCGGGGATTGAATCTTTAGCCACTTCAACCTTGAAGTTGATGAAGAAGGGAACCTCCGCTTTCCGCAACCTCTCCCTTTTGAAATTCTGTGCAAAGTATGAGATCAAACCGGATTGGAATCTCTTGATAGGTTTTCCTGGTGAACGTGAAGAAGTCTACCGGAAGTATGTTGACGACCTTCCCTTGTTAACGCATTTGCCGCCCCCGACCGGAGTCTACCCGGTACGATTCGACCGCTATAGCCCCTATTTCATGAAGGCCCAAGAATACGAGTTGGATCTACACCCCTTAGATTACTATTCATTGATCTACCCGTTCCCCGAAGAGGCATTGGATAATCTGGCGTATTACTTCGCCGACATTCGCGAGTCTGAGTACGCCCAAACGATGGCTAAGTGGGTCGGGAGAATCAGAGAAAGAGTGAATCGCTGGGTCGCCGCCTGGAAGAATAGCGGCCACGCTACTCCGCAACTCACTATGCGTAGGAATGGAGAGGGAACCCTGATTTATGATTCACGCTCGGAGCAACCGATAGAATACCGAGTCGCAGATGCCACTAAAAACGTATTGGATTTCTTAGCCGGCAGACCCAGGGATGTCGATGATGTCGCACGAGCGTTCAATGGATTTGATGCTGCTCAGGAAGTAGCATTCCTGCGTGAAAAGGGATTGGTTTTCCAGGAAGGGGATCGCTTCCTTAGCTTGGTACTTAACGGTGGCCAATCCAGTTGCTAACCTGTTCTATTGTCCCGCGCGAAGCAAATCGACGGCCTCGGGGTTTGGGCCTGACTGCCTTTCCCCTTCTGGCAAAGACGCTTTGAGGGCAATCCGAGTCTAGCCTCATACCAAGAAATACGTACCACGAGGGATCTAACGGACTCAAACAGAACCACGTGAAGGCAACAGTTCTGGTTCAAACACCAATAAGAGCTGTTCCATCTTCTTCAACTGATCCGATAGGCACCGGGAAGTGCGCCCGACTCCAGGTGTCTAGTAGCGGTCCGTTAGAAAAACTCCACGAAAGGATAGCCAGGTGAAATCATCTATTCAAGAAGTGACAAGATTGATCGAGCCGTATGGCGGGAAGCTCATCAATCTGCTGGTGTCTGGCGAAGAGAAACAAAACCTAAAAAACCGCGCGGCGAGGCTGCCACGCGTTCAATTGACCCCAAGAAATCTCTGTGATTTGGAATTACTCGCGAATGGCGGCTTTTCACCCCTGAATCGCTTTCTCGGAAAGGCAGATTACCGCAGAGTGATCGAGGAGTCGCGCCTCGCTGACGGCGCGTTGTTCCCGATCCCCATCACGCTGGCCGTCGAACCGAGCGCCGATATTCACTTGGACGACGAAATCGGACTGGCAGATCAACATAACGACTTGTTGGCCGTCATGCGGATCGAGGAAATATACGAATGGGACTTACAAGAGGAAGCGCTGCTAACCTACGGCACTACGGACTTGCGTCACCCACTTGTGGCGGAAATGCATAGCTGGGGAAAGCTATGTCTTTCAGGCGAGTTGCAGGTGCTCGACCTGCCGCGGCATTATGATTTTCGCCGCTTGCGGCTCACTCCGCTCCAGGTGCGACACCGGTTGGCTGACCTGGGCCATGAGAGAGTGGTCGCGTTTCAGACCCGCAATCCGCTGCACCGTGCGCACGAAGAAATGTCCCGTCGCGCAGCGCAACAGATTGATGGCGCCTTGCTGCTCCATCCGGTCGTCGGTATGACCAAAGCCGGCGATATTGATCACTATACGCGCGTTCAATCCTACGAAGTGCTCGCCAAAAAGTATTACGACAAAGGCGCGATGATGCTGTCGTTGCTGCCGCTGGCGATGCGCATGGCGGGCCCTCGCGAAGCCGTCTGGCATGCCATTATTAGACGGAATTTCGGCGCCAACTATTTCATCATTGGCAGGGATCATGCGAGTCCAGGCAGCGATTCTAATGACCGGCCATTCTATGGCCCATATGATGCTCAGGAGTTGATGTCCGCGCACAGCGCCGAGGTCGGCGTGCAGCCGGTTATCTTCTCTGAAATGGTCTATCTGCCGGAAGAGGATCGTTATGAAGAGTCTTCCCGCGTCGTGGGAGGAAACCAAACTGCATCGCTGTCTGGCACTAAGGCGAGGGAAGACTTTTTGCTGCGCGGACTCCTTTTGCCAACGTGGTTTACGCGCCCGGAAGTGGCTTCGATTTTGGCCCAAGCGCACCCACCGCGCCATCGGCAAGGGTTCTGCCTTTGGTTCACGGGCCTGAGCGGTTCGGGCAAATCAACCACCGCTGACATTCTGACAATTATGCTGCTCGAGCGCGGGCGACAAGTCACGGTCCTGGATGGCGATGTGATTCGCACTCATTTGTCCAAGGGGCTCGGCTTCGGCAAAGAGGACCGCGAGATCAATATTCGGCGGATCGGTTTCGTTGCCTCGGAGGTCGTGCGGCATGGCGGGGGAGTGATCTGTGCCGCAATCAGCCCGTATCGCGCAACTCGCAATGAATGTCGGACTATGATGGGCAGTGGTCGTTTTGTTGAAATCTTTGTCGATACGCCGTTAGAAGTCTGCGAAGGACGCGACCCAAAAGGCATGTATGCGCTCGCACGCGGAGGAAAACTTACGGGATTTACCGGAATAGACGATCCGTATGAGCCGCCGCACCACCCGGAAATCAGACTTGATACGATCAGTTACTCAGCGGAACAAAATGCGGAACGCATTGTATCCTACCTTATGGACCAGGGCTTTATCACGCGGTCTTCATACCTCGACGAGGTGGCCCGTCAGATCCCCCAGCCAGTAGAGGTGGACCTGGATCCCGCACCCTTCGTTTAGCCATAGGTCACTTTGTGATTCCACGGCTCGCCGAGTCGGCGCACGCTGTCCTACTAGAAACTCGATCCGCCCAGCAGACCCACGCCGACGCCAGTTGCGCATCAGTCAACCAAAGTCGACGGTTGCTCATGGAACGCGTCGAGGCGTCTTAGTGGTTGGATAACTCCCGACTCGTAGAGCGCTTCCAGGGTGATGCCCATACCCAATCTCCTGAAGTCCCCTTGGATCATTCGAACCTGCTGAATATTTCGCAGATGACTCTACGAAAATGGGATTCCGGTCCCGAAAGTGAAATGTTGAGGCGGGGTTGCAGGTCCCCCCTACAGCGTTGTTTTGAATTCCGGGTAACTCGACGACGGGCCTAAGCGCCCGCCACAGCAGCAATCGCGGAATTAACCTTTTGAAGCTTTTTGCAGAACCGTTTGCTGGCACGGTCTTTGACTCTAACGTTCGCGGAGGACTGTACTGTTGACTAGGAAGTCTGTAATTGCCAGGCCAGGCGCACTCCGTTCAGGTTCGCTGCTCTCTCAAATGAGTCGTGCGGTTCTCCGATAAATTCTCTGGCTGAAGCCCAGTTGGTTCGCGGCTGACTGCCCAGTTGAGGTCAAGTTCATGGATATTAAGCGCCCCGCAAAATCCAGGCTGAAGAAGAGTATTCGCGTAGCGATCTTGATCGTCCTCGGTCTCGCCGCGGTGGGCGGGATTACGTTTGGTCTCTCGAAGTTAAGGCCCGCCGCACCCACACTCGATCGTTCCACTGCCGTGATTGACACCGTCAAGCGAGGCCAGATGGTGCGCGAGGTCCGGGGCAACGGAACGTTAGTGCCTCAGTTGACTCGCTGGGTGCCGGCGCCGGCTGACGGGCGAGTCGAAAAGATTCTGATTCAGGCAGGAGTCGAAGTCAGATCCGATACGGTGATTGTCGAGCTCTCGAATCCGCAGATGGAGCAGCAGGCAATGGATGCGGATTATCAACTAAAGGCCGCCCAAGCCGACGAAGAGAACCTTCGGGTACACTTGGAAAGCGAGAATATGACGCTGCAGTCAGTGATTGCGAGCATTAACGCCGAATACAGTCAGGCAAAATTGCAACTCGACACCGACGAAGTGCTGGGCCAACAAGGTCTGGTTCCTGAAATCTTGCTGAAGGTTTCGCGCGTGCACGTGGGGGATCTCGCCAACCGGCTCAGGGTCGAGAGAGAGCGACTGGCGATCAGCGGGAAAGCAACAAAGGCGCAAATCAACGCGCAAGAGTCACACATTCAGCAACTGCGCGCGCTGGCCAAACTCAAACGAGATCAGGTTGGCGCTCTGAAAGTGCGCGCCGGCAGCGACGGCGTGTTGCAACAGGTGTCGGTTCAGATGGGCCAGCAGGTCACGCCGGGATTGAACATCGCGCGGGTTGCTGATCCAGCTTCCCTTAAGGCCGAGCTGAGAATTCCCGAGACTCAAATCAAAGACGTCAGGCTGGGCCAGGCGGTTTCAGTGGACACGCATAATGGAATCATTCAAGGACGGGTTTCGCGCATAGATCCGGCGGCGCGCGAGGGCACTTTCGTCGTTGACGCTGAGCTGACAGGTCCGCTGCCCGCAAGCGCGCGTCCTGACTTGAGCGTCGATGGAACGATCGAGCTTGAACGTCTCAGCAACGTCTTGTACGTCGGCCGGCCGGCCTTTGGGCAAGCACAACAAACCGTCGGCATCTTTCGCTTGAGCCCGGATGGGCAGGAAGCTACGCGCACGCAAGTATTGCTTGGCCGCAATTCAGTAAACACGATCGAGATAGTCAGCGGACTGCGCGAAGGCGATCAAGTAATCTTGTCTGACACGACGGCCATGGACAACTACAACCGCATTCGCGTGCGTTGATGCGCGGTCGTATACGTCATAACCCACAAACTATCGTTGCGGCTAAACGCGGCGGAATCCTTAACAGCGGACGCTGTGGTCCAGGACTGAAGTTGCCATCCAACCCTGACCTGCGGTGTTAATTAAGCGATGGTGTTTACAAAATGCGAAGGAGACCAAGATGAGTTCATCCGATCCCCTGATTCACCTCTCTGACGTCAAGAAGGTTTTCTACACCGACGAAGTTGAGACGTACGCGCTCTCTGGAATTCACCTGGACATCAAGAAGGGCGAATACCTCTCGATCGCGGGCCCTTCGGGTTGCGGCAAGTCGACTCTGTTATCGATCCTGGGTTTGCTCGATACACCCAGCGATGGCGAATACGTGCTCAATGATAAGCCGGTTGAGAATCTCTCGCTGTCCGAACGCGCGCGCATTCGTAATCGGGAAGTCGGTTTTATCTTTCAGAGTTTTAATCTGATCGGCGATCTCACGGTCTATGAAAACGTCGAGTTACCGCTCACCTACCGCGGAATGAATTCGAGCGATCGGAAGCAGCGCGTGACTGACGCCCTGGAGCGCGTCGGCATGGCCCATCGGGCAAAACATCTGCCCAGCCAGCTCTCTGGCGGTCAGCAACAGCGTGTGGCCGTTGCCCGCGCAGTTGGCGGCCAGCCCAGCATTCTGCTGGCTGACGAACCTACCGGGAACCTGGATTCGACCAACGGCGAAGCGGTGATGGAACTGTTGCGCGAACTTCATCGCGGGGGCGCCACGATCTGCATGGTGACGCACGACCCGCGTTATGCGCAGCACGCCGATCGCATCGTTCACCTCTTTGACGGTCTGATTGTTGAAGAAGAAGCCGGCGCGAACAGGCGTGAAATTGAAGACGCGAAACGAGAATTGAAAGAGAGCGGATTCGGAGACATTGCATGATCAGGCTGAGCTTCTCACGGTGTGACGAAGACGTACGTCTTGCGACGCATCGATCTGGAAATCCAGCAAGGCGAGACCGATTGGTGGCGCTGCGTAATGGAGTGAAGAGTGGCACAGACTTCATCAGTCTGTGATTGTCCGACTAACTTCAGTTTGTCGACTTAGACGCGCAGATCGCTCCTGAACAACTCGCTGGCGCCGATAAAGTCGGTCGCCGGCAGCCTGGCTGATCTTCTCGGACACAAACCAGCACCGAACGATTGGCGCGAAGACATGCAGCGAGGTTTGGAGGTCATTTCTTCGCGCGCCGATTCGTTGGCGCGCTTCATTGAATCGTATTCGAAACTGGCCCGACTACCGCAGCCGCGCCTCGAGGCGCTGGACATTGGCGCGCTAGTGCGTCGTGTCGCCAGTCTGGAGACGAGGTTGCACGTAAACGTTTTTTCTGGCCCCGACTTGAAGGTGCAGGCAGGCAGCACACAATTGGAACAGCTTTTGATCAATCTGGTGCGTAACGCGGCGGATGCTTCGCTGGAAACCGGAGGCGGGGTGCAGGTTGGTTGGGCTTGGAATAGCGATCACCGTGACGTCTGGATTAGCGACGAGGGGCCCGGGCTGGCAAATACCGCGAATCTGTTTGTACCGTTCTTCACCACGAAAGCCAAAGGCTCTGGCGTCGGACTTGTGCTCTCACGCCAAATCGCCGAGGCTCACGGCGGCGCGCTCTCACTCGAGAATCGCGCTACGCAGCCCGGCTGCGAAGCGCGGCTGAGACTACCGCTTTGAATCCGTTTCCCTCGCCACCTTTGTATGCTACTGCGAGACATGTCCCTACTAGAAACTCTATTTGCGCGTAAGGACGCACTAGCCGCCGAGAATTCGTTTGGCACCTTCCCCTCTCCCGCGTGCGTCGGTAACAAACTAGCAACCGCTCCACGATAGCAGCCGCTGAGCGGCGTATGACAATTCACGCTCATTCGGAGGTACGATCCGCAATTCAGCAGATCGCCCTGGAGCATCGGCGCCGCTGACACGCATCCTGCTGGAAAGGGTCTTTATATAGACCTCAAGGGAAGTTCGACGTTAGGCGAGTTGTATCTCAAGGCCGCCTTCGATCGATATAGCGATTCGGTCCAGGTAGCACCTCCCATCGAAACGTTCGATAGCGCGCTCGAAGCTGACCTTAAACGAGTTCGTGCGTTGTGCGACGCTGGTCTTTGCCGACAGCGTTCGTACCACGACGCTACCGGTTTTTACGGACATTTGTTCGCCAGAAATAGATCAAGGGCCTTGGTCGGGTACTCCGAGCTTTTGTACGATGTGCTGCTCGAATGTAAGTCTCCCGCGATTATGACCACTCATTAAGAGAGATTTCGGGTTTATCCTCGAAGCTAACTTTTGATCATGTGGGTTTTCGCGCAACCAGCGGGAACTTTTCCCCGCGCGCCTTTGCTCGTCGGCCGGTTTTGACGGCATTTCCTCGACCTCAGAGGACGGCATATTTGTTGCCGTGT
>JBGPWL010000011.1:0-75663 GCA_041492185.1 Pyrinomonadaceae bacterium | reverse complement strand
TGAAGTTTGGCCCAATTCTACCTGTTATCTCCACGACCGTCCCTTTGCTCTTAAAGAAACTGGTGCTTTGAATATAGGCCTGCAACTTCTGATTAATCAATTGAATCTGTTCGGGCTGTTTCTTGTCGCTCTCAATAATGTCAATGAGAGATTTGACAAAGTCTGTCGTCGGTTGAATTTCAAGTTCAGGTTGGCTGGTGACCTCGTCGGTTGCACTTCTAATCGTGACGAATTTAAAGATGGATGTTGAAGTTGAAATATTCATAGGTGATCTTCTTTCGCTGAGTTAGGTCTTGTGTAAGAGTGAGGAGACCTTCTTTGGGTGATCTCACTGGAACAATTTCAAACCAAGCGTCCAACCGTGGATAAATAGGGAAGACCGACAATCACTTCAGGCATCCGGGAGTGAAGTCTTTCCAGAACGGTTGCACGGGCACGAACGACATTCTATTCTCATATTCGATAATGTCAAAAGTTCTTCATGCCTATCACCGGTGGGTATTAAGCAGAGCACTTCCCGTCCGGCCGAATGCTCAGGCGAGCACGCGCCCTGAGCCCTGTATCACTGGAGTTACACAACCAGGCGAGGCAGGAGCAAATCGAGGTAAACACAACCGACGTTATGCGCGAGGAGGCCCAACAAAAAAGCACAACTCGGCACACCATCAAACTCAGACGAACGGGCCCTTCATAACTGCAAAACCTTTATTCATCGGTTCGATTCCGATCGCCGCCTCCAATTCTTTTCAACTATTAAGCAGTAGATAAGCAGTACAACTTCAAGAGGCAAAACGGGCGCTGGCTTACAACCAGCACGCTTCTTTCCGCACTACTTGTTAGCCTGAAAGCGGGTAGGACCACTCCGGGCTCGAGAGCGAGCGCCAAGACTATTGACTTTCCGAACCGCACGGGCTATCGTGCGACCCATCCGTTGCACGAGGCTGGACTCTCGCGAGCCTTTTTGGCCTTGCAATCTCGCCAGAACAGCCCCTTACTAACGCTTCTTTCATAACGCGCGTTCCACTGTTCTCTTACTCCGGATCATCGCGATGCGCGCCTTAACAGGATTGAATACGTGGATTTTCCCAAAAATGATTTCGTCGCCATCGCACGGGCTTTCGGATAACCCGATGCCGCCGACTGGGTTACCCGGATTCAATTTGGAAACTGGACAGAAAATGAAAGCCGCGCCGTTTGCTTCGCAAAACAATTGCAGCTACTTCGCCATTTAGCGCGACAAGCGGATCGTGATCGGACTGGACACCACCTATTACGACAAGAACCCGTTATTAATCCAACGGAGGACTAAGCATCATGGCTAATCAACCCGCGGGCACGCAAAAGCTGGCTGAGCCCAAGCGATTGCCGATGGTCGGTTGGTACGACCCAAAACAGTTAGCCCAAACCGCGGTCGAGGTTGCTGTCTCAACAATCTTTGGTCGCCATTCGGATCACCGCCTGGTCGAGGCGATGGCCTCTAAAGACGACCAGGAATTCTACGATTACACCTACTACTACAAAGACGACGGACATGAAGTTTGCGAGCCGGACACAGCCCGGCCACGAAATTCGATCTGGATAGATTATGTTGCCGACGTGGGCGACGGATGGAATTCGACCTATGCTCTTGCCTATTACCTCGCCGGAGAGAAACGGTCATTCAAATATACGGATGGAAGAACGGAGTACGACACGACTGAGACTCAACGAGGCGACATTCTCATCTTTGGCGGCGATGAGGTCTATCCGACTGCCAGCCGCGAATCGTATCAGGAACGGTTAGTCGCTCCCTACGAAACCGCGCTGCGGTCGACGGGGGCTCCGAGCCCGCACGTCTTCGCTATTCCCGGAAATCACGACTGGTACGACAGCCTGGTGGCATTCACGCGTTTGTTCACAGCGCGCCCGTGGTTTGCCGGCTGGCGCACACGACAAAAGCGCAGCTATTTCGCGCTGAAACTGCCGCACAACTGGTGGCTGCTCGGCACTGATTTCCAGCTTGGTTCGGATATTGACGCGCCGCAGGTGGAGTACTTCGAACGACTCTCGAAGCACATGGAAGAGGAGAAAAAGAAGACCGGCAAAAGGACCAGCATCGTTCTCTGCCACGCCGAGCCTCACTGGATCCGCGCGGCTCAATACGAAGGCGTCGATCCCAACTACAGCGAAAGCAATCTGAGGGTACTGGAAAAAAAATTGAAGGCAGATGTCGCCGTATTTATCGCGGGCGATTTGCACCACTATCGACGTCATGAAGCGCAGGATCAGTCTACTCAGAAAATCACGGCAGGTGGCGGCGGAGCTTTCCTTCATCCGACGCATGCCGGAGTGCTGGGTAAGAAGCTCGACAGAATTATCGAGAAAGATCTGGACGCGGGAAACGCCCCGGACGCGAAACCTCGTCCGGATCAAGTGTTCGATCTGAAAGGCTGTTTTCCGTCAACCAGAGATTCGAGTCGAGTCTGTTGGCGCAACCTGCTGTTTCCCTTCTTTGTCCTCCGGGGCAACAGAAGTTGGTTATTCGGCTTAGTGATCGCGGCGCTTTACCTGCTGCTGACGATTCCGCTTGTTATCACCATTGACCATCTGACATCGCAGGAGGAGTACCAGTTCGGCTTCGTCACCTACGCCGCCCTCAATACCCTTCTGCACAGTCCGCTGTCGTTGTTTCTGATCGTGGCCACCATCGTCGGGTTTGTTTTTTTTACCAACACGCACTTCGCTGTCTACAATTGGATCATGGGAGGCTTGCATGGCGTCGCGCATTGCGTGGCGGCGGTCTCGATTGCGTTGCTTACCGTGTATCTGGTCGCCGAGCATACGACACGTGAGACCTGGACCCTTCGCATTCCCTGGCCGGGAGGTAATTACTTTGGCCCGGACATGAGGTTTTTGCTCGCTGCTGTGATCATTTTTGTTCTCGGATTTGTTGTCGGGTCGTTCGTCATGGGAGCTTACCTGTTGTTATCACTGAACTTCTTCGGGCGCCAAGGAAACGAAGCCTTCTCGTCGCTGGGCGTTGAGGACTGGAAGAACTTTTTGCGACTGCAAATCGATTACAACGGCAACCTGACGATCTATCCGATCGGCATCAAGCGAGTGCCGCGGAATTGGAAACCGCGCGGACAGAGCACCGGGCCCGAAATGCTTCCTGACGATTCGAAAGCGACCGAGCCCAAACTCATCGAGCCGCCCATTTTCATGAAGAGGACCGACTCTGGCACAGGTGTAGAGCGGGCTCCTCTCGAGCCGACGGTGTGATTCCATCGCGAAGAGTCAATGGCTCTACTTTAGCCAAAGGGGGCGACTGTCAAAAATGAGCAGCGAACACTTTGATGCCGTGATTATCGGGTCTGGCTTTGGCGGATCGGTTATGGCCTTCCGGTTGGCCGAGGCCGGGCTGCGCGTTTGCTTACTCGAACGCGGCAAGGCCTATCCGCCGAATTCATTTCCGCGCGCGCCCTACGACCTCGGAAAAAACTTCTGGGATCCGAGCGAAGGCTATTACGGAATGTTCGACGCGTGGTCTTTCAAGGGCTCGGGCGCGCTCGTGTCCAGTGGACTGGGCGGTGGTTCGCTGATTTACGCCAACATCATCATCCGCAAAGACCCGAAATGGTTTGTGAAAGAGAGTCGCGAAGACGGCGTCTACGAATCGTGGCCGGTCGGTTACGACGATCTCGAAAAACATTACGAGCGGGTCGAGAAAATGATGAACGTTCAGAAGTATCCGCTCAAGCACGAGCCTTACAACAACACGCCAAAGACGCTGGCCATGATCGAAGCCGAACAGAAGCTCAGTTCGATACCCGGTTTTGATCCAAAGTGGACGCATCGATGGATTCCGCTGAATCTGGCGGTAAGCTTTCGCACAAAACATATCGCCCATCCCGACGACGACCCTCCCGACAATCCCGCGATTGTGGGCGCCCAACTCCAGGAAGACTTTCCCAATTACCACACGGTGAAAGCAGGCCGCGAGATGCCGCGCTCGACCTGCCGGCTGTGCGGCGAGTGTGACATCGGCTGCAACTATGGCAGCAAGAACACGCTGGACTACACCTACATCACTGCGGCGATTCATCAGAAACCTCATCCGGCCGAAGTGCGAACGCTGTGCGAAGTAAAAGAGCTCGCGCCGCTCGACGGCAAGGGATACGCAGTGCATTACGTTCAGCACGATCTGAAAAACGCGGGGAAACCTCTCGAAATCAAGACGCTGCCAAGAATCAAGATCACGTGCGATCGCTTGATAATCGGCGCCGGCACGTTCGGCTCACCTTATTTACTGCTCAGCAATCGGCAGAACTTTCCGAAACTCAGCAAGAAGCTGGGCTCGCGTTTCAATGTGAACGGCGACTTGCTCTCTTTCATTGCAAACAGCATGGAACTGAAGAATGGCCAGTGCGTTCCGCGTCGCCTGGACCCCAGTTTTGGCCCTGTGATTACGTCCGCGATTCGCATTGGCGACACGCTCGACGGCGATGGCGATCAGGGACGCGGCTTTTACGTCGAAGACGGCGGCAATCCTTATCTGATGAGTTGGATATCCGAAATTGCCGGAGTGCCTGCGTTTCTGGCGCGCGGACTTAAGTTTCTCAAACTCGCGGCCAAGTACAGGATTGGACTCAGTAACGATGCCGACCTCAGTGGAGAGGTTGCAGATTTGCTGGGACCGGCCAGCGCCTCGATGAGTTCCTTTCCGATCCTGACGATGGGACGAGACTATCCGAACGGCAATTTGTATCTGAAAGGCGGCCGGCTGGAATGCGATTGGGAGATCAAGAAATCCCAGGAATATTTCAACCGCGTAGTTCGCGTGGGCCGATCGATTGCCAAGGCTATCAACGCAGAGTTTATGGAGAATCCGGCTTACGAGTTCCTCCATCAGGTCTTAACCGCGCATCCGCTCGGCGGTTGCCCGATGGCCGACAATGAAAACGAAGGAGTTGTCAGCTCCGACGGAGAAGTCTTCAACTATTCCGGACTTTACGTTGCCGATGGCTCGATCATGCCGGGGCCGGTTGGACCGAACCCGTCTTTGACGATTGGTGCGATGTCCGATCGCATCGCCGATCACATCATTGCGCAACAACAGCGCTCGTGAAACGGCGTCGATTTGTTTCAAGGAGAAGAGCAATGTCACAACCCGCGCCACAAGAGTTCGAGAAAGCGAAATACGAAGAGCACATCGTGCCCTTCACGGCGGGCGACGGATTTCAGTGCAACCTGATTCACTTGCAGGGCAAGCATCCGCCGACGAAGGGCCCCGTGATGCTGGTGCATGGCGCAGGCGTGCGCGCGAACCTTTTTCGCGCGCCGGTCGAGACGACGTTTGTTGATTACTTGATCGAGCACGGCTATGACGTGTGGCTCGAAAATTGGCGGGCCAGCATCGACTTTCAACCGAATCACTGGACGCTGGACCAGGCTGCCGTTTACGACCATCCGCAAGCCATTAAGACCATCGTCAAGGAAACCGGAGCCGATGAAGTCAAAGCTGTAATCCACTGCCAGGGCTCGTGCAGCTTCATCATGTCGTCGATGGCGGGGCTGGTGCCGCAGGTCAAAACGATCGTCACCAACGCCGTTTCGCTGCACCCGGTGGTGCCGGCCTTTTCCGAAACCAAGTTGAGGTTCGCCGTTCCGCTCATAGGCCTGATGACGGACTATTTGGATCCGCAGTGGGGGTTGCACGCGCCGACGCTCGCGGCGAAGATGGTCAACCTGCTCGTCAAACTCACCCATCACGAATGCCATAACGCCGTCTGCAAGCAGGTGAGCTTCACCTACGGCACCGGCTTTCCGGCTTTGTGGCGGCATGAGAATTTGAACGAAGAGACGCACGAGTGGGTCAAGCAGGAATTTGCCAAAGTGCCTTTGACCTTTTTCAAGCAGATGTCCCAGTGCGTGCGAAAGGGCCACCTGATTTCCGTCGAAGGCAAGAAAGAGCTGCCCGCGGATTTCACCGCGCAGAAGCCGCAGACCGATGCGCGCTTCGCTTTCTTTGCCGGCCGAAAAAATCTCTGCTTCTTGCCGCAGAGTCAGGAGAAAAGTTACGAGTATTTCAATTCGCAGCGAAAAAACTATCACTCGCTGCACGTCTTTCCCGAATACAGTCACCTGGATGTCTTTCTGGGCCGCAACGCGGTTCGCGATACCTACCCGGTGATGCTCGCAGAGTTGGAAAAGGAGGCTTGAAACCACATGGGAATGCCGAAGCGTCTGAAACGTCAGGCGGGCCACTACTCGCTCGTTGACCACATCCCCTATCACATGCCCATCGCCTGCGAGCAGACGCCCGCGCTCATGGCGATCTTCAGCATTAACGCGGACAAGGCCAAGCGTTTGATTCCGGGCAACGATGTCTATCCGTTACGTTTGTGGAACAAGGGCCTGCTCGTCGTCACCGTGGTCAATTACGTGCAGACGGTCATCGGCAAGTACATCGAATACAGCATCGCCATCGCCTGCACGCACGGGCGTAAGCCTGCGCCGCGGCTTCTGCCAGGGCTCTTTTGGGAGAAATACGGAACGGGCCAGTACGTCGTTGATCTTCCTGTGAGCACGGAGATTTCCGTCAAAGGCGGCAAAGGCATCTGGGGCATGCCAAAGCATCAGGCCAATCTGGATTTCATCATTACGGACAAAACCGTCAGCAGCCAATACGACAAAGACGGACAGTTGGGGATGAAGATCGAAATCGAACGGCCTGCGAGTGCCTGGTTGCCGCTGAGCGTGGGCGCAACAAATTACTGCGAGTTTCGCGGAATGATGATGCGCTCGCGCATCTTCTTCAAGAGCAAGTGCGGCTTCTCGCTTTTCAAGAAAGGCTCAGCCACGCTGACCCTCGGCGATCATCCACGCGTCCAGCCCTTGAAAGATTTAGAGATTGATCCGAATCCGGTAATGACGGCTTTTCTGCCGAACACTCGCGGCGTGCTCGACGACTCATGCGAGAGTTGGTTCGTCCTCTACGACGAGATGCCGACCGTCGCGCCCGAAGGCCTGGAGAGCGTCGTGAATTTGGGTTTGGGCGAAGTCTGGCTGCCGCCACCCAGTCCGGCGCTCGTCCAGACTGAGGGCGTTACCGCTCAGCAATTGGAAAAGGTATCGAAGTCGAAAACGGCTGGGGTTTAGCCGCGTCGGACGCTCAACAGTTCATCGACAAGAAGGAAAAGTCTATGGCCCTGGATATCATTTTCGAGCCTTTGAAGTTCCGGAATCTCACGGTCAAAAACCGCATTTTTCGCTCGAACATTTCCGGACGCTTCGACTGCTACAACGGTGTCGGCACCCAGACGCGCATCAACTGGGAAGAAAAATTCGCGCGCGGCGGCGTGGGCGCAATTATCTCTTCGCACGTTCCTATCTCAGTTCGCGGACGCATCCTGCCGAACTATGCGTTCATCGACGACGACGACAAGATTCCGTTCTGGCGCAAGCTCGGCGAAAAGGTGCACGAGTACGACTGCAAATACATCATGCAGTTAAGTCACGGCGGCCGTCAGCGCGACGTCGGCGGCGTCGAGAACACTTTTAATAAGGCCTTGAGTTCGACCGACACCACCGATTCGTTTCACGGCCTGTTGTGTCAGGCAATGACGCGCGACGAAATCAAGATGGTGGTGCAGCAGTTTGCCGATGCCGCGCGGCGCGCGCGCGAAGCCGGACTCGACGGGGTCGAGCTGCATGCCTGCAACGGCTATCTCATCAATCAGTTTCTTAGCTCCGCCATCAACAACCGCAAGGACGAGTACGGCGGCTCGCTGGAAAACCGCACGCGCTTTCTGCTGGAAATCATTAAAGCCGTACGCGCAACGGTGGGCGACGACTTTCACTTTCAAGTGAAACTCAGCGCCGTCGATCACAACAATGCGCTGGCTTTCTGGGAAAAGAAGGGCAACACGCTGGAAGATTCAGTTCAGGTTTCCCAGTGGATCGAGGCCGCCGGCGTGGATGCCCTGCACGTTTCATACGGCAGCACGTTTCCGCATCCCTGGAATCCGCCCGGCGGCTTTCCCCTGGATCACGCCGCGCGAACTTACGGCGGCATGATCCCCAGCGGCGTCTTTGCGTTTCGCAACTTCCTGTTGTTTCGCTATCGGCTGCTGCGGCCAATCTTCAAGTTCCTTTGGACCCGCACGCAGCCTGACGAGATCGAAGGCATCAACGCGGACGAGGCGCAGGAGATCAAAAAGCACGTGAAGATTCCCGTGCTGGTCACCGGCGGATTCCAGACGGCTTCTTATATTCGCAAGTGCATTTCCGAAGGCTCTTGTGACGGCGTGACGATTGCGCGGCCGCTGGTCGCAAATAACGATCTCGTGAAGATCTACGCGGCCGGCAAGGATTCTCCTGACAAGCCCTGCACCTATTGCAACAAGTGTCTGGTGCACGCGATCTCTGACCCGCTGGGCTGTTATGAGTTGTCTCGTTATGACGGCGACTATGATCGCATGATCAAGGAGATCATGACCGTGTTCACGCCGGCTTATTGATGTGGTTGGGACCCTTCGAGGAGCTTTTTCCATGCGAGATTACGAGCCAATGACATCGGTTGAGTTTGCCGAACGAAGGAGAGTGGGCAAGTACCTCCTGATTATCATTTTTGTGCTGGCCATACTTGCTTCCCTTCTCTTCTGGAAGTTTGTGCCGAACGCTCCGATTGACTACGTCGGAATCACGGACCATTTCAAGTACGGATCGATCGGCGCCGAGCCGGCTAATGGCATTCCCTACTGGATCTGGAAAGTTCTACCCGACATGTTTCCGGAAAAGCTGCCGGCGCCGGGCAAAGGTTATGAAAGCTTTGGCCTGATTCAAGAGCCTGGTCGGGAGACACCCATTGGTTTCTCGGTGCGGCGGGTCATCGTTGATCGGGTGGGAATGAATTGCGCCCTCTGCCACACGGGAACCGTACGCGACACGCCGCAGAGCCAGCCGCGCATCATCCTGGGAATGCCGGCGAATAAATTCGATCTGCAAGGCTATGCGCGCTTTCTCTATGCTTGTGCTCTCGACGATCGTTTTACTGTCGACAACGTGCTGCAGGCTATTCAGCGTCGCACTCATCTGAATCCGCTGGACCGATTGATCTATCGAGAAGCCATCTGGCGCACACGCGAAGTGCTGATCGAACAAGCACGTCTGCTCTCTTTTATGGACAGCCGGCCTGACTGGGGCCCGGGCCGCGTGGATACGTTCAATCCTTACAAAGCGCTGCAGTTCAATTTTCCCATGCGGTTGGACCACACGATTGGCACCGTTGATTTGCCCGTGATCTGGAATCAGAGACCACGCGAGGGACTGCAACTGCACTGGGACGGCAACAACACTTCCGTGGTCGAGCGGAACAAGAGCGCGGCGCTGGGTGCGGGCGTGACTCCGGTGACGATCGATATTGCGCGCCTGAAGCGTATCGAGGACTGGCTCTGGGACCTGCCGGCCCCGCGTTATCCCTATGTCATCAACGAGACGCTCGCGGCCAAAGGCGAGGCCGTGTACCAAAAGCACTGCGCGAGTTGCCATGCTTTTGGCGCCGCGCTGGTCGGTCGTGTGACGCCTATCGACAAGATCGGCACTGATCGTCAGCGCCTCGACTCGTATACTTACGAACTACTCGAGAATCAGAACACGCTTTACGCAGGCTATCCCTGGCGATTCTCGCATTTCCGCAAGACGGACGGCTATGCCAACATGCCGCTCGATGGCGTTTGGCTGCGCGCTCCGTTTTTGCACAACGGTTCCGTACCAACGTTGCGGGATCTTCTCGAACCTCCCGACAAGCGACCGAAGGAATTCTATCGAGGCTATGATGTTTTCGATCCAATCAAACTCGGTTTTATCACTGATGTCTCGGAAGAAAACGGTCACAAGTTTTTTAAGTACGACACGACGCTGCTCGGTAACAGCAACGCCGGACACGTGTACGGCACCAGTCTTTCAACGGAGGAGAAGGACGCGCTGGTTGAGTATATGAAGAAGCTTTGAGCGCCCGATTAGCGAAAGCAACTTCCGGGTACCGAAGCTGTTTTGAGAAGGAGGGAATCGTGACGAAGTCTGTGACAAACAAATATGCGATCTGGTTTGGCCGTGTGGTTTGGCTCGGCATCATCGCGAATTACACGTTCATAATCCCCATCATGCTGTGGCCGCACCGCGTCCTGGCCTTTCTCAATCTTGACCCTACGACTACGCCGATCTGGGTCAGGTGTGCCGGCTATCTGCTGGGCCAGCTATCGCTGTTCTACATTCCGGCGGCCATCAATCCGTATCACTACCGCGCGAATGCTTATCTGGCAATCTTTTCGCGTCTGGCAGGCACAGTCTTCTTCTGGGCAGCGTTTCTCTTTTTTGGATTTCCGCGATCGTACATCATGCCTTTCGGCATTGTTGATTTCGCCTTTGCTGTTCCAGAAGCAATTCTTTTGTACTTCGCGTTTCGCACTGAGGAGCAATAGGCGGTCAACCCACAAAGGAGTTTGCTGATCTTATGAAGCGAGCGACTCGAAGGTTTCTTCTGCGGCTGGTCATCGTGTTGGTATTATTGGGCGGCCTGCTCGGGATCATTACCTGGTTCTATCTTTTTCGCGAAGTGCCCACCGACTATGCTTCGGCCGAGGACAATTTCAAGTACGGTTCGCTCGGCAATGAAGAAACGGACGGCATTCCCTACTGGATCTGGCTGGTGCTGCCGCGCGTGTTTCCGGAAAAGTTACCGGGCCTGGGCGGCTACGCTTCGTTCGGCCTCGTCTGGGAAGAAGGCAGAGAGTTGCCGGTCGGTTTCTCCAAGAAGAAAATCGGATTCGACCGCATTGCGATTAACTGCGCCTTCTGTCACGCCGGCACCTATCGCGCCAAGCCAACCGACAAACCAACCATTGTCGCCGGCGCCGCCTCGCACCAATTCGATCCCCAGGCTTACGTGCGGTTTCTCTATGCCTGTGCCTCTGATCCCCGCTTTAACGCCGACAACCTGATGCGCGAGATAAATTACGTCTACGCGCTCTCACCGGTTGAAAAGCTTTTGTATCGATACGTGCTCATTCCCCAAACCAAACAAGCTCTGCTCAAACAGAAAGCGCAGTTTGCTTTTATGGATGGGAAGCCGGACTGGGGCCGCGGCCGCGTCGATCCTTTCAATCCAATCAAGTTTGGCATTTTGAAGCAGCCGCTCGACGACACGGTCGGCAACTCGGACATGGTTCCGATTTGGAACCAAAGGCTGCGACAAGGCATGTCGCTGCATTGGGACGGCTTGAACATCTCGCCGGACGAAGTGGTCTTGAGCTCGGCAATCGGCGACGGCGCGACTCACAAGCACATCCAGCGCGAAAACCTGAAACGAATGCAAGAGTGGATGATGAATCTGCCGGCGCCGAAGTATCCCTTCCCGGTCAATCAGGAGTTAGCGACAAAAGGCGGAGCGATTTATGCTCAGCACTGCGCGAGTTGCCATGCCATGGGAGGAGAAACGACGGGCAAGGTAGTACCGGTCGATCAGGTTGGCACCGATCGTCATCGCGTGGATATGTGGACATCGGCCGCGGCCACAGCCTACAACAATTACGAGCCGGGTTATCCCTGGGGCTTCAAAAACTTTCGCAAGACCAATGGTTACGTGTCGGTTTTGCTCGACGGCGTTTGGCTGCGCGCGCCCTATCTGCACAACGGCTCGGTACCGACGTTGACTGATTTGCTCACGCCTCCGGATCAACGACCGAAATTATTCTGGCGCGGCTATGACGTTTATGACCAGGAGAAGCTTGGCTTTGTCTCGAGCGGCGCCGAAGCCGAGAAATCTGGTTTTCGCTACGACACAAACGTGGTCGGAAATTCCAATCAGGGACATTTGTGGGGCACCGATCTGTCGCCCGATGACAAAAAGGCGTTGATTGAGTTTCTGAAAACTCTCTAACACTATGTTTAGCGGCGGGCTATTGCCGCCGTAATGGCTGGAAGGAGAACTCAACGATGATTAGTTCGAAACTAAAAAATCTCATTTACGTGCTGCTGGCGTTTCTGGTGATTCTTGATGTGGTTCTTTCCACTACTTGTCTGGTCTTCCCCGACAAGTGGTTCATGACCTTCCACGGCGTCCATTACGACAACCTGGACGTTGAAGGCTTGCTCAAACGAACCGGAGCGCTCTGGGTAGCATTCACGTTGCTGCAACTGATCGCGCTGTTTTGTTGGCGCAAGGCACCGTGGTGGCTGGTCCTCATCGCCGGTGTGCGGCTGACGGAACTTTTTTCCGACTGGACATACATTTACTACGCCCACACGCTCACCACTATTGGAAAGATGGGACTCTTCATCGCGCCGCCCGGCAACCTTGTTATCGGCATTTTTCTGGTTTGGGCTTACAAGAAAATCATGCGGTGCGGTGGCGCTCCGGTGGTTTGAGCGCGCGGTTCAGACTCTTTGACTGAAGCCGTCGCCGTCCGTTGGTTTGGGTACCGCGGACGACATCAGCATGCCCAATTAACAAGAGAATCCAGGAGAACAACCAATGCCTGACATTCGTTACGTCTGTCTCTCAGATATGCACCTGGGTGCACAGAATAGTTTGCTGACCAACCTGACACCGAATAATAAGAGCAGCGATACAAGCGTTGCGAGTCCGGTGTTGGCGGCCCTGGTCGAGTGTTTGAAAGAGCTTGTTGCTCAAAACGAAAACAAGAACGAGAAGCCGACGCTGATTCTCGCTGGTGACATTCTCGAACTCGCTTTGACTACAGACAACCTTGCGGCGATGGCCTTTGAGCGCTTCATCGAGTTGATTCTGCCTGAGAAAGGGGAGCGACTTTTCAAAGACATTCTCTACATTCCCGGCAATCACGACCATCATCTTTGGGAAACCGCTCGCGAGACGCAGTACGTTAAGTACCTCGAAAAACCAAACCAGGCGCCCGGAGAATTTCTCGAGATTCCCTGGCATGCGACCAGCATGTTCGATCCAAACAAGGCTGTTGTTCCTTCATTTTTCCTGAACGGAATCGTTCACAGGTACCCGCACTTGCTGGACGTACAGATCGGTACCATCTATCCCAACCTCGCCTTGTTGACTGAGGATCATCGCCGCTGTGCGATATTCACTCACGGGCACTTCGCTGAGTCGATGTATCTGCTCATGAGCACGATGCGCAAACTGATGTTTCCCAAAGCCGCGAGACCAGAACTAACCTGGGACTACGAAGCCGAGAACTTCGCCTGGATAGATTTCTTCTGGTCGACCATGGGGCGCTCAGGTGCAGTTGGCACGGACGTTGAAATCGTTTACGACAAGCTGCAAAACGAAAGCCAGTTGCGGATGCTGATTAGTAACCTGGCGAGCGGATTGGCGAATAGACCGGGTCGCGCCGGCTGGAAGAACTGGCTGGAAGCGAGACTATTAAAGAAGGTCTTTAATCTCGTGCTCTTCGCGGCGTCAAACGCGGAAAGAACTCAGACCGATGACTATTTAACGGATGACGCAAAGAAAGGCTTGCAGGCGTACATCGAAGGACCTGTGCTGAAGCAGATCAAGATCGAAAGAAATGGGAATGTCCCGCCCAGTTGCGCGATCATCTTCGGCCACACTCACAAGCCATTTCAATCGCAGATGAGCTTCGACGGATACGAGCCGGGCGTGAACGTCTATAACACGGGCGGCTGGGTGATCGACAGCGCCGATCGACATCCGCTGGTCGGCGGCGCGGTTGTGTTGGCTGACGAGAATCTCGATCTGACGTCGCTGCGAATGTACAACGAAGAAACGAGCCCGTCCGCGTACTCAGTTAAAGTCCAAACGGCAACTCTGCCGAATGACGCCAAGAACCAGTTTCATGATCGCATCGTCGGATTGGTCGATGCGGCGACCAGTCCCTGGAAGGCTTTTTCGGAAGTCACCGCCAGCGAAATCCCAAGACGAGTTGCCAACCTCCAAAGCAAGATCGAGCAGTGGTAACCGCTCGGCTTGAGGCGCGCTTGGCATGCTTCTGCCGGAAACCGATTGGCTTTAACTGACCAGCGTGGTAGCGAGGTGAATATGATGAAAGATGTATACGATGTCGTAGTCATTGGTTCCGGCTTTGGCGGCGCAATCAACGCCTGCCGTCTCGCTGAAGCGGGCCGGTCGGTTTGCATTCTCGAGCGCGGCAAGCGTTGGGGCAAGAAAGATTTCCCGCGCACCACCGGACAAGTCGCGCGCTCGTTCTGGAACTTCAAAGACTACGGTCTGATTGACTACCGAACGTTCGGAAAAATTGACGTGCTCCAGGGCAGCGGCGTCGGCGGAGGCTCGCTGGTTTACTTCAACGTTCATATCCGGACGCCGAAGGAGATTTTCGAAAATCCGCGCTGGCCGAAAGCGGTCAAGCGCGACGTGCTGAATCCGTTTTATGACAAGGCCAAGGACGTGCTCGAGGCCAAGCCGCTCACGCCACCTCCCGGATTGGACATGCCGAGTCGCACCGAAGCTTTTCTTGCGGCCGCACAGGCGGCCGGAAAGAAAGGTGAACTGGTGGACATTTGCGTTTACACCGGCACGGACAAGATCAATCGCCAGGGCGTGCCGCAAGGTGGCTGTGTTTACTGCGGCAACTGCATGCTTGGTTGCCATGTTCATGCCAAGAACACGCTCGATTTGAACTACATCGCGCTGGCCGAGCAAAACGGCGCTGAAGTTTATCCGCTGCACTACGTGGAAAAGATCGAGCCGGTCGGCAGCGCGGGTAGTGATGGCTACCGAGTTCACTTTAAGCACTTCGACTCAGAGAAGCGTGGCGAGTTCGAACTCGGCGCCGTCGTGGGACGAAAGGTGATCGTCTCTGCCGGGTCGCTCGGCTCGACTGAGATATTGCTGCGCTCTCGCGATCTGCACAAGACGCTGCCCAATCTGAGTCGCATGCTCGGCGAAAAGTTTTCCGGCAACGGTGACTTTCTGCTGGCCGGTGCGTTCAATTCGGATCGCGAAATTGATCCGAGTGCTGGTCCGAGCATCACGGCGATTACTGATTACTCAACCGCGAAGAACAGGATTTCCATCGAAGACCTCGGATTTCCCGATCCGTTCCTTTGGTTTCTTGAAGGCGCGATGCCAAATCCGAAACGCTGGCACAACCTGAAGCGGTTTCTCGACAAATACCTGCTGCGGACTCTTGGTCTCAGCAAGTCTTCCCCTTTTACCGACGGCGTGGATCAGTTGTTTCGGGGCGGACTGACGCCACGGTTCCTGCCTTACCTCGGCATGGGCACCGATGCGGCCGACGGCAAAATGAAATTGTCAGGCGGCGACATCGACATCGATTGGAACAGCCGGCGCAGTCGCGAAATGTTCCGCGAAATGGAACAGGGCATGCGCGCGCTCAGTGGCGGCGTGAAAGGAAAATACGAAACCAGTCTGCTGTGGCGCTGGCCGCTGGGAAAACTTCTGACGGCGCACCCCCTGGGCGGATGTGTTATGTCGGATGATAAAGATCAAGGCGTCGTAAACGAGTACGGCGAGGTTTGGAACTATCCGAACCTGTACGTCTCCGATGGTTCAATCATTCCGACAGCCTTGAGTGTCAATCCGTCCGCAACCATCAGCGCGTTGTCGGAGCGGATCGCCGACCATCTGGTCAGCTAGACCTGGCAGGATGCTGAAAAACTAAACTTAGCCACAGAGGCACGGAGGCACGGAGAAAGATGAGAACAAAGAAGAAGTCTGTTGGCATTTCTGATTGATTCCGATCATTCCTCTTCTCCGTGACTCTGTGTCTCTGTGGCGATTTTGCTTTTTTCAGCATTTCGAGAGATTGCGGCTTGCCAGGAAAACGATCCACGAAAACACACGAAGCGAAACTAGTCTTGTTCGTGCGGCTTAGTGTGACTTCGTGGATCGTTCTTGTCCTGGCGGGAAAAATCACAAAACCAAATTAGGACAATACCCTCGAAAGCAAGCGCTAGACCTTGAGGAACGGGGCATGCGAAGATAGATTTGAATTATGGACACGATGGAAGAAGCAACCGAACTGAGCGTCGGCGTTGCCTCGATGGACCAGGAACATCTGGGCCAACTCAGCCGGCTCAATGATCTGAAAGCTGCCGTTAGGGGTGGAGCTGATGACAGTTTGATCTACCCGCTGCTGCAGGAGTTGGTGCAACACACCGATCTTCATTTTCTCTCTGAACAGCTTGCTATGAAGCTGCACGCCTACGAAGCCTACGAGGCTCATTTGCTGGAACACCAACGGTTGCTGCTGGAAGTGCGAAACCTGAAGCATAGCCTCGCGACGGGAACGGCAGCGGACAGGGAGAGTCTCATTGAGGCTCTGCGCACCTGGCTCGTTGCCCACATTCAAACCGCAGACAAAGCGCTGGGAGAATACCTCAGCACTCGGCCCACGCAGCCCGGCTCGTGAAGAACCCCTTCGCTTTGAGATGTCGGCAAAGGCAAGAAGGCCCGTGTTTGTTATTCCATCCCGCCTAGTGATACTCAGTGTGAGTTACTCCGAACGGACTGCAAGACCTTTATCCATCGGTTCGATTCCGATCGCCACCTCCACAAACTCAACAGCTTACAAGCGGATTCAGGTCTAAATGCCGATGCTAGTGGGAAATGTAGCAAGAGCATGCTGCGTCGCGGCATTAGCCGTTCACAGCATGGCAAGGCTTCAACTTCTTTCATGACGTCGAATTGGTGTTCTGTGGGGCGTACGCGTAGGACTACGTGGACACAAACTATTGACTCGTGGTTCGTTTTGGAATACAAGAATGGCGCTTTGTGATCCTCAGGCAAGGAGTCCCCTTAGCCAACATGTCTTCACTTTCTCTTCTATTACGCCGTAAGGAACCACGCCCAAACGAACCTAAGTTATTTATTTTTTCGTGGATGGTATCAATCGTACGGGCTGTGATTCCTAGACCGCTGCGCCGAACTGCTGGTGCGCTTCTATTCGGCGTAACGCCCGCAATTCCACTCTCACTCAATTCAATTCTACCGCGAGGCTGGCCTAGGAGAGCGTTCTTATTCGGCGTCGCTCTCAGTTGGTTCTTTTGTTTCATCGTTATCTTTTTTTGGACTCACGTTGCAGGTACGTATGAAGGAACAGATGCGCTTAGGATTTATTTTCGGCACGACTGGGAGAACTTAATTAACTACACACTTCTGGTTCCACTCTATGTCGGCTTCGGGGCAACTCTTATCGTACTTGCTTGCCAGTCTTGGGTAAGTCTTCAGTCAGCTCATACCGGAATGCGAGAGCCAAGCGCCAGATCTCCGAGAGCCGTTGCGACGCTCATCAAATTCGTCACGAAAAAAGACGGGAGCGCAATGTGTCTTGGTCCATTCCTGAAACTGGATAAGATAATTCCTAAGACCTGCTTCCATGGCCAAAGTACAACGGATCGGAGAACTATAGTCAAGCGAGTCTTTTCGCTCGCAGAGCCGCAACAGTAGCTGTGCGTGGCTGAGTGCGGTACAGTATTGCTTCAGCAGCACAACGAACTATTCCCCGGAGAGAGTTCAAGTGTCCCCCGACAGATTCTCATTGACTCGATGGCTCTTCCTTTTTTGCGCGGGCGTAATCCTGTGCTTGAGTTGCCGTTCTGCTCCGCCCCCACCCGCACCGGCGAAGAAGGTCGAGACCAGGGTCACATTCCTCGCCGTCGGTGACATCATGCTCTCTCGCGGCGTCGCCCAGCGAATCAGAAATGCAAACGATCCCTTGCTTCCTTTCAGGCAATTAGCGTCACTGTTTAAGTCCACCGACTTTAATTTCGGCAACCTGGAAACGCCCGTGTCGGGAAAGGATCAGGTGCTGGGCCATAACCTGACTTTTAATGCTCGCAAGCAAGACCTGGCCGGTCTAACGGAGTACAACTTCAAGGTTCTGAACGTGGCCAACAACCACGCCTTTGACCAGGGCCTGGCCGGATTGAAATCCACGCGAAAGGAGCTGGAGGATCGCAAGATCACTTATCTCGGCGCCGGAGATGATTTAGCACAGGCGTGGGAGCCCAAGGTCTTCACGGTTAACGATCTCAGAATCGGTTTTATTGGCGCCACCTACGCGTCATTCAATGATGGCGGAGTCGCACGCCACAATTACCTCGCCCGCATCGAGGATTTGGAGCAGCTCAAGAAAGCGATTGCTCAACTGAAAGCACAGGCCGATTTCATAATCGTCACGATGCACGCGGGGACGGAATATGTTGATAAAGCCGACCCGCGCCGCCAACTTGATAAAGCGCAGATCGCCTTTGCGCATGCGGCGATAGACTATGGCGCAGACCTGGTGATCGGAGCGCATCCGCACTGGATTCAGAACCTCGAAACGTACTCTGGTAAATACATTTTTTATTCGCTGGGCAATTTCATCTTCGACATGCACGACCCGATCGCGAACGAAGGACTGGTTTTGAAGATCACCCTGCGGGGCGAAAAGATGGTCAACCCTTCGACTCCAGACGATCAGAAGCGAACCGGGTTCACGACTAAAATAGAACAGATCGAATGTTTGCCGGTAATTATTGAAAACTACAGCACGCCTCGATCGGCATCAGCAGAAGAAACGGCACGGATACTGAAGCGGTTGAATCTTCCGCCGAAAGTTGTCGCGCCTTGAATGATTCAACGCGGTCTAATGGGTTGTCTCATTCCGTTGAACTCGAAACTCTACCCGTACCGTTTCGTTTGCTTTCTGGCCGTCAGCGGCAGAGAATCTCAGCCACTTTATGAAGACAGCTAAGCTCGCGTCCATTCTTCTTGTCATAGCTCTGACAACCATTGTGCAGCCGGGGTGTCATCGGAAGAGCAACGCATTTGTGATTGCTATTCCCGATAGCATTGACACTCTGGACCCAATGGGCGGTACGAACGTGCAAGTCGGCAGCGAGCGCATGCGTCAACTGATGTTCAATTCGCTCATCCGAAAGAATGAAGAGTTTGAATACGTCGGCGAGCTGGCCACTAACATAGCGACCTCCGCCGATGGATTGTCAGTGACCTTTACTTTAAGAGACGGTGTGAAGTTTCACGACGGGAAGCCGCTGACGGCCGCGGACGCAAAATACACACTGGACTGGCTCCTTTCGTCGAGCGTCGCGAAGGCCGCCAGTTTTTTTGAAAGCACGGGTAAGAGCAGGCAAGGCTACATCGCCGGCGTTGACGCGCCCGATGCCCACACACTCGTCGTGCGCCTGCGCAAACCCTGGCTTCAGCTTCTGGTTAATCTCGTGCCGATCGGAATCATTCCCAACGGCAGCGCCGCCAGCCAGAAAGATAGACCAGTCGGCTCTGGTCCGTTCAAGTTTGTTCGTTTCGATCCAACCCAGCAGGTACTCGATCTGGAGGCCAACGAAAATTATTGGGAGGGCGCGCCGCACATCAAGTCAGTGCGCGTCGTTTCGATCAAGGACGCCAACGCGCTGCAAGCAGAATTGTTAAGCGGCCGCATCGATTGCGCGCCCAATGTGTCAAACCTGACGCCCGACACACTCAAGAACCTCGCGCAGGATCCGAATCTCAAGGTCGAACAATTTGCCGGCGCCAACATAGTCTATCTGGGATTTAATACCAGCAAGGCGCCGCTTGATGATGTGCGCCTGCGGCAGGCGATCGCCTATGCGATTGATCGTGAAAGGATCATCAGGGACTTGCTGCTCGGGCAGGCGAAGTTGGCGCACTCTATCTTGCCAGCCGAATCCTGGGCTTACGTGCCCGGCTACGTCTACTCATACGATCCTGAGAAAGCAAAGAAGCTGCTGGACGATGCGGGCTATCGCGATCCTGACGGCGATGGCCCACAGATGCGGTTGCCAAAAGCTATCGTTTTCAAACTGTCTGGTGGCAGCGTGGCCACGCGCAAGTATGCGGAGGTAATCGCTGACCAACTGAAAATCGTTGGCATTCCGACGCAGATTGAAACGCTTGAAGCTGCGACGCTGACTGATCAGCAAATCAAAGGCGAATACCAGATGATGACGAGGACCTCGATCGGCGGGAACCAGGACCCAATCTTCTTGCGGGATCTGTTTGCTACCTCCGGTATTCCGACACCTGACCGCGTGGGCTTCAACCGCACCAGATACAGTAATCCGGAACTCGATCCGATCCTGGAAGCAGCCGTCAATACTGCGGACCGCGAGAAGGCCCGGCAACTCTACGCCCGCGCGCAGGAGATTGTCAGCCGAGACGTCCCGATGTTTCCGCTTTGGTATTCCAGCATCATGGTTGTGGCGCGTCGCAACGTCACCAACATCAAGATAAAAGCGGACGGCGACTGGACCTTTACGCGCGACTTGATGGTGCAGAAGTGAATTTGAGAGTCAGGACACCACTGGCTCCAACCCGCCTGAGCCAATATCTCAAGTCTGTGTTATACTGCTTTCGTACTGACGGCAGTTTTTTGAAGTACACTCTCGACATCAGGACTTGCGCGGGCTGCTCTTCTCCTTGTGCCGTCTGTTTTGTCAAACGTCGCGACTGCCAGGGAGATTGATGAAGCGCGCTTTTCGAAACATTCCCCCAATTCAACAGAATCGTCCGGGGCTCTCTCGATCAAGAGACAATTTCGGTTTCTGCGCGAGATTGTTTAGAGTCATATAAAGGTGTAGCTCGTTTTCATTTCGGAACGGAACGCGGAATTTGAGGCAGATATGCTGGAAACAAACAAAACGACGAACATAATCGACCCTGCAAACCCCGATCAGTGGCCAGGAATAAACTCTCATTTTCTGCTGATCGCGGTCGCCGCGCGCAGGCACAAGCAACTCGCTCATGGCGCCACGCCGCGGGTTGATGCGGTCGCGCGCAGAAGTAGAAACACAAGCATCGCCCTCGAAGAGGTCAGACAGGGTCTCGTCGCTTTCACACACACGCAGAAGGCGAAAAAAGACGTGGGTGATAATCACGAACAATGGGGTTAGTTTCAATGAACGGACTGCGGGTCTATCTCAATATAGCAGGCGTGGACACGCTAAACGGCCAGAAGGTCTTCTACAGCCGGCGCGCGGATGGCCCATATTATCGCTGGTGGTACGAAGATAAGCTGGGACAGTGGCGTGGCTCGCGCGTGCACTCATCTGATTTCGCGCCCCGCGCCCTCTCGATGGCGAGCTGGAAACTTGTGCCGATGGAACTACAGGCACGGCTCGACGAACACTACCTCGAATAAGCCTCTCGCTCGGCAATCCTAATTCTCTTCTCTGTGTGATCTTCGTGTGCTCCGTGTCTCTGTGGTGAGCGGTGTTGCGTTTTTTTTTCACCACGAAGGCACAAAGGGCACAAAGGTTGCACAGAGAAGACTCTCAAAGACACTACCCAATTCCTCGGAAAGTGCGGAGAGCTCTGATTTCTTGCCGCGCGGGCGTAATCAAATTATTATCGAGCCTCAATTACCAAAAGGAGATGAACGATGGCTAAGGCTCCCAAACTGTTCCGAATAATTCTGCAAGTGTCCGACCTCGACAAGGCCGCTGACTTTTACTCAAAACTACTGGACGATCCGGGCAGAACGATTCCCCGAGCATCGCGTCACTACATCGATTGCGGTCCGGTGATCCTGGCGCTGGTTGATCAGAGTCCGGGCGGCCTGAAGGCCAGGCCTTTGCCAGACTACATCTACTTTGCGGTCAAGGATCTCGAAAAGGTCCACGCCCGCGCGCGCGCATTGAAGTGTCTCTCGAAAGAAGACTTGCATGGTGAACCTGCGGGAGAGATTGTGAAGCGGCCCTGGGGCGAGCGATCGTTCTACGTCGCTGACCCATGGAAAAATGGGCTTTGCTTTGTTGATGAGAAGACGTTGTTCACTGGGCGCTGACTGTCATTCTTGCGTTTGATGTTCGACAAACTTTAAAGTTTGTCGGACTCTCCGCGTAACCTTTTCGCAACTCGACAGTTTATATCATTGAGAAAACAAAATGGCCGTCGGAAAACCTTCAGCGAAGGGTCAACCCGAGGAGGCGAACGAGCGCCTTCTGGTTGAGGCTGCGCAAAAGGACCCGAGCAAATTTGCCGACCTTTACGAGAATAATTTCGAGCGCGTCTATGCCTACATAGCGAATCGCGTTCGTAATCGTGACGAAGCCGAGGATTTAACGTCGGCGGTATTTCAAAAGGCGCTCGCCAGTCTGCCGCGTTTCAAGTGGCGCGGCGCTCCTTTCGCGGCATGGCTCTTCAAGATCGCGTCCAACATGATCGCCGATCGATCAAAGCGCGTCGCGAAAGAGCGCGAGCTCTCGGACGCAGACGATCCTACGGACCTGACTCAAATCAGCCTCGATGAGATCGAATTCCGCGCGCACGTTTTCCGCCTGGTCGAAACGCTTCCTGTGGATCAACGACGCGTTGTCGCCATGCGCTTTGCTGAGGAGAAGAGTATTCGCGAAATCGCACAGGAGATCGGGCGCAGCGAAGGCGCGGTGAAACAATTGCAGTTTCGCGGACTGCAACAGTTGAGGATCCGGTTGGAACAGCAACCAGGTGATAAGAATGGCTAACGAGATCTTGATAGAACAACTCGATCAAGCGGTGGAGGCAATTATCGCTAATCCCAATGCGCTGCTTCCGCGCGTGAGTGATGAAATCGCGCCGCTCGTGCGTATCGCCGTCGCGCTGCGTGATCTGCCACGCGAAGATTTCAAAGTGCGTCTCAGAAATGATCTGGAAAGGAGAACAACAATGGCTACAGAAGCCAAACTAGCAGAGGATGACAAGACCGCGCCAGTAAATCCCGTCCGCGAGGGCTTTCGCACGGTCACGCCTTATCTCGTAGTGCCGAACGTGCACGAGGAAATCGCCTTCATCGAGAAAGTGTTTGGCGTCGGCGGCCAGATTTATGGCCTGGGGTCGGAGGGCGGCTTTCATTCGGAATGCAAGATTGGCGATTCTATGTTGATGATCGGCGGCGGCGGAAAGGGCTCAGCCTGGAAAGGCATCCCCATGCCGGCCTCGCTGCACCTCTACGTAGAGAATGTCGATGAGGTTTACGAACGCGCGTTGCAGGCGGGTGCAACTTCGCTTCACACGCCGACGGACCAGGAGTATGGCGAGCGCTCCGCAGCTTTTCTTGATCCGGGGGGCAATCATTGGTATCCGGCGACGGCCAAGGGCGCTAACTACATTCTCGAAGGCGCACAAAATCTTATGCCCTATTTGCATCCGCGCGGCGCGCAGAAGCAGATCGACTTTTTGAAGAGCGCGTTTGGAGCGGAAGAAGTTTTTCGTCATGAGTCTCCGGACGGGATCATCTATCACGCCAAAGTCAGAATCGGCGACGCGATCGTCGAAATGGGCGAGGCGCACGATCCATGGCAACCGATGCCCGGCGTGTTTATGATGTATGTTGATGATGTCGACGCCTGGTACGCGCGCGCAATGAAAGCTGAAGGCGCGATTTCAATGGACGAGCCGGCGGAAAAACCGTATGGCGCTCGCGTCGGCGCAGTAAAGGACCCATTCGATAACGTTTGGTACGTGGCGAGTCAGATCAAGTCAATCTGAGAAATCAATTTTACGAACGCAAAACAAAGGAGATTTAAAATGGCAACCGCAGTCAAACCAATTCCCGACGGATATCACACCGTCACACCGTACTTGATCATCAAAGGCGCGGCTGACGCGCTGGAGTTTTACAAGAAAGCGTTTGGCGCGACAGAGTTGTTTCGCATGGCGCAGCCTGATGGAAAAATCGGCCATGCTGAAATCAAGATTGGTGATTCGCCTATTATGCTGGCCGACGAATTTCCGGAGATGGGCTACAGGAGTCCGCAGTCGCTGGGCGGCTCGCCGGTAAGCATTCTGCTCTACGTCGAGGACGTCGATGGATTGTTCAACCAGGCTGTCGGCGCGGGGGCAAAGATTGATAAGCCTCTCGAGGACAAGTTCTACGGCGATCGAGGCGGCAGCCTGGTGGATCCTTTCGGGCATATCTGGCACATTGCTACTCACAAGGAAGACGTGTCGCCTGAAGAGATGGAGAAGCGCATGGCGGCTGCCCACGGGTGAAGCCGGACAGTTTGGCAAGGACAGATAAACTTAATCCCGGCGATCGTTGACTAACTATTTCGTCTGCTTCGTCCCGGTTAATTCCTTGTACATGTCTTCAACATTCGGCGTCGCAAAATTTTGAAACGCAAAGCTCTTGAATTTCTCCGGAAGCTTTAATTGCTGTTTTGCTTGATCGATCGTCAGCCCGTTGGCGATCGCCTGCTTCACGCGCGTGCGCAAGTTATCGAGATAGTCTCTGAAGTCGCGCATCTCTGCGGCCGTCGCGACGTCGCCGTGCCCGGGAATGAACTTCGCAGTTGGATACAGGCTCAAGATCGTGTCGAGCGATGTTATCCAATCGTTGACGGTCGCATCGACCAGGTTAGGAAGCGTCTTTGACCAGCCAATATCGCCGGTGAAGAGCACGTTTGCGTCAGGTATGTACGCGAGCCCGTCGCCACCGGTGTGGCCCGGCAAAGTGAACAGCACAACCTCGCGACTGCCGAGATACAAACGCAGCGTGCCCGAACCGAATGTTATGGTCGGATTCGTCAACGTGATCGTCTGCATCGCATCGAGCCGGCGCAACTGCCGCTCTAATTGCGCGCGCTTGTCTTTTTGATCTTCCGGAGTTTCGCTCAACTGTTTTACGGCGTCCGCTTTTCTTTTCTGCAATTCATCCGGCGCCGGCAGAAAGCGCCGGTTCTTCGTCGTCTGCCATTGCCGCACATTATCGTGCGCGATGATGGGCACGCCGCGCGCCGCGAGCACCTGATTGCCGCCCGTGTGGTCGAGATGGTAATGGGTGTTAACCGCAAACTTGATCGGTTGCTGCGTTTGCTTTTCGATCTCGGCGATGAGTTCTTCGATCGCGGCCGGTGTGAAGAAGGTGTCAACGATTAGCACTCCGCCATCGCCAATGATGAATCCGGCATTGCCCGACGCCAGACCTCCGGGCTTCGCTACACAAGCGTAAACTCCGTCGGCGACTTTGACTAATTGAAAATCATCTTCGGCCTTCGGCGAGTATTCCGTCTTAGCCGGTGCGAGCCCGCCGCCAGTCGCCAACGCCAACCCGAGAATTGTCAGAATCGTTGCTCTTATCATTCTGCTCAGAATCTAGCGACTGAGTATCAGGAGCGTGAATGTTCCGGGCAGCATCGGCGCACGAGGACGCGGCGTCTGCGCAGTCGGCGCGGGCGCTGGTCCAAACTCCGCCGTGACCAGATAAACCTGGTGCGTCTTCGTATCAAGGGCCATCGTGCGCGCGCGAGCCTGCGTCGGCACATTTTCCACCACGCTGAATTTGTCGGGCGAATCTTCATGAATTACCGTCAGCGTGCCTTCGCCATTGGAACTGAAAGCATAACCGGTCTCCGGATCGAAACCAGCGGCATCGGTGCCGGACCCGGTGGGCAACGTCGTGATGACCTTGCCGTTGTCGGCGTTCATGACGACCATCAACTTATTTGAGCAGACGGCCAAGAGTCTTCGGTGCTTGCGATCCATCGCCAGGCCACTCGCTTCTTCGCCGGGAGCGATCGGCCAGTGGTTTTCAACGGTCAGCTTGTGAGAATCGAATTGTATGATCTCGTTTTTGTCTTCGATGTTAACAAAGACATGACCCTTTTCATCCGCTACGGCAAACTCTGGCTTGCCACCGAGAGGGATTGTTCCGGCGACGGCGCCTGTCTGCGCATCGATGGCCGTCGTGTCTTTGCTCGCGCCGTTGAACGCGAACACCCGCTTCGATGCCGTGTCGTAAATGATCGCGTCGGGGTTCTTACCGGCTTGAGCGCTGCCCAATACCTTGAGCGTCTTCAGATCGAAGATCGTCACTGTACCGTCGCGCCCGTTGCTGGTAAAACCTTTGCCCAGGTCGGAGGCTATTGCGATGCCGTGCACGCCGTTCGTGCCTGGGATGTCGCCAACCAGGGCGCCAGAGTCAGCGTCGACGACCATCACATGACTTCCGCGTGAGACATAAACACGACGCGCTTTGCTATCGACTGTTAGATAGTCCCAACCTCCATCGCCGCCGAGCACGGCTTTCTTGGCGATGTGGTATCCGGACGACCCGGCAGCCGCACTCAGCACGACAATTAGAAACAGCAGAAAAACACCAAGAGATAAAACGCGCAAAGCAGTATTTCGCATAATGGCCTCCTCAGATTCTAGATGGAACCAGTGAAATCTACTCCTGCCTGACGTTTGCATCAAGGCCTACCAAACGAGCTTTCGATCTTTGATGTCTATCGCTATCGACTCAGTCCGGATTGCGATGCGGCGCTGCGTCGCCAGATAAGATAGACCGGAATTCCGGTGAGCACCAGCAGATATCCGATGCCCGAAGTCTTTGGCGTAAGGTAAGCGAGATCAAGCACCAGCAGCAGCGCAATCGCAATGTAGATGATGGGTACGAACGGATAGCCAAACGTGCGATAAGGCCTTTCGAGTTCGGGCGCTTTGCGACGCATTACGAAAACGGCTCCGACCATCAGTCCATAGAAAACGAGATCAGCAGAGACAACGTAGTCGAGCAATTGGCCATAGACATTTCCGTACTTAAACTCTCCGGCTTTCGCTCCGGCCGTCACCGTTCGCGGCAGCGTCAGCAGCGATGCCCAGATGCCCTGCGCAATCAGCGCGAACACAGGAACGTGGCGCGCACTGAGAGATGCGACGCGCTTGAAGAAGAGACCGTCACGCGCCATCGCGTAATAAATGCGCGCGCCCGCCAAAATCAAACCGTTGTTGCAGCCGAAAGTTGAGATCATGATCGCGATCGCCATTAGGATCATGCCGGGATGACCAATAGCTGCCTTCATCGTTTCGGTTGCGACGGTATTCGGAGGCTTTTGCAGCGGCGGAAAAGCGTTGAGCGGCAGCGTAACGACATAAGCGACATTGGCGAGCAAGTACAACGCGACGACGGTGCCACATCCGATCAGAAGAGCGCGCGGCAGATTGCGCCCCGGTTCACGTATTTCACTCCCGGTGAACGTGACGTTGTTCCACGCAGACTGTGCGAACAGTGGCCCCACCATTGCTAATCCGACCAGCATCACGAGCCAGAAAACACCGGTAGTTTCAAGTCCCGGTTGTACCGCGCCGGGATTCCATCCATGGTTAGCCCACGGATTCCACCAGGAAGACGTATAGGCCGCGGCGCCGTGATTTCGACCAAGCAAAAGGCCGATGACAATTAAGCCGAAAAGCGCCGCTGTCTTGGTGAACGTGAAAGTGTTTTGAATGAGCTTGCCCGTCTTCAATCCGCGCGTGTTAGTGAAAGTGAGAATTACGATCAGAAGAATCGCCACGAGTTGTTGCGTCGAGAGAGTAATCGCGTAACTTCCCAGATGGATGGGACGAATAATGTAGATGCTGTCTGAAACGCGATCTGTGAGCACGCCCATGAAGTTGGCGAAAGCGACTGCGACCGCGGCAATCGTGCCCGTTTGCACGACGAAGAAAAGCGACCAGCCGAACAGAAAACCTGTTGACCGTCCGTATGCTTCGCGCAGAAAAACGTACTGGCCGCCGGCCCGCGGCATCATTGCTGCTAGTTCAGCACAGCAAAGCGCCCCCGTGATCGTCAGCACTCCGGCAATCGCCCACGCCGCCAACAACCAACCGGGCGCGCCCACGATCGCAGATGATTTGGCGGATACGATGAAGATGCCGGAGCCGATCATCGAGCCGATGACGATCATCGTCGCATCGAGCAGGCTCAGACCGCGCACTAACCTTGGGGCTTCGGTTTTTGTTTCGCTCATCAGGAAAAGTGGCCTCTCTAGTATTCTCAATCGAATCCAATGCCAAGAAGTTTTCACGACTGGATCGGTTCTACACTCCGCCGCGTCAGCGCTATCGTCCTTTAGATCAATCTTAGCGCTCGTATGGCGGCGATGCTTTTGAACATGCGGAACTGACCGGGAAAGCGTACGAAGTCGTGTTCTTCGTACCACTTGGCCAGCATTTCGTTTCTTGCGTCAAGCATCATCGCCCGCACACCCGTCTTCATCGATATGTCATCGACCCTTGCCTGCGCATCCATCAACAGCATCTCGCCGTAACCTCGCTGCTGAAAATCGCCGTCGATGCCCAATTGTCCAAGCAGGATTACGGGAACGCCGCGTTTGATCGTTGGTCGATCACCCCGAATTTCCTCCTGCTTCACCTGGGCCATAACGAGGGTGTGATAACCGATAATGCGAACCTCATCAGCATCCTCGTCAGTCAGAACCATCGTGCGGCTTAGATCCTTTTCGTGATCCTGCAGGGCCTGCTCACGAAGGAAACGGGTGACCTCGTCATCGCCACAATCGAATCGCTTTCGGTCATGACGGCGAGAGATAGGCTCAATCAGCAAAGCGATATCTCACACCCTTTCGGCGGCCACGTCGGTAACGCGCGGCGGCGGTGCGTGATCGCCGAGATGGCTTCTTATGGTCTTCCAACGAATTGAGGAAGAAATGATAATCCTTGCGGTTAAGCAACACGCTCTCATGTCGCTCCAGAATCTCATCAGCCATTTCCTTTAGAGCGGAGACGGCAAAGTCGGTCAGCCCCTGGCCGGTGATCGCTGCGGCGCGGACCACTCGCTCTTTGATCTCCGGAGCCAACCGGAAGTGCATCCTGTCTTTGTCCGGCGTCTTCACATTCTTAACTTTAGCGCTTTGCACTTTGCTTCACCTCCATTCCCAAGTGGCAGATTGCCACATGGATTATGGCAGACCTTTGATTAGCTTTCAACAGCTCTAGAACACAGCGCGTCTTGGAGTGGTTGCCTTAGTGGCAAAACTGAAGCGCGGTTCGATTCCTTCATCGCGGCCTTCGATTCTGGCGGCAACATATTCTCCGACGACCGGTCCGTGCTTGAAGCCGTGGCCTGAACCGCCGCCAACCAGCCAGACGTTTTCAAACTCAGGATGGCGATCGATTAGGAAGTCGCCGTTTGAAGTGTTCTCGTATTGGCAAACGCGTGTTTCATTTACCGACGCGTCTTTCAATTCCGGCACGCGCCGCGCGAGATATTGACGCACTTCGAAAAGACTTTCTTTGGTGACCACTCGATCATCGCTGTCGGGATCAAATGGCGGCCCGTGTCGATCGATCGCTACTTTGACGCCGCGTCCTTCAATATCGGGAAAACCGTAAGCTTCGTCTTTGAAGTCGATCCAGATAGGCAAAGCGGGCAAAGTGAAGCGTTGGTCACCCGGCGGAGTGCCAAAGAAAAGGACGTCCTGCCGGCTCGGCTGAATTCGGGCCGCCAACAAGTTGGGAAAAAGCATTGGCAACCACGGGCCGCAAGCGAAAACATAAGTGGAAGCTGAAATGCGTCTGCCACTGGAAGTTGTGATGAAGTCGAGATTTGCGCTGCCGCTTGGCGTTTCGACAGACTCTTGCAAATAAACAACGCCATTATTGATTGCTTCGTGCGCTACTGCTTGGACTGCGCGGCGTGCGATCAAAGCTCCGCTGTCAGGCTCGAACATTCCCCACGCAATTCCCTCGATCGCGAACTGCGGATAGCGTTGTGCGACTTCGGTTGTTGTAAGTTTCTCAAACGGGATTCCGACTCTCGCAAGCGTCTCGGCGCACTGCGACGGATAGGGATCGTCCTGGTGCGCCAGCCACAAAACGCCCGTGCGTTGAAATAGCGGTTTGTTAATACTTACAAAGAAATTCTGCCAAAGTCGGAGCGCGCGCAGCGCCGAGCGCGTGTAAATCTCATCTGCGCCATAACCCATGCGAATGATGCGCGATTCGCCGCCGGAGCTTGAGCGGCTGTTCCCTGCCCCGTAAGCATCGATCAGGATCACGCGTTTTCCTGATCGCTGAAGCTGGTAAGCCGTCCACGCGCCAAAGACACCCGCGCCTACAACGGCCACATCGAAAGTCTCTTTGGTCCCGATGTCTTGCGCCAAATTATTGTCCGTCTCGCGAGTTTAGTAGAGGCTAAAGCTATATTCGACTTGTACGAATTGGGAGACAGCGTGGCCGTCTTTCATCGCCGGTACAAATTTGATCTGTCGGGCGGCGGCTATTGCCCGCTCAGTTAGTCCATCAGGCAACCCTTTGATGGCCGTGATATTCGTGACCTCACCTGAAGCAGCAAGCACTACGCGCAATACGACAGTACCGCTCACCTGATTCTTTCGCGCCTCTTGTGTATACGATGGTGGTGGTTTGGAGAGCAGTCGCGCTTTCTGCGTTACCTCGCTAGCATTGAAGACTTTGTTCTCGTCGGTAGGTGATTCGCTCTTGCGTGACGAAGGCACCCCATAAGGAATCGAACGCGCGCCTGGAGGAGATAGTTTTGGATCGACATCAATGGCTGGAAGTTTTGGCGGCGCCACACTGCGATTCGGACTTGGGCTCGAAGCAGGTTGAATTGGTTTCGTCGTCTTGTTACTAGTGGCTTCCTGCGACTTTGCTTCCGATTGAGTTCGATCTGATGTTGGCGCTGAGACGCTAGCATTCGCGATTTGTTGACTCTTGTTATTTTGTCGGGCTCTCAACACGAAGAACGTGACTAATCCGCCCAGGAGCAAGACTGCCAGCCCGATCACTGCATAAACGGATCCGGACCGTTCGCTTCGCGGCATCGGAGGCCGTACTAATTGAGGCGACGGCAGGCCCGCCGGTATCGTTTCCGGCACTTGCGGTTTCGTCGTCCGCGGCAAACGCACAGTCGGCGGGGGCGCTTCCACTGTTGGCGGCACGTCCGCATACGGCGCTGACAATATCGCTCCATCCACGAGGCAAAACGTTATTGTCTCGTCAGCGTAAGTCCGCTGACATTGGGGACACTGTTTCATATCAATTGCTTCTATGATAACTCATCTGATAAGTCAACAACTTTCCGAGTCGCACTCGTGTTCGGAAATGTTTGAACTCAAAGCAACGGGCTCGCGCACAATCACTCTGGCGCGCTCGCTGATTCACAGTTAGAATGGTGGCGCTCTTGCATTAACCAAGAACGCGCGCGCAGTCAATCAATGGAAAAATACGATCTATTTGTGATCGGTTCCGGGCCGGCGGGCCAGCGCGCGGCCATTCAGGGAGCGAAGCTCGGCAAGCGCGTCGCGATTGTCGAGAAGCGCGAGGTCGTCGGCGGCACTTGCATCAACACCGGCACCATTCCCAGCAAGTCGATGCGCGAAGCCGTGATGCATCTGTCGGGCTATCAATACCAGGGCATCTATGGCATGGCCTATCGCGTGAAAGAGAAGATCACGGTCGGCGATCTTTCTTTTCGCATCCAGCAGGTCGTCAAAAACGAGATCGACGTGACGCTGGCACAACTCGCGCGCAACAACGTCGACGTCCTCAACGGCACGGCGCAGTTTATCGATCCTCATCACCTGAAGGTTGTTAGTTATCGCGGCGAATCGGAATACGAGGCCGCAGTCGTGGTCATCGCTACCGGCACGCGTCCGTCTCAATCGCCGCTGGTGCCAATCAACGGCCGCACGATTCTGACCAGCGATCAGGTCTTTTGCATGGAGGAAATTCCCAAGACGCTGATCGTCGTCGGCGGTGGCGTAATTGGCGTTGAATACGCTTCGATGTTCGCAGCACTGGGCGTGCGCGTGATTCTGATCGAGAAGCGTCCGCGCCTGCTTGAATTCGCCGATCAGGAGATCGTCGAGGCGCTCTGCTATCACCTGCGCGATAATTTCGTCACGCTGCGACTCAACGAAGAGGTCCAGCGCGTCGAAGAAGAAGCTGACGGCGACATCGTGGCGCATCTGGAGAGCAATAAAAAAGTTGTCGCCGACGCGTTGCTCTACTCGATTGGACGCCAGGGTAACGTTGACGATCTGAATCTGGCGGCCGCGGGACTCGAAGCCGACGCGCGCGGCCGCATCTCGGTTGACGATCAATACCGCACAAAGCAACCGCACATCATCGCGGTCGGCGACGTGATCGGTTTCCCCAGTCTCGCTTCGGTGTCGATGGAGCAAGGGCGCATCGCCGTGGCCTGGGCCTTCGGCGAGGAAGCCAGTTCTGATCCGGCGAACTACCCTTACGGCATCTACACGGTGCCGGAGATTTCTTTTGTCGGAAAGACGGAAGAACAACTCACTGAAGCAGACGTGCCGTACGAATCCGGCGTCGCGTACTACCGCGAGATCGCGCGCGGGCAGATTCGCGGCGACACGACGGGCCGGTTGAAATTGATTTTTAATCGCGAAACGAAGGAACTGTTGGGTGTGCACATCATCGGCGAAGGCGCGACTGAGATCTTGCACATCGGCCAGGCCGTCTTGATTTTGAAAGGTACGATCGACTACTTCGTCAATACGGTTTTCAATTATCCAACGCTCGCGGAATGCTACAAGGCAGCGGCGTTCAATGGTCTGAATAAGCTGGCGCGGTTTGGATAATTTGCCACAGAGGTACAGAGGCACAGAGAAAAAGAGAATAAAGATAAATCGCTCCCGCGTTTTGATTTGATCGCCTCTGTGTCTCTGTGCCCTGTGGCTTCTCTTGTTGAGGTCGCGAATGAGTCGCAAACTGGATCTGCACACGCATTACTACCCGGAAAGTTTCTTCCAAAAGATTCGCGAGCTTCCTTCCGAATTCTCTTTCGATAAAAGCCCAACCGGTCAGACGATCATCACGTATCGCGGCGCGCGCTTCTTTGGCATCACGCCGCCGATGACCGACGTTGCGCAGCGGATCGAAGACATGGATCGCGTCGGTATTGACGTCGAAGTAGTTTCACTCTCGACCCCAAACGTCTTCTTCACCAATGCAGAGCATCAACCGGAAATCGCGACGATGGTCAACAATGCTTATGCTGAATTGATCGCGAATCATCCAACACGATTCAAAGGCTTCGCCTCAATTCCTATGGACGCGCCCGACGCGGCATTAAAGGAACTGCATCGCGCGATTGATGAATTGAAATTGAATGGCGTGATTTTGTTGAGCAACATCCGAGGCAAGGCGCTGACCTCACCCGCGTATCGCCCCTTCTTCGAAGAAGCGAATCGCATGAAGCTCTGCATTTTTCTTCATCCGATGTTGCCGCTTAACGCCGAGCCGTTTCGCGAATATGTGTTAGGCCCAATCATCGGTTTTCCGTTTGACACCACGCTCGCGGTGGCGCGCATGTGCTACGACGGAATGTTTCGTGATTTTGCGGATATTCGCTGGATCATCGGGCATCTCGGAGGCGCTGTGCCCTACTTGATGGAGCGCATGGACAACGGCTGGCGCGACTTTGCCGAATGCCGCGCGAAGATCGATCAACTGCCGAGCACTTACCTCAAACAACTCTATTACGACACCGTCTCATTTAGTCCCTACACCTTGAACATGGTGCGCGAGATGGTAGGCGCGGAACACATGGTAATGGGCAGCGACTATCCGCACTTACTCGGCTCAATCGATCGTGCGGTTTCATCGATTGAAAGCCTTGGCATTCCTGACGCCGAGAAGCAGCGGATATTTGAGGGGACTGCCTTGCTAATCCTTAACAACGTATAGCGTCACCAGCGAACGCGTGCTGAAGTTTAAGGCTTCGCCGTCTTCTTTAGGTCTTTGGGCGGCGGCTGCGATTGCTGCAGACAGACGTCCGCCACGGCAAGCGTTGTTACCGCGCGCAGGAACTTATCGTCAAAAGAGCTGGTAAGAGAGAGCACATCGTTAAAGTCTGTCTTCGCCATTTCACGAAATGCGTTTTCCGGATCGAGCCCTGGCATGTAAAACCTGATGAGGAAGCGGCCAGGGTTGCTCTTTCTCTTGAGCTCTTTTACCAGGGTTCGATCGCCAGCGGAAAAATCCGGAGCCTTAATATGGTTGATGCAATTGATGGCGTCTCCGAGGACTGAGATTGAGCGATTGGGATCTATCTTGACATAGAGATTGGACGCCGTCAGCAGCGTACGCGCCGCAAAAATCGTCATCCCAGCTTTGTTGGCTTCGCTTATTGCCTCGTCGAGAACTTCGCGCGCATGCGTCTGCATCTCCCTTCTATTCAGCAGCCCTCTTGCGATTTCCATGTGAAGATAAGCGCGTTGCTCCCGCCCTTTAACTTTAGACGCCAGGCTCTCGGCCTCGTCAAATCGCTTGCCAGTGACAGAGTCTTTTGCGCGGTTGAAGTAGAACCATTCTATTAATGTCTCGCGCATATTTGAATCGCTAAGCTTGTCGATGGCACGCATCACGCCGTCCAGACTCTCCTTATCAGAAGATGAGAGAACAGCTTCAACAATAAGATCTTCGCGCTGGTTTACATTAGGAGTCGTCTCTGCCGTCTCGATCCGTTCGTCAAAAGTCTGCGTCGGCGGGGATGAAACCTCATTGTAGCCGGGCGGCACAAATTGCTTTTGCGTCTCGACTGGGAGCGAAGTCAGGATCTGCTCTCGCGCCTGGACCACTGCCTCGATTAAATCAGGTAGACGTTCCCTTACCTGGGGCTCGATCCGGATCAATACCTGCAAGATGTGTCCCGTACCCGCCACGAGAGTTCCGTTCGCATTGCGAAAGTTATCGCCTTCGTCCAGCGGTACCTCCAGCGCTTGTTGGGCTCGTCGCAGCAGAGTCTGGACGAATCGGCGCTGCATTGAATTGTTGGTCACGAAATTGGCCGGCACCACGTCATAATAAAATCCAAAGACCGGTGTGTCTCCGCTCGAGCGAAACGCGAACGGATAAGTTGCTAAATAAAGAAACTCGCGCATCGGTCTGTCGGCGTAAACCGACAGCGCCTGGTCGTAAAATTGATCGGCCGCCGGCTGATTCACTTCGGCGAGCTTATACAAGAATCTAGCTATCATGAAACTGGCTGGGTAATTGAGACTGACTCTGGCAAGATCGACGGCTGCGTTGGGGTCCGTAGGTATCAGTTGAGTGGCCGAGTCAAGCAGCTTTTGAGCTGTTAAGACGTCGTTCCGCGAATCTCTTATCGGCGCCTGCTCCCCACTTTGACGATCCAGTTTCAGCATTTTCTCGGTTAGCTTTTTCGCCCATGCAGAATCGCGCTTAGCAACGGCACGAATAACAACGTATCGTTGGTCCGGGGTTGCCATAAGTAACGAACGGCTGTCTTTCGACTGCTCGCTTTTTTCTTTTTCATTTTGTACAGCTACTTCAAAGGCTTCTGTGAAAGCCGCGCGCGCCTTATCCTGCTCAAAAGGCCATAGCAGATCCGCTGCGCGAATCAAAACAGTAATGCGCCGGACAGCATTGTCAAAAGTCTTAGTGACGTCAATCTGTTGCCGAATCATCTCTAACGCGTTATTTCGATTACAAAGCGAAGAAGCTTCGGTTCTGGCGGATTTCGATTGAGCCAATGCTTGATGACGCGGGACTCCCACGAAGATGCAGACCGTAAGCAGAATCACACATCGAATCGGGATCTGCCGACTTAGGTGACCTCTGTAATCCGAACAGGATAATTGATACATGAGGTAAGGCTCGTAAAAAACCGCAGTACTCCCAGATCACTTAGATTCGCGACGCACTGTTCTCAACGAGTTGTAGCGCCCTCATCATAACGCATGAACGGAAGGAACGTTCCGCTAAGGCGCGGCGTAGACGATCTTGAATAACATGTGAGGTTCAAGTGCCTTGCGCCCTCCCTTACGGTCGAGCTACTGCCACATCGCTCTCTTTCCGCAGAACGTTTGAACGCAGTCGATTGTTCTTACTCGATTTCAATTGCAACCTGCTGGGACGCGCTTCTTCCGGCAACGCGATCCGTAACAGTGACGCGCAGGATACTATGGCCCCTGGGCATCGAGAAGAGCGAAAGCTCGCCGGCATACGGGATGCGATCCAGATCATCGATGCCCGTTGTCTCGATCTTGCGCGGGGTCGTGGAAACTATAGTCTGGTTGTTGTGAAAAATCTCGAAGTGAACTTCTAACTGCGGCGATGCGCTGCCGGCGGAACGGGCCGCGTTATAGACATACGTCAAAAAGCGGAGACGCGAAGCCGTAGCGAAACGTCGATCGACTCTTAACTGCGCTTTTTGGGATTGAACTTTATTGCTGGCCGTCGCCGTTCCCGCTGCGTCTCGCTCGCCTATAAGCAGGCTGCTAAGAGCAAGCTGGTGTGAAGACAGGTTAGGAACCTTGATCCATTGCGTCGCCGTTCCGATACGACCGCGTTCGTCTCGAGCCGCGACCCGCACCTGATACAATCCCGGCTTGATGTTGAGCTCGTCAAGGTAAGTGATATTTTCCGCTTTCGGGTCGGCCGCATTCAGTCGATTGACGAAGCTGCCGGTGACCTTGCCCGAATCGTCATAAACGACCCCTGCGACATCGAACGCTACTGACCGCTGATCATTTGCAGCTGAAACGGGCGTTTGCATCTGCATTAAGATAGATAAATAACCGCCGCGCTTCGGTGCATCCATGTAATTGACTGTGAGGTAAGTCTTCAGCCTGTCGTTGCCGACCGAACCGCGTATGGCTGCGGCGAGTTCGTCGATCAGAGAGCTTCCCTGAGGTTTCTGTGCTTGAGCGCGCGCGTTGACTACTGCAGGTCGCTCTTCTGAAAACAGACCTCGATTCACCATCACGGTGAGATCGGGATGCCCTTTGATGCCCACCCTGATGTGATGAAATCCCTTTTGCTGAAGCAACTCTGTGTCCGGCCGCCAGGCGAGCAGATAATAGTCGTTCGATTCTTTCAGCGCGTTTGCCATGCTGCGATTGAGATCGTTTGCGTTGAGCAGCGCTCGCCCACCCGTATCTGCCGCAAGTTCAGTTAACGGATCTTGACTGGCAATGTCCTCTCCCATAAGGCGCCCTGTGTCGCCGTCAAGCGAGACTGCGTCGCTGCTCGCGTCCGGAAAGCTGGTTGTCAGTCCACTCGCCTGAATTGCGTAGATCACGGCGCCGGTTCGCGCCGCCGCGTCCGTGATACGTTGCAGGCGATTACGAGCATCTGGATGTTGCGGATTGACTAAGAAACCATCAGAGATGAAAACGACGACTTTGCGCCCAGGCACCTGGGCCGATGAGCGCACGAAACTATTCAACGACGCAAGTGTTTGAGTTATCGTGAAATCAGCCTGCCGGACAATTCTACCGGCGCGACTTCTCGTCATGCGCTCGGCTGCGTCTCGAGCCATTCTAGGATTGATTTTGGCTTGAGCGGCCAGGACGCTGCTCAGTAAAACGTTTTCGAAATACTTGAGAACGCTTTCATCATTTCTCTCGATTGCGAGCGCCTGGTAAACCGACATCGTCGGACGATCGGTATCTTGCATTGGCGTCGGGCGATACTTCAATCGCTCGACAGCCGCCCTCAGCACGTCCTTGTCGTCCGCCAACTGCTGAAGAAAACCGATTTGGCCGCAGGGCGAAGCAATGATCGCTTGATCGCTTTCGCCCATCTGTTTCTCAATGTAGTTCAACAACATATTGCGCGAACGAGTGATGCTCTCGGCGGAAAGATGCAGATCGTCCACAAAGAACAACACCAGACGACCAGCGCTTTCAGCGTTAGCCAACTTTTGCGATTGCTGGGCCTGGCGCGCTGTGCTATCGGATTTCAGCGGGTCGCGAATTCCGTTGATGACGCGTTCAAAGAACAAAAGAGCGTGCGGCTTTTCATCAACATACAACTCGAAATTCTCCGGACCCAGGTTGTCGACGAACTTACCTCTCTTGTCGAAAACCGCAACACTGGTTTGGACTAAATCGGTGCTGATGCGAAGGACATCATCCGACGGCTCCTGCGGCGGCTCGTTAAGCTTCTGTTCCAGGCTCTGGGATTTTTGCTTCTGAGCGAGAGTGTTACCGAGAGGATGTGCGATTAAGAGCGTTAGAGTCAGGAATGCAAATCGAACTTGTCTGTTAAGGATAACGTTCTTGCAGTTGCCAATCCGGAGCATCTTTCTTCCTCGTGTCCGGTCTAGCAAAATAGATAGGCCGAAATCTTCCGCCTAAGATCAAACCATATTGCGTGCCTTATCACAAACTGAGCGCGACAGAAACCGGGTGCCACATGGACCTCTCAATTCCTGACGGTTGGATACTTTATGCCGAGTTGCTCAAGGTAAGTTTTGTATCTCGTGGGATCGTAATAATACTTTTTCAACTCCGGCACAAACTTTTCCATCTTGTCCTTGTTGAGTTCAATCGCCGGCTGGTCGGCCGGATTGATCAGTGGCGTGTACTTGACGTCCTTTGTTTGCACGTCGCGAAAGTAGTTCCAGGCCTGCTTAATAAGTTCGGGTGAGAGCAGGAAATCAAGCGCCGTCATTGCCTGCACTTTCGCGCCCGCCGTCGAGCCTTTGTGCGCGATGGGTGTGGCCATGGCGATCCCGTTTTCCCAACTGTGGCCCGGCAGGTTTGGGATGTTCGCCGGATAGCGCAGGTACACCATCGGCACATTCCACGAAATGTCACCCACGTCGTCGGAGCCGCCGCCCGTTGATTCTTTCGGCGGTTCGAGTGCTTTTACTTTTGTCTTCAACCCTTCTTCTTTAGCGTGAATCTCTTTTTGCAAAGCTTTGGCGAGCGTTTGATCCGCTTCGCTCCACACAGGGATGCCGACGGCTTCAATGTTTTTCTGCTGAACTTCAGCCACAACCTTGTTGAAATGATTCGGCCACGCAGAACCAACCACGCGCTGAGTTACGGTCGTGTCCGTCATCATGGTGGCGGCCTGGGCCATCTTGTTGCCGAGTTCGTAAAGCTCTTTGATGTGCGCGTAATCCAATTCGCGAAAGTAATACCAGACGGCGGCTTCGGACGGCACCACGTTTGGCTGATCGCCGCCGTTGATGACGACGTAATGCGAACGCTGCTGCAAACGCAGATGCTCGCGGCGATAGTTCCAGCCGATGTTCATCAACTCAACCGCATCAAGCGCGCTGCGTCCTGACCACGGAGCCCCCGCGGCGTGCGCTGACTTGCCGTGAAAAAAGTACTGCACCGAAATCAGACCGCTGTTGCGTTCGGGCTGGCCATAGTTGGTCGCGAAATCGCTGTCGACGTGACAGCCGAGCATGATGTCTACGTTTTTGAACAATCCCGCGCGCACAAAAAAAGCTTTCGCACCGACCAGTTCTTCCGCGACGCCGGGAAATATCTTGATCGTGCCCGCCAGCTTGTGCTTTTCCATCAACTGCTTCAAGACCAACGCGGCGGTGACGTTCACGGCCATTCCGGAGTTGTGACCTTCGCCGTGTCCGGGCGCGCCTTCGACGATCGGATCGTGATAAGCGACTCCCGGTTTCTGCGAAGCGCGCGGGATGCAATCGATGTCGGTGATGAAGCCGATGACCGGCTTGCCCGATCCGTAGCTCGCCACCCAGGCCGTCGGCATTCCGACGACGCCGCGTTCTACCTTGAAGCCATTCTTTTCCAGCATGCCGGTGAGATATCGCGATGTTTCGTACTCCTGAAAGCCAAGCTCGCTGTAACTAAAAATCTGATCGACCATCTGCTGCGTTAACACTTGCAGCTTGTCGACTTCACTTACAGCTTCCTGTTTCAGACCATTGAGCGTGGCCGCTTCCTGCGTCCGTGCCGACCGTCCTAACCCGAGCACCAACATCAAAGCAAGAAGAGAGACAATGGGTTTCTTCATAGCGTTTCTCCTCAATCCAGTTTCATGACAATCGAGCTTGTAAGAAAGGGATTAGTGAATTCCGCGCGCTCGCCAGTCTTCTTTCCGGGAATCGGGAAGAGACGAGCCGAAAGCGGTTTGTGAAGTTTGGTAGAAAGCGCGGCGACATCGCGAATCAATGCTGCTAGTTCCCTCGCTGACGTGTCACCGGCTAACGGAACTACGTCGAGGCCGGTGCCGCACACGCTGGAATAGAGCAGCAACTCTCGAACACTGTAACGCCCTTCGGCAGCGCGTGTGGCGAGCACTGGGTCCTCCAGCACGGGAAGCATCAATCCAGAGTAGCCACAGGTTTTGATGTTGAGGCTCTTGAGCACATCCGTGATCGCGGCGCACGCAGCCAGCGTTGACGCACTCCCAAACGGAACATGCGTAAGAGCCTCGATTGCCGCGCCGATGCTCGCGTCTTTTGACGGTGCCGGCGAAGTATCAATTCCTAAATACTCACGATGTTCGTTGCGCGAGATTCCCAACGCCAACTTTTCAACTGGGCCCAGTTCAGACTCGAGCAAAGTCTTGAGTTTCGACTTCCCTTCTTCGATGTCTTTGGATTGCTCAAAAGCTTCTTGCAACAGGCCGGGTGTTTCCAGTCCGATGCTGAACGCGTCCCGACCTTGATGATAGGCGACCGGAAAGAATGGCGTACCCGCTAGACAATTCGCCGCGGCGGTGAAACGAAAATTCCCTTCGCCGCCAGGACTTGCTTTACTAATAGCTACGATCGTTTCAGCAGCGGTGAGCGCGGTTTGACTGTGAATGCCTCGCGCAGGGGACGCAACCGTCACGCTAAAATTGATATTCTTCGTTTCCTTAACAAGTCGCGTGGCCCACGAGGGAAATTCCAAATCATGACGATCATCCGTGATTACAGGTCCAATGCTAAGCAGCACACCTCCAGCGGAAACGATCTCGTCAAGCCTTTTGAGGTCCGCCAGCGCGTCGTTGCGCGATTTGCCGTTGAGATACTCAGGCAGCGGCTGGGTCGCGATGCGCACAGTTTGAATCTCGTATCCTTCATCCGTGAATTCCTTTTTCGCCTGCTGCAGAAACTTGATTGCCGATTCGACGGTGGCAACGTCCGTTGTGTTCTTGAGATTGACGCCCGCGGTAATCGTGCGAATTTTGAAGCGATGCGATTTAGCGGCAACAACCCTGTCAGTAGTGGGAAAGCTGAAACGCGCCTGAGATGGATCAATTCCGAGAGATGCGCCGCTACCAAGCACCACCATAAAGAAAAACGTGAAAAGCTTATTCAGTGTGCGATACATGCAAAATGCTAGCGAGGCTCGGCCTCAGACCAGGAGGAGACTTTGCGCCTTTGCGCCTTTGCGGGAAACTGCTTTCACTCTCACTTGCAATACGCTAACAACAACTTAAGTTTCCCGCAAAGGCGCAAAGACGCAAAGGAAAATTCGCCTCAGAAAAATACTTTTCACTGACAAGAGATCTAGGCGCCGGTGTAACTGTGCAGTTTACAGAACGGATTCACAGTATACCTCCTGAATACCTAGCGCGGTTCTCGAATCGCAACCGCGCCAAGAATCAGAACTCCCATGAGCACATACCCCAGCGTGTGATGGCTCCCGCTCCAGACGAAGGCCACGATACCGAATGCAATATAGGTAACAGCAACGATAGACAGCGGTAGTCGCGCAATGACAGCCGCTCGTAAAGACTGGATTGCGCCGACGAGGACAACGCAGGCGAATGCGAACATCGCAAACGTACTGAAGTGCAAACCCAATAACACCGCACCCAGCAACGTCGGCCGCACGTTGATCTCCATCATGTCCTCGCGAAGATGAGGGACGTTCACGGTCGCGTTCATGATCGCCGCGAAACCCATCAGTAGCGCGGCGGCGAAAAGAAGTGTTGTGCGAAGTAGTCGCATGGAAAGCAACCTTGAGCGGCCACAATATTCTTCCCGTTAAGTGTAAGTCAATAGTTCGTGTAGAGCAGAAGTAAAGCTGTCACACGGATGCTGTAAAGACGAAGTTGGAATCAGGCATCATCTTACTTTCCGCGGAGCTTTCTTAAAGCTTCAGTAGCCGACCTCATATTTGGATTCAACCCGAGTGCCTTTTCGTAATTCAGGATGGCCAATTCTCGATTACCACTCGTCATATACGCCTCGCCAAGACTGTCGTAGACATTGGCTGATTGTGGAAAGGCGTCAACATTGAGCTTGAAGATTCCAATAGCTTGATCGAACCGTTTCATGGCCATCAGTTCATAACCCAGGCGCGTCATCAGCGGCTCGGCATTCACGTATTCATTAACAGGGTCGGCTTTCCATTCGCGGTATCTTTCGGCTGCCAATTTGAAATCGTTGGACAGCGCAGCCTCCTTCAACAAATCCGCCAGGGGCTTCTTTGGAACATAGTTGAGGATGGCCCTCAGCGCGGGATCATTATTGTCGCGGTAATCTTCAAACGTTAGGTCAGCAGCGATTTGCGGCGCGGTCCATTGGCGGGTGTCGCGCTCGTCTTCCTGCCACCAGAGAGTTGAGACGCGCACGGTGATCCCGCTGTTGGGCAGCGTGATCTTGCGAGAATCGCCATAGCTATTTACTTTCCCGCCGGTTGGTTCACCGACGAATATCGTGTTCGTATATTTCTCCAGTTCGTTGGTTAGAAATTGAGCTGCTGACCACGTGCTGCGACCAACGATCGTAAACAGCTTGCCCTTCTGATCAATTTTAGATCTGATAATGCCGAGAAGTAGAGGCCGATTGAATTCGCCGTTTCCGCCTCGATTCAATCTAAGATCGAGAACGAATCGATCAACCGGATTGGCCCCTACAAAAGCAAAGAGACGCTTTGCGAAAGCTTCGACTGTCTCATCCTCTTTATTCCCAACCTGGTTGAATTGCACATAAATCGTTTTCGAATCAGCCAAGTATTCAAACCAAAACTTATTCAACGGATCTTTCAGCCAAAGAGGCGTTGATTGGGCGTTCGGATATCCCAACACCGGCGCTTGCGAACTTCCACGCGCGTCAATCCAGCCTGCTGTAGGCATCCAGGTCGTGTCTGTATCGGGTGGGATCAGATCCGCCGGTCCAAACGGCTTGAGGTCTACGATGCTTTGTTCGCCTCGGCGCTCGACGATGAATCTGGCGTTCTCCATATCGTCGATCAGACCGAGCGCGTGAAGCACTTCCGACATAACCAGGAGATTGGCGGCAAAGTACTTCACATCCATCTCGTTGTCTCGCCCGATAATTTCGCGCACGGCTTTGTATGCCTGCTCGACGGAAAGCTTCCCTATTTTGTCGACGCGCGCTCCGACGAGGTCCGCGTGTTCACGAGTTGCCGCCCGAACGTACAAACCATCTTTGAAGAAGTATAGTTTGATGGGATAAGTGCGAAAGCCGATTTTCGGATCGCGGGTGGGCGCGATATTAGTATGTCCATCGCCAACCATCGCCACGATTCGCGCCATCTCGACGATAATTTGATGTCTGGCCAGCGAAGGGATTCGTTCGTCAAGTTTTTTGATTGCGCTCTCGAACTGCTCGCGCGTTATGGTGTGGAAAAGAGTCTTGTGGTACTTCGGCATTTCCTCAGCCATGTAGCGCAAATCTTCACGCCACTTCTCGGCTTGGACCTTATCGGCTTGAGTAGTCGCAGGGGCGCTGGTTTGTGCAAGAGACAGACTGAAAACAGAGGCGACTAACAAAGCGCAAAATAAGAGACTGCTGATTCTCGACATGGGTCTTCACCTCAGATGAGCAGAGGAATTACAAGGTTTTGGATTTCAGTTCATCTTCTCGTCTTTGATTGAGAACACCGCCCACGCTGATCTCGTGGCAAAACCTTCAAGAAGTGTTTGAGGTAGAGGAAGCAAAGCCGTGGGACCTCAGCGTTGACCGTGCGCGGCGATTATGAACAACCTTGAAAGCAAAGAACAAGCTAAAGAGGGCGCTCCGGGCAAACGAAGTGTTCGGCGTTGCATTGCCTCATACGAATTCGAGGATCACGGCGCCGCCGTGAAAATCAAAAGTTATGACGAAGTTTTGTAACAGGGCAATACCGGCGACGAACTTCGGCCTTTATTTCCTACGCGTAACGCGAAGGATGGTGCCATTGATTGTGCCGAATTTTTCCGGAGCAAGCGTATATTCCACTTCCACAACCGTATCGGAGCGGTGGACATCGCGTAGCAGGTCGAGCATACCCTGATGCGCAAAGCGGTTGTCGTCGTTGCGCAACGTGAAGCCAAACGCACCTTGCGCCCCCTTGATACCGATGACGACTTCGACGTCAATGAAATCCGCGGGCGGCCCGAAACCGCTGCCTAACCTATGAACCCGGAGGAAAGCGAGTTTCCCGGTGGCAGTCTTAATTTGCCCAGGCGATTGTTTATCTCCCGGCGCCGCATAGTTACATCCGCTCTCAGGCGGGGGACAATCGTTTGCGTTTTTGGGTCTAGCTACGGCGGCGATGAAGAAGTCGTGGTTGAAGGGAGGCGGGGGAACTTTCCTGGCGGACTCAAGGTAATGAGGGGCGCCGGATGAGTCTGTGGCGAAAAAGGCCAGCCATTTGTTATTGCAGTTTCCGGCGCACGCATCGCAGACTTCCGGGTTTGAGAAATCAGCCTGCGGATCCACGACCATCTCTGCTAGCTCGTGGCTGAGGGTTTCTGCGTAATGGTTCTGACGGTCTTGAACTGTATAGTTGCTCCCTCCCACGTTACAGAAACAGTAGGGCGATCCCGAGACCGAATCATGGTAGCCGCCGATTCCCTTTGAGCCATCGCCATCCGTATTGACGACGCCGTCCGGATTGAACACGACGATGCAAGAGCTCTTGTGGGGAAGATTATTACTGCTTAAGAGCGTTTTGATAAAGCCTTGCAGCATATCGTCATTGTATTTGCCCAGGTGGACATCCACCTGCAGTTGCAGAATATTCGGCGAGACATCCAGACGGCATTCGCCGTATTGCGAGGTGTATTCGATGATGGCGGGGGCGGCGACCTTGAGATATTGAAGCACCGTCGCCATGTCGGCGTCGCTGAAGGTCCTGATGGCTCCGTCGTCATTAAACGTTATCTTAGCGAGGTGCACAGTGCCCTTGAAGAGCGAGAGACTCGTGGCGGACAGAGCGCTGCCGGAGGGCGCCCGCTGACGCAGTTTGTGGGCGGCCTCCAGCAGATGCGGGTGACGGCGAAGCTCATCATCCGTCATGCGATGAAAGCGGTTCAGCACGTCGAACGGCAGGACGCTGGCGAAGCCGTCCAGCGGCTCGACTGCCGGAAAGACTTGCGGCGCGACAGCTCTGATATGCTTGGCGTTTTTCATCGCTCGCGTCGCGCAGATACGATCCTGGCTGACATTAGTATTAATCGTGCTCATGTAAGCGGCCCTTTCGGAATCAAGCTGCAACTTGTTCGAGTTGAGGTTAAAACTTTGTCTGAGAATGTTTCAATCCGAAGACTTGACGATGAGAGCTTTCATTGTTGGCCTCAAGTCATCTGGAAACGACGGATTATTTCTGTCGGCGCCAGACGTATCTTCGGATCAATCTTCATCCCGGACCGAAGAACTGCGGCCTTTATTTCCTACGCGTAACGCGAAGAATGGTGCCGTTGATCTTGCCGAACTCTCCCGGATCAAGCGTGTACTCTACTTCCACAACCGTATCGGTGTTGAAGACATCGCGTAGCAGATCGAGCATACCCGCGTGCGCAAAGCGGTTGTTGTCGTTGCGCAACGTGCAGCCAAACCCACCTTGCGCCCCCTTGATACCGATGACAACTTCCACGTCAATGAAATCCCCGGACGGCCCGAAACCGCTGCCTAACCTGTGAACGCGGAGGAAAGCGAGTTTCCCGGTGGCAGTCCTAATTTGCTCAGCCATTTGTTTGTCTCCTTTTTTAGATCATTCTCTTTGATTGTCGAGGTCGTTCTTAAAGCCCAACCACCTCTAACCAGTCATGGAAATGAGAGGTGGATCAACTAAGGATTGAGGCGGCAATTCTGGCACACTCGCTCAGGGAATACTAGCGCGTAACATAGCAGTTGAACGGGCGCGGCGATTAGCGCTGTTACCGAAACCGAGAGCGGTAGCGACCGGCTAATCAAGTTAAAGAACGCTATGGTTCAACGAGATCGGCGGCTTCTCTGTGACTCTGTGCCTCTGTGGCGATTTCGGTTTTATGGTCGAAGTGCGGCAGTGAGCGCGGCAACGAAGGGACTGATTCGACACGGCTCGGCAAACAGTGGGTATCCGAAAACAAAACTACGCTGATGCATGTCCGAGTCTTTTGAGCAAATCATCAAACCGTTGTCTGCGGCGTATTTCCAAACGATCGGATCATCGGCTGCCTTTAACGCAACGTCGCGCACGTGAACCGAATCAGGAAAGAGATCACCGAGAAGCGGCCCCAGTTTGGGCGACAAATTCTCGTCGAAGAGCAGCTTCATGCGGCGGGCACCGTAAGCAGCCTGCGCTCACGGTCGGCGGCAAAGGCAATGCATGCCTTCAGATCCTCGCGCGTGAGGTCAGGGAAATCCTCCAGAATTTCATCTTCAGTCATGTCGGAAGCCAAATACTCAAGCACCTCATAGACGGTAATTCGCAAGCCGCGAACACAGGGCTTTCCGCCGCGCTTATTTGGATCAATAGTGATGTAATCCTGATAATTCATGTCCTCAAGATTAGTGCCGCAGCAGTAGCGTGGTCAAGAGCCACGAAGTAACCGACGTCGATGCTAAGACTAGCCAAGGATATTCGAAATACTTGGTGGCCTCAAGCCGTCTTCAGACGGCTTTCCCGAAGGGTTCATAGACCAGCGCTTTGAGCGCTGGGTCAACGCGGGACTGCTGATCGTAGCGCGCTTTAGCGTGCTTCCCTTAAACGCTTTAGCAGCACGGCTAAAGCCTCATGAGAAGCCTGTTGAAACGGGCTGAAGGATTCTGTTGCGCATCCACCCAGCCGTCAAGAGGCTGTGTCAAAACTCGGATGGGAACAATCAAAGCATGAGTATTGAAACGCAAAGGTCGCAAAGTTCTTCGCAAAGAACGCAAAGGTGTTGTGCTTTGCGTTCCTTTGCGGCTCCCCTTTGCGTGCTTTGCGTTAAAGTCAGTCATTCAGACGCTCGCCGAGTGAGTTTTGACACAGACTCTCAACGGCTGGTCTAGTAACCCTGCCAGCAAAGTCGTGTGAACGCAGCTGATTCACACGTCGCATAACTCAAAGCTCACAGACTCTCCAACGGACTTACGGTTTGGTCTTGCGTAGTGGTCGGCCGGCGAGGGTGCCGGTGTACTTTCCGTCTTCGACTGCCAGCTTGCCGTTGACGATCACATATCGCATTCCCACTGCCAGCACTTCCGCTTGTTCGTAGGTTGCGCGGTCGGCTACGGTCTTTTCATCGAAGACAATTACATCCGCGAAGTAGCCGCCACGGAGGCGTCCGCGCTGCGGGATGCGGAAGGTTTCGGCCGTCAACGCGCTCGAGGCGTGCACGGCGAACTGAAGCGTGATGAGTTTCTTATTGTAAACATACTCGCGCAATTTTTTGGGAAACGTTCCGTATTTGCGCGGATGACCCGCCGAGCCGTCCGAGCCAGTCATCACAAACTTCTGCACCATGAAGTTTTCAATGTCGCGCTCGCTCATGTTGAAGGACGCGACACTTACGTTCCCTTCAGACTTAATGATGTCGATGGCTGCTTCGACTGGTGTCTTGTTTCGCTCTTTCGCTACTGCGCCGAGAGACTTGCCGATCAATTGACGATCGCGCGCGCGTGTAATCAACAATGAATCGGCGCCGCCACGATGTTTCAAATTCGCTTCCATGTCCGCCATCAGTCGCGATCGCGAATTCGGATCTTCGATTACTCTTTGCAGTTGCCCGCGACCTTCGGCCTGCGCCCAGCGCGGCACCATCGCGTCCACGAGACTGGTCCCGGAAGCGGTGTAGGGATACTGGTTCGCGGTGGCCTCAATTCCTTTCGCGCGCGCTTGCTTGATGAGTTTGATCGCGGCGTTGCTCTGGCCCCACACTTCCGGGCCAAGCGCCTTGATGTGCGAGATGTGCACCGGAATCTTTGCCTCGCGGCCGATGCGCAGCGTCTCGCGAATCGATCCGAGCAGACCAATCGAGTACGAATCTTCGTCGCGCATGTGCGTATCGTAAACACCGCTTCTGGACGCGACCACCTTCGCCAGCTCGATCACTTCTTCCGTTTTTGAGTACACGCCGGGCACGTAATAAAGACCGGTTGACATGCCGAACGCGCCATCGTCCATCGCCTGCTCCATCAGCTTGCGCATCTCGTCGAGCTGCTCCGGCGACGGCTGCACATCGCCCGCGCCCAACACTTGAGTGCGAATCGTTCCATGACCCGCGAGCAGCGCGGCGTTAGTGCCGATGCCTTGCCGCTCCCATTTGCTGAGCGTGTCCGCGATGGACCGGGCGCTGGCGCCGTCATTGCCGGTGATGACGGTCGTGACTCCCTGCATCAAATAGTCTTCGTTGCTGTTGCGCTTTGGATCCGAGAGATCTTCCATCGTGTGAGTGTGCGGATCGATGAAGCCGGGCGCGACTACCAGTCCGCTGCAATCAATGGTGCGCGTGGCAGTGACGTGAGACTTGGCTGCGTCGCCGATAAAGACAATCCGATCGCCCTGAATGCCGACATCGGCAACTCCTGGTTTTGAGCCGGAACCATCGACGACCCTTCCTCTCAGCAACAACAGATCGACTCTTAGACTCTTGTCGGTTGATAGAGTCGCGTTTGTGTGAGAGATAAAAACGCTTGATGACGCAGCGCAGAAGAGTACCGCGGAAAAAATACAAACGAGAGTTGCTCGAAGAGTTCGCTTGTTACTGAGTTTCATAAATGCATGCACGTGTGAGTTTGCTTGGCACATTCCTGTTTGCTGCTTAGTTCGTCAAGAAACGCTACCCAACTTTACCAACTTGTGAAGTGTGCCCTAAGCTCCGTAGGAGTAACATATTTATAGAACGGCCGGCCAGGAAGAGTCGGTAAGCTCCGTTAGGAGCGACATCCGCTGACCCTATGCCGCTCCTACGGAGCTGAGCGGGGTTCTCCGATTCGGGTTCTATAAATATGGCGCTCCTACGGAGCTTTGAAACCGCGAAATCATCCGAAGCACCAAGCCTGCCGCCTGTTTGGTGTCACTTCGTGGATCGTTCAGGCTTTGCCCTTGCCCTTTGCTCGCTCACAGCTTCGCGAGAATCTTCATCCATCGCGCCCAGGCGATCGGACGCTGCTTGATGTTGGCATTGTGGATTTCGAGATTCCTTTGATAATTCTCAGTCGCTTTTTTGTCAGCTTCAGCATTGCCTGTAGCAGCGGGCTGCTTTGGCTCAGGCGCTTCGCCATCGCGCATGAAGCCGTGACCCGCGCCTTCGTAAGTGACGGGCTCATACATCTTCTTCAATTCTTTCATCGCGTCGGTAGTCGGCGGCACGGTTGCGTCAATGCGCATATCGTTGCCGGCGTAAAAACCGTAGACGGGCGCACTGATGCGGCCCAGCGCGTCCTTATCAATTACTTGACTGCCCTGCGGCCCAGTCACCGGCGCCGAGCCATAAAATACGAACGCTGCTTTCAAGGTTGGCCGATTCGTCGCAAAGCGAAAAGTTTGCGAGCCGCCCCAACAGAAACCAGCGACGGCAACTTTGCCGTTAGCGGCGGGCAGTTTCGAAACGTAATCCGCCACCGCGTTCAGATCAGCGGTGATCTGATCGGGCGGCAGATCGCGGAAGGCCAGGCCGATAGCGTTTCTGTCGGGCATCGCACTTGTTCCACCACCGTTCGGTCCCATGCCTGAAAGTAGATCGGGGGCGATGGCAATGTAACCCGCTTCGGCTAACTGATCGGCCAGGCTTTGCACCCAATCAGTCAATCCCATGTTTTCGTGAATGACGACCACGGCGGTCGCCTTCTTATTCACTTCGGGAAAGACGATGAAACTGTTGACTTCTCGATTGCCGTTCTTGACCTTGACCCACTCCTGGTGTCGCGGCGATTTCGCCAGCCGCTGCTTCGCCCAATCCTGCATCAGCTCAGGATTCTCTAGAGAACTCGGGGTCATGTGGTTATGGCTGCTCATGTCCTGCGCGGTAACGTAAAACGGGACCAGGAACAGACTCAACAAAAGAATGACGCTTCTGCCCACTGCCCACTGCTTACTGCCGACTGTTCTATTCATCTCGACCTCCGAAGAAAATTTTGCAGCTAATTTAGTTCTTCTAGCTAAACCAGACAAGGTCTGCAGGGCAGGTTCTTTATCGAGATCAGATGCGCCGAGCGCCGCAGGCGCGGCAGAAGGTAGCCAGGGGCAAGCGTCAACGACGCGTAGCCCCTGGATCGGTGTTGATTAGATTCGCGCGCGCTGAAAGTGCGCGAAGACGATCACCAAACATACCGCTCGTCGTACTCGATCCCGCTCAGCTTCAACAAGGCAAGATACTCCTCCTGAAAACTCTGCCGCTGATGATGCTTTTCTTGATTTAGGATGTACCGCTTCACTCTTTCGAGTTGGGATGGACTGACTGTTACTCCCGCATAGCCAGGCTGCCAATCAAACTTGCGCCTGCCCGCCGTGTCATGGGCCCACAACGACGAACCTGATTTGACATCGCGCAGCACATAATCCAATCGGTGAGTAGCGCGCAAACCGACGAGCAGATGAACATGATCCTCAACGCCACCGATTGCGAGCGGCACACCTTTCAGCTCGCGTGTGATGCCACCCAAATACGCGTGAAGATTATCGCGGCAGTCTTTTGTGATCGTTGGTAATCGATCCTTCGTACTGAACACGAGATGATAGTGAAGACTAAGATGAGTTGACGGCATGAGTTGATTCTCCTTGAGTCGGAGTTCTCCGCACCCCTTCAGGGCGCGGTGTGCACGTGAGAATATCTCTTCCAGGCGCTGCGCGGCCAGGGCCGCTTGCACCTGGCTACCTTCTTCCGCCTGCTTCGCAGGTTCGTTGAATGGATACAACTCAGACCTGAGATCGTAGGACCACTGCCTCCTGCCTACTGCCTACCGCCGTAGTATTTCTTCGCCGCCAGCGTCACGCGCACAATGAATTCTGTTTTCCCGTTCGTGTAGGCGATTCGATCGTTTGGATAGTCGCGAGCGCGATCTAACTTCAAGTTTTCATATTCTTTCGCAATCTCCGGACGTTGGATCAAGTAATCACGAAACAGCAATCGGTCCCAATGCTCAAAATCACTCTCGACCATGTGAATGTGATGCGTGCGGACGCCCGCGGAATCGCGTTTGATGAACCAGGCATAGAATGGCGGACCGTCGTCGCCATGCGTTGGCCGCCAAAAATAATCGTACCCTTGCGCCTCCAGTATGGGCGCGATCCTCCGTTTTGTTTCTTCCAGCGATGTGACTTCCACTAAAATATCTACGATCGGTTTTGCCGCGAGGCCAGGTATCGCCGTGCTGCCAAAATGTTCGACGCGTTTGATTAACTCAGGTGGCAGCGTCGCAAGCAGATGACTCCTTTCTTCTTCAAACATCCGCGGCCAGGCGGGATTGTAGGGAACAATATCGACCTCTTCCTGCAGGACTCTTTTGATTTTCTCACTGAGAGTTTCCATGATCAGTTGAATCCAACTTTTCGCGTACCGAGAATCGGGCGCTGCTCAGTTGCTGCAAGTGTGATTATTCTCGTGTATTATTGCGGCGCTTTTCAATCCTTAGCTTCAGTTGGTTCGGATCGTTTGATCCGTCAGGCCTTAAGGAGGTTCGAAATGCTAAAAACATTTTTCATCATGCTGTGCGCCGTAGGCGCTCTCTTGTTGGTCGGATGTTACAAATCTGCGACCACTAATAACAACAATTCAATGGCGGGCGACAAGCCAGCCGGCGCATCGAGCAGCCCGGCCGCGGCTAGCGGAGAAAAAGTCGGCGTGGCCGAATGCGACGAATTCATCGCCGCCTACGACGCCTGTGTCTCAAAGAACGTCCCCGAGGCAGCGAAGGCCCAATACAAAGCGATGCTGACGAACTGGCGAGACGAATGGCGCAAGGCCGCAGCGACGCCACAAGGCAAAGCAGGGTTAGCCCAGGCTTGCAAGATGATGATCGAGCAGCAGCGCACTGCGATGAAGTCTTACAATTGCACTTTCTGATCTGTTGTCGCAGTAGATTCTACTTCAGGTCAGCACTCTGATACTTTCAGGATAGAAGTCGTCCAATGTGCCGTAGAGCGCGCTGGTGATCTTGACGGGCGCGAGGCGCGCTATTGGATCGTCTCCTGTATCGGGAAAGCTCAGTTCTCCACTGCCGGCCTGGAACTTGAGATTGGTAAGTCGTGAGGTTGAGGCCACGAAGTAAGCCGCATCACACGACTGGCCATCGAAGCTCGGAATTTCTTTGTAAAGAATGACCGGCAGAAAGTCGAGCGAGGTAATTATCTCTCCGCCGACTTGCGCAGTCGCATTGATGATCTCGCGGCCGTTGCGCACCACCCGCGCCTGCACCTTGCCGTCGTTTTCTACGATTTCAGTTTCTCCCAAGACAGCCGGCCATCCCTGAATCTCTCGATAGCACGCGAGGCTCGCGTCTGTGCTCGTGTACAAGTAGGGAATGAACTGACCCGCATAATCACCATACCGCACCGGAATGCACGGCATCGTGAAGTTGTGCGCGCCCATTCCTGTAACGTCGGGGCAAAGAAAAAAGCACATCGCTACAGTGTTGCCCGGCAGTGGCTCGAGTTCGCGCGGCAACACTTCGCGAATCGCTCCCGCTTCGGCCTCGTAGACGATCATCAAAACAACGTCGCCGGTGTATTGATACGGCGGCAGTCCGTACAACGGATTCAGAAACGGCAGGCCTCGCGGTTTGTTCCCGCTGAGGTCGATCTTCCCGCCACGATATTCGTTCATATTAACCTTCTGGTGCCAGACGCTTGGTTCAGATCAACCTTCTTCGCAGCAGATCGAGCGCCGCTTGTGAGGCGCGCCAACGAATCAAATTACGATCGCCGGGAATTTTGACTTTGCGATGTTCGGTGTGCGCGTCGTCCGCGAGTGCGATGTAAACGAGACCGACGGGTTTCTCTTCAGTGCCGCCGTCCGGCCCCGCGATGCCGGTAACGGAAAGACCAAAATCAGTGTTCGCGCGCCGGCGCACGCCTTCGGCCATCGCTTCGGCAACCGGTGCGCTGACGGCGCCATGTTCCAACAATAGAACGGGCTCGACGCCGAGCGTCCGCGTCTTTGCGTCATTTGAATAGGCAACAACGCCCTCGATGAAATATTTCGACGCCCCGGGCACGTCCGTCAGTCGCTGGGCGATCAAGCCGCCGGTACAGCTCTCGGCCACCGCAACTGTAAAACCACCGACGGCCAACTTCAGACCGATGACTTGCTCCATCGTCTCGCCGCGAAATGCAAAGATCGCGTGGCCGAGCTTTTCTTCAAGCTGTTCTGATAAACGGTCGAGCAAATTTTCCGCTTCGGCTTCCGTTCTTGCTTGCGCTGTCAGTTGCAATTCGATCTCGCTCTGATTGAAAAGAATCGTGGTTTGCGGATTGTCGTATTTCAAATAGACCGGCGCGATCAATTCATCAACTGCCGACTCGCCCATGCCCGCGACGCGCAGCAGGCGCCGCACGACTCGCAGGTTCCCAGCCTTTTCGGTCAGGCGCGGCCTCACGAAGTTTTCAAACATCGGACGCATCTCGCGCGGCGGTCCGGGCAACAACGCCACCGACGTTTCTTCGTGTTCAATGAAGAGTCCGGGCGCGGTTCCGTTGGGGTTATCGAGGACTTCCGCGCCGTCAATCACCATCGCCTGACGCGAATTCCGTTCGGGCATTGTGCGTCCAAAACTTTCAAAGCGGCCACGAATCCAGGCAAGCACGTCTTCATCGAGCAACAGCCGGCGACCAAGCGCGCGCGCCGCCACCTTGCGCGTGATGTCGTCTTCGGTTGGACCGAGTCCGCCCGTCGTGATCACAACGCGCGAACGCTTCACGGCGTCCTTGATCGTCTCTTCGAGTCGCGCGTCGTCGTCGCCGACGATTGTCTTTAGTTTGACTTCAATGCCGATGCTGTTGAGTTTCTCGGTGAGCCAGAGACTGTTGGTGTCTGTGCGATCCGGAGCGAGCAACTCCGAACCAATGGCAATGATTTCGGCTGAGAGCATGTTATGTCCGACAAACTTCAGTTTGTCGATCTAGTGACCACTGATGCGGAACGTTCTTGAAGCTCCATCGACAAACTGACGTTTGTCGGACAATCATCCGAGCCGTCGACAAATGGCGGCGCCTGCGGCTTCAGTAGAAAGACTACCTCCAAGATCGCGCGTCGTCTCACCGTTTGCAATACTCTCGCGGACCGCTCTTTCGATCGTGGCGCTCGCAGTCTTGTGATCGAGGTAATCCAACATCATCGCCGCGGTCAGAATAGCTCCTACTGGATTGGCGATTCCCTTCCCCGCGAGTGGCGGCGCGCTGCCATGCACGGGTTCGAACAGCGAAACTTTTCCGGGGTGAATGTTGCCCGATGCCGCCAAGCCCAGTCCGCCCACAATCGCCGCGCCGAGATCGGTAAGTATGTCGCCAAACAAATTGTTAGTGACGACGCAATCGTATTGCGCCGGATCCTGCACCATGAACAACGCCATCGCATCGACGTACTGATGATTCGCTTCGATGTCGGAATAGCGCGCGGCCACTTCCTTGAAAACTCGTTGCCATAGATCGCCGCCAAACCGTTGCACGTTCGACTTGTCAGCCATGGTCACGCGTTTGCGGGAATGCGAGCAGGCATATTCAAACGCCGCGACGATAATCCTCTCGACGCCGCGGCGGGTGTTGAGTTCTTCCTGGATGGCGATCTCATCCGGCGTGCCTTTCTTCAAAAAGCCGCCCGCCCCGCAATATGCGCCTTCGGTATTCTCGCGAAAGACGACGAAGTCGATATCTTCGACCGAGCGATCGCGCAAAGGAGTCAGCCGCGCATCGAGCAACCGCACCGGACGCAGATTGATGTAGAGATCGAGTCCGCGTCGCAGGCCGAGTAAAATGTCTTCAGCAGTCCTGTTAGCAGTGTCTCGCGGGTCGCCAAACGCGCCGGCGAGGATCGCGTCGAAATCGTTGGTCAACATTTCCAGCGCGTCAGGCGGCAGCGTGATGCCTTCGCGCAGAAATTTTTCCGTGCCCCAATCGAAATGAGTCAGTTGCAGCTCGACGCCGTGCGTCTCCTGCAAGCGTTCGAGTACGCCCACGGCCTCGCGCACAACTTCGGGGCCGATGCCATCTCCGGGAATGACTGCGATGCGTTTCATTTTTAGTAGGGGACGACCAGCACGGGCACGCGCGAGCCGCGCAGAACTTTTTCCGCGGTCGAACCAAACAAAACTTCTTCCGGCGGGGTCGAGCGTCCTTTCACGCCCATTACGATCATCGGCAGATCAAGGTCGCGCGCGATTTTGAGAATCTCAAGAAACGGAGCGCCGACGACGATCATGCGCTCGATATTGACTTGCTCTGTTTCGAGACCTTCAAGGATATTGTTGAAGTTCGCTTCCGCTTGATCGCGCAATCGCGAGCGGATTTCTTCCGCCGTTCCCAGCGCAGCCGCAACTGCGTCGCTGACAAACTGTTCGTCGATCGCGTGCAGCAGCGTGAGGTCGCCGTCAGGAGCCGCCATGCCGATGGCCACTCGCAAGGCATTGACCGAGCAGGGAGAAAAATCGACAGGCACCAGAATCTCGGGAGACTTAAGCAAAACCAACCTCCTAACGCTTGTTCAAAAGATGCTGCTCGATGCGTGGCAAACTCGCGAGCACAACGTCACCGACTATTTTCATACTCCTGGCCGAAACATTCTCAAGCGTGTCGTCCGCCCGGTGCCACTGCGGAAAAAATTGAATAAGATCCACGGACTCGATGCCCTTGTGCAGGAACGGATCGTAATCGTCGCCACCCACTTGTTGCGTTTGATTGACGAACTGAGATCCATAGCCAAGCTCCCGCGCTGTCTGCCAGATCGTATCAACCAGCCATTTCGTACTCGTCTCGTCGCGGCTCAATTGCAAATCTTTATGGCCCATCATGTCCAGCAGAATTAATGCGCGCACGCGATCCCGCTCATTTCTGGCGTCTAGCTGCGCAACATAGTGACGGCTGCCGTACGTGTTGTCCGGCGCGCCGGGCTTGCCGCATTCGTTCCAGTCCTCGCAAATCGATTCTTCACCATCGAAGAAAACAAACCAGTAAGTGAACTTTGGTTTCTGCTGCTGTCTGGTGGCGGAGAGCACGCGCGCCAGCTCGAGCACCGTGCCCACGGAAGTGCCGGGATCATTTGCTCCGACAAAAGTCACGTTCTTGTAATACTTCGTATCGTAATGACTGGCGATGATGATCACATCTTTTGATTCACCGGGAATCTCGGCAGTGAGGTTCGCCATATTTTTATCACCCTGGGGCGTCGTCGCGCGAAATTCATCCGACGTGACTGACAAGCCGAGCTTCTTTAGCTCGTTTGAAATGTATTCGCGAGTCTTTGCCAACTCGGGCGAACCCGGCGGTCGCGGACCGAACTCAAGCTGCTTGCGCACGTGATCCAGCGCGCGTTCGCCGTTGAAAGCGATCGCGCCTGGAATAGGAATTGACGGTTCAGGCTGCGGTCGCGCCGACATTCCGCCGCGCGGGCTTTCAGGGCCACTGTTTTTTGGACAGGCAATCAGAAAAAGCGGGGTGGCCAGCACCAGAGCAAGCACAACGCTTCGTCGTTTGTGGTGCGCTCGCTCGTTCTGTCCCACAGATTGTTCGGTTGTTCGCATTCGCTATTCTTTCTTCGCGGAGCCTTTGGCTCCATCCTTCGGAGGCGCTAGATTCATCAGCTTCTCGACAAATCCAAGGTACTTTCCTCTGATCGTATTTAGGCTTTCGGTCACGGCGACCGCTTCAATTTCGATGAGCGAGCTAACCTGTTGGTTGAACGGCAAATCACGAAAGCGTTTTTGAAATTTGCTCTCGCTCGCCACGATGGGTATGAGGCGAACGATCACTTCGCCCGCGCTTTCGAGCCGAGTCTGACAAGCAAGCCGCTCCGCTTGCGACAGACGTTCCGCGCCAAGCACTTTCTGTTCAGCAGCAGTTGCTGGTGAAAGTAGTTCCGCGCCTTGCTTGATCGAAACGGCGCAGGCGTCACATTCGCCGCGACCGTTGCAGTCTGCCCGCAGACCTACTCCCATTCGTTTGGCCGCGTCCCATAGCAACGTGTTCTGGGCAACGAGCCCGCTATGATCTTCGTCATCGAAAGTGATCGCGACACTCAACTCAGATGCACCGATCTCACTTCTCATACAATTCTGTCCAGCATGAAGACAAAAGAAAAGTACACCGTAATACAGCAAAAAGGCAAAAGTGGGAACGGAAGGCGGGATGCGCCGCGCGGCTTAATGGGCTGAGTCAAAACCAACGTGAGTGGTAGCGGAGATCATTCAACTTACCGCAAAGGTCGCAAGGTATTGCGCAAAGATCGCAAAGAAGACTCTCCTGCGCTCCTTTGCGAATTCCCATAGCGTACTTTGCGTTTGAGTTCATTTGATCCCGTGACAAGTTGAGTTTTGGCACGCCCTCTTAAGCTTGTGTTATTGAAGAGGTGGGGGACCTTATTTCGCGCTGCGGCCGGCTGCGGCGCTTGTGCGCGACTGGGCCGCTGACTCTTGTCTGGTGCGCTCTTTCCTGGCACGCCGGCAATCGGCGCAGACGCCGATGATGCGCAGAAGGTGTTGCGTAACTTCAAACCTGTGCTTCGCGGCCATCGCATCCTGAATGGCTTCGAGCTCCGCCGAAAAGAACTCGATGATCTTCCCACACTCGGAACAGATCATGTGGTCGTGATGCTGGTGCTTGTAGTTGTGCTCGTAATGCGCGCGCCCGTCACCGAAGCGCACTTCGCGCGCCAGCCCTGCATCCGTCAATAGCTTAAGCGTGCGATAGACGGTCGTTTGTCCGATGCTCGCGTCTTCTTTGCGCACAAGTTGGTAGAGGTCTTCGCTTGAGAGGTGCTCTTCGGTGCGCAGAAACACGTCGAGGATCAGATCGCGCTGCGCCGTGCGCTTCAGACCCTGCTTCTGAATGTGCTTGAGGAAGACTTCCTGCTCTTCAGTCATCGATCTTAGTTAGCAACGGACTCTTTGAGAAGACACTCGCATTCTACACCCTGCTGGTTACGGCTCAAAGAAATGAGGCCGGGCTGAGTCGCAACATTAAGTGGCGGCGTGGTGACGCTCTGGCAAGACTGCTCCTGCCTCCTGCTCCTGCTTTATGTTATCTTCTGACGCAACGCCGGGGTGGCGAAATGGCAGACGCTACGGACTTAAAATCCGTTGACCGTAAGGTCGTGTGGGTTCGACTCCCACCCTCGGCACCAGTCCTAACCGCAGTCCACCCAAACTCTTGCGCCCGCAGCCTGTTGTTGATAAGGTGAGCGCCTTCTATTTACCAAACAGAGAATGGAGTAGAATTCTTTTGGATTTCGTGAAATGGAAATGACTTTTCGAACATTAAGCTTAGACAGATCCTGAAAGTCGTATTTGGACGCTGAAGCTAAGAATTGTTCGAGGGGTCGCTCAACAACTAACCCCAACCAATTACCTTACGGAGGACACCATGCCAGAAAACAGTACAAACCTGGAGTTTAAGATTAGCGGCTCTGTGGGGCGCCCGAGCAAAGGCGCGGTAAATAATGAGGATGACGTAGAGACAGTGCAGGACATGCTTCGCTTTGTCGCGATGGTTGAGAAGGAGCCACGGTTTGATCCCGGCGCCATTGATGGGACCATCGACACGGACGAATCGAAGGATGACACGGTGAAAGCCATCGAGGCATTCCAGGCGCGTTTCATGACTGCGCCGGATGGCGTGATCGGAGTTGGCAAACGCACCTGGAAAGAGTTGATGACCGCCCTCGAAGGGGATGAAACGGATACGGAACCTGCACCTGTTACAACCCCCTCCGCGCCTGCGCCAGAGGGTGGTCAGTTTTTCTTTCCGTTCAAGGAGCTGCCAAAGGAAAATTGGACGGAGGGCATGCGCGCGTTCGGCGCGAGTCGCAGTAAAGGTAAGCGCGCACATGCCGGTTGCGATCTGTACTTTCCCGTGGGCACGACAATCCACGCCATCACATCCGGGACGGTGAGGGCCGAGCCCTATGAATTTTATCAAGGCACTGACGCGTTAGAAATTGATCACGGCACATTTGTCGCCCGTTACGGGGAGATACTTAAGGGCTCCGCATCGGTTCATAAGGGCGATCACGTCACTGCCGGTCAGCCGATCGCAAAAGTTGGCAAACTCGACAGTATCAAAAACTCCATGTTGCATCTGGAGCTTTATGATAAGAGCGTAGAAGGCAACTTGACACAAAAAATTGGGCCAACTAAGACAACTGCTGCCGGCGTTCCTTTCCGGCGACGCAAGGATCTCATCGATCCCACTCCAAAACTTAATGTTTGGAAAGATAACCTGCCAAGCTGATTGGTTTTGGACGCGAACGGTCTGCGATCGGAACACTCATCGGTGCGCTTCCGTGTCTATTTTTGATCGATCGACATATTGATGCTTCCCTTAACGTCGCTCGTCATGCGCATGATCATTACATTGTTCGGAGGCTTTCGGCCGTAAGCTTGAATTTCAGATTGGCCGGAATAGACTCGCTTCAACATTATTCCCTTGGCAGGATCGACAGTGACGTCCCCGACAAGAGTAAACTTTGGAATCTTGAACTCTATCTCTTCAGTCGGCGTCATTTGCTCGAGAAGCTCGCTGCAGTTAACAACAAACGACTTTCCCGTCGGCGATGCGCTGGCTAGCCTAAAACTCCGCTTAATCGGCAGGCGAATCGACTGAAAACTAAACTCCGTCCTATCAGACCACTCCTGACCCACAGCCGCAGGTTGGTCTGGCAGACTCACGAACAATGAATATGAGAAGAACTTGTGCACTGAATCTTCACCAAAAATCGCCTCTATGAGAGCGTCGAGCGTGGCCCGCTTGGTCTTATCAGGAATCAGGTCCTGAACTTTCAAACGATACTCGTCCCAGGCTGCCTCAAATCCAGTCACCCGCTTGACAATCCCGACATCCGAAACCACAAACGTGAATGTGCGCGATAGGAAGACTCTTGACATGATGTTGAGAATCGTATCCATTTGTTTCACAACAGCGAGACCTTCCGGACCCATCTCGTTCAAGAAAGGATTCGTTTCTCCCGCCGATCGGCGCGTATCGAGAGTAATGACAACGCCAGGCGCTGGCGATTTCTTCATCACCAGCCACGAGTACTTGCAATTGATAGTGGCATCGCCCGCCGGCGAGACAGAAACGACTTCCCACTGTTGAGTGAATTGCTTGGACGAAACCTCATGCTCTTTAGTGCCATTCACTGGGTAATCGGTATTGTCATCGCTCGACTCTTCCTGTTCGACGGTCAGCTTTTGACCCGCCGCGAAAGCGTAACGCAAACGTGAACGCGTTTCTTGAGCAGCAGCGCCGGTTGTCATGAAAAGCAGTGTCAGCACCGCGCAAATTGTCAAGATTGATTTGTGATTTGGTTTCATTGTGGAATCTTCGCTCTCATTGCCTTAACGGCCGGGTGATCGGGGTTGATACGTTCAGCTTCCGCGAAATACTTTCGTGCCAGGTCAGCACGTTTTGAGTCCAGTGCGATGTCAGCGGCAAAAACAAAAAGCTCGGGAGTAAACGGCGCCAGTTTTCTTGCAAGTGCCATGTATGTTTCCGCTTCCTCCCACCTCTCGTTAATCATTGCTGAGCCCAGGAGGACTATCAGGGCTTGCAAAGCTGATTCGGGGTTACAGGCGGGATTAGCCAGCGCTTCATTTGCGAGCTTTGTGGCTGCTGCCAGTTGCGAGGTGACGTTGCCTAATGCCGCAGTGGACATCTCTGCAAACGCGAGGGCGACTTTGATTTCAGGCTCGTCTTGTCCCAACGCCTTCGACATCGCATACGCCTTCGTGATTAGCTTACGCCCCCTCGTCGTCCATCCTTCCGAGAGTTCCAGCATCCCCAATTGGGCCAGCGCCATTGCTGAAGTCGGATCTAACTCGGTCGCCTTTATTAATTCTGTTCTGGCTTCACCCGGACGTCCCAGTTGCATCAGTGCACGCGCGCGCAAAATCCTCGAGTGAACGCTGGTCGGATCCGCCTGAATCGCCCAGTCGATCGCCTGCATGGCTAGATCGGGCTTGCCGTCCAGAACAAAGGTCTCAAAGAGGACGATGGAAGCAAGATTGGTGGCCAGCGGGTCGTCGGACCCCAGGTCCCGGGCATGCTGAGCATCGTCCCGCGCTGCCTTTACGTCGTTGCGGCAGAAGTTTATGAAAGCACGTAAGGCTAACGCGTTTGGGTCATAGGGATCGGCCTGGACCAGCTTCGTAACTTCAGTCAACGCGCCTGCAGCATCACCAGACTGTAGTCTGGTCATCACAGTCGTTGTTGCGAGATTGGTCGTGTCGCGCTGGCGAGAGTCTGGCTCTGATACTTTGAGTGATAGATCGGAATACGAAACAGCGATGTTGCCCGATGCCGAAGCCGTCTTGATTCGATTTCTCAAAGCCTCCATGTCAGGATCGTCGAGTACCAACCACTTGCGTGGACCCGCGCCGATATTCACCTGCACGCCACCACTGAGCATGAAGATGTGGTCGGCAGTTTCATAGGCCTTGATTGTTACCGCAGGAAATGAATCCGGCATATCGACTTGTTTGAATGGCAGTGCTGCCAAACGATTCAGCAAGGGCGACTGGATCTTCATTTGTTGCCACACCCTCGATAGCAGGACGATGTCAAAAAGCGTTTGCAGTCTCTTATATATCGAAAGCTGGCTCTCAATTTCCTTGTAGTGGCGAGTGAAGTTGACTGCCGCCTCTTCTGCTGCGCTCATCGTACGGCCTGAGCCAACCAAACCTGCCTGCGTCCGCAGCAACTCTTCCGACAAAACCTGCACGCCGCTCATGAACAAGGCCGCTTTGCCGTCGCTGGAGACTTGTATGTCACCGCTTTGAGGCTGGATTGGATAAAGCCAGAAGCGATTGAGACTCTCGCCTGTTCGATCGCGCGTCAGAATCTGTTTGAAGTTGACGAAGTCGGAGGCATTTACTGTCTCCACTCCTCCCATGACCTTCTTCATGATGTAGTCGGCGTCGATCATCGTGCGCGCAAATTGAGAATTTCGCGGCACGCCCTGGACCCTCACGTTTTGTGGCCCGTCAAAGTTGTCGGCGTTAGGGTCGAGACTCACCAAAGGCGTCTCTCCATCGCGCCAAACCGAACGCAACCCGACGATGAGGTCGTCTAATTCGATGGGCGGACTATTCGGCTGGCGCTGCCCAATCAGAGATATGTCGGCGCCCGAGGAGTCCATGACAAAGCCGACGAGGCGTGTCATGCCGCCAAGGGTTCTTATTTCAGCCGGCAGGGATTGCCAGTTTTGCGCGTATGGTTCAGCGCCATTGACGACCGACTTTAGAGAGACGACGACCAAATTCTCCACGCCGCGCAGATTCCGGTTGGCTCTGAACCGCAGTTTTACTTCCTTGGTGAAGCTCGCCAGAATGCGATTCTTATCTGATTGATTGGCTGCGTTTGCTAATTGTTCACTTAGAGAATCCAGCAGATTCGCATTTTCTTCCTCTGTTCCAGAGGTCAAGACCTTCAACAGCAATCCATCATCAATCTTAATCTTGACTCCGTTCGGATTGTCGTTATTCCAGGACGCGCGGACAGAGTTGACGGCTTGATCGATCTTCGCCTGTTGTTCAGCTTGTATGTCTTCGTCAGTTAGCAACCGCGAACTAGGCGCACTCATATCGGCAGGGCCTGGGTCTGGCACCTTATAGGTCTGGCCCAGTTTGGCGGCGTCGAGCAACTTCTTGTAGTCGTCCTGGTTACGAATTGAATCGTTGCGACCATTTCCGCGTAGAGGGCTGGTGCGCATTCCGGCTGCCCTGTACCCATCGTCGTTCTTCTCCCAATAACCGCGCCGGTTAAAGACCAACTTGAGCGAGCCCGGGTCCTTGCCTTTCTTGTTGCCGGGTGGATAGTTTGGATCTGCGATCCAGAACTCTATGCGATCGTCATACTTGATTGCTTTGTACACGGCGACGGCGTGAGGACCGATGCTACCGGAAGTGTTGGCAAAGAGCGTGAGGACTTGCGGCTCGTGCGTGCTATTGAGATCGGCAAAGACTTGATCGGCTACAGTTGAGCGCCGGATTCGTCCTTCGAGCTCTACTTGTAAGCGATCGTATCGATTCTTTGGAAAAACCGTATTTTCCGGATTCCGTTTTTCAGCCTTAGCTCGAGCTCGAGCTATCTTGGTGAGCTCCTGAACCTCGTTAAAGCCTCTCTGGCTGATGCGCTGTGCATTTTGAGTGACGCCTTCCAGGAATTTCTGGTCATGCGACTTGAACGCGTCTGCGAGGCGTTCGCGTTTCGGGTCCTTATTTGTTTGGCGCCAGTAGATGAGGGCAGATTCGATGATGCCTTGGCACGAGCCGTCGGTTCCGGATATTGGGATGGGGTCGCCGTTCTTTGGTCTAACAGCGCCGGTGTTTTGGACCGGCCAAAGATCTTTGGTGGGATCAAATCCGGTGGTGACTTCCTTAGGAGGCGATGGAGGCGACAAAGGATTGATAAGACGTCGTTCGGGCGGCGTTGGAGAAGCCTCTGCGGCCGGTTCCGAATTTCGCTTTTCGAATTTCGAGTTTCGGAAGGGTTGTAGGGTCGTCCCTCCGTAGGCAGCCCGAGTCGCCATTGACTTTGGCAGCCAGGCAAGCTGCATCAACACGATCAGAAGTGTGGCGAGAGCTCTACGCATGCCTCTCCGTGTCATCGTCTCGGCCTGTTTGTTGCCGAATCCTTTCGTAGGTGGGCTGGATCGAATCATGGGGCCTTTTACTCTCTTCGGGTTGGCTGTGTCAATACGAGCGTAAAGTTTCAAGTTTCGAAACTCGAAACCCAAGAGCGGAAGGCGGCGAACGGGATAATTATTAGCAGAGGAATTAGTAACACAAAGAGCGAATGCTCCCAGAAGTCAGCCGCGACGGTTCCGGGGCGATATGCGCCATTGGCCAGCGGAATTCCTAACGTGGTTGTGTAATAGATCAGGAGCGGAAACAGAGACTGTCGAAACAGATCGAAACGATGTGTCGGACCAGAGGGGTTTTCCGAACTGTGCGATAGCGTCCGGTCGCTACAGCTCCCGGTTCTGTAATTCATTCTTTCGCTGACCATAAATAACAACAGCAGGAATCCAAAATAAATAAAGATCCCTTCGAAGCGATGAAGCTGATTCGGACTCAACCAGCCCAAATCGTGAGGCATCGCGTGCAATCGCAACGCGGTTGAAATGCGGACCGTGTTAGCCACGAGCGTCGCAAGGTACGCAAGCAACGCGGCCGCTGGAATGAATCCCCAGGCGATGTTCTGCGATCGATTTCTCCACAGCTTCCCAAGTGAAAGCATCAGGAACGACGTGATCAGAAAATTGACGCCGGCACAGGAAGCAGCAATCAGGAAACTACGCTCGCTGTTGATGTAACCGGCATAAGATTCAAACTCGAATCGTGAGCCGGTGACTAATTCGACCGCGAAAGTCGTCGGAGCGAGAATCCAGCGAAGCTGATTGACGCTGGCCGTTGAGTAGTACAGCTTGAGCGCTGCGGCGCAAAGCAGCACTACAATCAACTGGGCGTAGAATTTCCGGGTGACCCTCGACGAGATTCTTTCTAACTGTCTTCTGAGTCCCGTAGGGACGCAATGTTTATAGAACGCAAGCTGAGAAATACTCTTCCCCGCTCCGGAGGAGCGGAATTCATTGCGCGACACATTGCGCTCCTCCGGAGCGCGAGTCGTGGGATTCATCGGTCTCACTATAAACATTTGGCTCCTCCGGAGCCGGCTGACATTTGGTCAGCCGAAGCAGTGCTGCCATCAAGACAAGGCTTGCTCATTTGACGCCCTGGCTATTGCAGGCGGTGCCGGTAAGTCGGTTCCGCTGCCGACGAAAGAGCACAACCGTTCCAATCATGACCGATCCAATCAGCAACCACATGAGTTCCGGCTCACTTCCCACAGCCAGATCGCTTACTCCGATTGGCAGAGGCAGCGGCTGATCCACATCCTCGGCCGAGCCCTGAGCATTTACCACTCTTTCGCGAACCGCGATGAACGAAGTGTACTGGGTCAACAAGTTGTACTTCAGACCCAGTGAAGTGATCTCCTTGACCTTATCGTCAGATGGATTTCCGAATCCGTAATCTGACAGTTCGGCGATTCGCGAGCGGGCCCACAAGTATCGCAGCGCTCGATTGGCCTCATCCGGCTGGACGCTGGCAACATCAAAGCTGGTCACGTAATCTCCGCGTCCGGTTGTTCCGTGCAGCTCAAAGGTTCCGGTTACTGGTCCGCGCCATTTGCCAAACAGAATCACAGGGCGTTGCGCCAGCAGATTAGGAAGATGAGCCGGGTGCACATCGTATGTTTCAAGACCGGCGGACTCGATCCGAATGTCGGTTAAGAGCGGGGTCTGAATGTATTCCCGGAATTTAGCCGCAATCGCCGAAGCTTCCGATTCCCGGGTCACGATGAAAGGCTCACCCATTCCGGCCTTCGCCACGCCTTCAATGAGATAGCGATTTACTGCTGAGCCGATCCCAAACGCGAACACGTTGCTTTGATTTAGATTTTCGCGAATGTATTCGAAGACCCCTTGCTCCCCGGAAATGTAGCCATCGGTTACCAGGACAATACTTCGCGACACGCTTGCTTCGCGGGGAAGGCTCATGGCTTGTTTGATAGCGGGCAGGAGCTCGGTTCCGCCGCTGCCGCGTTGTTGTTCCAGCAAACCAATCGCGCGAGAAATATTTTCCTGATTCGCCTGAAGAGACTTTGCGGAAAGAGCAGACGAGTCTCCGGCAAACAAAACTACATTGAACAAATCCGATGGCCGCAATTGGCCGATTAGATCCTTCAGCAACTGTTTGGAAGTATTCAACGGAAAGCCATTCATTGAGCCGGAAACGTCTACCACGAAAATGTACTCTCGAGGGGGAATATCCTCATTCGTGACGCGCTGTGGTGGCTGCGCCATGTATAGAAAAAAGTTTTCGTCCTGGCCCTGGTAAAGAAGGAGACCAGAAGTGATTTGACTTCCCGACAAACGGTAATGCAGCACAAAGTCACGATTACCCTGGAACGGATCTGCATCGTCCAACGTCATTTGAGCGACAGTCGGACTCTGCCATTGCGGAGAAATCTTATGGGACGCACAGCTCAAATCCTGAATCGGGACGCCGGCCGAGATCCTGGTTGAAATGTGGAGCGTGCTGCTCGGCTTTTCACCTTGATGAAAATACGGACTGTTAACCCGGTGATCATCTTTCGGCCCAGAGGATTCCTGCTCCGAAGAATAGCGAGGCCCGACAACTGTGGGATACACCACTTCATAGATTCCATCCGTGGGTACCAGCAATTCGGTATATCGCAGCTCAATCTCGACTTGATCATTGGGCATGATATTGGCGAGACTCATGGAAAACACATTCGGCCGGTTTTGCTCCAGCAAAGATGCGCTCTTTCCTTCTTTCTTTGCCGCATCGAACTCTTGCTTTGCTGCCTCTCGTTCTTTGATTTTCGCAACGATGATCTGATCGCCAATTCGCATCCGCATTGCGTAAACGGCAGCTCGCGTGGATGCCGGAAAGACATAGGTCGCATTGATTGGCCGCGAACCTTCGTTTCGATAGGTTTGTACTACCTTCACATCTGCGATGACTCCTGAAACAGCTATCTCAACACGCGTGTCTTTGAGAGGCAGGCGATCTACGTTGGGGTCTCCCTTCACGAAGAAATATGGTGAAAGAGTTTTGTCGTCCTGGCTTCTGTCGTCCGGCGTCTGTGCGGAGACAGAAGAGGAAACAAGTGCAGCCGCAAACAGCACGAAGCACATACATCGCACAATGAACTTGGTTATCTTGGTCGTCATGGAATTAGCTCCTGATAGTCTTTGGAAGGCCCGGGCCTTCCTGTTTTTCAGGCCGATCCTATGACCCCCGGGAGATTGAAGTAATGTTGGCTACCACAGAACTGAACCCCATTAGCCACAGCCATCCATTGGGAGGGCTACTGCCCGGGAGGTGAGATTCTGCGGGAGCCGGCGTCGTGGGTAGAGTCAATTGACTGTCGGTGGCGCAGATTTCCGCGTCCTGATTTTGGTAGTTACGTTTCCTTTACCAACAAAAGGACTTGGGTGCCGGTTCAGTTTGAAAAGTGGCTCAGGCGCCGAACTTGGACTTTTGCTTAATACGTAGTACAAAAAAGCTTTGATCAACGCAAAGGAGCAAACGACATGCAAAAACTCACCCCATTCTTGTGGTTCGATAAGGAAGCGGAAGAGGCGGCGAGTTTTTATGTCTCTATTTTTAAGAATTCAAAAGTGCTGAGCGTCAGCCGCTACGGAGATGCCGGGCCCGGACCGAAGGGATCGGTAATGGTTGCGTCCTTCGAACTCGAAGGACAGAAGTTCACCGCATTGAACGCTGGCCCGCGCTTCAAATTCACGGAAGCCATATCGTTCGTAGTCAACTGCGAGACGCAGGAAGAAGTGGACTATTTTTGGGAAAAGCTCACTGCCGGCGGCGGACAGGAATCAATGTGCGGGTGGCTCAAAGACAAATATGGCTTGTCGTGGCAGATCGTTCCCACGGTATTGTTCGAATTGTTCCAGGACAAAGATCCCGAGAAATCGCAAAGAGTCATGCAGGCCATGTTGCAGATGAAAAAGATGGACATCGCGACCTTAAAGCGAGCGGCCGAAAAGGAATAGACGAACAGCCAATTCTAAGAGACTCGACAAAAAGGAGAGAACACAATGCAACTGAATCCATATCTGAATTTCAACGGCCAATGCGAGGCCGCGTTCAAATTCTACGAACAGGTTCTCGGCGGTAAGATCACATTCTCGATGACCTGGGGTGAAATGCCTGGCGCTGATCAATCCCCCGCTGAAACGCACAAACTAATCATGCACGCCACCATCACCATCGGTGACCAGGTATTGATGGGTGCTGATTCGCCGCCTGACCGCTACCAACAGCCGACAGGCATGAATGTGTCGCTCCACCTCAGAGACATCGCTGAGGGCGAACGCATCTTCAACGCATTGGCAGAAAACGGCGCCGTGCAGATGGCGTTCCAGAAGACCTTCTGGTCACCCGGTTTTGGAATGTGCGTCGATCAGTTCGGCATTCCGTGGATGGTTAATTGTGAGCAGGCCGCATAGGGTGTCAGAAGCCGTTTCGGTGCACTGATATGGCTAGGGATTTAGTTGCGTGATGCGCGGTTACGTGCGCTCATTCCAGTGCAACGCTAAACTGCACTGGGAGCTTTCATCATAGACAAAAGGAAAAAGAAATATGGCAGAGAGCGAAAACAAGACTCATCCGACTCTTGCTAATGGCAAAGTCTGCTACATCGAGATTCCGGCAATCGACATCGACGCTTCGGTCCGCTTCTATCAGGCGGTCTTCGACTGGCAGATCAGAACGCGTGGCGATGGCAGCATGGCCTTTGATGATGCGGTGGGCGAAGTGAGTGGCGCCTGGGTGCTGGGCCGGAAACCAATGACGGAGGTTGGGCTGCTGATCTACATCATGGTTGACAGTGTCGCTGCGACCAGCGAGGCGGTCGTTGCGAACGGAGGCAAGATCGTGCAACCGATTGGTATGGACGCGCCGGAGACTACCGTCAGGTTTAGCGATCCCGCGGGAAATGTAATCGGCCTTTACCAGGAACCAACGAAGGAGCAAAAATCGTGAACTCAAGAAAACCCACGCCGGCAAAAGACATTGACGATTACCTTGCAACCGTTCCGAAAGACGCACGAGCCGCGCTCGAGAAGCTGCGCCAAACGATTAAGTCGATCGTGCCGGAAGCCATCGAAGTCATTAGCTATCAGATTCCAACGTTCAAGTATAAGGGGCGCATGCTGGTTTCCTATGCAGCCTTTTCAGAGCATTGCAGCTTCTTCCCGGGCGCGGGACCAATCGAAACTCATCAGGACGAGTTGAAGTCCTATCAAACTTCAAAGGGCACGATTCGTTTTACGCCCAGCCGGCCCCTGCCGGCGCCACTCGTGAAGAAACTTGTTAAGACACGTATCCGACTAAACGAGGCGCAACTGAAGAAACGCAAACCCAAGAGTCCGGTCGGAACGGCAAAGTCGCGAACGCTTGGACGATAGAGCCGGCGTTCGGTAAGATGTGAGCGCTCTAAAATCCCCTTTCAAGAGATCAGGCAGGAGAAAAATCGATGATCAAGAAGATCCTACTCGGCCTCGTCGTGGGCCTCGTTGTGCTTGTCGTAGTTTTTGTTTGCATTGTCGCGCTTCAACCAGCGCACTATCGCGTCGAGCGATCGGCAACCATTAACGCTCCCGCCGCCGTCGTGTTCGCCCAGGTAAATGATTTTCACAAGTGGAATGCCTGGTCTCCCTGGGCGAAACTCGATCCGGCGATGAAGCAGAGTTTCGAGGGCCCACAGGCCGGTAACGGCGCGATCTACACGTGGGCCGGCAACAAAGACGTCGGTGAAGGACGCATGACAATCACAGAGAGCCATCCCAGTGACCTGATCAAAATTAAGCTTGAATTCATAAAGCCTTTTGCCGCCACCAACGCCACGGACTTCACCTTTAAGCCTCAGGGCAATCAAACCGCGGTGACGTGGACGATGAACGGTGATAACAACTTCGTGGGCAAGGCGTTCAGTCTGTTCATGAATATGGACAAGATGATCGGCGGTGATTTTGAGAAGGGGCTGGCGCAAATGAAATCCGTCGCGGAAGCCGCGCCGAAGCACTAGGAGAAGTATCATCCGGAGCCAACCATGAACATCGCACTATGGATTATTCAAGTGCTGCTCGCAGTACTCTTTCTATTCGCGGGTGTCATGAAATTCGTGATGCCAATCGAGGAGATGACAAAGCAGATGCCGGGGATTCCTGGTCTCTTCCTGCAATTCATCGGCGTCTGCGAAATACTCGGCGGGCTCGGTCTGGTCCTTCCCGGACTCCTGCGCATTAAGGGATGGCTTACACCGCTGGCGGCAGCCGGCTTGGCGATCATCATGATCGGGGCGACGGCGATCTCGCTGCGAATCGGTCCCGTCGCGCCGGCGCTGCTCCCGCTGGCGACAGGCTTGCTGGCGGGCTTCGTCGCTTACGGCCGCTGGCGTCTGGCGCCTGTTAGCAGTAAGTAGCGGGAGTCAGAACCGCCTGCGGTAGCGGGCGGTTGAACCAGGGCCAGGAAGAAGATTCACGTGAAGACCTCGGGCTTCGTTATCTATGCTTGCAGATCATCCGCCCGCTATCGCAGGCGGGTCTGACAGGAATGATCGTTCATCTCATCGACGGCACCTACGAACTCTTTCGACACTTCTACGGCATCCGGCGCTTCAGGAAAACGGATCCGCCGTTCGGCGCTGTGAGCGGCGTGCTCCACACAGTTGCGAAGATGATCGAAGACGGCGCGACGCACATCGGTGTCGCCACTGACCACGTCATCGAATCGTTCCGCAACGATCTCTGGCCGGGATACAAGACCGGCGCCGGCATCGAGCGAGTGTTGCTCGCACAATTTCATCCACTCGAAGACGCGCTGACCGCGATGGGTGTTGTCGTGTGGCCGATGATCGACTTCGAGGCCGACGATGCGCTCGCATCCGCTGCACACATGGCGGCCCAGGATAAGCGGGTGGAGAAGGTTTGCATCTGGACGCCCGACAAGGATCTCGCGCAATGCGTCGTCGGCGATCGCGTGGTGCAGGCGGATCGGAGAAAGAATGAAATTCGCGATGCGGAGGGCGTGCGCGCCAAGTTCGGCGTCGCGCCTGAGTTCATTGCGGACTACCTCGCGCTGGTCGGCGATGCCGCCGATGGCTATCCCGGCATTAAGGGCTTGGGGAAAAAGACAGCCGCGACCCTCATCAACCGCCACGGCCACATCGAACAATTCCCCGCCGATGTACTCAAGGACAACAACCGCGACCTCGCGCTGCTCTTCAAGACGCTCGCGACTCTGCGCACCGACGCGCCGCTTTTCCGCAATGTCGATGAGCTGCGCTGGACCGGCCCAACCGCGTCTTTTGCGTCAATCGCCAAGAAGATCGGGGATGCGCGCCTGGCGACGCGCGTACATGAATTACAGCAGCGAGTGAATCCGCAGATTTCGCAGATTACACAGACAAAGAAAACGAAAAATCGGTAACATCAACGACCAGCGTGCTGGAGCCGGACACACTGTCGGAATCCTCAGCGGGCAGACTCGGGGCCGCAATCGACGTTTTATGTGAAGACGCGGGACGGGTCGGGTCAACAACGGCGCTGAACGATGCTTGAAAAAAAACCTCTTGGAGTGCAGACTTAAGATATGACAAGCAAAGAAATCGTGGAGGACTTGCTTCAACGCGTACCAGACGACGCTTCGCTTCATGACATCGCGCGCGAGATTGAGTTTATTGCCGCGGTGCGACAGGGCTTGGCTGAGCTGGATCGTGGCGAGCGCATTCCTATCGAAGAGATCGAGCGCGAACTCCCCTCATGGATTATCAAGTAGCCCTTTCACCTTCGGCGCGCGCCGACCTGCGCGACATTGTTCGCTACATCTCCTTAGACTCCCCTGACCACGCGTTGCGATTTGGCCAGTTTCTGGTTTCCCATACGAAGAGTCTCGCCGAGTTTCCCGAGCTTGGTAGAGTGGTACCAGAATTTGGCGATACCCTCACTCGCGAAATCATTGTTCGGTCGTATCGGATTGTCTATCGTGTTAATCATTCTGAGCGTTTGGTTGAGGTCGTTCGGTTTTGGCACGCGGCCCGTGGAACTCCGCAGCTTGATACTCAAGATGCTATTTAGCTTTAGCTGAGGTTGAAATGCTTCTGATCCAGCAGAACATTGCCCAGTCGTTCCAGTCTCCTATCGTTCGCGTTGCGCTCGGCGCGATCGCGTGCGGGTTGCTTTATGTGCTCTGGAGAGAAGTGCGGAAGATTCCGGCGAAGCTGTTCGTGCTGATGGCCACAGCGTTCGTGGACATGGTCGGGCTGCTCATGATCATTCCGCTGCTTCCGTTTTATGTGAAGACGCTGGGCGGCGCGGGTGTCAACTTCCTCGGGATGCATTTTGGCATCGGGATCATCATTGGATTCATCGTCTCCGCCTTCACCGTCGCCCAACTGTTGAGCGCGCCGATGTGGGGACGGTTTTCTGATCGAGTGGGACGCCGGCCCACTCTGCTCATCGCGTTGGGCGCCGCAGCGATCGCGTATTTGATTTTCGGCTTCGCGCACTCGCTCCTCATTTTGTTCCTCTCGCGGATTGTGCAGGGCGCCGGCGGCGGAACCGTAGGGGTCATTCAGGCGTATGTGGCCGACTCGACTGATCCTAAAGATCGGGCACGCGCGCTCGGGTGGCTCTCAGCGACAACGAATCTCGGCGTGGCGATCGGGCCGGTGCTCGGTTCATTTGCGATCGCGGTAGGCAAGCGCGACCTAATGCCGGGATCTGGGACGCTGTTGATGGGACGCGCAGCGCCGGGAATCATGGCGGCAGCGCTCTGTGGACTTAACATGATCTTCGCGTGGCGTTATCTGACCGAGTCGCGTGACTTGAGTGAGCACGCGGCATCAGTCGCAGCAGGCGAGATGCGTCCCACGTCGCGTCAGGCCATTTGGCGCGTGATCTCACGTTCGAGCGAGCCTTCGTCGCGCCTGATCTGGATTTATGCAATATCCATTGGCGCGTTTCAGGGAAGTTTTTCGGTGCTCGCGCTCTTTCTAAACGCGCGCTTCCAGGTGACTGAACAAACGATCGGTTACTTCTTCATGTACGTCGGCTCGATCTCAGTCTTTGCCCGCGTGCTGTTGCTGGGACGCATGGTCGATTGGCTGGGCGAAGCGAAGCTCTCACGCCTGGGACTCGTGCTCCTGGCCGCGGGCGTTCTGGGTATGCCGTTGTCGCGAAACCTCGGTGTGCTGGCAGTCGCCGTGGCGCTGATCCCTCTGGGCACGGCGTTCACTTTTCCCTGTGTGACGGCGCTGTTGTCGCGGGTCATCAACCCCAGAGAACGCGGGCTCTACATGGGAATGCAACAGACGTATGGCGGCGTCGCTCGCATCATCGCGCCGCTCTTCTTCGGCTGGGCCTTCGATTCACTCGGCGTATCGTCGCCATACTTTTTTTCATCCGCATTCATTCTGGCGACAATCTTTCTGGGGTTCGGCCTGGACCAGTATGCAAGGCATGAGGCTCCTGTAGCGCAGGAGGCGGCGTCCGCAAGTGGAGAGCAGGAAGCGTAGCGGCTAATAATACGGCTGAGCGCCAACGGCGCGAAATATGAGAGCCCAGGGCAGCGCCTTGGGTTGAGACGAGAATTCACCGTGCTCAAGATCGCGCCTTAAATCTCAACCCAACGCGCTATCACCGATGGCGAATCCTTGATCAGATCTCGGTCTTCGGATGATAATCAGGATTATGACAGTAACATTGGAACTTGAGCCTGAGGTCGAATCGGTACTCGAAAAGCGAGCCCGGGCCGAAGGCTGTGACGTCAAAGGTTACGTTGAGAAGCTCGTCGAGAAAGAGGTGAATCGCGAACGCACCTTCGACGAAATCCTCGCACCGTTTCGCGACGCCGTGGAAAGAAGCGGAATCTCGGACGAAGAACTAGACGCGCTTTTTACTGAAGCCCGAAAAGAAGTCTCGCAGGAGAGGCGAGAAAGGCAGCAGCCGTCGTAACGATAGTCCTTGATATGAAGTCCTAACTCAGACAATAATCGCCGAGAAGTCGGTGTGAAGGGCAATGAGAATTAGGCCACAATGAAGCAGCAGAAATCTTCAAAGCCGCTGAAAGTAATGGCGCAGGACGCCGTGCGAGTCGTCGCGGGCTGGCTCTGGGAGCATCTTCCCGATCGCTTCGGCCCCGCAGATCCCATTCTGGATGAGCAGAAGAAAGTTTGGCGAGTACCAGTGGTGCTGTCCTATCCCGGAGTGACGGTTGGACAAGTAGGGGAAATCGTCGTCGATGCATTCAGCAGCAAGATTGTCGCCCACACCGACCCTGCCGAGATGAGCGCGGCCGGTTTGCAACTCGGAAGGAAGCATCGTGCTAAAGTTCGGGCCGCCTTTCTACGCGCAAGAAACGCCTGACTCCTGTTTACCTGCTTGCCTGCGCATGGTGCTTGCCACTCGTGGGCTGCGCTTTCCCGAACGACAGCTCCGCCGCCTCTGTAATTGCCGGCCGATGATCGGTACTGTCTCGACTGATGTCGTCCGCGCGGCTCAACAACTTGGCTGCGTCGATTCCGTTGAGGATCGTTCTCTCAGTTTAATGGACTTGCGAGACGCCGTTCGTGAAGGCTGTTATCCGATTGTTGGTGTGAACCTCCGCCGACTGCGTGGAATCTGGAGCCCTCATGCTCAAGTCGTTGTGGAGATCACCAGCACCCAGGTTCGCATTCACGATCCTCTACTTGGTAGACTGCGTCTCCCGTCGCTGACTTTCGAAGGGGCTTGGGCCGATGCGGATTACTTGACGATCTTAGTTAAATAGATCCCGTGGCCCGGCTATAATCTGACCGAGCACTATGCCGCTTCCCGAACTCGATAGTCATGGGGACTTGCCGATCGGCGTCCATCAGGCTTCGCTTGACGAAGTGATCGCTCGTTTTGGGCACGGAACTTCGCAGCGCCGGCTTGTGACCACGAGGCTGCTGCGTGTACTCAAACTCGCTGAGGGCACTGGCAAACTCGAACGCTTCATTATCTTTGGCAGTTATGTCACCGCTAAGCCCAACCCAAATGACGTTGACATCATCCTGATAATGAGCGACGATTTTCGTCAACAAGAATGCTCGGTCGAAGCCGAACCGCTCTTTGATCACCTACGCGCGCATCGGGAATTAGGCGCCAGTGTCTTTGCTATTCGACCTGTTCACGTATTGCTGGAGACGGTGGATAGCTTTGTCTCGCATTGGCAGATCAAGAGAGACAAAAGCCAGCGCGGAATAGTTGAATTGATTCGGAGAACGTAAACATGATTAAAAACGATTTGGAGTTACAAGGCACGCGCGAGCGCATCTCCTTCTTCTGTGGGATTCTCATGCAGATGCGCGCCACGACCAGACCAGAGGAATACATGTTCATGGCTAACAGTTATCTGGCCGAGATCGAGAAGATGAACACGGAGATCCTTGAATATCTAAAGCGTCATCCGAGTCAAATCGCGCCCGCAGAAGCCGCCTGACCTAAAGCCTCTACGAATTGCGCTGACGTGAAGCCGAAAGCGGAGGCTGAATGAGCACCTTAGAAGCACATATCCCGGATCGACTGCTGAAGCAGGTCAACGAGCTGGCGGAAAAGGAAAACGTCAGCGTGGACGAGATTGTGTCGATTGCCCTCGCCGCCCAGGTCTCCGCGTGGCATACCCGCGAAAGCATTGCCTCCCGTGCCAAACGAGTGAACTGGGAAAAGGTTGACGAGATTCTCGCGCGTGTGCCTGACGTCCCGCCCCTGCCGGGCGATGAACTCTGAAGGCCCTTTGCTCTTTGCACTTGGCCCACGAGCGCGAGAACTGAAGTGTCTTTCGAACGTACGGCTTTCTCTCATTCTCATCGGGTTTCAACCGGATGGCCGGGGGGCCGCTAGAATCGCACTTAACCGTTTCAACGGTTTTCTTCTTGCGTTAACCGGCACACGCTACAAAACTCTGAAAGGATACACCGATGTCGACACACTCCTACTCACGCTGCTGGCTTCATCTTATCTGGGAGACGCTTCGCCGCGAGCCGATGCTGGACAAGCGTGCGGCGGCCCGGGCTTCCACAAACCCGTCAGAGTTACGGTATGAGAAAGGCATCTACATGAAGATCAATTACTTCAATGCGGAGCACACTCACGCGCTGATTGATCTGCCTACGAATCTAACGATCGAACAGGTGATACACCTTCTGAAGGGCAGCTCATCGCATTGGATCAATCAGAATTGTTTGGTC
>JBGPWL010000023.1:0-52688 GCA_041492185.1 Pyrinomonadaceae bacterium | reverse complement strand
GACAGGATAGAAAGGAAAGTTCCCCAGACCCGTCACGCCGTTGGAAGGCCCGGCGGCCAAGAACGACGTCCCAGTGTAGAAACTAGGATAACCACCGGCACAGGTGTTGTGCGTAATAGTCAGGTTCGATCCAGCTCCCGAAGCAACCACGCAACCACCATCGCTCGGCTCTCGGTTGGTCGCTAAGTTGTTGTCGATGACAATGTCATGGCCCTGCGTACATAGTTCGGTGTAGTCCGTCAGCGATAGCTTGACCATCTCACGGTAGCTTTTCCAGAAGTTGTTCCGAATTGTTAAATATGCAGTGGTGCACCACGGGCAACCGCCGTTCTGATTGACGGTGGTGAAGGCGAGTGTTCCGGGATAGCCCCCAAAAATGTTTCCCTCAAACAAGCCGTTATAGAGAGCTTTTGTTTCTACGATGCCTTTGTTTCCGGCTCCGTTTGTCGCCTTGTGATAAGTGCTGAAATCAACCGGAAGATTGAAGGTGTTGTAGGTGACGGTCAGATAGCTGGGCTGTGTACCCGCCCAAATAGCTGCGCCAGGAACAGCAGGATTTGCGTGTGGAGCTTTGCGCAATCCAAACTGGTTTGAGGTAATCAGATCGGTAGAAAAAGTAACGTCTCCCGTGCTTGCATCTACGCTGGATACTCTGCCAACAGCCCAACAAGGCTGATCTCCATATTGCGCCATCTTGCATAAATTAGGATCTGTCGAGTGAGGTAGATCAACAGACATCATCATTCCTACACTCAGACCAGCTACGCTCGAGAGCCTGACTTTTGACAGCGTTGGCGCCGGATTAGCCAGCACTGTCGCCGTGCTGCTGGCGATACCGTCCGCCCCGGCTGTTTGAATAATCGCGTACCACGCCTCCATGTAATTGTTATTGAGCGTGGCATGGTCTGCGCTTGGCGCCATATAAAATGCTTCTGTCTGCACTCCGCTTCCATTAACATTCTGGGAGTCAACTGGGTCACGCCCGAAGAAATCGTAGATGTAGCTGTTCTTGACGGTCACATAACTACCGGCATCACTGAATGCGAACTTTCCTCTTGTGAGCCAGGCGGTCGCCTGCGTCGGATGCTCGTTTGGGTGGACGATAACGCGATCAAAAACGAAGTTGTTGGCCCCATAGTCGATTGAGACCATCGCCGGCGTGTAGTCCGCGCCCGTATTTCCAGTGAGATTGTTTTTGATTTCAAGCCCGATTAGTTGATACCCGCTCGCCCCCCTTGCGAACGTCATCGCCGGAGTGCCTGGTCGCGTTACAGTTAGCGTCGGCATCTTCGCTGCGTCGGTTGGCGAGACTCGACCCGAAGGTAAAGATGAGAGATTGGCGCTTTGAATTGTAATGTAATTGGAGCCGTTGAACGTTCCCGGCTTGGCGGGAAAAACCAGACCAGTATCGGGCGTTGCTATATTGAAGTTCGCAACTTCCACCACAATGGTATCGCCACGCGCCGCCGCATTGATCGCCGCCTGCAAATCTCCGCCTGCGGGTACGACAATGGTCGCGGCTCTGGCCGAGCCACAGAGAAAGACCAGAATCGAGATGCTTATACCCGATGTGACTAGAGTCTGCCTGAATAAGCGCCTGACTGAACGTAATGGGAGATACATTATTCCTCACTTCGGTAGCCGGACAATCTCTGGGGCAGGAGACTCCTGGCTTTGCGGACCCGCATTCCTGCGGGGGTGCCGTTTGTCGGTTAAGGCCAGCGCCCACAAATGGACGCTGAATGTAAAAAACCGAGCGTCGCGATCTTGATTAGACCTGAAGCACGTGATAAGGCTGGTTGACGATAATTGATTAATGAATGAGGAGCGCGAGCGGGAAGAAATGAGGTGACCCACCGATAAAGAATTTCTGATGGGTCGAACAGTAGGCGCGCGAACTCTGATGACTTCGCGTCACCAAAGATCTCAAGCTACTTTCTCTCCGATCGCTTTCGGCAACCAGACAATCTCAGTTTGGCTCGTAATTCTGAGCACAAGAGATTCACGGCTTTGCGCCCCTGCCTCGCGACAGGTTTGCCTTTATCGGTGCAATCGCTAGCTTAGAAAGATCCAAGCGCTTTCAAAAAGCGCCTTCCTAGTATAAACGAAGTTGGCCGTCGTTTGTCAATAGAATTCTTGAGGTTTTCGGCCCAAAAACAGGCCTTTTTGGCATCCGGTACCCCTCTTGTTGCCCCAACTCTCCCAAGCTCGTGGCAATAAGCCGCGGCATTTGGCTTCGGTCAGTGATGACGGGACAACTGCGTCTCTGTGTTGTAACAAGCTGAGACTGCTGGTAAAGTTCGTTTGCTTTGAAATGAAGTGAGGAAAACTACCGCCATCTCATCGGTCTAACAGCTTGACCAATCCCTATATCGCCGGTTCTGTGCTCCCGAGTATTGTCGGCCTCGTTGTGGTCAAAACGATCGATCGGGCAAACGCGATGACCGTTTCTTTTTTCTCCGAAGTAGCTCACCATCCAACCTCACTTTGGGTGTCGATCGCCAAGACGGCCTACACGCATACGTTGCTCGAAGCGGTCGGTCGGTTCAGTCTGATTGTCCTGAATCAAAGGCAAAAGGAGATCGCTCTTACTTGTGGATCTTTGTCTGGACGTGATCGAGATAAGTGTGCGTCACTGGATCTATACCAGGGTCCTGAAGGTTTTTTGTTTCTGAGCGGAGCCCTCGCTTCGACCGCTTGCCAGGTGCGGCAAAGCGTCTCAGTGGGGGACCATACTCTTTTCATCGCGGATATTCTTCAGTGTGAGATCGAGTCCCGCAAATCTTATTTGCGCCAACTTTTGTTGTCCGATTTGTAAGCACGAATGCACTGGCCGGGAAGAACAATCTGGGACACAAGAGTGCAGGGCGTATGCGGCATTCTCAGCGCCCATGGCGACGACGACGTTGCGGTATTCATGTCAGCAACTTTTGCTCAGGTCACTCTGTCTCCTCCTCGCCTGATCGTTAATCCGAACCGGACTTATGGCATCGAACCGGCAATAAGGAAGTCTTCTCGCTTCTCAATCAGCGTGATGCCGGCGTCTAAGCGAGACCAGATCATTCGGCTGATGAAAATGTCCCGTCGCCAAGCCGACAAGGCAAGCATTATTGGTCTGCGAATACTTGAGGACGAACAGGGGATTCCGTATATCGACAATGCGCTGCGAACACTCTTCTGTGAAGTGGAAAGCTCTGTCGACGCTGGCGATCGCAAACTCTACATCTCCAGATTACTGCGCGCCCAGGACAATCCGGCGTTGGCGAAGGAAAGGCCGCTTCTGTTTGCAGAAGTCTCTGGTGGACCAACGCGCTTTGTTCCCGCGCAGAGATATCTGAGGAGCTTGCTGGCAAGGACCGGGGCTCTGGATCTCTTGAAGAAAACTTTCTACCGATTGAAGCCTCCGCCCCCACCGAATATCGCGCTGAACACCTACGAGGAAGCCGGAGCTACGGAGGAGGAAATCGAAAGAATACGGGAGCATGGATTTGTGGATCGAAGTCGTCGTCTGAGCCCGCCTCAACCGGCAGTCGTCGTGCCAAAGCCGGTCGGCATCTGCGTAGTAGGCACAGGCTGGGGTTCCTTTCATTGTCGTTTAGTTCGTCAGGCGAATCCTGCGGCACGCCTGTTTGTCTGCGGTCAGAATTCTGAGAAGACGGCCCGTCTGGCGAAAGCCGTGCATGCTGAGGACTACTTCATCGGACTGGAAAAAGCCGCTGCTGATCCACGCGTTCAGGCGCTGACGCTCGCCTTGCCGCACGATCTCCACCGACAGGCGGTGGAGATCGTCGCGGCGGCGGGCAAGCATGTCCTCGTCGAAAAGCCGATTGCTACTAATCTTCCTGATGCCGATGCGATGATTCTTGCCGCTAAGCGTGCCGGCACAATTTTGATGGTTGCCGAAGACATGCATTTTCGTCCCGCCATTCGCGAGTCGTATGAACGAATCATTGAGGGAGATGTCGGCGAGCCTCTGTACTTCTTCGCACATGTAGCCGGCATTCGCCGTCCACGTGGCTGGGGCGCGCAGGCGGCGCGAATGGGGGGCGGTGTGCTAATCGATATGGGAGTGCACTATGTGCGTGCTTTGCGACTATTAATGGGAGAACCAGACAGTGTTTTCGCCTCGAGAGCAATGCAAATCGATACGAAGACTTCTGGCGAGGACAGCATTCAGTGCCTCTTCTCAAGTAAGGCCGGCTGGGAGGCACACATGGTTTTCAGTTGGGCGACGCTCCGTGGCCATCTTCCAGACATTGTCATTGCCGGCGAAAAGGGAACGATCCACCTTTGGCCAGGCACGTCGTATATCGACCTATACCCGGTAGATCCGCCATTGATTCCTCGCTTGCTGTCTTACGTCCGACCGTACCGGCTTCAGGAAAAACTAATGCGGCCGGAATTCGGCCGCCGGCGAATCTCTCTGCGGGAAAGGGAGGGCTCGGGTTACTTAGGTGAGATTAGGGAGTTTCTTGCCGCCGTCGTTGAAGGACGCGAACCGGTATCCCCGCCTGAGGATGCAAGAAGGGATCTTGAGATTGTCCTACGCTGCTATGATGCTCTGTCACTGGGCGCGCGAGTACCGATAGAGCCTCTCAAATGACGCGCGGGCTCGGGCGACGCTAATACGGAACCCTCGTAGACTAGTATCAACCATTCGAGCGAGTTTGGAGATGAGGTTCGTGGTTTCCACTGCCGTTGATTCCATACAAGTCGATCAGCTTCGCGACGTTGGCTCGTAAGTCAAACCGAGCGGAGACTAGCTCGGCGCCAACGTGGCCCATTCGCTCACGCAACTGCGGATTACGAACAAGCGTGAGAATGCGCTCGGCCATCGCGCTAACATCGCCACGCGCTACGACAAAGCCTGATTGCTCGTCAGCAACCAACTCAGGTATACCACCCACTCTGGTTCCGACAATCGGTTTGCCATAGGCCATTGCTTCTGCAATCACCCAACCAAACACCTCTTCCCAATTCGACACCTGACAAAGAATGTCGGCGGCGTCATACACCCCTTCGCCAAACGGGTCCTTTACCAGTCCGGTCCAGGTTACGTGGTCGCCGAGGCCCATCGCCTTTGCCTCTGCGGTATACGCCTCGCGATACTCACCTTCTCCAACGAAGACAAACTGCACATTCGCTTGCTGTGAAATTACTATGCGCGCAGCTTCCAGCAGGTCGGTAATTCCCTTCTCTGGAATAATCCAGCTTACCTGGACGACCACCGTGCGATCTTCAGGGATCGAGTAGTGCCGCCGAAACTCCGCGGCGCGCTCGGGGTTGGGATGTACACGCGAGAGATCCACGCTGTTGTAGATCATTTCGTAGCGATCGTTGGGCAGCAATCCCAGCGAGGTCATGCAGCGAAAACCGTAATTACTCACGCAAGTGACCTTCGTAAGCGGCAGATTGATTAGTCGCACCAAGCCCCTTTTCCAAATCGCCGCCTCGTGCGGAACGTACCCGGCCGGTCTTGACGTTTGGTCAGTAAAGAAGATTTTCTTTACCGAAAACAGTCGTCCCACCCACGGGTACACGCCGAGGAAGCCAGTGAAATGAAGGTGTAGAATTTCGGGACGGTAGCGCCGGAGGATTCGCGCGAGACCATTTGCCGCTCTCCAATTGAGCGTAATGGAATCCTCCAACACTTCAAAGGATACATTTGGCAGATCAAGAAAGCGCCGCACATCATCCGGAGGTTCGCTAAGAAAACACAGTACGCTTTCCCAGCCGCGCTGATTCAATTGAGAAGATAGCTCACGGGCAAAGGTCTCGTTACCACCGATTCGAATGGGCTCCACGCCGAAGACGGAAACTACTCTCATCGAATCTCCCACCTAATCCACAGAGCAACCTTAGGCACCACCATCTCGCATCCCGGTCTACGGAAATAGTAAGGTCGAACTTCTTTAAGATCGCTTTTACCGTGCGGCAGTCGCCGAGCCTTGCATCGCAGAATTAACTCCCGACGCATCAAACGCAGCGAAATCTATTCCGGGATCCTTACCATCGGTCGCCTTGCCACGATATCTATTGTTAGGCGCAAGTCTCCAATTGCCTCGTGCGTAATCCACGAATCCGAATTGGTCGTAGGAAGGGACGAAGAAGTTGCCGGGTAGCCCTTTCTCAATCTGATTACTCGCTGATTGGTTGGCATTGTCCGCAATCACGTTTCCCGTCACAGTTGCACCCGGAAGGCAGTGACAGAAAGGAATGTCAGGGCACTGAGGTTGGATGAAACAGGCGATCCCATACAGGTTGTACTGAATGATATTGTTGCGGAACACAAAGTTCTTCGCCGGGTAATTGTAACCGGAAATAATGCTTCCGATCTGTTGGACCGTATTGTGTTCAACGGTCACCGAATCACTGCCGCTCATTTGAAGGAAATAGCAGCTCTCTCCAGGGGCCGCAACGTCGACAAACAAGTTGTTTGCTATTCTGATGTGCCTTGCTTCCGTACTAGGAAATTGGTCGTCCATTCCCAACAGATTAATACCGCTGATGGAGTGCCGGGAAATGTTATTAGTGATCTCTACGTCCTGGATGGTGCTCCAGGGCGCCTTCCCATTCTGATTCCGCACTGTGATTACAAGAGCAACCTGGCGCGGGTTGGTACTCTCGATCACATTGCCATCGATAATGACGCGCCTCGCGTTTTTTAACTCGAAGCTGCCCTTCATGGTCACCTTACCGGCCCATTCAGGCGGCCGGTAGAAATAGTTCCTGCGGATCTCAATATCCGACGGGACAAGGTTAGGTATGGAAGGATCGGCGCCCCCAAACAGAAGCACCTCGGCGCCGCCCTCGAGATAGTTGTTGATGATATGAAACGGCCCTGGACCATTCCAACCGGCGATGGCCTGGGTCTCGTCACCCTCACCGGCAAATCCCGATACATTCGAGTTGATCACAGACGTCTCAGCGCTGTTCAGTGCGAAACCTCGCCGAGCTTTGCCAAGCCCGGTGGAGTGCACATAGCAGCGATCAAAGACCAGGTGATGAGGAAATTGCGAGATACTCCCGTAATCAGAGGTCCCAAGATCTATAAGATTGTAAACATACTTGGAATTGGCGGCCGGCGAAAACTCAATGCCGATAAACCGGTAGTGATGAGCCTTTTCCTCCGTGCCGATCGCCTGTTGATTCGCGGAAACGATCTTGGGCATCGCTTTGGCATGAAGAGCAGGCTTGATTCGATCGCCTTCGCGCGAGATCCCCGCCAGGTCGGAAGTCCGAATGGTAATGTAGTCCGCGTCAGTGCCGCTGCCTGGGCCTTTGTAGGGCAGCGTGAAGGGACCGGTGTAGGTGGCGCCCGCCTGGAGGACGATGGTTTCACCAAATTTCGCGGACCTGAGAGCAGCTTGCAGATCACCGTTGGCGTCAAGGACAATCTCATTCAACTCACCGTTGGCACCACGAGAGCGAGCCGGTTCGCGCAATCGTTGCGCGAAGAAGATCACAAGACCGACCACCGCAATGACTCCAAGCGGCATCGTAAAAAAAATTGCTCTTGCTTTCTTCCGCTCCGTGGTCAGCTCCCTTACTCCCTTCGCCGCATTTTCGAGTATAGACTGTTTTCAACTTCCATGAGGATCATACTTGCCTAAGTGAGACCACAGCCCCGTCTCTTTTTCATCAGGCATTGGTGGACAACACCTCGACAATTCGTTCCGCTGCTCGACCATCCCATAAGGGTGGAACCCGCACCGCGCGTTTATCCGGCGCGCGATCAAGCGCTGCGGACGCGGCGCTAATGATTCTGTCTTTGTTTGTGCCGACGACTATGTTGGTGCCCATCTCGACTGTTATTGGTCGTTCCGTGTTCTCGCGTAGAGTCAAACAGGGAATGCCGAGAACCGTGGTCTCCTCCTGAATGCCGCCGGAATCTGTCAGCACCAGACGCGCGCCGCTGTAAAGCCGCAAGAAATCCAGATAGCCGAGAGGCTCGATTAGACGTAGCCCTTCCATTCTTTCTACTCGATTCGTCAGACCGAATTCGGCGATAGTCTTTCGGGACCGCGGATGCGCGGGAAAGATTATGGGAACTCTCCCGCTTATTTTTTCCAACGCCTCAATTATTGAGCAAAGCGTGTCGCGATCATCGACATTCGAAGGGCGATGAAGCGTCAGCACCGCGTAGTCGGAGTTTGCGACTCCTAAATCGTCTCTGATCGTGGAGTTCTTTGCCCGTTCGAGATGATTGAAAAGCGAATCGATCATGACGTTGCCGACCAGGCGGATGCGCTCTTCGGGAATTCCTTCGGCGCGAAGATTCTCGTCGGCATCAGCCGACGGTGTGAATAGCAAATCCGCTATTTGATCTGTCAGCAGACGATTAATCTCTTCCGGCATTGTCCGGTCACGACTGCGCAAACCTGCTTCAACATGTCCCACTCTGATTCCCAGCTTCACGCAAACCAGCGCGCACGCCAGGGTTGAGTTCACGTCGCCAACCACCAACACCCAATCGGGCTTCTCCTCCAGTACAACGGGCTCGAACCTTTTCATTACGGCTGCCGTCTGCGCGGCATGTGAACCGGAGCCAACGCCGAGGTACTGGTGCGGCTTGGGTAGGTCGAGATCACGAAAGAACGCATCGGACATCGCGGCGTCGTAATGCTGGCCCGTGTGAATGACGAGCGAGTTAAACACATCCGGCCGGCGACGCATCGCCGCTACTATGGGCGCCACTTTCATAAAGTTAGGCCGCGCGCCCACCACGTTAATAATCTTGAGCATGGTTCTTATTCATCCGGCCCGTCTGCAAGTTGATCGATCTCATTGCCTACGTACCTTCTATCTCACACGCAACCACTTCATCCAGCATCCTTGCGAACTTCCCCGCCACCGCAGCAGCATCGAATCGTTGCCGAACCATTGGGTCTCCCCAAGTCGCTCGTAGGTCCGGTTTGTGGTCGCGCAGAGAAGAGAGAAACGAGCGCACTGCCTTCTCCGTGCCGACGTCATCTGACGGATCGGCGACCCACCCACCCAGTTCAGCTATTAGCTTTGAAGCTGCCCCTGTGGGCGTGATTCCGAGGACCGGTCGCGCGGCGCCGATGTAGTCGATGAGCTTCGACGGCAAAAAGACACTGGTCGCTGCCGGCGCGTCAATTACCACCAGCCCATCGGCGGACGACATCAGCGAAAGGCTCGTCAGGTAATTTACAGTCGGGCGAAAAACGACCAGCCCCGCGGGCAATTGATCATACCCAACGTCACTCAATTTGAAATCAGTGATTGAGCCGACAAATTCAAAACAGACGTCGTGGAGCAGTCCGGGGTCGGAAGACAGGATCTTGGCGAGTGCGCGAAACAGCGGCGCGGGAGTGCGGCGGCCATACATGTCGCCGACATAGCGAACAACTATCTGCGCGTTGTTGTCTTCCGACTGTCGTTCATACAGCCTTTGGTCAAATGCGTGCGAAAGAACACGGGCCTTTGATCTGAGCTTCTCCGAATACTTGCTCATCACAAGGTCCACCGTCTCATCTGAAGTAAACACGACTCTGTCGGCAGCTTCGATCACCTTGCGCTCCAGTGCAACGTTAATGCCGCGGGTGAACGAGTTGTACCCTTTGAACGGGTTCTCTACCCACGGATCGCTAAAGTGCGCAATCCAGGGCGCCTGATACCTTTTCTTCAGCTCAAGTCCGATTAAATGATCACTCATCGGAGATCCAAAGGTCACAATGATGTCAGGCCCGTAATGATTCTGCTCACGAAAATCCTCGATAGCTCTTAGAACCGAAGGCTTCCAGTCGCGATATCGGTCGGGCGCCTTTTCCCACAAGCGTATCTCAAACTGATAAGCCACTTTCGCAGCCGCTCTTTTCCAGGCTGGCTGTGAGAACGGCACTCGCAAACATTTATGAAGAAAGTGTTCAGCGAGCGGGCTCAGATTGCGATCGATGCGATCATCCGCCGCGTAATCGTCTCCACACACCAGCATAGTCGAGACGTTCAAGTGCTCCAGGAGTCGAGCCACCTGCACTGCTCTGGGATTATTGGCCGGCGGGTAGTAGAAGGAAACGGCCAGTAAATGGATCGGTCTCGTCAAATTACTGACGTCCTCCAGCATAGACGGCGATTGCGCGCGAGCTGTCACGCGAGTTTCATGCACTGTGTTGGGTATTTGTTCTCGGTCTCGCGTCAATGCACCACTCTTTGCCCAGGACGTGCGTCGGTATATAACTGCAACGACACTCGCGATTCATAATGAGTCGAATGCAAAGCAAAAAGCAACTACCAGATTCCAATAAGGATTTGCGCGTCCCTTCACAAACTGGTACTGGTGCAGTTTGATTGTGGCACGCGCATCTTGCGCGTGATTCACGGGCGGGACGCCCGTGCCACTTTCCTAAACTGCACCAGTGCCCAAGAACTGGATCAGAAAGCGTCTCTTGACACGACACCAACCCGTGGGCTAACTAATCGGCGTGCTAACCGACGTCTTGAAAAGGGTGGTGGGCGAAGCGCGTTGCCGGGCGTTTGACTGGCGGCACGGAGTTCGCACCTGCGGTAATGCCAAGCTGGAAGAGTTGACCATTGCCGGCGACAACACCAGCCACGCAGTCCCTTACCACCCGTCACATCCAAAGTTCCTGTTCGCCGTCCTTGGGACCCTCAAGATTGAGTACAGTCAGTACACTTTTGTAGACTTTGGCTCCGGGAAGGGCCGAGTGCTGCTCGTCGCCTCGGAATTCCCCTTTCACGAAGTTCTGGGTGTGGAGTTCGCTCGTGAACTCCACGAGGTAGCATGCGAAAACATCCGCCGGTACAGAAGCGCCACTCAGCAATGTCGAAAGATCCAGAGTCTCCACGCGGATGCCACCGAGTTTTCCTTTCCGTTAGTTCCGCTGGTGCTTTACTTTTTTAACCCTTTTGGTCCAGCGGTGTTAGTTCCGGTGCTCCGAAATCTCCAGAGGTCGCTCGAGTCAAACCCACGGGACGTTGTTCTAGTCTACATGGCGCCGTTTCATGGCGACCTAGTCGAGCGTGAGACGATGCTGAAATGCGTTGAGCGCTCTACCTATCACAATACTTATCGAGTGCCACCTTCAGCGTGACTTGGCCCAACGCGCAGACCTGCGAAACGCGGCCGCTTACTCGTCGCGCTTCAAGACACGCTTTACCTGGTCGCGCACGCCTTCGGGAAGCGACTGGAAGATCTTCCTGCCTGACTGACCCAACGCTTCCTTAAGTTCATGCCGTCGCAGCCAACTGCGATCAAGCCGATAACGGTAAACCGGCTGAATGGCGCCGCCCATTTTTCTCAGAAATAGATGCGCGCCAGCGAGACTGTATCGAGTATAGCCCTCACTACAGGCCCACTCGATCACGCGCCAGTGCAGCAGATCATTTGGTTTCAGTTTCAGATTCTGTTCGAACGAGCTGTTTGCCGCGTATTCAATCACTCCTTTTGGATAGAGGCGAATGACCACGCCTGCGATGACCTTCCCTTCAAAGCGCGCGAGAAAAAGCCGGCGGTTCTTCGTTAGCATCAAGGCTTCTTCGAAGGTCTCATAACGCAGTGTTTCCTGATCCTTGCGCGCACACCAATGCGCGTACACTTCGTAGTAAGACTGAAACTCCTCGCGCGTAGTAGCAACAGCGACCTCTATTCCTCGCTTCATCGCGCTGCGTACGTTGGTGCGTCTGTTGCCCGAGAAGTCTTTCAATAAAGCTTCAGGGCCACGCGTGAGATCGAGCATGACGACGCCTTCCTGATCCTCGCGGCGATAACCGGACGCAAGCAGCTTGTCGATGGGAGAAAAGGTGAAAAGTGTAATGAGCGGCTCAGAACCCGCCTCGGCCAACAACCCTTCAGCCAGACCAGCGGCGACAACGTTCTGATCGGCTGATTCATCGACACAACACTGAGGTCGCGACTTCTGACCGCAAACTACTCGCCCGCCTTCGTGCACGCCCGTTGCCGCGCCGACGATTCTATCTTCGTGCCAGGCAAGAACGGCGAACGGCCTTTTCTCACGAAAGAAGGGCTCAAGCAGGTATTCAGGGGCCACATAGTGCGCGGGGAAATCAGCGCGCAAAAGGAATTCACGCCAAGCCTCTTCAACTTTGGAATCGGGGTAATCGTGCAGGATCGTCCACTTCATTGGTTAACTGGGGTAGTCAGGAATTCAAGAAAATTTCAGGCTTTGACGTTTGCAGGCAATTGACTCGTGGCGGTTGATCGCCAATTCAAGTATACACTCCGAATCCATCCATTTCTTCAAGCAATGACAGACTGGGAGCCGCCCCTTTGTTCGTTGATGCAGGACTCGATAATGCTCCAAAGTCGGTTCAGGCTGCGTTCTCTTGAGAAGTTTTCCCGAATGTGTTTCTGAGCGGCCGCGCCCATTCGGCCTGCTAACTCAGGTTCGTTCGTCATTCGCAGCATGCATTCAGCCATCCCGTGCACGTCGCCCTCGTCGACAAGGAAGCCTGTTTCTCCTTCAATTACTACGTCGGGAATGCCCGCGTGCCTCGTCGAAACAACTGGTAAGCCCGTGGCTCCCGCTTCGATGATTGACACTGGAGTACCCTCGGAATCACCGGAGGGCGCTACGACCGAATGCTGGACGAAACAGCGAGCACGGCGCATCTCCTGCTCAATAACAGAATGCTCCTGGGCCCCGAGGAATGTTACTGACTCACCAACACCAAGCTTCTCGGCGAGTTCCTTGCACTCGTTCAGCAGGGGTCCTTCTCCAATCATCAACAGCTTAGCGTCGGAACAGAATCTGCTAACCTCAGCGAAGGCCGCCAGCGTGTTCTGTGGCGCTTTCTTGGCAGTAAATCGGCCGACGGCTATGAATACCGGAGGCGCGGCTTTGGGATCGGCGCCGAAAAACTTTTCACAATCAACGCCGTATGGATTGTAGTGAATCTTTTCTGGTGGAGCGCCAAGTGAGATCAGCTTTTTCCGCATCGCGCGCGAGACGGCAATGATGGCGGCGGCCGCCTGGAACATTCCGGCATAGGTGTCCTCGAACATTTCGAGAATCGCACGGTCGCTCGCATCATGCCCGTGGAAGTGGACAATTAGCGGAACTCCTGCACGCCGGCACGCTTCGGCGCACCACACACCACAGCCACCATACTCCGCCAATGCGGCGACCGCGTTGTAGTCTCGCAACACTTTCAGATACGCAGCGGTTTTTTCTCTTTCGAGACCGGTGCGAAATATTGTTCGCCAGAGTTTGTGAAAGACCAGCCGCGTGAACGGCAATACCGGATGTTCCCCGATACTGGGGCGCCAACCATGGACTATGACTGTCCTGGCCGGCAGACCTTCCGCGTGAGCGCGTATGAAAGTCTCCGTTAACGATGGCGGATACGGGGTAACAATGCAAAGCGTCCTCGCCTCGCGTGCAGTTGACGTATCTCGTGGTTGATTCTTCATAAACGCGAGCGAGATACGATAACCTTCAAATGCGATCAGCTTCGCTATCAGAAACGATCTGCACCGGCTTTCGTGCCAGCACGATGTAAATACTTGCGTCGTCTGAGAGCTTCTCGAGATTTCGTCTTTCGATTAGCCAAATCAGAGTTTGGAAGAACCACGTGTAGGGTGGCTGAATCAATTTGGGAAGCCGGTAAAACGTCGAGTCCTGCCAAAGTTGCAGAGCTACGGACTCGGGTCCGAAGACGCCCTTCAGCATCACGATTTCAAAGCCAGCCAGTCTAACTTGAAGCTGCAAACCATCAATGGTCCAACGCCAGTAGTCCGTAGGGTCAGGGTGGTAAGCCCACATTCCGTGAGTGGAAACAATCAATGAACCTCCCGGTCGTAGAACTCGAAAGGCTTCGCGAAGATAAAGCTCCGGATTGCTCACATGCTCGAGAACCTGTGAAGACAAAACACAGTCGAAGCAGTCGTCCGGCGAGGGCAGTGTCCCGTCTTCCCTGATGATAACTTCTGCTTGTTCGTTACCGGCGAGATCAGCGCCGACGTAATTCGTGAATATGCCATTGAATAGCGCCTGGTAGGGCTTGTTACCGCAACCGTAATCGAGCAGGACCCCACCGCCAACGAGCTGGTCCGACTGAATAATTTGCTTCAGCTTCTCGAGCAACAAAACCAGAGAACAGTGGAGTCTGTTTGCGCGGCCGGGCGCAGCGCGGTCTCCACGATCATTATCATGGTACCTTCCAACGCAAACCTGTTTCTCTTCCGTCGCTTCCATCTCTTGCCACTAATCGAGCGAACCGATCATTATCGACTTGATGTTGTTGCTGCGGCCCGTCGCCGCAATTTGCTCTGGATACGCCGGCGGCGCAAGGCCTGCTGAAGCTTTGACAGATACAGCCGGTCAGCCAGAAGACCCTTTCCTTTCGTCCACACGGTCCGCTTCGGCCAGCCCTTCAGCGGAATCATATCGGGTTCGCGAATGGCTTGAACCTGCTGTGCGCCGCGTTCGATAACCGCGTGAATATAGTCGTCCGTTTCCCACACCGAGATCATATTGAAGTATGTCAACGAACCACCTACATCATTCGCCAGGAGAATTAGGTCGTTGAGCGTAACCGTCTCGTCGATTACCTGTAAGCCTCGCCCCAGCGCCCGCAGAGAGTCTTGCTTACCCGGACTAGGTATTGTGAGCAGTACACGGCCATTGGCGGTTAGTCCTCGATTTACCTTTGAGTGCAGGATTGCGCGCGACTCTATAGGAATGTGTTCGTAGACGTCGGGAAGAACAATTACATCCCACTGCCCCTCGAGTGGTTCCGTAATCACATCAAGCTTTCGGTATTCGATTCTCGGATGTGGGAAAAGACTCTGTGCCAATCGCAAGTTCTGAGAGCTAATATCGACGCCTGTTATTGTCGCGTGATCCGCAATCCTGGTTGATATGAAATACGCGCACTCGCCTGACCCAAATCCGATGATCAGAATTCTTCCAGCGTTGGAGGGGATCGCGTTTGAAAAAAAAATTAGTTGCCGAGCGACGCGATCGTTACGTTGTACGATATCCTCGATGAACTTGCGCGAAAAATCGTCGTAGAACGACTCTACCTCGCCCCGAGCCCCGTCATTAGGTTCAACAGCTTCCATGAATACGGCTCTCAGATGCTGGCCAGCTTTTTCCCCTTTCCTTGAATCAGAAGCACAGCCGAGCGTTTGAAATCTAACAGAGCCCCTCTTCCCCTCGGCAAAGCCGATAAAACTAACAGGGTAACCACCGTGGCAATTCCAAAGCCTATTACGAGCCCGGTGATCGGACGATGGATTATAGTCCACCGGCGCAGTAGTAATAGCGACGTCAGCACACATATTGCGGCAGCGAGCGCCGGAGCTATCGTCACATAAAAGTCGCGGGTGCGAACAGGACCCTCGCGACCAACAAACCAAAAGAGCAAAGGCGCGACAACCAAAACGAACACGAGAGAGTATGAACACGCAACCCCCCTGGCGCCCCAGGGCAAGCCGGCGACAATGCTCACGATGATGATTGACGAACCAATAAGACCCCACTGAAACATATGGCGGGTGCGGTTCTGTGTAATGAAGAGCCAGCCGGCTGTACTGGCAATGGGTTGGATTAGCCCGGCAATTCCAAGCAACGCAAAGATCCAGCCAGCCTGGGTCCATTGCGGCCCCAGCACGAGGCGCACTATCCAATCAGAAGTGGCAATCATGAACGCGATACCCGGCATAGTCAGGATCGCCACTTTCTCGAGAACGCGCATGTAGGCCTGCCGGTACCGTTCCGGGGAATCTGTCAGTCTGCTCAAGGCGGGCAGCGCCACTGCCGAGATGGGTGCATTTATCTGCTCGATAGGCAGCACCAGAAGTTGGTAGGCCTTCGCATACAATCCGAGCTGGTCGCTGCCCCAGAACTTTCCGATCAGGAGATTGTCAAGATTGCGGGCGAAATAGTTGATGAAACCGAAACCAGTGAGATTGCCTCCGAAAGCCAACATTGAGCGGACTCCGGCATTTCGTGAAGGCCAGCTCGGACGCCAGACGCATAGGTTCCACACACAGACCAGATTGACCAGGCCGAGGCTGAGTTGACTGGCAACCAGGGCCCAATAACCTGCGCCGTACCATGCCAGTGTGATTGCGGTCACCAGGCTCGCGCAAAGCGCCAAAATCTCGGCGAGCGCCAAAGCGCTGAAGCGCATCTGCCGTCGCAACAGTGCCTCGTGCTGAACCGTCGCGCCGCCGAACAAGAACCCCAACCCGTAAACCGCCGTGATCAACTGCAGACGTGGCTCGTGATAAAACAGCGCCACCAGCGGCGCCAGAGCAAAGGCCACCAGCATGACCGCAACGCTAAGCGCGACGTTGATCCAAAACAGAGTGCTGATCTGAAGAGTGTTTATCTCAGTCCGTTGAATCGTAGCAGCCGATAGGCCGAGGTCCTTGAAAATCGAAACGAAGCCGATGATGACGGCTACCATTCCAATTAATCCGTAATCGTGCGGCGTCAGAAGCCGCGCGAGAATCACGGTACCAACCATGCCGAGCGCGAACTTGAGACCTTGGGTGACTATCGTCACCGCGCCGCCACGAACAGTGCGCCCGCCCAGATCGACCTTCAAATGTTCGGTCTGAAAATAGGGATCTTCCTTTTGCGGCAGGGGATCGTCACCTTGCGCAGTTTCGTTGGTTACCATGTCGCCTTCAGACAGAATATTTCTATGGCGCCGCAACTTGGAAACGGTTTGAATTCGTCGGCGCGCTTAGGAACACGAGTCACTTCTTCGTCATTAATCTCGTTGCTAAATGATCGAGCGTGCCGGGATCGTTCTTTGACCTGTGGCTTCCGCGGGATGAGATTCAAGACCTTGCTCCGCCAAACGACGCAAGGCGACCGCATAACCGACCAGGTAGTACGCATACCACAAGTAAGCAACCGAAAGAAAAAAACTGGTCACCATATAGCCGATAAGACTCGTTTCGATTCCGATAGCAAGATAATAGAGTCGTCCGCGCTGCTGGGCCAACCTGGTTCGTCGAACCTCTGCCAGTCGTCTCAGCGGAGTGACCAAAAACAGGATGTAGATCAACATTGCTGGAATGCCCATCTCTGAGCCGACCTGAGTGTAGGCGTTATGAGTTGCGTGGTTTGTATTTGAAAAAAGAACGTAGTTATTAATTCCAAGCCCAAACACGGGATGATGAAGCATGAGGAACACGGATCGCTTCAATTCGCCAGTTCGTGCCGTCGCCGAGGCATCGTTCCCCTTGTTCATTCGGCTCCGAAAGTCCAGCGGTCCTATTACCACCATCGATAGAATCAGGACCAGACCCGCCGCTCCCAATAAAACACGGTAGCGGCGCGCGAGTTTCCACGCCAGCACACTCGCGACGCAGGCCAACCCGATGAAACCACCCCGCGACGTTGTCGCAATAACGCCGGCACTAAATAGAACCACGCAAGCCAGGTACACTAGTTTCTTTGATAGACTTCTCGTTGCCAGGAGCAAAGCCACCACGATGGGAATCATCGTCACCAAATGCAGCGCAAGGTCGTTGGGGTTATCAAACAGATTGCCGATGAGTCCCTCGATGCGCTCGCGCTGGCCAAGCACGAGTCTTCCTAAGCGGTAATCGTTCACTGCGGCCAAGCTCGTTACGCAACTTGCAACCAGCGCTAATAATATCAGCGCTCGCAACCGCTTCTCGGTCCGGACCACATTAACCATTACAACTAACATCACGATCACTTTCAGGTAATCGATGAAACCGGCCCAGGCCACGAGTGGATCGGTCGCAAACGGAATCGAAAAAAGTCCGGCTACCGCCAGCAGCAAGGCCAGATTAATTTCCCGAGGTCGTACCGTTAGGTTACCTTCCAGGCCTAATTGCGTGGGCAGGTAAATAATCAGCGTAAATAACGCTATCCAGAAAGCGCTGTTAGTTAGAAACTTTAGCGACGGGGATAGCTCATAGGGGCGAAAGTAGAGAACGAATGTGAAAAGGAAGAGGCCGAAGACACTCAGCGCGTGTCCCCGCTTAAGGAATGCGTGATCTCGTTTTTGCTGAGCGCCGGGCTTCGAGGAGGCTTGACCTGGAACCACATCTAGCTCGCCAGACGCTAAGCCTGGCTCTTTGCCGGACAGGCCGGCATGAGACTCGTAACCGTCATGCTCTTCAGTTTGCCCCTTAGCAGATCCTGAACGAGTCAGTGGCTCATAGTCCATGATTTGGGAGGTCTTCCGCATCTCTCTGCTGCTCACTTCGTCGCCGTCGCTCGGTTCCAGGCTGATCAAAATCAACTCCCCAGCGATGTTAAAACCTTTCTCTAAAAAAGCATAGGAACCGCTCTGGGGTGCGATCGCTCATGAACTGATCACGTCGCGCTCTGCTTTTGCAAAGCGTCCGCGGGAACGCGGTAACATATCCCAAACCGAAGATACTCAGTTGCATCATCAATCCTTTGCCAACGGGCTTCGGCTGTTCGCGGACTCCCGTTAAGCCGACTCTCAAGAAACTCTCTGTTGCGGGACGTTGGGGGTACAAGAACGAAACCATCTTCGCCTCCGGCGGAATCGCCGAAGTCCAGTTGTGAGAAGAACGTGTAAAAGTCAGTCCACGATACTCGCCGGTCATCTCCTTCGACCCAGTTCCAATCGACTCGCGGTCGTGGACTCATCACGCGCTTTGAGACCCACATTTCGCCGCCCTGTTCCCACGTTTGTATCGTTCGCGACGCGAAATCCTGACGCCACTCGGCGACGATGGTTGTGCCCGGCGTCACCAGAGACGTGATCCGTAAATTCCCAGCGCGATTGACAGGGTTGAAGGGGAAGCTTCTGCTGAAATTAATCAGTTCGTCCTGCCAGTTGACAACCATGACGCGGCTTTGAGGTTTGATCCGTCGTTGTAGTTCACTAATGCGGGCGGCTGTGGCCTCCTGCCGATGATCCAGCACAGGTTTCGCCATGGCCTGCGTATTCACGAGGATCATAGCAACACCGAAAGCGAGGGCCGTGTACTGGAAAACGCGCAGTGCTTTCGGGCCGGATAGAGAAACCGCCAGCGAAAGAAAAATCAGAGGATACATGGGTAGATAGCGTTCGATTGCGCCCCCATCGAAGAACACGGCGAACACAATCACCGGAACACAGTTCAACGCCAGCAGATAGAGAACTCTGCGGCTCTCAGGAGCACGCAGCAGGTTAAGGCTTACTGCCCCCAGAAAGCTGTAGAATAGAATTAGCTTCCACAAACTCAGACGGAACAAATCGGAAAGCGAAACTGGGTTGAACGGATCTCGCAGCAAATAACGCTTGATTACCAAACCGTCATTGCCCATATAAATAAACGATCTCGCAAGACCAAAGACCATGCGCGTTACGCCCGCGATGTCCGTGTCGTGAGAAGCGGCCAACATCCACGTCCTAAAACCGCCAGGCGTGTATATGTGAAGGGCCCCCACTACGACGGCAAAGTAAGCTGCGGCGACAAAGAAACTGACGGCAATTCCGGTCGTTAACGCTAACCGCCACAGCTTACGATTCCAGCCAAAGAGAATGACTGGCGAGACGACCGCGGCGGGTATTGCAAGTACGTACAAAAACCACATGCACACCGCACCCGCCAAAAGGATTCCCGCTATTAGAGCAGTTTGAAAGCTGCGCTCAGACTGATCGCGACGACTAATCAAAACGTAAAGCCCCAAAAGTAACAGCGACAAGCCTGGAATATATGCGCACCCTGTCTGCGTGAAATTCAGAAACCCCTGCGCAAAGATGAAAAAAATCGCAACGAGCTCAACAATCCACCTTTGCCGGCAAAATTTGCCCAGCAACGCACGTAATGTCCACACGCTCAACAGTCCGGCGCTCCAATTAATAGCCATGAAGCCGAAGATGACGTTTGTCTGAACGTCATTGCCAAGAAGTCTCCTGGTCAAAGGTCCAATCGCAGAAAACAGGACCCATCCGAGCGGGACCCACAACAGGTGTCCAAACTCCCAGAAATCGTGGTAGCGACCCGCGTGGTACGCCGCGACAGCGTAAGCATAGTCGTTGGTATCGGCCATGAAATGGGCTGCGGTCAGCAGCGTCACAACCAGATACACGGTCAGCACGAGCCAATATGATCGAAGCAGTTCCTTCCACCGGCTCCTGGATAATTGCGGCCGCAAGCTAATCCTCCAACTCTCCTTATTTATTGTTCTTGACGAGCGCTGGCCAAACCAAACGGGGTCAACGCCCTCGAGGAAGGCGACTCGGAACGTACAAGAAATGGTCAAAGTGCGCGATCAATCAAACCGCCCAGTCCGTCTCGCACCCAGGACGTGTCTCAATCTCGCAAACAATCTTTCACTCCAGTTGCTCAAACGGAGTTGGACGTTTAAAGCCGCGCCAAGAAAATGATAAAGCGCCGGAGGGGCAACCGCTCGCTCAAAGGCCGGCATGAAATTCTTCATGTTACCGAAACCCAGGATTCGCTGGTCTTCGCTACTCAGATTTCCGAGAAAGGCTGCATTCAAAAGAAGTGGGTGATAGCGATAGTAGTCCACGTCTTCCTTTTGCAGCGGTACGGAAGAGTCGTGATAGTTGTAAAAGATAGCGCGCCGGGCTTCTAACATCGGCACGCCCTGCCGGTGGATGCCGGACGTATCAAAGAGAAATGCAGTACCCGCCGTGCCCATGAGTTCGAGAATTTGGGACGAAGGTATATCGGCGAGCTCGCTGTTGCGCACGATTCTCGGATGCTGCTGCCGATGACTGCCTCTGATGAAGTTGAATGCTCCGCTTCGGACATCAGTGAGATAAAAGGCCAGCTTCACCTCTCTGGGAATCTCGCGCGCGCTCGTTTGATCGTACCAGGCATCGCCATGCCAACCATGAAAGTCTCGCTTCGTGGGAATTGATTTCCAACCCTTCGCTTCCGTCAATTCATAATTTGGTCCCAGATAGCGATCCAGAATCCACTTCACGAGCGGGTGCAAGGCAAGATCAACAAAACCCTGATCCAGAACCAGCACGTCCTCGATCATGTGCCGGTACAACTCGGTCTTCTGGTAGCCGTCAAAGTTATTCCACCGCATGCGCCGCAACTTCGTTTCGAACGCCTGTTGCATGCCATGAAGTTGCTGCTCCGAAAGCAAACTCGGCAGCACCACGATGCCCTCGGCGTCCAGCTCAGCCAGGAGACGCTCGGCCGTCGACTGCTCAAACGCCGGGTTGGCTGTGTTCGTAGCGTTGGGATGTGTGGTGGCTATCATGCGTGTTGCATGGCTCATCTTAGCGCGATTGATCGCGGCTCGTGGGCCACTGGACGCCTGGTTGATTCTTTCATTATCTGACGCAAGCGATAATCACGATAATGTCCGGGTTCTCCGCTTTGTCCTTCGAGAGCCGCGAGCACCATGTTAAATGCTTCGCGAGCGCTGGCAAAATGAACCTTGAACTTTCCTGTTCGGTCACCAAGCTCCAGGACATTACCCATAAATCGTTTCATTTGCTCGCCGATCATTTGATCCTGGTCCCACTCGAAGAACCCATGCGAGTATAGTTTAATAAATACCCATTCAGGTCTTCCTTCTATACTAATGTGCGCGTTGCGCCATCGATTCAGCCGATCGAGGCTGAGAGGATAATTCTGGGCCAGCGCTCCATCGTCAAGGCGAGGGAGCGGAAGGCCGCGCACGCGCCTGCTCCAATTGAAGACCAGCGGCCCGGTAAAGATGATGGGCAAAACCGGCCTGTCGCCGACTTTGAGTCCCGGGCCTGACCGATGCGGCCGGGCTTCCGTCAATGGATGACCACACTGATAGATCGCATTGATGCGTGGAACCTGCGAGCGATCGGGAGCCGAGGGCAAGGTGAAGTCCGCATAGCACCCTGTGTCTGCCAGGATCTGCATCTCGGAGTCGACTCCGCAGAATTTGCCGCCCGCCGAATTGGCCAGGGCCCAGTTGCCGTGGACAAAGGCGTACATCGGCCGAGCGCCAGGACTCTCACGCGAGAGGCACTTGTGCTCATCCGCAAGCACGTCGCGAAAATCTGCGAGAATGCGCCTGGTATTTTCCGCCGTATCGGGTTTCTCAACGCCGTGATGAAGATGGATCTCAACCTCGCCGAATCCTTCGGCCTGCAAATCTGAAAGCATCTCGAGCCGCCGACGTTCGTACTGCTCGGCGGGGAAAAAGTTAGTATGCCGAAAAGGCGTACCGTCGTGGTCGCGGACGGCATCGCCTGTTGTCCGGGCCAGCTTGCACCAGTGTTCGAGCTGGGTTAGTCCTTCGCCGCCAATCGCCGGCTCGAAGTGATTCGCAACCAGAAATATGAGGTGGCTGGGAGCCTTTGACTCGCTAAGGCGACCGGCCAATTCACGTGCTCGCCACCCCGGATAACGCAACAACCAGGGCAACGACCATCGAAATTTTGCCAAAATGCTATCTGGGTACATGTGAAACCATCGGCTCTAGATTGTCATCGGCTGATTTGTTAGGTCGCGGTTTCCGAGCCAGATGCCTCTGATAACGAGCTTACTAGGGAGGACGCGCTAACGCCCAAAGCGTTCGCAATCTCAACAAAAACCCCGACGGACGGCGACGCCCTGCCACTTTCGAGCTTTGACAGATAAGCTTGAGAAACGCCCACTCGATGAGCTAGTTCTTGTTGAGTCAGCATTCTTTGCAATCGTAAGCTCAAAATCCTTTCACCGAGAGTTGATTCCTTGAGACCACCTCCGCCTCCGATTAGTCGTTGTAGCTCGGGTTCGCTAACAGGAAGGCTACGAGCTCGGGTCAATTCAAGTAGTTCACCCAACATACTCTCTACCGAGCGCTGAGGTGCAGGTGTATCAGATGGTATGGAGGCAGCCAGTCGCTCGATTTCTGGTGCAATTTGTGGCCACCAAACTCGAAAGGCCTCCGCTAGCAGTTCCGGCGATAGCAAGGGAATCTCGCCCGCAACGTTTACCGCAGTGACCAGCCGCACCGTACCTGACTCGTCCGCACGAACCGCTTGGAACTGCGAGAGTGGACCTTGTAGTTCCCGAGGCTCGAAGCCTAAGAGATAAGGAATAACCCGACTGGAAGTGACCGCTTTTGACAAAGCGCCGGCTTCGAACAACATCCAAGGTGCGGAAAGATTCTCAGGCGTAAGACATAACACGCCGCAGTTTGATTCTTCGAGCGCATTCGCCACCTCGGCGTTCCAGCGCGCCCCCGGGTCGATGCTCTCAGATGAAAGCCATGGACGCACGGCTTGAATGACTTTTGGGAACCACTCCGCTAAGACGTTCGCGACAAGGCCACTTCGTTCGCCCGACCAGCTTATGAATACGTCCACGACGACCTCCCCTACTCAATAGCGACCCAACACTACTTAAACCGCAACCAGTAATAACCCATCTTAATGTACTCACCGGGAACCAACATCCATCCGCGCGGGTGTAACCACCACGTAGCCGGTGTGGGCGTTTGCTCACCGGGCGGTACTGGCTCAATTCCTAATGCGACGCCGCTGTCTTGAAAAACCGTTTCCAGCTCACGCAACGCGCGGCGCGAGTGATACGCTGAAGTCACTACCAAAAGTGATCGTAACTTCTTCGAGTCAGCGTATTCCCGAAGTCGCAAGGCTTCGTAATGCGTTCCCGACGACGCCGCTGAAATTACATCGATCCGATCCGCGCCGACACCCAGGAACCTCAATCGTTGCGCAGCCAATTCAACGTATGGCGGGTTTCGCTCTTCGGCATTAGACCATGAGGCCCGCTCATGATCGTCAGTGAGCACGACGTTAGGCGCGCGTCCTTCCTTAACTAGTTTCGCAGCCAGGTCGATTCTTTCCTTGTATGTGGCGGAGCCCGCAAGCACGACGATCGCATCGGCACGATCAAGCTCACGCCGGACAATTAACGCGCGGGCCGCCAGCCAGGCCGCGCCCCACAGCAAGAGCATTACAAGGACTACAGCTACGATCGACCTCAGCCTTTTCATTTGCCACCACCGCATTTCCTCAACAGCGCGATGATATTGGTTCTGAAAGGTTTCAGAGGCTCCGTCATGAGCGCCTTAATGCCAATAAGCTCGAAAAAAGCAAGCGGCGGAATTATTTGCAACGCTGCCTCCGAAACAACCATTCTTGTTCTGGTGACTTCCAGGCCGGCAGCCCGCGCTAAGAGTTCGATTTTGTTCGCCGTGTTCGCTTTGTAATGCACCGGGAATATGTCTTCCGGGTCTCTTCCGTCCAGCAGCGAAGCGAGTTTGCGGGCGATGCGGTTGGGCACGAGTCTTCGCATCAGCGAAAAGTAACCGCGAGCATTTGGTGTGTGAAAGAGAAAGAGACCCTGGGACTTAAGGATCCTGCTAATCTCATGGAACTGCAAGACAGGATCGTCCAGATGCTCAACGACCATATTGGCAGTCACCAGGTCGAAGCTCGCATCTTTAAACGGAAGATTCGTGATGTCGCCTCGGACCAGCAGAGAGATAGTGCGATGCTTTACCAGCGAACCAAAATCGTAATCCATTCCTACGATGGCGCCGCAGTTGCGGACGAGATCCTGCTCAGCACTCTCGCGCCACTCCGGCAGAATCTGGTGTCCACAACCCACGTCAAGCCACGTCAGGTTTGGGCCGACCAGCTCCTTTAACACCGTTTCGTAAATGTCCTGTGAAGAGCTGAGGGTGGGAACTATTCGCCGTCGCATTCTCCAGTAGATTGCTTCGAGTTGTGCTCTACGCTGCTTCATGCTTCATCAAAAAAAGAAAGTCGCAACGCGATTACTCTTGCAACCCTGACTGGATAGTTGGTTTTCTGGCTACCAGAAAAACGCCGCGCACCATCAATTCCTCATCCGGCAGGTTGCGGTATTGCTCGCAAAGCTTTGGACGAATCTCATCTATCGCGGGGCGCGCCAAACGAAGATTGTGATCGTCCAACTCAGTAACTTCTCTGTGCGGGACGAGCGGACCATGTCCGAGCAGATTGGTTATCAGGAACCGCGCGTCGTAGCCCAGATCGCTCATCAGCTTTTGATAGTAACCGATCAACTTTCGGTTCGGAATCCCTGAATCGCTGGCCATCAATTGATAAACCGACTCGCTGATAGTAAGAAATGTCAGCGGGTGCAGGCCGCCGTCAGCGAAGATCCCATAGTCGCTCAGATCGATCTTATGCAGCATCAGCCCTCCCGCTGCCAACAATCTGTCCGCAGCCGCAAACACGCGGTCGGGTTCGTAGATCTCCTCAAGCACGGCTCGCGAGATTATGATGTCAAAGCTTTCTTCCTCACTTAGCAATCGCTCAGCGGCATTTTCAAGATCAAAGCCATTGATACAGCGCAGCTTGCCCGCATTGAACACAATACCGTTGGAAAGATCGATCGCTTGATCAAATCTTTCCCGCTCCTCAACGGTCAACTTCTCTCGCAAGCCCGCGTATATTTCGCGTTCTCTGGCAACATCACGCTGCGAATAGAATTTGTCGAGGCAAACGACTCGCGCCGCGCCGGCCGCCAAAAAGCGCAAAGCAACCCCAACGTTGTCACCGAAGCCCAGCTCGAGTATTCGTTTTCCCGCAAGCAGTTCGCACGTCAATCCTGAATATTTCAAATAGTCGTCGAATTGTTCGTCGACATAACTTAGACTTTCAGCGAGGCTCTTCCGGCTGTGCGACGAGCCATGGCCCGTTTCGATCTTGCCGGAAGCAAATCGTTTGCGCATTCGCCAATTGTGAAAGATCTTGAACGCAATAATCAGAGTCTTCGATCTTCTGGCCCAGTGTTTCATGCTCGCGGAGTTGATTCGACTGCGGCTGACTTTCAGCGACTCATATCATTCGGGTCATTCGAACCTTCAAGCTTTTGGACATCATACGCAGACGCAGTAGCGGCTCCTCGTCCGCTTCCAATAGCCAGGCGCGGGCTTATCAGTCCCAGCAAGAGGCTGCTGCCCCAGCTCAAGTGTATTGTGAGAAAGACCAGCGGCAGCACCACGATAAGGCGAGCGCCTTCGCCGGATTGTCGGGCGAGCCTCGCGGCGAACACGATGGCCAGCAGAACGTAAGCTGCCAACTCGAGCAGCAGCATCCACCACGCAGGTCGCCACCAAAAACCCGCAATCAGCAGCAGCGGAAGCGAAGCTACAAACATCGGCGCCACCGCGTGACGCCATTTTACGGAACGCGGATGGCGGCGAATCATTCTCGCTTTCCACCTGCCGTACCGCGAATATTGAAGCAGCAAATCCTTCAGTGTCGGGCGTGCGAAATATTCGCAGTGCTCAGCTCGATCCAGCAGCACGGCTCTGCCATTAACGCGCACGCGATAGTTGAAATCGTAATCTTCATTCGTCAGCAGCTCTTCATCAAAGCCGCCGATCTCGCGCCACAAATCTTTTTTGAAACAGGCGAAAGCGACCGTGTCAACCGCCTCCTGCTCAGCCGCGCCTTTGCGCAACCGATACTTTGCGTCGCCGATGCCGAAGGGATGCGAAACAGCCATCGCGATCGCTTTCGCCATCAACGTATCCGCCCCCGGACAAACCTGACAAGGCATGCCGACCGCGCCGACACCATCCTGCCTCAACACCTCGACCGAGCGCCGAATGTAACCGGGCGATGCGACCGCGTGAGCATCAAGGCGAGCGATAATCTCTCCACGCGCGGCGCCAATGCCGAGGTTCAACGCCGTAGGAATTTTTCGCGCCGGATTGTCGATCAACTTCACGTCGACGTCCGGCCGGCGGCGTTTGAACTCCGCGATGACTTCGCGAGTGCGATCTTCGGAAAAACCGTCGACGACGATGATTTCATATCGATCGTGATCGTATTGATCGGCGAGATTGTTGAGGGCTTTGCCGATGAACCGTTCTTCGTTGTAGCACGGGATGACTACGGAAACTCGTTCCGCGTCGAGCGTCGAAACGTCTCGACCTGGTGAACGTTCAGCGTCTTCCGAGATCATTCGCACAACGTTCGGGATTATACATTGTTCGAAAATTGTTTGCGGTGCGGGCTTCACTGATCGTCTGGCGCCACTCTAGTAGATCGAAACGTTCGACCTACGCCTGCGTCTCCTGACTTTGGACCAAACTCCCAGAATGCCTGTGCCGAGCAGCGCGAGACTCGCCGGTTCCGGAACCGGTTGGGCTACGCTAAATGTGTAGGTGCGCGAGCCATCGCCGGGAATGCTGATGGTGAGTGTGGCCGGCGTTCCCGCAATGGTAGCGCCAGGCGATGTGATCGTGAACAGTTGCGTGTAAGGCGGCGGAATGATTCCGAACGCCGGAATTTGAAAGGTCAGTACGATTGGCGCGCTGCCGGCCTCGGTGTAAGTGATTTGCAGGGAACTGCTGCCGCTGGGTGGCAAATCGCCGGTGATGTCGACGAGGAAAGTAAGCTGCGTTCCGAAAAGGGTTACGCCGGGATTCGAAAGCAGATCGATTCGCGTCGCACCGTTGTTCTGCAAGGCAACTACGTTCTTGAAGGTTAGCGGATCGGCTTTGGCGGCCGATGCTGCGCCGCACAACACGACCAGAATCAGGGCTAAGATAAGTTTGTCAGGACTCATAATTCTCATAGCCAAGCGGGCTTTGGGAACAAATGTGTGCGCCGTTCATCTACCGAAAACGACTAATCGCAGGCGATTGCCAATTATGTGGGCAATGGGTAGGGGGGCTTTCCACAAATAGGCTCACCGCTCATTTCTTCATTGACCTCTCGACCCAGTCATCCGGGAAGAACCAGCACGCATTCTGTTCGACCGTTGCTGCGGACATTCTCAATTATCCAGCAGAAAACATTGAGCCAAAGCATCTTATAACTCCCTCAAATAACCCTTGCGAAAATGCTTGACATCAGTTGGGGGGCGGGTGATAGAGTGCGCACGTCGCATTGACCTTTCGTCGGCGGATTGCTGATCCCAGGTGATCTCAGCGGCACGTCGGCACTTGCAGCCAATCACCTTTTTCCTTAAGGAGAACCTCTCATGAAGATTCAGTTAATCCGCTCCCCCTTCCGCCTTCTAATCAATACTCTCGCCCTTGGCTTCGCACTGGGTGCATTGGCCTACTCGCCGAAGGCCGCATTTGCTGACCCCGCGCAGTGTCAGGAGATGGGTTGCGTTAATTGGAGCGCTGAAAAGGGCTGCACCGAAACCATGTTCTGCTGTGTGTTTAATGATGGGAGTTATATGTGCTGGAAAAACGGAGTGCTAGTTGAATAAGAGTAGCATTTCCAGTGTGCGCGGTTAATGATAGATTCGCCCGCCCAAGGGTCGCGTAAGTAGATCTAGCACCCTCCGTACTGCACTTACTGCGCCCGGGCCACCGTCGCAAACAGCGTAAGAGCTATGATCGCTAATGCCTACACCACGGTTCTGAAACTCGCATCACTCCTGTGTTTGCTCGCATCGCTGCTGTGTTTGTTAGTACTTCCAGTTCCAACTCTGGCGCAAACTGCCGCGGAGAAGAAGCTTCAAGCAAAGGTCAGTGAAAGTGGAACAAGTAAGCTCGGCGAGCGCGATTCGCTGGAGGCGCAGCGACGCATTTTCGCTATCTCAGTTGTTACTTCGCTCGCTGACGAAGCGCGCAGCTATCATGACCTCGCCCTTCGTCCTCGTGTGTTGGCACGCGCCGCCGACACACTGTGGGCCGCCGACAGCGACGCGGCCCGAACACTGTTCCGCCGGGCATGGGAAGCTGCGGAGAAAGGGGATGCTGAGGAACTAACCATTAAAACCAAAGATAATCCCCCGCCGATGGTGATCGCTTTAAGGCGGATGAGCGGTCGCGACCTTCGCTCGGAAGTCTTGAGTCTGGCCGCGCGACGGGACCGCGCACTTGGTGAAGAATTCCTGGCGAAACTGAAAGACGAGACCTCGCGTGAGTCAAGAGACTCCAAGAGCGATGCAAGTACGAGAAATACCGCCGACAGTTGGTTGGTCTCGGAAGCTGCGGCTAAACGATTCCTACTGGCTCGCAAGTTACTCGAGGACGATCAGATCGAGCGCGCGCTAGAGTTTGCCGCACCTGTTCTCGACAGGGTGAATGCGAATTCGATCGGTTTTCTGTCCGCGCTGCGGGCGAAGAGACCTGAGGCTGCGGACCAGAGGTTTGCATTGCTCCTGGCCTGCGCCGAGTTCGACCCCTCGTCCGACGCGAACACCGTTTCAGGTTTGTCTTCTTATGTCTTTACTCCGGGTCTCTACGTGACGTTTTCCGCCGATGGCGGCGTCCGCTGGAATCAACCAGAAGAAACTGCCCCTCCTCCCCCCGATTTGCCTGGGTCCCTTCGTAGTAGATTCTTCGAGGCAGCCACCAATATTCTGCTGCGGCCATTGCCACCGCCCGATCAAGACTTCACTTCTTCAGGACGCACCGGAAAGTATATGGTAGTAAAGCGACTACTTCCGCTCTTCGATCAGTACGCGCCTGACACTGCCTCTGCCCTCCGCGCAATGCTAACGGCTTTGGCGGGAGACCGGTTGAAGAATTCGATTGGTGATGAGCATCCTTTATTAACCCAAGGCCTTCAGCCAGAGGACACCGGCAATGCGTTAGAGAACATGCAGAACCGGCTTGATCATGCCAAGACTTCAAGGGAGCGCGATTCAATCTACGCGGATGCGGCCGCATCGCTGGCGAATCAAGGCGATGCTCGCGCACAAGATATCGCGGACAAGATCGACAACTCAGATCGCCGTGCTCAGACGCGTCGATATGTGGATCTGGAGTTTGTTCAACTCGCGATCAGAAAGAAACAGGCGTCGGAAGTAGCTCGACTTGCTAAGGCCGGACAACTAACGCACGCGCAGCGCGCCTGGGCTTACACGCAAGCGGCGCGGCTGCTAATGAATTCCGAACGCCCACGCTCACTGCAGTTTTTGGAAGAGGCAGCGGATGAGGCGCGACGTATTGACGGTGACGATCCTGATCGCGTTTGCTTGCTGATTGGCGTGGCAACGCAGTTTGTTACCGCCGACCGTGTTCGGGCCTGGGAGATAATGGGCGAAGCTGTCAAATCCGCAAACTCGGCTGAAAGGTTTACCGGGGAAAATGTGCAGCTTCATTTTCCCCTGATGACGAAAAGCGGCCTCAAAATTACTAGCATCGGCGGCGAGGAGTTTGGCCTTTCTGGTGTGCTTCGGTCGCTTACTAGAGACGATTTATATCGTTCAGTCGAGCTGGCGAAGAGTTTCAAGAACGAAGCGCCGCGTGCCACAGCTATGTTGGCAGTCGCGCGCGCAGTGCTGGAGAAGTAGGGGTTTCGAGTGTAACAACTGAGGACGTTGATGGAATTCCTCATTGCTTGGGCCGGCGTTCCGATCTACTTTGTAACTCTAAGTCCTTGCGCGCAATCCTTACCAAATTGCTTTTAGCACTTCATAAAGGATAAGCAGATCCAGAGTTGGAGTTCCGCGTCCCTGGTGAGTGATAGGAAGAGGACTCGTCATGCCAAGCAGTCTTAGGGCTAACATCGAACTAGGAGTGAATATCGTCATCGCCATCGCCGTTGTTGTCGTGGCCGCCGTTGTAGTAAAGCGCTATGTTTTTCAGCAACCAGTCAAAAGCGGAAGCTTGCAGCAGCAGGAGCAAATGATCATGGGCACGCGAATGAATGTTCCCAACGTTGACTGGCAACAGAATAAAAAAAGCCTCGTCTTTTTTTTGAAGAAGGACTGTGTTTATTGCAAATCCAGCGCCCCGTTCTACCGCCAGTTAATTGAAGACGCCTCGAAACGAAACGTGAAGTGGTTGGCGATCCTTCCCGATTCGGTTGAAGAAGGAAGGAGATACGTTCAGTCCCTTGAACTTCCGATCGAAAATGTGCAGACCGCGTCGTTATCCTCTTACAAGATATCTGCCACTCCGACAGTATTGTTTGTGGACAACCAGGGAATAGTTAAGAGTGTTTGGATTGGTGCCGCGCCCTCTCGAGAGAGGGAGATGCGAGACCAGCTCATTGCCTTATTTGATTCGAAAATCTCGAACGAGGCTTCAGCGAAATAAGAAACATTGAACAAGGTGGTAACGTGGCCCGCATCCATAGCTTATTGGCCCTCATGGGCCACTACTGACTTAGGACAAGCTGAGACCTAGACCACCAGAGTCGTGAGATAATCCGAGTGTCCCTGTGGTGTCTAATACATGTTCGGTGCTTCAATTCTTCCCGACGAGGTATGTATATGCCAACAAAAACAAAACTAATCAGTACCGGCATCATCCAGGTCGAAATACCGGAAAAGAATCATTATGGCTATTCCGTTCGCATTCAACGCCAGGGAAAACATCATCGCAAATTCTTTTCTTACAGCCGACACGGGGGTAAACAGGGCGCTCTCAAAAAAGCACAGGAACACTATCGCGAACAAAAATCTTCGCTGCCTGAATCTACGGGCAACAAAAACATCAAATCGGTGCGCAACACGTCCGGCAAAGTTGGTGTTCATCTCACTCAGGGCGCGAGCAAACGTTGGCTAGGTTCTTACTCCTGGGCCTATGTCGCGGGTTGGCGGGATGCGGACGGTAAACATAGACACATGAGCTTCGCTTTGGGAAAATATGGCGACCGTACTGCTTGGAAACTCGCGTGTATCGCGCGCGACAAAGAACTGACCGATAGAGATCGTATTTTTGAAATCTACGCCGCTGAACAGAAAAAACGCTCGCGCAAAACGTGAACGCACCGAACAAATCGGACGCGAGCGGCGGGAGCGTGTTTTGTAACTTGCTTGGTGCGGCGGAGGGGCTTTGATTCGCGCCGCCGCGTCAACTCAGACGTTCGGCGCTGAACCGATATGCAGCAAAGAATGCCAGTTGTCCGACAAGTACACTGGATCTCATTGATCCCTCAGTTGGCAGCCATTGTGGGGCTCGCGCTCATCACCTATGCTCTCTTTCCAGGCCTTGGGTTTATCCGCGCCAACTTGGTCGCGGCGCTGGAATATCTCATTTTCTGTCGCCTTATGCGCTTGATGTTGACTCGTGATCACATTGCAGGAATGAGGGCGTACCAGGCACAACACTTCGATGACGCGATTCTGCATTTCGACAACAGCTATCGATTCTTTTCGGAGCACTGCAAGCTGGACGCGTGGCGGTCGTTGCTCCTCGGCGTTGCTAGCCGAAATCCTTATCGCATTATTGCTCTCTGCAACATGGCCTACTGCTACGGGCAGACCGCGCGTGGCCAGGAGGGCATGAAACTGTACAAGCAGGTCCTTGACGAGGATCCGGATTGCACGCTGGCGCAAACATCGTTGGCTATGCTCCGCGCGGGATCGGGCGGAAGCAATGACCCTCCCGCGCCTAACACGCCATTGCAGGTGAGCCGCGATTGAATGCTTCTCAACTTGAATGATGGAGTCAGTGTTGTATGCTGTCGCGCGGCCACCTGAATTCCATCGTTAGGCCCTGTGACGATTCACGGAGCACCGGACTCGTTCTGTCGCGTTTGAGTATCACCGGCAAACTTTGGAGGAATTCTATATGAGTGACAATCCCAACAACGTAGTTGAGCTTAGTGACGATGAAAAGAACCAACTGGTAGAGAAAAAAGCTACCTGCCCGTTTATCGGCAGCGCCGTTGCTCAGGGCAAACTCCCCGTACGAAATGACGCGAAAGATCCGCTTGCCAGTATCGAGGACATCAGAACGTTGGGCAATGCCGGCGGCGGTGATTTTGGAGACCTGCTCGTGCATTTTGCCAGCGGCAATCATGCGTTCATGCGGGGTGACTCTGGAAAGCTGGAGAAGTCAGTACCGGGCGGCTTGTTTTCACTGGAGTTCCCTGGCTCACAGGGTTCTCACCCAGGCCACAGTGGCATTCTCCAGGGAGACCCGGAGATGCTGGGTTCAGGTCGACTGAGTGAGGCGGATTTTGCAAGGCTGACCAGCCGAGCAAAGGATGGTTGGATCAAACGGTCAGACATTGGACGCTTCATTGCGGAAAATCTGCTCAAAGATCCAAAGTCCAAGGTGTTTGGGAAAGATACGGCTGCGCTGTTAGCCAGTGACGCGCTCGAACTCGTGGAATCCATCGGCTCAGGGTTGATGAGCAAACTCTTTGGTTCCCATGAGGATGCGATCGCGACTCATCGAGATATCGAGGAGAAGCTCACCAAGCTTACCGGGGAGGACAATCTTGTCGGATCTGCCGGGGAGTTCGGCCTGCTCTTCGCCTTCCTCGTCAACAAACCTGGCGCCAGGGAAGTCGATGGTGAGCCTGCGGTGGCCGTACAAGATCTAAAGGCCATGTTTGTGGACAAGCAGCTTCCCGAGGGGTGGGAAACCTGGAAAAAATCGCGGCGAGACTGGGTAACAAACACCACCGCCTTAATTATCAGCGCTGGAGAGGAATACCGGGCCCTCAAGCGAACTCAATGATTCACACTCTCTCCGCGGAAGTAATCAGGATCAGAGTAAATGGCCTGACAACTCATTGAACCGGAGCGCGAGGTATTGATGCAGTTTGATTGTGGCACGCGCATCTTGCGCGTGATTCACGGGCGGGACGCCCGTGCCACTTTTTCAAACTGTGAGCGTAGGGATTTAAGATGAATGATGAACCAACCGGTAATAGATCAGCTTCACGTACTCAAGCGGCACCATTCGCCAGCCCAGCAGATGCAACCACCACGTTCGTGGTGAAGGAGTTTGTTGGCCCGGCGGCACTGCTTCCAGTCCAATCGTGATCGGAGTCCGCAAAAAGGTTTGTCGCAGCATCCACAAGGCGCGCCGCGAGTGGTAAGCCGAGGTCACTACGAGCAGCGAATGCAGACCGTGCGCCTCGGCGTATTTGCGCAGCAGCAGCGACTCGTCGTAGGTGCCCGAAACCGGCTCCGGCAAAATCTCCAGCGCGGCATCCGAAACCCCCTGGCGACGCAGCCATCTGGCAGCCAGTTCTTGAAAAGGGATGTTGCGCTGCTCATCGCTAACCCATCCGCTTTGCTGATTATCGTTGGTCAGAATGATCTTTGAGGCGCGTCCTTCTTTATAGAGTTGTGCGGCTCGCTGCGTCCGTTCCTTGAAGGCGGCCGATCCGGCCATCACTACGATTGCGTCAGCACGTTCTATAGGAGCGCTGACGATCAGCCAGTTTGCCGCGGCCCAGGCTACAAGCCATAAGCAGATCGCGACAGCGGCAAAGACGACAACCGCTTTTGGTTTGTTGCGCAAGAGAGTCGAGCGTTGAGGCGAACCGGCAGACTGCGTAGCTCGTTTCATGCGTTGCGACTCAATGAAGGTCTACCAGCAGATGCCCTGATAAGTTTCGTCCGAAGTTTTTTCAAACAAACGCACGAGATCGATCACCATCTGACCGACGCGCAGCTTTGACTGGATCGCGCGAAACTCTTCGGCCTTGTTTCCGATGATTAGCACGTCGGAAGCTTCCAGCACTTCATCGATCGTCGAGCGCATCAATTGGGAAATATGCGGGATGCCGCGTTCGATAAATTCCTTGTTTGCTCCGAAAAGACGCGCCAGCGAAACGTCTCGGTCGTAAATCGCGAGTTGCATTCCCTTGCCAATCAACGTCTCAATCAAGGCGACCATCGGCGATTCGCGCAAGTCGTCGGTGCCGGCTTTGAAACTAAAACCCAACACGCCAATTCGTTTTCTACCGGTGTGCAGCACCATCTCAATTGCTCGCTCGACTTGCAAGCGGTTGCTCTCGAGCAGAGACGAAAGCACCGGCACCGCGACATCGAGTTGTTTCGCTTTGTAATTAATCGCGCGCAGATCCTTTGGCAGACACGAGCCGCCAAAGGCAAAGCCCGGCTTCAGGTAATATGCCGACAAATTCAACTTCGTGTCCTGGCAAAAGATTTCCATCACGTCGTGACTGTCGACGCCCAACGACTTGCAGATGTTGCCGACTTCATTCGCGAAACTAATCTTGAGTGCGTGAAAACAGTTGCAGGCGTATTTCACCATTTCCGCCGTTTTGATCGCGGTGATGAAAATCGGCGCGTCGATCTTTGCATAAAGACCGCGCACAATGTTGGCCGTCGCTTCGTCGTCCGCGCCAATGAGCGTGAAGGGCGGCGCGTAAAAATCCTTTAGCGACGTGCCTTCGCGCAGAAACTCTGGATTGATACAAACGCCAAAGTCTTTGCCCGCCGTCTTCGCTGAGTTCTGTTCGAGCGCGGGCACGACCACGGTTTCAACCGTTCCCGGCAGCATCGTGCTGCGAATCACCACCGTGTGACGCTGAGACCTGGTCTTCAACGCCGCGCCAATCTCCTGACAAACGCGCTCCACGTAACTCAGATCCAAACTGCCGTTAGCATTGCTCGGCGTACCGACGCAAATTAGCGACACCTCGGAATCGTTAATCGCCTCATGGGTATTTGTCGTTGCTCGCAGGCGCCGGGAGCCGGCCATCTCTTTGATCAGGTCACTCATTCCTGATTCAACGATCGGACTCTCGCCGCGACTGACGATCTCGACTTTGGTGGGATTCACATCCACACCAGTAACGTCGTGGCCTTCTTTAGCGAAGCACGCCGCTGAGACACAGCCAACATATCCGAGACCAAAAACGCTGAGTTTCATAGGAGAAAGTTCCCTTGCCGTTCCTTCTTTCCTGGTGACGCGCGTTTGGTTAAGTCCTGATCCATAGGTTTGGCGCCCGTTCGCAGGCTAAGGCGTCCGCGTGGCCGCATTGCTCTTGGGCATTATTGGATGGGCTGTACCCTGCTGCGACCGCTTCTGCGCACCGCGCGGTAGTTCTACCGGTTCATGAAACGACGATGCGAGACTACAGAAGAGATTAAATCGGAGGATCAGCCAAAACGCCATGAGGCCGTCCGTTAGTCCAATCTTCTTTCCTTCCTCGTAGGTTCTGCCGTAGTAACTAATCGGAATTTCATAAACTGCGCACTTCAGCTTGGCGACTTTCGCCGTCACTTCGATCTCAAAACCAAAACCGCTCGAAACAATTTTCATTTTGCGGATAATTTCACCGCGAAAAGCTTTGTAGCCGGTCTCGACGTCAGTCATGTTCAAGTTAGTCAGCGTGTTTGACATGAACGTCAGGAATTTGTTGGCGATGTAGTGATAAAAATACAAGACGCGCGATGCCTTGCGCACCAGAAACCGCGATCCATAAACGACGTCCGCGTGACCATCGAGTATCGGTTGAATTAAGTCCGGAATTTCGGTTGGGTCGTATTCGAGATCTGCGTCCTGAATAATTACGATGCTGCCCGTGGTTAACGCAAAGCCGGTCTTCAGCGCCGCGGTCTTGCCGCCATTCTTCGCCTGACGCATGTAGCGCACCTGCGGATGAGTTGCCGTCAGCTCGCCGGCAACATGCTGCGTGTCGTCGGTGGAACAATCGTCGACAATAACTACTTCCAACAGTTGAGGGAGCGCGAGCAGCTTGCCGACAATCAATGGTAGCGTCGCCGCCTCATTGAAGGAAGGTATCACGACGGAGAGGCAGCGCTCTGTTTGGATCGTTTCAGTCATAAATTAATCAAAGATTTCTTTTTCCATTTATCATTTGTTGATTCGCATTCAGGCGTTCAGAGTTCAAGCTTTAGCTTGTATGTTTCGTAAGCAGCAACCTAAAGGTTGAGCTCTGAACGCCTCTTATCCAAACCAAATGACAAAGGAAAAATGTCAAATGATAAATGATAAATGCTCCGCGCGCTCTTCATTAACAATCTTCTTCTCAGGAGCGAGCCCCTCGCAGATACTCGCGAACCTGGCAGCCGCGCGCTCCCAGCCGAACCGCTGGCGCACCAACGCTGCCGCTCGTGCCGCCAGATCATCTGCGAAAACGCGATCTGACAGCAATCGCACGACCGCTTGCGCGAAATCATCGGGCGTGTCGGCGAGCAGCAATTCGTTTCCGCCGCGCACCGGTAACCCTTCAGCCCCGATGGTAGTTGAAACGATGGGGATCTCCATGGCCATCGCTTCGAAAATTTTCAAGCGCGTACCGCCGCCGATTCTCAGCGGCACAACATAAGCGCCGGCGACTTCCATGTAGGGTCGCACATCGTCAACTCTGCCGGTAACGACGATTGACTCGTCGCGCTTGCTCAACTCCAGCAAAGCGGGATAAGGGTTACGACCAACTACCGTCAAAGTCACATCCGGCAGTTTGGTCTTAATGAGCGGCATGACCTGGCTCGTGAAATATTGAATCGCGTCTTCATTTGGCAGCCAATCCATCGAGCCCGTGAAGACAAGATTGTGCGCGCCGGATTTTCGCGGCCCGCTCGGCCGAAAGAAATCGGTATCGACACCGGTGGGCACGTCGTCGATCGCTTTGACACCGTATTCGCGTTGCATCACCTCGCGATCTTCTGGCGATACGGCAATCACCTGGTCGAAGCGGCGGCACGTCGCGCGCTCAAACGCGCGCATCTTGCGCCACTGCCAGTAAAGATAAGTTTTTTTGATCGCGTTCGTTTGCGTTTCGTAGTGACGCTTCCAGATCATCGCCTCGACGTTGTGTTGGAACAGAATCGTCCGGCACGAAAGACTGCGAGGCACGTTGACGGCCGGGGCAAGAAAATCACACACGACGGCGTCATAACGATTGTCGTTGGTCAGCTCCAGGATCTGACGGCGCATTTCGGCTGATTTGTACTTGGCTGCAGCATAAGGCAACGGCGCGGGCAGATTCACGCCCAGCTCGGCGTAAAAACCCGGGGTGAACTTTTCCCGCTGCTGAAGCGGAACGCAGATCAATTCGTGACAATATTCTTCCGCCCAACCGCGCGCGTCCTGACTTGCCGTGCCATCGTCCAGCGTCAAATACGTAATGTGATGATCACGCTTCAGCTCCTTGAGCATTTGATAAGTGCGAATCTTTCCGCCCTTATCGACCGGATGAAGCAGTTCAGTTTTCAGCCAAAGGATGCGCATTGAATTTGTCAGAACCGCCTGCGGTAGCGGGCGGTTGATCGTGTACAGGTACGCAGACTTTGGCGCCGCGCTCCAACCGCCCGCTACCGCAGGCGGTTCTGACACTTACACAGAGACGGCCTCGATCATTTCAGTTTCAACCTGTTCGCGCTCGCCATCGATGAATTGCCGTTGCCACATTTCGAAATTCACCAGCGCCCATAGCCGCTCTGAATTATTCTCGCCAACCTCGTGTCGCTTCACCAGACTGCGCACAAACGTTTCGTCAAAGATGCCGCGGCTCAGAGTGCGCGCGCTCAAAACGTATTCTTCAATGATGGATCGATACTGCCCGCGAAACCATTTCCCAATCGGCACAGGAAAACCCATCTTTGGCCGCGCCAGAATCGCTTCCGGCAAAACGCCCTTCATCGCTTTTCGCAAGACATATTTCGTCGTCCAACCACGAAGCTTCAATCGCTCCGGCAACGTGGCAGTAAATTCAACCAGCTTGTGATCGAGAAAAGGCACCCGGCTCTCGACCGAAGCTGCCATGCTCATCTGATCCTGCTTCATCAGCAACTCATGCAAATAGGTTTTGACGTCGGCATAAAGCAAACGATCGAGCAACGACTCTGCATCGGTCTGAGCCAAAACATCGCGCACGCCGGCGTAAGGATCGAGCGCGCCAATGCGTTCGCGCGCCGCGGATGACAGCAGCTCTGGTTGCATCGAACGTGGAAAGACGGCGAAGTTGTCGAAGTAAATACTCTCGATGTTTGGCTGCAACGAAAGAAACGTGCGCACTAATTTTTGCCGCACTCTCGATCCGGTGGGCAGTCCGTCGATTCGATTTCGCACGGCGTTCTTAATGCCTTCGGGCATCACACCGTGATAGCGCGCGCCGAGCGCGAGGTTGAAAATGGTCTTGCGATAACGCGCGTAGCCGGCCAGCAGCTCGTCGCTGCCCTCACCTGTCAACACAACCTTGACGTGTTGCGACGCGAGCAGCGAAACAAAATAGAGCGCCACGCTCGAAGGGTGCGCCAGCGGTTCATCTTCGTGCCAAACGAGTTTGGGAAGCGCGGCAAAGAAATCTTCGGGACTGACGACAACTTCATGATGAGTGGTCTGGTAACTTTCGGCGATCAGCCGCGCGTATTCCAGCTCGTTTGCTTCGCGTTCCTTGAAAGCGACACTGAACGTCTTGATCGGCTCGCTGACCATCGTGCTCATCACCGCGGCGATGGCCGACGAATCGATCCCGCCCGAAAGAAACATGCCGAGCGGCACATCCGCCATCAAGCGCAGCCGCACTGAAGTGCGAAACAACTCCGCCCACTCGTCGATGTAATCCTGATCGCTTCGAGAAGTGTCTTCACTCTTCGCAAAACTAACATCCCAGTATCGATTGATCTTGATCTCGCCATCGCGCCAGAGGAGTGTGTGACCAGGCAGCAATCGCTTCACGCCGCGAAAGAGCGTCTCCTCACCGGAGGTCGCATGATTCGCAAGATAATCCGGCAGCGCCGCAAAATTGATCTCGGGCTTGATAGCATCCGCGGCAAACAGAGTTTTGATTTCAGACCCGAAGTAAAGCGACCCGTCATCCAAATGCGCGTAGTAAAGCGGTTTCACTCCGAGTCGATCGCGCGCGATGAACAGCTCGCGCTTGCGTTGGTCCCAAATAGCAAATGCGAACATTCCGCGCAGATGCTCCACGCAGGCCGCGCCATGCTCTTCGTACAGATGCAGGATGGTTTCCGTGTCGCAGTGTGTGCGATAGACGTGCCCGCGCGCTTCGAGCTCGGCGCGATAATCCGCGTGGTTGTAAATTTCGCCGTTGTAGGTGATGTGCAGCGTGCCGTCTTCGTTAGTCATCGGCTGATGACCGGCAGCGACGTCGACGATGCTGAGGCGGCGATGGCCCAAACCGACCGCGCCGTCGATGAAAAGACCTTCATCGTCCGGGCCGCGATGCGTGATCACGTCGCGCATACGTTCGAGGACACTGGCGCTGACGTTGCGTCGCGATCTGGTTGATAGGGCGATGCCGTTTATGCCGCACATGTGTATTTGTGGAATCTCAAATTTGAAATCTCAGATTTGAGATCTCAATTTGGCAATTGCTGATTCAAAGTCATGAATCGGCAGTCGCAACTCCAAAACTCCATCATCAGTTTCGATTCTAAATTGATCGCCGACGCGGCTGGCGACGAGATAGTCAATTCTTCTCCCGGAGCGCAGCACTTCCTTGCCCTGCAACTCCAGCATCTGGCCGCCAATCAAGACCAGCTCTTCGGGGACCGCTGCGTCTTCGTTGGCAAATCTGGCCCAGGTCCATTCGAAATCGGAAGCGAGGCGTGCAGTTTCAACGCGCTCGCCGGCCTTTATCATAACTATGTCGTGCGCGTTCTTGCTAACCACTTCGAAGGCGCGACCGCCAATCGCTTCTATTTCGCGCGCCTGCTTGATGCGGCGCTCAGGTTGCGGCAGCAGGAAGCTAATCAGATCCATGGACATAGTAGTCGTCGAAAAAACGCACACCGGGGCTATCGTCTTTTCTCCATAACAGTGCGAAACGACGGCATCTTCCGTCCTCCACGTGCCATTCTTTCCAAAAGTAGATATTTCGAAAGCCTTCGAGCTGTTTTCCATTACAGAAACGTTGGGGTTCGAATTTGTCTGAATGGCTGGGGTGGCATGGGAGTCGAAGTGAAACCATAAATCGTATCTGTGCTCGCTGTCTGATTCGACGCGGTCACGCATCACCCAATAGTCGTTTTTGAGAAACAGCACTGAGCGCGAGTGGCCTGTGTTCAGTCGTCGATAACCATCGTGGCTCCCGGCAAAGTAGTCAAAGCGGTCGCGGCTGATCCATTTTTCAGTGGTGCACCGCGCGATCGTTTTCCACGAGAAAGGACCAGCAGAGATTGATGACGACTCGCCATCGACCGTCAAGGTGTTGTGAGCGGCTGAACTACGAAACCAGTCGCGCATCTCTTTCGATCCGGTGTAAGTGTACGTGCCTGGATCTATAAGCAAGGTGCGGCCGCGCGCCGCCAAATCAAACGCAAGCGCGTCCGCATGCGCGTGTCCGCAGTTGTCCGTACCATGCGGACCACAATCGAGCAGCAAATAATTGGACGTTGGCGTCCAGCCATCGCGCATCACGTAGTAGCCGCCACTCTCAAAAGCGACGGACGTTTTCGTGGGTTCCGTTGCTTTGAGCTGATCGAATTCCTTCAGACCCTTCGCGCCCAGCAACCATAACGTCTCTTCCGCAACTTCTCGCCCGGCGCATTTGTAATCAGCTCGACGAAACAGCGCCGCGCCTGTTGACAAGGCGGCGCGAAAATCGTTCGGCGCGCGCTGGTCCAGCATCACCAATCGTCCGCCATCGTCGTCTCCAAGAAATGGCGTTGTGCCGTCTGGGCGCGTGATGTACAGCAAATGATCGAGTAAGAGTTTCAGCTTCTCTTCTACTTCGATCGGAATTGTTTCGCCGTTGAGCTGCGACAAAATCAGAAAGTGGGTATAGAAATCAGTGGTGTAACGATGATAGTAGCTCGACTGCTCGAAGTAGACGCCGTCGGGTTTGACGTGTCGCGCCAACTGTTCGACGAGAATCCGCCGGCCGGTTTCGCGCCATCGCACAGCCTCGCGAAATTCCGGCAGCAACGTGCCGAGATAAAAGAGCCCCAACGCCTCGCCGGTCAGGTGCGTGTTCGGGCTGAAATAAGTCGACAGGTAAGTTTCCAGGTGACGCGCGTGCAGATAAAGAAATTTCAGCGCGGGCATGAAAACACGGGAATTCAACGCAGGCGACTCTCTGAAAAAATAGAACGCCCACAACCACGAGATGGAGCGAAACGCGACTTCGAGACTGCTGGCCCAGTTGATCCCCAGCTTCGGGCGATTCTGATCCATCCATGAGCTGAGATGGGCGACAAACGTCTGCGCGTAACGCTCGTCGCCGGTCAGCCAGTAGGCGCGGGCCAGCGTCATGAAATACTGATGGCGATTCAACTCCCAGACAATTTTCTTATCGCCGCTGACATCCGCGTCGAGATAGTTCAATCGGCTCCAATGCACCAGCGGTGTGCGCTTACCGGATAAGGGCTCGATTTGCCAGTCTACAGGATCGCCGAAACTTAGATCGCGCAAACCCAGCAGATCAAACTTTCCCGCAACGATGCGATTGGCCTGCTCGACAATGCTTTCCTGCGCCTCAGGCCATCGCCGTTTGAACTCGGCAACGGTCGTCTCTCGATCGGCGAACGACGGAAAGAACTTTGGTTCCGAGCGAGTTTGCAAATGTTCGAGCAACTCGCGCGCGGACCATAGCTCGCGTTTCAATTCTTTCTGATCGAGCAGCTCCAGGAAATCCTGATCGTTGGGCAGCTTCGCGAGCGACAACCACCCGCGGCGCTCGGCAAATGCGCGGTACGCCTGCGCGCCGCGCACGCGGAGTTCATCCAAACTCAAGCGTCTTAACCTTCCCAGTTTGCCTCCCGCTTTGCTCATCAAACTAAGACTAATAAAGGGTACAAAAGGAATGACAAATGAATTGTTCTTAGCTCCAGAGGAGCGCCATATCTATAGATCGAGGCACCAGCCACGAAGCAACCCAGCTCCGTAGGAGCGACATCGCATATGCCGCTCCTACGGAGCTGGTCGGAATTGTTTTCGCGCTGAACTATACATATGGCGCTCCTACGGAGGCTTTGGTTGATCCGCTCCACTAACGTTTCGATCTTACTGGATCGTTTTACCTCGTAGCAATTTTCTCCTCTGGACCAACTAAGCCTTTCGCATTTTCTGATTCTGCATTCATCAACTCTCCAACGCCTTCGTGGGCAAGCTCGTGGTACAGCCCCAGCCATTTGCCGCGTACTGCGTCCCAGCCATATTTATGACATTCTTCGAGCGCCTGCGCTGTAATCGCGCGCGTAAGCTCCGCATCTTTTAATAAACGCAGCGCGCCGTCGGCCATCGCTTTGTAATCGCCGCGCTGGACCAGGAGGCCGGTGCGTTCGTGCGTCACAATATCGGGGATGCCACCCGCGTTCGTGGTGACAACCGGCAGACCGCAGGCGAATGCTTCAAGCAACGACAGCGGCTGATTGTCGATCTCCGAGCCGTTGAGATAAATGTCCGCCGCGTCATACAGCGCTGGAACTTTTTCGTGCTCGATCTGGCCCGTGAATTTGACGTTATGCAGATTCAATTCTCGCGCTAGTTGTTCCAACGGACGCCGCTGACTGCCATCACCCGCGACCGTCAGCCTCGCCTCAGGGAAACTTTCCTGGATAAGCGCAAAGGCGCGAAGCACGCGATCTACGCCGTAGTGCGCTTCGAGATTACGATTCGAAAGAAACAACGGCCGCAACGGGCGACGCTCGCGAAAACGAAACATCGTCGTCTCGATCGTGTTGAAGATCGCGCGCGCGTGAAGTCCAAAACGCGCAAACACTCGCACCAGGTAATCCGAAGGCACGACAACTTCGTCGGCTAGTTGAATCGTGGGAATCGCGGTGCGGCGCCAGCGCGCCAGATGATCCTCAGCTTCGCCGCTGTGATAGTTGAGCACAATCTTTTTTCCGTAGAGTTTGGCGATGAAAATGGCGGGCGTCGGCGCCAGCACGAATGAGAAATACGATGCCGAGAAGATGTGAATGATGTCGTACTTGCGCACGCGCGCAAGCAACGTCGCTTTATAAAGCGCGGACGTTACAACTGTGCGCACGTACTTGACCGCCTGCAACTTTCTGAGCACGCCCGGAAGGCGCGGATTGATCGGCAGAAAATCAACCTGAAGCGGGGTCTCCGCACGCAAGTGCTCGAGCAGTCGCGCGGCTTGCACCGCCTGCCCGCCGAGAATGTCAAAAGACGGAGCCACGATCAGAATGCGCAAAGGCTGCGCTGCGCCAGCGCTCGAAATCGCCGTCTCTTCACTTTGCGGCTTTGCGCCTATGCGGTCGGATTGCTCGTTCATTTCGGTTCAACCGTTTTCGCGGTGGCGTTGCCGATGGACATTGGTTGGATGACACGCGACGCACCCAACAGTTCGGCGTAGAGCTCTTCGGTACCTTCAAGTTGGGCCGCGCGCGAAAATTTCTGCGCCACAATGCGCCGGCCTTGTTGGCCCATCGCGCGCGCCTTCTCCGTGTTGCGAAGCAGCGAAACGATCCGGTCCGCCATCGCTCGATCATCCCCCGATGCAACCAGATAGCCGGTCTCGCCCTCAACGATCGCTTCGCGCGCGCCGCCGACATCCGTCGCAACGACCGGACGTTCAGCGGCCATGTATTCGAGAATTGAATTTGAAAAGCCTTCCGCCTTTGAACTCAACACGCAGACATCCGAAACCGCAAACAACTCCGCGAGCTTCTCGCATCGACCCAGAAAGAAAGTATCGCGCTCGAGCCCTAACTCTCTTGCCTGTGCGCGTATTGACTGCGTCAACTCGCCTTCGCCCGCGAGGAGAAACGCCGCCTGCGGAATCGCTTCGCGCACGCGTTGCGCCGCGCGCAGAAACATCGGATAGTCTTTCACCTCATGTCGCATGTTGGCGACGATAGTTACAAAGCGCCGGTCCTGAAAATATTCAGGAAGATGGAGCGCGGCGAGCGCCCCCGGCCGCGTTAGCGATGGCTGCGGCGTGACACGCTCAAGATCAAGCCCGTTGTAGATCACCGTTATCTTATCGGCGCGCACACCTTCCGCGATGAGTTTTTGACGCCCGGCCTCGGAGTTTGCGATGACGCGATGGGCCAGCGAATAGGCAAAGCCCTGGGCTTTCTGCTGCGTCGTTGAACGCATCCCGCTCGTCTCGCGGCGCGACGCGATGCGCACCGGCACGCGCGCCAGGGCGCCGGCGGTCATGCCAAAGACGTTGGTATAAAAGTCGTGGCTGTGCAGCAAGTCGATCTTCGCAGTCCGCAGGTGGCGCACAAATTTTCGCAGTTGGACGAGCGCGTTGCGATCGTAAAAGCTGTTGAGCGGATAGGAGGGAATCTCACCAAGATCCAGCGCTTCTATCTCCGTGCGTAGTATGCCGTCGGGATTCAGGCAGGCAAGTTGAACCTGGAAGCGATCGCTGTCGTGCAAGAGGCGGGTAAGTTGGACGGCCTGACGCTCAGATCCGCCCTGATGGAAACTGTCAATCAATTGAAGGACGACTGGTTTCAATACTCAAACGGCCCCACCTTGAGCCAGCGAGAGAGGCCATGACTATTTTACCATCTCGATGACGCGCACGGTGGCGTAATAATCGAGTGACGGAAACCGTCGCAGGACCGCGCTATCAAAACGATGCAGCGGGTACATCAAACTGTTTGCACCCGGTATGATTCCGACCAGATTGATGTACGGCAAGGTGAACGCCTTCGCGTGATACTGCGAAAACGGATGGCCAAAGTCCGCCAACTCCTCATCAGTCAACGGGCGCTCGTAGGGCGAGACGTCCTCAGCCTGATAAGGGACCAAACCACGGAGCAACTTGATCAGCTTTGAGTTGCGCACCGGTTCCTGAAAGATGGCGCGCCCGTCTTTTCTCAGAATCCGAAACACCTCGCGCGACACCAGTTGCAGATCCAGGTGATGCAGAATCGCAATGCCGAACACCAGATCCACCGATTCATCGGCGAGCGGAATGTTGTGGGCCGACGCGCTCATGAAACTCACGTTTGCCAAGACGTCGTTGTCTACCAGTCTCTTGCGAGCGACCTGGATCATCGGCTCGGAAATATCAAATGCGATCACTTTGGCGCCGCGTTTCGCCAGCAGGACGCTGTTCTTGCCCGAGCCACACCCGAAATCGAGCACAGTCTTCCCGTGAATGTCACCCAGCAGGTAGTGCGAATACTCCAACGCATAGTTGCTGTCGTTCGCCGCCTGCGTGTAGCGCACAATGTTGTCTTCGCTGTAACGCAACTTTGACCCGACCGTTCGTGCCGCTTCGATTGAACTGCGTCTTACCTCTTCGCGTTCCCAGGTTTGGATGTGCGCCCGCTCGGCGATGGTGTGGCTGCATCGATCCAGAATGATCTGGCTCGTACGCGGTTTGGCGCGCCGATAATCGCCATCGACGAATCCGCGATGCCACAGTTCGAGCATTAACAAAGCCCAGAGAGCCATCGAATGATCGCGGCGGCCACGTTCGTGTTCATCGAGCAGGACTTCGACGTAGCGCGGCGCGACATAGCCACGCTGGCGAGCGCGCGTGTCGGTCAAGGTGTCTCTGATCTTTTCGCGCAATTGCAGATTGATCCACTCCTGCAACGGCACGCCGAAGCCTTGCTTGGGCCGGTGTACCACTTCCGCCGGAATAAGATCCTGAACTGCGCGCTTAAAAAGGTGCTTGGTCTCGAGCCCTGACATCTTCATCGAAGCCGGGATGCGCGTAACAAAGTCGATCAGTTTGTGATCCAGCAGGGGCACGCGCGTTTCCAGCGAAACGGCCATGCTCATGCGATCAACTTTCGTCAGAATATCGCCGGGCAGATACGTCTTGCTATCGATGTAGAGCAAGGCATCGAGGAGCGCATCTGTTTTGACGCTGTCGCCGAACTCGCGAAAACTCGCCGCCACGTGACTGTCATCGCCCAGGGCCTGGCAAAAGTCGCCGGTGTAGAGCGAACGCTTGTTGAGTCCGGTGAAAACCGACACCGTGTCGAGGTATCGGTCGACCGGATCGAGGGCCACGTTGTGCAGATAGTTCCGGCCCCACGTGCCGTGCGGCAGCCGGCGACTGACCGGCTGCATCAGTCCCTGACGCAAGGCGCGCGGCAACAGCGCGTAAGCGCGCCGCCGCCGCTCAGTCACGTAACGCGTGTAGCCCGCAAACAACTCGTCGCCGCCGTCACCCGACAACACTACCGTAACGTGGTCGCGCGCGAGTTTCGAAACCATGTAAGTTGGGATCGCGGAAGAGTCAGCGAAAGGTTCGTCGAAATGCCATGCTAATTCATCGACGACGTTGCAAATTTCGGGCGTCACAAAAAACTCGTGATGATCGGTGCCAAACTGCTTCGCCGTCATGCGCGCGTATTTCAGCTCGTTGTAGCTGTCTTCGTGAAAACCGATCGAAAAGGTCTTCACGGGTTCGCTCATGTGCCGAGCCATCAGAGCTACGACCGTGCTTGAATCGACGCCACCCGACAAAAACGCGCCGAGCGGCACATCGGAAACAAGTCTGATCCGCACGGATTCATCAAGCAGCTCGCGCAATTCTTCAAGGTAGTCCGCCTCCTTACGATGGCTGCCATTCGATTCGTAAGCGAAGTCCCAGTATTGCTTGATCTCCAGCCGGCCCCGGCTGAAGGTCAGGAAGTGACCCGGCGGAAGTTTCCGAATGTCTTTGAAGATGCTGAGCGGATCGGGTACGTAGCCGAGGGAGAAATAAGCGTCAAGCGATTCCGCGCTTGTCTCGCGCTGCACGTCGGGATGTTCAAGCAGCGCCTTCAACTCCGATCCAAAGACGAAAGTGCCGCTGGGGGTCGTTGTGTAGTAAAGCGGTTTCTCGCCCGCGCGATCGCGCGCGATGAATAGCCTTTGCTCGCGTTCGTCCCAAATGGCAAACGCAAACATGCCGCGCAGATGATCGACACAGGTCACGCCGTATTCTTCGTACGCATGGACGATTGCTTCCGTGTCGGAGCGAGTGTGAAAGACGTGACCGCGTGCTTCGAGCTGAGGCTGGAGTTCGAGAAAGTTGTAGATCTCTCCGTTGAAAACAATCGTCGCGGAACCGTCTTCACCGGAGATCGGCTGGCGGCCGCCGGTAAGATCGATGATCGAAAGCCGGCGCATTCCGAGCGCGATGCCGTTCTTGAGCAAAGCGCCGTCGTCATCCGGGCCCCGATGCCTGATGACTTCGCACATGCTCTCGAGAATTCGTGCGCGCTCCTCCCAGGCACGAACCTGCTTCGTGTCCCACAGATCAATAAATCCCGCAATGCCGCACATCTTCTAAGTTAGATTCTCGCGGATTTCTTAAAAATACTCCCCGGCCCGTCTGAGGGTAGGAAAGACAGAGCGAATAATAGCTAAACTATCAATACCACACTGGCTGCGAATTATAACAGTCCGGGCGAGAATATTCATTCGTGTGCAGGACGTTGTCTGACAGCTTCAGGAGGCAGTAAAAGAACAAAAGCCGCGACGCCTTCGGGCGCAGCAGCTTTCGGATCAACCGTTTCGCGCGGCACTTCGCGACCTTCTCGCGCACGCGTCAGTCCTTTGAAAATTGCCACAGTTAGACCACGACGCCCTCTTCGTTAGCCGTCAAAACCAGAGCGCGAACCCTTTCACGCAACGCACTCTCAAAACGCCGCGCTTCTTCGACTTCGGAAAAAGAAAGCGCCCGCAACTCTTCTTCGATCCGGCGACGATAATCGGAAACCAGCGAATCAGATACGCCCAGCGTGGCCGCCACTTTGAGTTGCGTCGAATTATCAGGGCTCAAATAGCAGTGCCAGAGCACGCCGAGAATACGATTGTACTGCTTCACTTTGCCGCGCACTGTTTCGTGCAGGTTTTTCAGGAATTGATCGACAAATCCCGCGGCTTCGTCTTCTGACTCTCGACGCAATAGCCCCTGCTCCGGGTTCTCGCGCTTGTCAACTGGCTCAAACTGAAAACGATCGCTATCGCTGTCGTCAGTGTCCAGCGGCACCAAATAAATATCCATCACCGGCAAGCGCGACATCACCAGGCTGCGGAGCATGCGCACGTCGATAGGCGAGTCAATCGCATCCAGTACTGAGACAATGAGGTCCTCGAGGTCCGGATTGCTGATCACCACCTGCGAGTCGCCCGTACAGCCAACCATTCGTGTGTCCCGCGCCCGAACCGGGATCATCAGCGCGCGCTGCTCCAGATCGTGGTTATCGCGCCGTCGCTTTCCATCGGGCCATTCGCTCAGACCGTAAACGCGATCGGCAAGCCGACGGTGCGGCTCGTCGTTCTTGCCACTGGAATCGAAGCGGCGGAAGTTCGAACTCGATTGAATCAAAGTCGAGATGCGACGCGCGAGCCGATAGCTTTCCGGATGGCGCTTTCTGAGTTCGGCAGTGAGCAGGTTGGTGAGCTCGATCTGACCAATCTCACACTCGATCTCGTAGTCGGTCATCTCAGAATCGAGGTAGTGTTCAAATCGATTCTTGCTCAACAACTGCACAAACAGTTCCTGAGTGAGGTCACTGTAAGCGTTACTCGCACCCTCCTCAACCAACAGGCCGGCGCTTCTTGACGCGCGCACCAGGGGATGATGACAAACAATGCGATGCAATTCCGTCCACAGGCGAGTGACGTCCGATGAGCGCAGACTCTCGACCCACTTGCCGCTCTTCGACACTCGTTCGGCAGACGGGCGCGGCGAACGTGGCCGCTCTTCGACGGTAGTAACTTCGACAGCGCTCACTTCAACTTCCGCTTGGTAATCGTGACTGATGACTTTCACAAAATTTAGTTTTAGCCGAAATGGCTTGAATGGCCTTGAGATCTTAGCGATGAGAGTGACGTGAGAGACTAAATCGGGACAGGTGCGACTAACACTTCATAAGGTTCGCAAATGCCTGGGACAAGTGCGGGGAAGTCTGGTCCAACTGGCCTGGAACGAACGCAGAGCGACTTTTGTCCTCTGCCATCGTTTAAGACTGTCAATTAGGAAAGACCGCTTGGTTTGTTTGTCTGACCGCACGGAGTAGGCGGGCCGTCCTGGAAAAGGAGTCAGGGAGCAAACCCTCGACTGACAGGAGGGATGTTAGCAGCAAAACCGGAAATGAGCAACAATTTTTTACATTTCAGCCAAAGCATTGATTTGATTCAACAAAAAGGTGGATCGAAACCAGCAAACCTGTGGAAACTGGGGGCCATTGCGTCTTTTGTCCTGATGACCAAGCGAAAGCGTCTGTGCGGACTCGATTCGTTGAGGCTTGCAGCTTCCGTTGCCCCTAGTCTGTTCCCTCAATTCGTGAGCGCTTTGGCTCCGATCCAATTCCAGGGTTGATAAAGTTAGTACTTTTTCAGCGCAGACTTAGGGGAAAATATGAATTCTTCCGGTGGAGGCTCCTTCACAAAACAGGCGGCTTGCCCCTCCTCAAAAACACTGCTTTCCTATGATTCGAGCAGAGTCTCGCCCGAAGTCAAGATGTTGGTGGCGTGGCATCTGGCCGAATGTGATTTCTGTTGGGCCGAAGTGCGATTGCTTGCCTACCATACACCGCCGCAAAAAGGAGAGTTCCGACCCCCCGCAATGCCCGTTAACCTGAGAATTCTTGCCGAAGCGCTGCTGCACCACCGGCGAACTCCTCCACAAACCAAGACCCGATAAGCGCTCCACAACTCGCATCACGACTCGTTCGCTAGTGGCAAATCTGCCAGGCCTTGATGGCGTCTATCGGATGTACCAGCATGACGACCTCGAGCAGCAGACTGTCTCTGATCCAAAGAAGCAACACCAACTCGATCACGAGAAACAGCACCAGCGAGCGACGCAAGCCGAGACGTTGCGCAATCATGAAGCCGGCTACGGCGCACAGGATGTCGCCGAATGAATTCACGATCGTGTCGCCGTGGTAGCCGAGTGAGGCAGTGTCGGCGCGGTATCGCTGGATAATGAAATTTGAATTCTCGAACACCTCCCACATCGACCCGAGGGCCACTGCGAGCCAGAGGCGCCAGGCGGGTGCTAGCCGCGAGAGGACCAGGACAATCAACCAGAAATACAAGAACCCATGGAGTACGTGCGTGAAGCTGTAAGGATCCAGGAATTGCTGAGAGTTGTTTGCGCTACAAACTTTGCCGGCCCAGATTAAGAATTCGCTGCAGGAACAGATCCACAAACGTCCTTCACTGCGGAGCAGAAACGTCGTGAGCAACAGCACTGCAACGATCCCAATCCGCGGCCAGATCTTTTTTCGGTCAAACGTGATCGGTTTTAGAGACATCCGGACTTCTTGGGTTCGCTGAAAAACCGGGAAGGTCACCGAGAAAATTCGAATGAGCGTCTATTCCGCCACGCGAGAGCATCCATCACGAATAGAGTTCGTCGATCATCGCGCCATACTTCTCGTCAATAACGCGGCGTTTTACTTTGAGTGTTGGCGTCAATTCACCGTCGTCGATCGTCAACTCGTCGGGCAACAACGCGACCCGACGGATGCGTTCGTAGTCGGCAAGGTCCGTCGTCAGCTTTGCGATGTCGCTCTGCACCAGCTTGATGGCGGCGGGAGAGCGGCTCAACTCAGCTCGGTTAGAGGGAACGCTTTCTCCCTTTTCAGCCAGACCAAGTTTTAATGCTTCCCAATCCGGCACGATTAAAGCCGCCGGTTGTTTGCGGCCCGCGCCGACAACAACTGCCTGACTGACAAACTCGCTCTGCTTGATCAAACTTTCGACTAACTGCGGCGCAACGTACTTGCCGTTTGAAAGTTTGAACAGATCCTTCTTGCGATCGGTGATGTACAAACGTCCCTCACCGTCCAGGTGGCCCACGTCGCCGGTGGCAAACCAGCCATCTTTGAGGACCTGCTCCGTAGCTTCAGCGTGGCCGTAATACCCGGACATAACGTTGGGCCCGCGAATAATGATCTCGCCGTCGGCTGCGATGGCCACATCGATGCCGGGAAATGGCTGGCCCACTGAACCCACGAGATTGTTTTCCGGACGATTGGCCGAAACGATGCAGGTCTCGGTCGCGCCATAGCCCTGGAGCACGGGAATGCCCGCTGCAAGAAACGCGTAAGAGAGCGCCGGCGAAAGAGGCGCGCCGCCGGAAACAAAATAACGCAGCCGCCCGCCGACTCCTTCGCGCCATTTTGAGAAGACCAGCCGATCGGCGAGTTTCTGTTGCAGCGACAGCAGCGCCGGCACTGGTTGTCGCTTGTCCTGCAACTCAGCGTAACGCCGGCCCACGTCGAGCGCGCGCGTAAACACGCGGCGCCGCCATCCCTTCGCCGACATTCCTTTCTTCACGATGCGGTGATAGACCTTCTCGAACAGCCGCGGTACTGCGGTCATGATCGTCGGACGCACCTCGCGCAGATGCTCGCCAACCTGATCGAACGAGCCGCAGTAGTAAACCGAAACGCCGTTGTAGCAGAAAATGTAGAATCCGGTTCGCTCGAAGATGTGCGACAGCGGCAGCACTGACAGCGCAACGTCGGTCGAACTGATCGGCAAATCGCTCGTGATGCTCAGCACGTTCGAGATGAAGCCGGCGTGAGTCAGCATCACGCCTTTCGGTTCGCCGGTTGTGCCCGAGGTGTAAATGATGGTTGCGAGATCGTCCGGGCGAACCTGCTGCAAAAACTGTTCAAAGGCCCTGGGGTTCTGGCGATCGTCAGCGGCGCCGATTTTTTCCAACGCGGCAAGCGTGATTGCGTGATCAATGCCCTCGGCGGCTTCATCGTCGAAGAAGATCAGTTTCAGCGGCATTGAAAGATCTTCCAGCGCGGCGCGCGCGTGCTTAAATACTTTTCGTCCTGAAACAAAAAGGGCCCGCGCGCCCGAGTCAGACAAAATGAACCGCACTTGATCGACAGCCTGCGTAGTGTAGATGGGAACGTTGACTGCGCCGATGCTCAGGATCGCAAGATCGGTGATCGACCATTCGGGGCGGTTCTCTGAAAGCAGCGCGACGCGGTCACCGGCCTTGATGCCCAGCGACACCAAGCCGAGCGCAACATGACGCACACGCGCGACGAAAGCTTCCGCCGGAATATTGATCCACACGCCGCCGATCTTGTGATTGAGCGCGTCTTGCTTGTTGTGCGCGAGGGACGCAGTCAGACACAGACTCGGGACCGAGGTGCTGGCGGGTGAAGCGACGTCGCCACTCGCGTCGATTTTGGCCGCTGCCACCGAAGCCACGTGTTACGCTCTCCT
>JBGPWL010000121.1:0-11531 GCA_041492185.1 Pyrinomonadaceae bacterium | reverse complement strand
AGCCGCTTCACGCTGATGGATGATCTCTTCCGCGACTGATTGCGTGAAGAGTTCGTTTACGTTTTCGGGCGCTTCGCGGACCACTGCTTTGAGATCGCGATCCGCGATGGTGACGACCAGCGGCAGGTGACGCGGCCGCAACAGCCGCAGCGACGTCAACAACTCGCGCGAACCTTCCTCGTCAACCAGATCGGTTAACAGCACGACGAGCGATCGTCGCTTGCTGTTGGCCGCGATGAATTCGAAAGCGCGCGCGTACGACGGTTCGATCATCTCCGGCTCGATTGCATGAAGGGCTTCGAGCGCGGCCTCCATCTGCTCGCGTCCGCGACTCGGCGGCAGGTAGGTCTTAATGCGGCGACCGAAGACGACCAGCCCGGCGTTATCGCCGGCCCTCGCGGCTGCCGACATCAGGGCCAGCGCGGCGTGCACGGCGGAGTCCAGTTTCGTTTCCGTCTCGATGCGCGCCGTCATCAAGCGCCCGGCGTCGAGCGCGATCAGAATCGTCTGGTCTCGCTCGATCTGGTATTGACGCGTGGTTAATTTTCCGCGGCGCGCCGTCGCGGTCCAGGAAATGTGTCGCAGCTCGTCGCCGCGCACATAGTCGCGCAACGATTCGAACTCGCGACCCTCGCCGCGCCACGAGGACTTGCGGTGCGACGCCACAAGCGAACGCGCGCCAAGCGCCTTCAATTCAGCTTCGCGCGCGCGGCGCATGTTTGGATAAACTTTTACCGCCTGCGCCTCAGCAACGCGCGTTTCGCGCCAGACCAGCCCGAGGCGCGAGCGAAAGCGCACGGCGATTTGCCCAAACTCAAATCGTCCGCGCTTTGGCGGCGTCAATCCATAAATTAGCGCTGCTGATTGTTGCGCTTCGACGCGCACGCGCGCTTCACGCAAGCCGGACAACTTCATCTGTGGTGGGTATTCATCTTTGACGATTAGGGAAACAGGGCGCGGCGTGGTGTTGTAAACATCGATGCGTACTTCCGTCTCCGCGCCGACCGCGAACCGGCCACCAAACTCGCGCGTGATACGCACGCCTTTTGGAAGTTGACTCAGACGCGCGTCAATAATCGCAACGAGGATGAGCGCAACATCGTAAGCAAGCGTCACCCAACGCAGCCACGGATGTCCCCAGGAAAGTGATAGGGGAATGAAACCAGCAGCGAGGAGTAGATAATAGAGTCTGGTGAATACGAAAGACACGGGCGACCTCATTCGTCGGCGAGGCGAAGAGCTTCCTTTTTCAAGTCGCTGCTCATATAGAAGCCGCAGCGCTCCAGATCGCCGATTACGGGCTCAAGTGCCGGAATGAGCCCGGCCTTCTTTGCTAAAAGCAACAGCCCAATCGTACCGATCGCTGATACCCCAACTTGTTTCGCTACGAATCGAGCCTGGCCATCATCAAGGATGATTCTTAACTTGAGTTCGCTGGCGAGCGCGATGGCTTCGGCCTCACCGTCGTCAACGAGGATTTTCAAGGAAGCCAACAGAGCCGTATTTGCAGGAGCCTGAATTCTCAATCCTTGGGCTGACGAGCCAAATTCGCGCGCGACCTCTGGCGGAATCACTACCGATTCAAACAACTCAGGCAGAAGGTTGAGTCGACCGATCCTCTCGAGTGCGATCAAACATGCTGTGTCAGCTACGAGCGACTCCTTCACACACCGATCTCCTCGCGCAACTCGTCAGCAGGGTAATTGAAGATAGGGATCTTGTAGTGACCGAGCATCTCCATGAACGAGCGTTTAGAAAGGCCGGCAAGTTTTGCCGCTTGACCCAAAGTGGCTTTCCCCGTCTCGTAGAGCTTGGCCGCAAGCAGCAGTTTGGCCTCGTCCTCCGACAGACCGGCCGGGAGATCTACTGTTATTTGAACTGAACTCATCGAAAACTCCTCCAAAGGATTAATTAGGCAAGGGACGATCTTCGCGGATCTCACGCTGCCACTCTGACGGGTCGGAGATTTCGGAAAAGGCGTCCATCGCCGCAAGCTTCTCCAGGGCCTCAGCCATACGCTTACGTCGCAGGTTGATTTCATCGGGCTCGTTAAGAATAGTCACTTCTACGGGCTGCTCTCCGGCAAGGTGCTCGGGTGCAACATCAGTCCATTCCAACCGGTCACCTTTTAGTATAGCTCTGTAACTGTCGCCCATAATTGAGTCCTCCCAATTCGATTGAATGCTCGCATACAAATTCCGTGCGAAGCAAGGCTGCCTAACTATCGTGGCACTTCAGCGCTCTTCAAAATATCTGTAATCACCGCGTCGGGTGTCGCGCCGTCGAGTTCGGCTTCCGCGCGCAGCAAGAGGCGATGACGCAACACGGGGCGCGCCATGTCGCGCACGTCGTCGGGAGTGGTGAAGTCGCGACCGCGAATTGCCGAAAGCGCTTTTGAGCACAACAGCAGCGCCACCGAAGCGCGTGGACTGGCGCCGTAGTGGACAAACGGATGCACGCGCGTGCGCCGCACGATGTCAACGACGTACGCGCGCACGCCCGGTTCCGTGTGGGCGTTTTGCACATCGAAGCGGCAGCGCGCGATCGCGTCTCCTTCGGGCAGCGGCCGTATATCAACCTGATCCAGCCGGCGCGAGTTGAAGCCCGCGTCCCAGTTGGCCACCACCTGCTGTTCGTGTTCGACTTCGGGATAGCCGAGCAGAATCTTTATCAGGAAACGATCGAGTTGCGCTTCGGGCAGTGGATAGGTTCCTTCGTACTCGATCGGATTTTCAGTTGCGAGCACGGTGAAGATCGGAGAGAGCTGATGGCCGTCGCCGTCGATCGTTACCTGCCGCTCCTCCATCGCTTCGAGCAGTGCCGCCTGAGTCTTCGGCGGCGTACGATTGATTTCATCGGCCAACAATATGTCGGTGAAGATCGGACCGCGCCGCAGATTGAACGTAGACGTGGCGATGTTGAAGACGTTGGTGCCCGTGATATCCGAAGGCATCAGGTCGGGCGTGAACTGAATGCGGCTGAAACTGGCGTTGATGATGCGCGAAAGCGTTTTCACCATTAGCGTCTTCGCCGTTCCGGGCACACCTTCGATTAGCGCATGACCTTCGGCGAGTAGCGCCACGAGAATTTGTTCGATGGCTTCGTCCTGGCCGACGATAACTTTGCGCAGTTCGCCACGGATGTGTTCGACGGTTGTAGTGACGTATTCAAGCATGAGATTTTAGATTTTGGATTTTAGATTTGCGATTGCCATCCCGAGCAATTAAGCGCGTCCTCTTGTATTTCGTCAAATCTTTTCCGCGGCCTGTTTCAGATCGCGGGAGCGCATGCGCAGGCCCAGCGCGCGCTCGACTTCGCGCAGTCGCCGGACCAGCTCTACAGACTGGCGCTCGCTAATCGGCGCGCCGTTGATCGCTTCTTCGCAACTGCGCATCAGCGACTCGAGTTGCTCGCGATTCACTGACGAGCGATCAGCGACGCGCTGCGCAATTTCTGCGCGCGAGCTGTGATAATCGACGCCGGCATAGCGCGTCAACACTCGGCGCGTCCGGGAATAGATATTTTCGATCGCCAAATCGAGCGCCCGCGCGCGTTGCTGCAGCTCGGCCATCGAGGCAACAAACTCAAGGCTCGAACGCCGATCGATTTGCGGCAAGGGCAACGGACGCCCAAACCGGCGGCCTCTGGTCCACAGTATGACCAGGATGATCAGGATCAACTGCGCGAAGATTGCCAGCACAGGCGTACCGGCGAAGTACGTTGCCAGCGCGTTATGCGTTGCGGCGTGGCCCTGATGGTATTCGTCGAAAGCGATCAAGCCGGCGTCGGCGGCGATCATGTTGATGGCCAGTTGCAGATTATCGTCGACCTCAATGCCGCCATTCGAAATGATATATGGATCGCTCAGCAGAATAATGCGACCCTGTCCGTGTGGGTAGTCGACGAGCAACGCGCCTTTAGCATTGCCCAGATGGACGACGGGGGCCGGTGAAGTGACTAGCGAAGCATTCTCTCTCGCATTTTGCGGAGCTGCGGCGGGTGACGAGGCTTTTTCTCCGACGCCGGATGCTGCGCCTCCGCCCTCGCCACCACCCTCGTCTTTCGTTGTCATAGTGCCTTTGCTTCTCGTGCGTGAGAGCTTGATCCAGGAAGCAAAGCGCGACGGCCTGACCGCCTGCACGTTGCGCGTCAACCGCGTCGGTTGGGCCGCGGACACGGGCTTGACGCCTTCCGTCATCGCTGGCGGATCAAAGGGATTTACGTTCAGGTACAAGTGGCTGGGCTCTGTCGAGACGCTCCACTCGCCGGACCGGGGCAATAGAAAAATCTGAGGCGCGCGATCGACAATCACCAGACGACCACCGCGTTCCACCCACCGCAATAAACTTCTTGCTTCTTCCTTATCGACGGGAAGAAGTGTTTGGCCAACGATCACAAACGTCGCGACGCGCGCGCCATTTGCGCCGACGAGTTCAGTGGGCGACTCGCGCCAGCGCGTGATTTTGTATCCCGACTCGCTCAACAGATCGTAGAGTGCGCGCGTACCAGTGGCGCCAGAGTTGTAACTCGATCTATTGGGCCTGAGTTCTGAATCAGCTTTCTCTTCGGGCCCCACGTAGGTGACGGCATTGAGCAGAATCAAGGCGCCCAACACCAGCACGATGGTCACGATAATAATTAATCGTTGACGCATAAAATAGTTTCGCGCTTAGATTCTCTTAAGTTTTCATTCTGCGCAGAAGCAGTGAAACAAATTCAGGAAGCCGCCAGCTCCGGAGGAGCGACATCTTTATAGTTACAGGTGAAAATGATTACCGTTCCAAGCTCCTTTAGGAGCGGCATATTCATCTCGATACTCATGCCGCTCCTAACGGAGCTGGCGGTGCTTTCTTCAAACGTATTCTACAAAGATGTCGCTCCTCCGGAGCTTTGGCCAGTTTTCAAATATGTTTGGCTAGAGTTTCGCGTTACTCGAACCTTCTATCCCCGCAGCGCTTCGCGGTAATCAGTACGAAACGCGATCCAGTCTTGCTCGCTCGCTTGCGCGAGTCCGTACCAATGCACCTCGAAACTTGCAGTGAGCCTTTGCATGTTTTGGTGGAGCGGCCCGTGCTCGCGGACCGCGCGAAGATAATCACGATTCGTTTTGTATTGCGCGAGACTGATGATCTTGCGATCGCCCAGCTCGACCAACAGAGCGATGTAGCCCTTGCGAATTGCGCCGCGAAGATCGCCCGCGCGCGCTAAGCCTTCGGCATCGGCCAGCAGATCGACCGCCGTCTGATCCGGTTCGAGTCGCTCGCCGAGCACGATGCGCGCTTCAGGTTTGACTTTTTTCTTAGCCTTGCGACGGCGCGCGAGGCGTGGCACAAAGAGCCTGAGCGCAAAGACAATAACCGCAAGCGCAAATACGACAACCACAATCTGAGCCGCGCGCGAGACTCTAAAAGCGCGACCAGGACTTAACGGTTTGGGTTGCGGGAGCAGCCTTCTGAGCCATTCGATGAAGCGCTGTAACCAACGTCCGAGCGCGGACCTCCCTTTGGCCTCGCGGGCATATTCCGGGCGCTGCAGGACAGCCGCGAGGCGTTCCTTCATCTCTGCTTTACCGGCGCCTATTGTCGAATTCTGCTTCTCGATCTCTTGCAAGCGCTCTTCGATTCCCAGCAGGCGTTCCGTGATTCGGGCCAGCACTTCTGCTCGACCAGGATCCGTATCGTCGAGTTTCTCAAAGTTCTTAAGCTCGTCGTCGAGCCATGAATTGTCGACGTTAAAAGAGCTTCCATTCCATTCGACCTTGTCGGTTCGCGGCAGAGTCTCGCGCGCTGCGCGCACGCTTGCGGCGACAAACGCGGCCCGCTGTGCTGCCGTCTGGCTCTCTTCTTTTTCGGTCAACGGGTGGAGGACGTCGATAGCCTTTTGCACGCGCTGGCGATACTCGCTGAGCGGAATTGCCAGGCTCGCACTCGCCCAAAACAAAATCAGCGGCAGGGCGGCCAATAACGGAAAACGAAAACTCAGGTTTTGTTGCCGGCGCGCATAAAGAGTTGAGCCGCAATCACGCGGATCGAGCAATCGATGATGGGAGATGTAGTTCACGTTCGCAGTCAGCGCAGACCGAGCACGCTTCCCGTCATTGGCGGGGGCGGCGGCGTTCTTTTCAATTTGTCTGCGAGGGCCGGCGCGAGCGGTGAAGACACATTGAGGTTCGGCATCGCGGGAAGTTGGCGCGCCGCCATTAGCTCAATGTCGTAGCCTTCGTGGCGAACCCGCTCGTCAACATAGAGCAGCGACATTCCCAGCATCCAAACCGGAGCAGGCAAGATGTTGCTCGCATCCCAAACGACGTTGTAGCCGATTGTATACCAGGCCGGCAAACTGCTCTGGCCAGCAGGCAAAAAGTTGACGCCATTCAGCCATCCGTACAAACCGAGGGGAACAACCAGGATCGCCAGCGCTGAGTAAAAAGCAAACGACGCGAACACCGCCATCGCCATTAGGCGGCGAATGTTACCTCTGGCTAACTCGAAGCTGCGGCCGATCGACTCCAGGACAGTTTTGCCTTCGACCAGCATTGCTTGCGGCACATAAGCCACTCGTCCCGCGAGGAGAAAGAAAAGCCACAAAGCCAACGTCGCGGTGCCAATGGCGCACAGGCCCCCAATAATAACGGCCAGCCAAACTGGAACGACTTGTGCTAACGCAACTGCTCCGAGCATGAAAAATATTGTGACCATATACCATGCGACTGAAGCGATCAGGCCCGACAGGATGACCCAGGACAGCATGAGAAGAGTCGCCACCAACAAGCCCCAGAAGCGCGACCGCACAGCGGCGTAAGTTTCACGCGCCGAGACAGCCTCGTTCCACAGCAGATGCTTTACCAGATTGCGCGTCGCGCCGCCCATCACGATCAAGCTAAACACCTTGCCGGCGACCATTAACAAGAGGCCGGCCAAAAGCAAAAGAATATAAAGGGCGAGCGCGGAGTCGCTGGAGGTTGTGAAGATCTGTCCTCTGCTAATGGCAAAGAACACAGAGCCAACCGTTGAGACAAGCACGGGCGGCGCGGCAATGCGAATCAGAGTAAAGAAATGAAGCCGATAGAGCCGGACCGCGCGATCAATCAGATCGCCGGCGCCCAGGGGAGCGAGTGAGAGTTGATTGGCTAAGACTCGAGACATTTTTATGATCTGTCGTCCTGCGGGATGTTACCACACGAATTAATCGCGGGCGGCACTCTTACGGGCGAGGCTCTTTTACAACTTCAAACTCGAAATGCAGTTCCTTCCCACGCATGATGTTGCACAAATAGAACTCCCAAAATTTTCGCGTGAAGCGAAGCGCGGGCCAATGCTGATCCAGATTGGCGATGAATTCCAAGCCAAGCGCGCGCCAGAGGTTTGCCAGACTCACATACGTCCGGATCGGCTTCAGCTCAACGGTGGTGTAAAAAGGAAATGGAGTGCGCTCGGGCATAAAGCAGGTGAAGGAGTAACTGTTGAAGTGATTGCGATGCGTTGGATCGGTGGGCCAGTCGGGATTTGAATAGTGCGGAGTGACGATCTTGATGCGTCCCGCCGCTTTCGTGATGCGATGCAGTTCGGAGACAAACGCCATTACGTCCGGGACGTGTTCAATAACGTGACGGCAAATGATTTCGTCAAACTCGTCGTCAGCGAATGGATAAGGAACTGTTCCGAGATCGTGAATAACGTCGGCATGGCTGCGCGGATTGGAGTCAATGCCGATTGCGCCAGGATATTTATTTTGCCCGCAGCCAACGTCGAGAATTTTCTTGTGTTCGCGATCGGGATGATTAAGCTGTGGACTCGGATGGCTCATTAGATAACTTGTGGGACTTCAGACAATAAGTTCGGCGAGCGCCCGCAGATCCACCGCATGGACCGGCAGACCGAAATCATTTCGCAAGTTGTCGAGCGTTGTGCCGTCGAGCATGATCTCTTCATCGCTCTTGAGCGTTTGCCGAGGGACAATTACAAAATCGCCGCGCACTCTTTCGCGCGCCGCCAGCAGATCGCCGCCGGTTAGCAGACCCGCGACGGACACATCGCCTCCGAAGTAACGATTCTCAACCCCTTCGACGTGAAGCGTCGTGCCGAATCGATTATTCAGCTTTGCGATCCACTGCTCCAACACAGGAGCAAAGAGAGTTCCTGTCAGAATCGTGCCGTTCATCTTGCCCGGTGCTTTAGGTGGTCGCCGTTCGAGCCGTCGCAACAGCGAAGAGAATTCGTTGCCAAAAGCGCGCACCATGCCGATGCCGTCTTCGATCTGTGGATAGTTGCCGTAATGTTTTCTTCCCGGCACGGAAACACCCGCGCGAAGATAGATTTCGTCGCCGAGAAACGCGAAGGTAGTCCCCAATCGTTCGCGCAACTCACCCTGCATCGGAACCATCTCGCCAATCGTCCGACGACAAAACTCGGGCGTGACCGCAGTCAGCCGCGCATCTGTGTTGTAGCGCGTCAGACCCAGCGGAACGATGGCCACGCTGCTGACGTGCGGATAATGCGCAGCGAGATCGAATATCGTCCGGCGCAGAATCTCGCCGTCGTTGATCGCGGGGCACAAAACCACCTGCGCGTGAATCTCGATCTCGGCATTCATCAAGCGCGCCAGCTTGTCGGAAATATCAGCGCGCTTCTTATCGACACCAAGAAGGTAAGCACGAACGTCCAGGTCAGTTGCGTGCACCGAAACGTATTGCGGGCTGAGACGTTGCTCGATGATGCGCTGCATTTCATCTTCAGTAATCGAAGTGAGCGTGGTGTAGTTGCCATAAAGAAACGAGAGGCGAACGTCTTCATCGCGAATGAATAGCGATGGCCGCGCGTCTTCCGGGTTTCCTTTGCAGAAGCAGAAGATGCATTCGTTGGCGCACTGGCGCGGGACGATCGGTTCAAAGTTGAGCCCGAAGTCCTCTCCTTCACCGCGCTCAATCTCCAGTTCCCAGGCTTCGCCGCTTTTCTTTCGCACCTCGAAGACGAGTTCAGTTTCGCCGCCGGTTTGAAAACGAAAGTCGAGATAGTCGCGAATGACCCGGCCGTTCACCTTGATGATGCGATCTTCCGCCTCGAGTTCCAGTTCCGCCCCGAGGCTTGCCGGCGTCACGGCAGTGATCGTCACGCCGCGGCGGCGAATGTTTGTAACCGCAGGTGCAACGGCAAACTCGTACATCAGAGAAACCCCTTCAGAATATAGCCCGATCCGCGAAAACCGTGAGTATAACACCAGTCGAGATTTGTGGAGTCAGATGGCCCGAAGCAGGAAGGAAAACACCGTGCTCGCAGTGGAAAAGGCCCGTTATTAGCCCTCTTCTTGCCTTGTATGTCGAGTTGTGAAGCGGTTGACCCTTAACTTTGGCGGGATAGTGTGTATAATTCAACCCATTCGACCAAGCAAACACGGTTAGCCGCTTAACCATTCCCTGATCACAAGAGGAAGTCCGAATATCGGTTGCAACAATGAAGAAATTACTGTCTACCAGCGTTTTGCTATTAACTGCTTTGTTCTCGTCAGCCCTGGCCCAAACCGAGACCGGCTCTCAGGAACCCAGGTCCGCTGAAAAGCCGAACGCGGGATCGCCGAACAAGAGCAAAGGATCAGCCGCGGCGCAGGAAACTGCTTCCGTCAAACGCACCAATGACGGGAGTGCGGCGGACACCGAAAAACGGAATAACGCGGGTAGCAGTTCCGATGAGGCGACCTTAACCTCCATCTATCGAATCGGCGTCGGCGACGTGCTGGACATTCGTTTGCTGAATTCCGCGACAGACAAGTCGACTCTTTTCACGGTGATGGAAGGCGGACTGATTGACTTTCCGCTGGTAGGTGGATCGATGGCGGTGGGCGGTCTAACGACGGATGAAATCCAGACCAAGATCGCCGCGGAGCTGAAACGCCGCGCTGTTCAGGACAAAGCAGCGCTAACGGTCGGCGTGCGCCAATACGCGAGTCATACGGTGATTGTAACGGGCCTCGCGGGCATTCCCGGAATAAAAACCTTGCGGCGCGAAGCGGTCCCGCTTTACGTGGTGCTGGCGGAATCACAACCGCGCCTTGATGCCAATCGCGCAACCGTAATGCGCTCGGATAAACCAGTGCTGACAGTCGATCTCAGTGAAGCTAATTCTCTAAGCACGCTCATTCGGCCCGGCGACGTGATTAATTTGACGGCTCGACCGAAGGAGTTTTACTACATCGCCGGCAGTGTCAATTATCCCGGCCAAAAAGATTTCCAGGTCGGCATCACGCTGCTTCAGGCAATACTAGCCGCGGGCGGTCTGGCTCGGCCATCAGATAACGTCATCGAACTTTCGCGCGAAGGCGCGGACGGTCTCCTCTCGACGACCAGGTATGTTCTAAGAGACATCAAGTCCGGCAAAGTGCAAGACCCACGGCTTCAGGCCGGCGATCGCATCGAAGTGGTCCGTTGAACTGATCCACGGCATACACCAAACTCATTCCTGCTTTTTTCTCACCTATTCGCTGTAATTGTGTTGACAATCGAGCCCTGCTTTGTTAGTTATGCAGCGCTGAAAAGCGAGCCAATCATTTCCAGTAGCAAGTCTGCAAAGGCAGTCCAGGCATAACTGAATCGGTTACGATCCTTTATCTCAGTGGCAAAGGCCACGGTATGAACAGGAAGAGATTACGATGAGATATTGTACAAAATGTGGCGCACAGAATGACGACTTGGCGCAATACTGTGCTGCTTGCCAGACCCCATTGGGTCCGGTGGCCGGTGGATATCAGCCGATGCAGGCGGTGAACCAGGCGCCGGTGGTAAACTGGCAGGCGATGGGCGCCGACAAGAAGCTCGCCGCCGGGCTTTGCGGCATCTTGATCGGCGGACTTGGAGTGCACAAGTTCATCCTGGGCTACACGACAGAAGGAATCATTGAAATCGTGATCACTTTCTTCACCTGTGGCCTCGGACACATCATTGGCCTCATCGAGGGCATCATCTATCTAACAAAATCCGATGAAGAGTTTGTGAGAACCTACATCCAAAACAAAAAGGGATGGTTCTGACGCCGCTACTCGAACGGATTCTCTGGCGGGCTTAAAGCAGTTTCATGTTTGTCGATTGGGTTTTGACTCGACGGTTGACGGCAACGGCGCTTTGGATATCGCTTGCAGGCACGAGCGCTTACCTCTACTTTTTCGAGCCCGGCAAAACCGGTATCTTTCCACTCTGTCCTTTTCGCGCGCTCACCGGCCTGAACTGTCCGGGCTGCGGGACCACTCGCGGTCTGCACCAACTGCTTCATGGCAATCTGGTCGCGGCGTTTGAGTTTAATCCGCTGACGATGTTGCTGCTGCCGGTGCTGCTCGGTGCTTTGGTTTTGTATACCAGATCCGCGATCACCGCGCGTCCGTTGCCGCAGTTTCACCTTCCAACAAAATACGTTTGGGTCGGCGTCGTAGTAGTGCTCGGCTTCTGGGTGTTTCGCAACACTCCGCTGTACCCATTTCCCTCATGACGATTTGAATGTTCGATTCTGCTCAATGCTGGAGAAAAAATGAAACGACTGCCTGGAGTT
>JBGPWL010000061.1:0-28479 GCA_041492185.1 Pyrinomonadaceae bacterium | reverse complement strand
GAATTCGGGGAGGCGGCTTCAGCGTCCAGTTCAGGAACCGGCCTGTCCGATCCATCTTGAAGGGCCCATCGCCGAGAATCTGCTTCTGGCGCGCCTCTTCGCACGCGGTCGTGATTAACGAAACAAACGCTTCGGAAGTGAGATTAAGATGGACAAGACATTCAGCTATGGACCATCTACCCGGCTCCGGCGGCAATGTTAGTTGTTCGGCGTGGAGTCCTCCCACGAGTGTCTGCGCTAAATCTGAGACGCCATCCAGTTGATCCTTTAGCTTGGTAAGCTGTGAATGCAATTCTTCTCACTCTGCGCACAACATAGTTTGCAGTAACGTCAGCATGGCCCACCGCAAGCTAGAGATGACTATCGTGATCTTTTCCAGCGGCCTGAGAGAGAGTACGATCGCTGCGCGGCTTTGCGGCCAACTCTTGCAGAGTCGAATGGACCTTAAGGATTGTTTCCTTCAGGTCGTTAAGTTCACCTTCGCGTTTATTCTTCGTCACCAGGATCGCGGCCGCAATCTCGCTGCTGAGTTCGTTGGAAATTGCCACAGAAAATTCCCTCAAATCCGATCAGGCGAACGCTACGAATATCTTGAAGAAACCAGCAGCTTATAGCCTTGGTGTTACATGCAGGTTAAGAAGATGTTAAATCAGAGAACGGCAAGCACATCGTGGCATTTCGGCGCGGACGGGAATCATAGAGTCGCAAGGATGGTTTTTACTTTTGCTTCGATCAAATCGCGAACGACGCGAAAATCGTTTACCTTCATTTCCTTCGGATCCGGGATATTCCAATCCTCGCGCCGCTTCGCGCGCACGAAAGGGCACTCGTCGCCGCAGCCCATCGTTGCCACGAAGTCATATTCAACAGCGGGAAGATCACTCAAGGATTTCGACGTGTGAGTCGTAAGGTCGTAACCAACTTCGCGCATTGATTCAATCGCTTTTGGATTGATTTGGCCCGAGGGTTTTGATCCCGCGCTGTAAGCTTCCACCCCACCTGCGCCATGCATTCGAGCGAAGGCCTCGGCCATCTGGCTGCGGTTCGAATTCTCAACGCAAACAAATAGGACGCGTTTCACTCGTGCGGATTCTAACACGGCCTGAGACCGCGTTGCGTACTTAACAAACAATTAAGGAGCAGTTCACAGCTCTTTAACTCCTTGCGTCTAGAGTGCTGCCTTGAATTCGAGAGCATTTCAGTAAGGCACAAGGTTCCAAAACGTTCAGGTTGACGAAATTGGAAAGCTTCAACACAGAGATTTCCAAACCACTAATGTCGATGTACAGGAGAATAAGCATGAATATAAATCCCCGAGAAGGGTCTCGCAGTGTTCTGTTAATAGTTCTGGCGCTCGCGATGCTGTTCCTCTTTAACATTCCGGCCTTCGCGCAGGCTGACAGCGGCCGCATCGTCGGCACGCTGACGGATCAAAATGGCGGACTCGTTCCCGGCGCCAGCATCGTCGTAAAGAATGAAAAGACCGGCGAGCAGCGGTCCGCAACCAGCACGAGCGACGGAGCGTTTGTGGTTTCGGGCCTGCGCCCTGCCAACTACACGGTGACGGTTGCCTCGCAGGGCCTGACCGCAACCGCCGGCAACGTCCAGGTGTTGGTGGGCCAGGAATTCAAATTGAATCTCACGCTCCAGCCGGCAGGCTTGTCGGAAAAAGTAATCGTTGATGCAGGAGCCATGGCCGCCCTGACGACCGACTCGGCCAGCATGAACGTGAACGTAAGTCCGCGCGAGGTCGTGGGGCTGCCGCTGAACGGTCGGCAGTTGTCGCAGCTTTATCTCCAAGCGCCTGGTTCGGTGAACAGCGGCGCGGGCACGTTTGGAGATATTCGATTTTCGGGACGCGCGGTAGAACAGAACATTATTCGTTATGACGGCATCGAAGGAACTGCCATCATCGACGCCTCGCCCGGCAATCTCAACGGCGAAGTGCCCACGCCTTTCCGGCTGCAATCATCTTTGGAGAACGTGCAGGAGTTTCGTGTCGATTCAAATAACTATCCAGCGGAGCAGGGAACCGGCACCGGCGGCCAGATAAATGTTGTAACGAAATCCGGAGGCAACAAATTCCACGGCTCGCTCTTCGAGTTTTTGCGCAACGACAGACTTGATGCCGCAAACTTTTTCGACAACATCATCGGCCAGAAGAGCAAACTCAGATTGAATCAATTCGGCGGATCGATCGGCGGTCCGATCAAACCCAGCAAGGCTTTCTTCTTCTTTTCCTACGAAGGTTATCGACTGCGCGGCGGCGTAAATTCGATAGAAGCGGTTCCTGGTTTGGCGTCGCGGATTTGTGCTGCGCCGCTGGGCACAGGCTCTGTAGCTTGCAATGCTACGACTGCGGCTTTGATTCCAGCCTTCCGCGCGGCGGGCGCCGTAACGCTGCGTTCCGGTCCCGATCTTTTCGACACGGTCCAGTTGCAGGCGGTTAATACCGTTAATGAAAATTCGGCGGCCTTTAGATTGGATTACAAACTGAACCAGCGTCACTCGGCGTACTTTCGCTTCTTCCGCGATCAAGGCACCAACGATCAGCCCGACGGCGTAACGGGCCGGCACATTCTCATTCGAGACGTGCCTCAAAACGCCGTGTTCGCGCTGCAATCAATCCTGCGGCCGACGTTGCTCAACGAATTCAAGATTGGTTACAACAGCGCGCTCACGCGGATTAACGGCGTCGCGCCGACGGTCAGCGGCATTGACCTTTCGAATCTTTCATTCAATATTTCGGGCAGCGTTGCGGGCTTTGCGCTTCCCGGTCAGGGCGCCAATGCCGGCGTTGCCACGCCCGGTGGTTTGGTGCGCGCGAACAGCGCGCAAAACGGACGCGGTCAACCTTACACGCCTTATTCTGTGTCCTTTATTGATAATCTCAGTTGGACGCGCGGCAATCACGTTTTCAAGTTTGGCGGCGAGTTCCGTCCAATCCGTCTATACACGGACCGGCAGGGCGGCATCACCTATACATTTTCGAGCATCAACAACTTCCTTGCGAATACGGCGCAGTCCGTTCAGTTCCTCGGCGATCTCTCTGCGCCATCGCCGTTCTTTAATAACTCGACCGGGCAGGCACTCGCGAAGCAGACTTACTACATCGCCTACGCGCAGGACGAGTGGAAGCTCAGACCAAATCTTACTTTGAATTTTGGCTTGCGCTACGAGTACTACACGACGCTGCGCGAGGCTAATAATCGGCAGATACTCTTCGACATCGTCACCGGACAGTTGCGCGACTCGAGTCAGGAACCCTTTCACGCGTCGAAGAGCAACTTCGCACCGCGCGTGGCCTTGACCTGGTCACCGAATGTCGCAGGTAAAGGTTTCTTCGGCGGCGGTCACACTGTTTTGCGCGGAGGGTTCGGCATCTACTACGGCCCAGGTCAGACTGAGGATCAGATTCAGCCGATTGAGTCGAACCGCATCAGTTCGACGCTGAGCAACGTGACCTATCCGCAGGACCCGGCCACAATTGCCGCCTTCTTTCTTAACAACCCGAATAATCGACAGTATCAGCCGAGGGCTTACGCGCCCGAATATACGATTCCGGAAAAGGTTTATCAGTACAGCTTCTCGTGGCAGCAAGAGTTGCCTTACCATTTGGTACTGACGACCGGGTTCGTCGGTTCCCAGGGGCGCAATTTGTTTCTCCGCAGTATCGCGAACCGCATCCTGCCAGGTCAGACGTCGATTGCCGACGGCACTACGTTGCCGACGACTTTTGGCATCATCAATCGCACGAATGCCGGTGGCCAGGTCATCGCCGTCAACACCGTGCGCGAGTTCTCGATCGTTTCCGGCACGTCATCCGTCCAGAACCCGTTCGCCGAAATCGACGACAAGACCAGCGGCGGCCACGACAGCTATCGTGCGTTGCAGATGACTTTGGGCCGGCGCTTCAGCACTGGGCTGACTTTGAATTCGCAATACACCTACGCGCGCTCGTTTGGTAATACTTCAGGTTCGAACGAAGCGCGCACCGCTGCGAACAACGCGCGCGCACTCGGCGATTTCGCCTACGACAACGGCTACAATAATTTCGACATCCGCCACAGCTTGAACGTGAGCGCGCTTTACGAGCCTCCATACGGCAAAGGGAAGAAACACGATCTGGGTGGCCTCGGCAACGCGCTGCTCGGTGACTGGGAAATCGGCGGCATCCTCAATGGGCGTTCAGGAGTTCCGCTCGAGATTGGTATCGTCCGTCCAGACGTGGTGATTCAGTGTCGCAACGCGGCCGGTTGCGTGGTGCCGACTGGCGCCGGCGGAGCAACGACCACGTATGCAAATGGATTCGTAGCGCAGTTGCCGGGCACAATCAATGGAGCTAATCCCTTACCGCCGGGTTTCATCGCGGTCGTCAACACTCCGAGCGGTGGGGCCTCTCGAAATGTGCGGCGGCCGGATTTCGTTCCCGGTGTGAACCCTTACCTGAACAACGATCGCAGTATTTTGAACCCGGCAGCGTTCGCCGCTCCGGCGCCCGGTACGTTTGGCAATGTGCCGCGCAACGCACTGCGTGGTCCAAACTTCAAACAGTTCGATCTGATTCTAAATAAGCGATTCAAGTTTTCTGAGACGAGGAGCATCGAGTTTCGTACCGAGGTTTTCAACCTTTTCAACCGAACAAACTTCGACATACCAGGCTCGCGTTTGAATCTGGCGTTGCCGACGGTCAGTCAAAGCGGCGGGATCTACACGATTAGCTCAAGCGGTTCAGTCGTGCAACCGGGCCAGCCCTACACTGCGTCAGCCGCAGGCGGAACGTTCGGGTTGCTCCGGCAGACTGTTGTGCGAGACGTCGGCCTTGGCACGAGCCGTCAAATTCAGTTTGCATTGCGGCTCAACTTCTAGTGGAGGGTTGACCCGAGGATCGCTCGTCGCTCACGAGGGTGGCGAGCGATCCGGTTTTTATCAGGAACGGAAATGGCACAGACAGAAGTCTCGCTCACCGAGCGCCAGATGCACAGTTCCCCACAGCCAGACGTCTATGACGATGGCTATTTGCGCGTCGAACACAAGAATTACTACGTCGCTTGCGAAGGGCAATCGATCAGGATGCCGCGGACCGAGTTTCTGATCATTTCACGTCTCGCGCGTTCGCCTGAAAGAATTGTGACCAGCGAGGACCTTTGGCAATACGCATGGGGTAACGATAAGCCGCTCAATGCCGAGAGTCTTCACGTGTACATCTACCGGCTGCGAAACAAACTAATGCCCTACAGACTTCGCATCGATACGATGATCAATGTCGGATACAGACTCTTGGTGGGCGCGTCCGACAAGGGCTAACCAGAGTTTGTTCCTGCCCGGGAAGTTCATCGCGCCATCTGTTCATAGAGAGTTCAGACATAGTTCAGATAGATGTAACACGTCCCTTCTAGAGTTGGGCGTGAATTCTAATTCAGCAAAAACTTCAGGAGAACTTATGCCCTCTCTTCGCAGGCTTTCTCGAATCGCAGTGTGGCTGCTAACAGTCTCGCTGATTGCTTTCTCTCTTTCGTGCGGGCGCCCCGTGAACTTGCAGGGAGCAGGCGCGACGTTTCCCTATCCGCTTTATCTGAAATGGCTCAACGAGTACACGAAGCTGAACCCCAAGATTCGCATTGACTATCAATCGATTGGATCGGGCGGCGGGATCAAGCAGATTCAGGCGCAGACGGTTGACTTTGGCGCATCCGACGCGCCGATGACTGACGCCGAAATGAAGGGAGCGCCAGGCGAGCTGGTTCACATTCCAACTGTTCTCGGCGCGGTTGTGCTTACTTACAATCTTGAAGGGATCTCGAAGCCGCTGCGTTTTTCGCCGGATGTAATCGCGGACATTTTCCTGGGCAAGATTACGAAATGGAACGACGCGCGCATCAAGGCCGACAACCCGGATGCGAATCTGCCCGCAGCGGACATCGCAGTGGTCCATCGCGCCGAGAGTAGTGGCACGTCGTTCGTCTTCACCGATTATCTCGCAAAGGTAAGCCCGGAGTGGAAAGCAAAAGTCGGCGCCGACAAGTCTCCGAAATGGCCCGTCGGGCAAGGCGGTAAGGGCAACGAAGGCGTAACGGGTCAGATCAAGAACCAGCCAAATACGATCGGTTATGTGGAGCTGGCTTATGCGGTGCAGAACAAGATGCCGGTCGCATGGGTCAAGAATGCGAGTGGGAAATTCGTCGAGCCAACAATCGAAGCGGTAACCGCAGCCGCAGCTGCCTCTGCCGCGAATACGCCGGACGATCTGCGCGTCTCTATCACAAATGCAGCGGGCGCGGATGTCTATCCGATTTCCAGCTACACCTACATTCTTGCCTACAAGGATCAGAAGGACGCCGCTAAAGGAAAGGCGCTCGTAGATTTTCTTTGGTGGGGCATTCACGACGGCGAGAAGTTTGCCAAAGAATTGCAGTATGCGCCATTGCCCGACGAGATCGTCAAACGCGCCGAAGCGAAGATCAATTCAATAACCTTCGGAGGCAAACCACTTCGTTAGATCAGGAATCTTGATGTCCGGCAAACTCCAGTTTGTCGCCGGTCTTCGTCAGTGAGTGGCAATGGGGAATAGATGGGTTATCGAAGGAAACGACAGACTGAAATTTGTCGGACTTGTGCGTCGGGCATTGTCACCCACCGGCAACGCCGGCGATGCTGTGTTTCGCAGCCTGATGTTTCTTGCGGCGTTGCTCATTTTAGTAATCGTGGGCGGGATGATTGTCGCCCTCGCCGCAAAGTCCACACTTTCGATCAGACAGTTTGGTTTTGGTTTTCTGACCAGCCGCGAGTGGGATCCCGTCAAGAGCGAGTTTGGCGCGCTGCCATTTATCTACGGCACGGTTGTCTCTTCGGCGATTGCGCTCGTGATTAGTGTTCCGCTTTCTCTCGGCATCGCGATCTTTCTGGTTGAGCAAGCGCCTCGTCAGCTCGCGCGTCCAATCACATTTCTGGTGGAGTTGCTGGCCGCGATTCCGTCGGTCGTCTACGGGCTGTGGGGTATTTTCGTGCTGGCGCCTTTCCTGCGCGTCCACCTCGAGCCGCCGCTCGCAAGATGGTTTGGTTGGCTGCCATTGTTTCAAGGCTCGATTACCGGAATCGGGTTGCTGACGGGCGGGATCATTCTCGCGATCATGGTAACGCCGATCATCTCGGCGGTGGTTCGCGACGTGCTGGCGGCCGTGCCGAATTCGCAACGTGAGGCGGCGCTCGCGCTCGGTGCGACGAAATGGGAAACGACGCGAGTCGTGCTCGTTAACGGCGCGCCGGGAATTGCCGGAGCGGTGATCCTCGGACTAGGTCGCGCGCTCGGCGAAACGATGGCCGTCACCATGGTGATTGGCAATCGCGCAAAGATCAGCGCTTCGCTCTTTGAGCCTTCGTATACGATCGCTTCAGTGATTGCGAACGAGTTTACTGAAGCGACTCAGGATCTCTATTTGAGCGCGCTGGTTGAATTAGGTCTGATTCTTTTCCTCGTCACTTTTGTGGTCAACGGCATCGCGAGAGTGTTGGTGTGGAATGTGACGCGCAAGGCGGGCACGGTTTAGTCATGAGGATCGTTCTTACCAACGCAGACAGATCGCGGCGCGTGACCAGTGGCGCCATGACCACGTTTACTGCCGCGTGCACTTTGTTTGCGGTCGGTGTCCTGTTGGTGATTCTGGCTTACATCGCGTGGCAGGGAATTGGCGCCCTGAACCTGCGCTTCCTGGTGGATAGTCCTCGCCCTGTCGGTGAAGGCGGGGGCATCGGCAACGCGATAGTTGGATCGATTGTGTTGTTGCTGCTCTCGTCTGTTTTTGGCATGCCGTTGGGAATTGCAATCGGCGTCTATCTGTCCGAGTTTGGACGCGGGTGGTTTGCGAGTTTGGTGCGCTTCGTCGTCGACACCTTGACGGGCATTCCATCGATCGTGACCGGCGTGTTCGTGTACGCGATCATCGTGGTTCCTTTGAAGCATTTTTCGGCACTGGCGGGTGGCGTCGCGCTCGCAATGATCATGATTCCGATAGTCGCGCGCACGACCGAAGAGATGATCAAGCTGGTGCCGCACAATCTGCGCGAAGGCGCGCTCGCGCTCGGCGCGCCGCAATGGAGAGTCACGCTCGGGATAGTTATTCCCGCCGCGGCTTCGGGGATTGTGACTGGCGCGATGCTAGCCGTCGCTCGTGTTTCGGGAGAAACGGCGCCGTTGTTGTTCACGGCGTTTGGCAGCCGGTTTTTCAGTTATCAACTGGATCAGCCAATCGCGTCATTGACGGTGCAGATCTACAATTACGCGATCTCTCCGTACGATGAATGGCATGCGCAAGCGTGGGCCGCTACACTGGTGCTGATGACGATCATTCTCGGTATTAATATGACGGTCCGTTTTTTCACACGAAAGAAGTTTTAGTTTGCAGATGTCTACTCCGACACCAACCATTGCCCCGAAGTTTGCCCTGCGCGAGAGGAGCGACGGCGAGCAATCTCCCATTTCGGTGACACCTGCAAACAAGATCAGCGTTCGCGATCTGAATTTTTATTATGGCCGCGCCCAGGCGTTGCACGAGATCGCGCTGGACATTCCGGAACGCTTTGTAATCGCTCTGATCGGTCCGTCGGGCTGCGGCAAGTCGACGTTCCTGCGGACGCTGAATCGCATGAATGACGTAATCGCGGGCACGCGCGTCGAAGGCGAAGTCGCCATCGATGGCCGCGACATTTACGCTCCGGGAACGGATGTGGTTGACCTGCGTCGCCGCGTGGGAATGGTGTTTCAGAAGTCGAATCCGTTTCCCAAATCGGTCTTCGATAATGTCGCGTACGGCCTGCGCATCAACAAATTAACTTCGAACAAGGTCGAGCTGGAGGACCGCGTCGAGCAGGCGTTGGAGGATGCGGCGCTGTGGTCGGAAGTGAAGGACCGCTTGAAGTCGTCGGCGCTTAGTCTGTCCGGCGGGCAGCAACAGCGACTGTGTATCGCGCGCGCATTGGCAATCCGGCCGGAAGTATTATTGATGGACGAGCCCGCGTCGGCGCTCGATCCGGGAGCAACTTTTAAGATCGAAGAGCTGATCGTGGAACTCAAAAAGCAGTACACTATCGTGATCGTTACGCACAATATGCAGCAGGCGGCGCGCGTTTCTGATGTGACGGCGTTCTTTCTGCTGGGCAAGCTCATAGAAGTAAATGCCACCGAAAAGATGTTTACCAATCCCGACCAGAAATTGACGGAGGATTACATCACGGGAAGGTTTGGCTAACCAGGGCGAACTTTGTTCTTTGATCTTTGTACTTTGAACGGGCCGCTTTGCGATCACGCTTGAAGTTTAGGAAACAAAGGACAAAGGACAAAGCACAAAGATCAAATCATATATGGATGTTCACAGACACCTCGACGACGAACTAAACGCGCTGCGCGATCGCATTCTCTTGCTTGGCGGCGAAACGGAAACGGCGCTGGCGCGCGCGATGTCCGCGCTCGGTGAACGCAACAACGAGATCGCGCGGGAAGTACTCGCGCACGACGACCAGATCGATCAACTGGAGGTGGAAGTCGATCGCCAGTGCATCGATATCATCGCGCTGCGCCAGCCGGCCGCGCGCGACCTTCGGTTCGTGATCTCCGTCGCAAAAATGGCGCCGGTGCTGGAGCGTATCGCCGATCATGCCTGCAACATTGCGCGCGCCACCGTCGATCTGAACGCGGAGCCGGAGCTGAAGCAGAACGGCAACATCCTGCGCATGGGCGAGCATGCGTCTTCGATGTTGCGCGCGGCGCTTGACGCCTTCACTTCAAACGACGCCGCGGCCGCGCGCGAAGTGATCAAGCGCGACACCGAGATAAACGATCTTTACAATCAAATTTTTCACGATTTGATCGAGCTGATGGTAGCCGAGCCCGCGACCGCAACGCGTGACGCGCGGCTGCTTTTCGTTGCTAAGCACCTCGAGCGCATCGGTGATTATGTGACCGACATTTGCGAGCTGACTGTTTACATGGCCGAAGCGGCCTTCATCAAACACATTCACTAATCTATGATCCGGCCCGTTCTGATCATCGAAGACGACAGCGATATCGCTGAGAGTTTGCAGTACAACCTCGAACGCGAGGGACTTAGTGTCGTCGTTGCCTTGACCGGCGAACAAGGGCTCGTCGAAGCGCTCAATCAAACGAAACCCCCGTCTCTAATCATTCTCGATCTGATGTTGCCCGGCATGAGCGGCATCGAGCTGTGCCGCCGCCTAAGAAGAGAGCCGCTGACCAGACGCACGCCGATCATCATCCTGACGGCCAGGGCTTCGGAGTCGGATCGTGTTTCAGGTCTCGATCTTGGCGCCGACGATTATGTGACGAAGCCTTTTTCCGTCCGAGAATTACTTGCGCGAGTTCGGGCCGTGCTTCGTCGCGTCGATGAGAGTGCCGCTAAGAATTACGAAGACGATCTATTGACGATCGATTTTGCGGACGTGCGCGTGCTTTGCAGCGGCACGAGAATCAAGCTCACGAATAAAGAGTTTGGTTTGCTTTCGGTGCTGGCGAAAAGCGCGGATCGCGTCGTGACGCGCCAGCAACTGCTCGACAGTGTCTGGGGCTACAGTTACTATGGCGACGCGCGCACCCTCGACGTTCACATCCGGCGGTTGCGGCAGAAGCTGGGCGAGTGTGGCGACTGCATTGAAACTGAAGTTGGCGTCGGGTATCGCTTCACGGGTTGTTCAAAAAAGTCCGCGTCCAGTGGTCGAGAATGAAGGTAGTGCCTTTTTGGTTTTTCTCCGTGGGTCCTCCGTGTTCTCTGTGCCTCTGTGGTGAAATGAGCTTCGACAGACACTCACCACGGACACAAAGGACACAGAGGGGGGCACAGAGCGTTTCAAAGTAATGAAGGTTGACCGCCGTGTCTAAACGTCATTGGTTTTTGTTCGCTGATTTTCTTGGGATTGTCGCTGTTGTTTTCCTCATACCTTCCTCGAGTCTCCGATTGGTGGCAGTGATCGTCTTAGCAATGCTCGCGGGATTTTTGTTGCGTTCATGGTTTGTCTCTCAACCAAACAACCGCGCGTTTCCCATCAACGCCGATCGTCCTGCCGGCGATGAATCACCTCAGGTCTTCGCGCTCGGAAAATTATTTGAAGCGACGATGAGCGGCATGCGCGAGGGTTTGCTCGTGGTTGACCGCGATCTGCGCGTCGTCGCTTCGAACCGGGCCGCCCATCGTTTGTTCTCTCTTACCGAAGGCGCGCTCGATTCCCAACGTCTGACCGAATTGACGCGAAACCCGGCCATCTACAACGCGTTTCTGAATGCGCTGAGCGGAGAAGAACTGTCTGGCGTCAAGGTCGAAACGCATGATCCGGATCGCCGCATGTTCGATCTGCGCGTGGTGCCTCTAAAAAGCGCCGATGGGAAAAATACACAGGGCGCGATGGGAGTATTTTTTGATATCACTCGTCTGGAACGGCTCGAACGCGTGCGGCAGGAATTTCTTTCAAATGTTTCCCACGAGTTGCGCACGCCGTTGACGGCGATCCTCGCCTTCGTCGAGACGCTCGAGATGAACGCCAACGGCAACGACGAAAACAGTCAACGCTTTCTGGCGATCATTCGCAAAAACGCGACGCGCATGCACAACTTGATCGACGACATTCTCGAGCTGAGCGCGATCGAGGCAGGGAACGTTCCGGTAAACGCCGAGGAGGTCGAGCTGCATCCGCTGGTTAATGACGTAATCGCGTCGCTGGCGGCAAAAGCATCCACGCGACAAGTCGTGCTCGACAATAGAATCGATCGCGACGCGACGGTGTTTGCTGACGCGCGACGGCTGGAACAGATGCTGACCAACCTCGCGGACAATGCGATTAAATTCAGCAGGGAAGGCGGCCACGTCACGATTAGCCATGAGGGCAGTAGTCACAAAAGCGGCGCGCGCGCTGATCAAAACGGTGAGCCCGATGATGAAAGGATCGATCGTGATCGCATCTTTGTTGAAGACACCGGCGAAGGCATACCGGCTCAACATCTTAAGCGGCTCTTCGAACGTTTTTATCGAGTGGACCGGGCGCGTTCGCGCGACCTGGGCGGTACCGGCCTCGGCCTGGCCATCGTTAAGCACCTTGCGCGCGCGCACGGCGGCGAAGTGACCGTCGAGTCGAAACTCGGAAAAGGATCGCGCTTCACGATTGAACTGCCTCGCGCAACGGCCGATTAGGCTGACGAACTGCGGCGGCGTTTGGCGGTGCTCGGATTAGCGGGGCAGTAGCCCGACCGTGAGGGAGGGCGTCATGTTTTCGATCGCGTCCGCGGAGCGGACGGTTGGAAATAGCCCAGCGATTAATCGCTGGGTTTGCATTGACGAAACATAAGCGAGTCCGCAAAGCGGACGATTGAATCTTTCGGGCGGAACAATTATCAGCCGTCCGTTTCACGGACTGCGAACCTATTCTCAAACGCAATCCCACCGATAAATCGGTGGGCGATTTTCAGCCGTCCGCTGCGCGGACTATCGTCGTCCGCGACGCCTGGTCGCGCGGCCACGGGTGACGGGCGTCGGCGGAATCGATTCAACAGCACCACCAAACGCATTGTGTTGTTCGCGCTATCGCCCGCCGCTTAAATCTATTGACGGCGGTCGGAGAACAGGGCCACACTGTACTTGTTCCGTACCAGACAACCAACCAAAGAAAGCAGAGGAGACAATCATGCCTTCCATAACAGGATCTTTTTCGGGAAAAGTCACGAAGCAGTCCGCACTGCCACTTAACGACCAACCCAACCACGGGATGAGCATCGCAGAGATCAGCGGCACGCAGAAATCGCCCGACCCGCTGTGGGACAACGCGAGAATTACCTACTGGGGCGTTACCGACTTGCTCGACGGCCAGGGGACGCAGCGCGGTTACTACGACAACGTCCACGCTGATGGGGGCCGCGACTACGGAACGTTCGAGGGCAAAGTCACCACGGCCGGCGGCGGGATGACCGTTGAGGGCACCTGGAAAATCGCTGGCGGCGATGGCGAGTACCGCGGCGTCACTGGCGGCGGCAACTTCAAGACGGTGATGAAATCGGAGACTGAACTCGAGGCCACCTGGGACGGTAACTACGAACTGGCCCGGGCCCAGACTCGGTGAGCAATAACATAGCGCGCTGAGCAACAGTACAGAGCGTTGGAGGAACTGAAACGTTCGCGCGCGTCATCGGCTCGGTTGACAACCAAGTGCCTCACCGCTTGGCCACAGTTCCACGAGAAGCATCGCGCTTTACCTCGAGAGTCTCGCGGCCCACAACGACCCCATTCCACCATCCATCACTGAAGAACTCATAGAGGTCGCCGCGTGAGTGTGTTGCCGCGAGTTTCCGGTCGTGAAGTAGTCTGAGTAAGTATCGCTAATCGTGAATCGGTGTGATAGATTACTATAGCGAGACCGATGAGCAGGTGACCAAATCATGAGCAGCACCATCAACAAGACGCCGACCGAATCCGACCACGATTCCGGCGCGGCTAAGGCTCGCGCTGCCTTGCTGCGTCGCGCAGAATCGCAAGGCGTCAAGCCTTTCACTTCACTTGAAGACTTCGCCGGCGACCCCGCGTTGACTGCTGAGTTTGATGTTGATGAATTCCTGCGCCAGGTTCGTGAGGATCGCGACCGCCCATCAACCCGAAACGCAGAATAATGGCCGTCCGCGTCATTGACACTGATGTTTGGTCATATCTCTACAAAGGGCGGGACGAAGCCAAACTCTATGAACCTCATCTCTTCGGCAACATTCTCGTATCAGCTTTCAGACGCAGGCGGAATTGCTTCGTGGCGCCCTCGCCGCGAATTGGGGCGCGCAACGCCGACAGCACCTCGAATCGCGATTGAACAAGTATGTGGTCGAGCCTTCGTCGTACGCTTTGTCCTTGCGCTGGGCACAGGCGATGGATAGCGCTCGGCGCAACGGGCGACCGATCGCCGCAGCCGACGCGTGGGTTGCCGCGACCGCTCTGCATCTTGGTGTACCCGTCATCACGCACAATAGAAATCATTTCATTGGAGTCGACGGCTTAACGATCATTTCGGAGAGCGGACGCTGAGAGCGAATTCGGCATAATTGGACTGTCGCATGCGAACACTAAGTAATCTTTTCGAGAACAACCGCGCCTGGGCCGCCGAGACGACGCGCCAGGATCCGGATTTCTTTCGGCGTCTGTCCGAGCAACAGTCTCCGCGCTATTTATGGATTGGCTGCTCAGACAGCCGCGTGCCCGCGAATCAAATTGTCGGCCTGGTGCCCGGCGAGATGTTCGTGCATCGCAACATTGCCAATCTTGTTCAGCATACTGACCTCAACTGTCTTTCGGCGATCCAATTCGCAGTCGACGTGCTGCGCGTCGAACACATCATTATCTGCGGGCACTACGGTTGCGGCGGTGTCCTGGCCGCTCTGCGCGACGACAAGCTGGGGCTCATCGATAATTGGTTGCGGTATGTTCAGGACGTGCGCGCGAAACACCAGGCGGAACTCGCGGTGCTGCAAACGGAGAAGCAGCAGCACGATCGTCTCTGCGAGCTGAACGTAATTGAGCAGGTGGTGAACGTAGGCCAGACGAGCATTGTCCGCGACGCCTGGTCACGCGGCCAAGCACTAACGGTTCACGGCTGGATTTACGAGATTGGTGATGGACTGCTGCGCGATCTCGGAGTGTCGGTTACTTCAGAACAGGATCCTTCCACCACTTCTTGAGTTTGTCCTTCCAGATGAAGCACATTGGGACAGCCTTTCGCTCGTTCTCGGGCTTGAAGGTGTCTCGAAGATAGGAGTGGAAATCAGCCACTAGATCAAGATCCGGACCATACGATGGCTTCTTTATGATTCGGTACGGCTTGTCATATCCTCCACCGGAATAGTAGTTACCATCCTTGTCGTATCCCTGTCTGCTTTCAACGTGCCGAATTTCAGCTCCATAATGAACGGGCTTTACGATTAGACCTTGTCCGGCCCACCAATAATATGTCCGGCCGTAATAGATGCTGTGCAAATAGCGTTCGTAAAGTCTTGGTCGGAAAGGCAAGTCTCCAAGTGGCTCCCTAAGTGGAGCCAACCAGAGGAGGTTAATTGATCTTCGCCAATAACTGGTCACGCGATCGACTATCTTTCCTACAGTCAAACTGCTTGCTTGAACTTCAATTGCAATTGGATACTTCTCAATCCGGCCACTGATATCCGGCCTAAGCTCAGGAATTTTCTTCTCCTTGTTTTCAGGAATGGGGCGTTCCTTTTCCCATTTTCCCCCCGGCAGCCTCTCCTGCAGATGACGTAGAATTTCGTCTTTGCATTGCCGGTGAAGTTCGCTTTCCTCCGGCCCGATGACGGGACTAAGTCTGGCCTTGTGCGCGAAATGATCTCGCTTGTCCACACACTTCTTTAGGACAGCGTCTGTCGCACAGTCGGGACACATAAACGGTCCGTCCTTTTTTTGGCACTGGCTCGCATAAATCGAGTCTTGGGTGTACAGATGGATTGCTCTTCCACCAACGAGCCCGAAGCAGCCGACCTCCCTTGCTTCACGCTTTTCAAGATCCAGCGTCTTATCTAACATTATTCGTTTTTGGAGTGCTCGAATTTCACGAGCGCGAGATCGTTAGCGGCTTATCGTGCCTTAGCCAAAGAATTATTCTCTGACAATCCTGACGCGGTGTAAACTGTCGCCTCCCGACAAATAGAAATCATGAAATGAACGAGGAGGTGCGTTTTTAAGAAACAAGCTTATGCCCGCTTGGGCTTTTAACAGCATCGACGCTGAAACCAGTTTGAAAGGAAAGCCATCAATGCTAAAGAGAATTCTACTCGGAGTCTTATTGTTCGGTACCGTCGCCGTGTCGCAGACAGGTTCTGCGCGCGTGTACCCGATTGACGGCAATCATTCGACGGTCGGGTTTTCGGTTTCGATCATGAATGGGTTGTCCAAAGTCACCGGCAAGTTCACAGACTTTACGGTCACGCTCACTAACGATGAGAAAGACATTACTAAATCGTCAGTGAGCGTGGTGATTAAGACTGCCAGCATCAACACAGGGATTGCGGCGCGGGATAACGATTTGCGCAGCGCAAACTTTTTTGACGCTGAGAAGTATCCGGAAATCACTTTCAAAAGCAGCCGCATCGAGAAGAAGGGAAAACAACTGATCGCTGTCGGGACGTTCACGATGCACGGCGTGAGCAAGGAAATAGCACTCCCATTCACGATTATCGGTCCCAACAAGAATGCTGCCCGCGACAAGATGAATTTTGGCTATGCAGCCCGCATCACGCTCAACCGGCGCAACTTTGGCATTAACTGGCAGCACAAGACCGTTCCGAATTGGGTTGGTGACAACGTGGAAGTCGAAATTGAATTGATTACTCGGGCGATCGACGTTAAGTGAGGCTTACGCGGTCAAATCGTCAGCGCTTAACTCAGCGATAGACTTCGCGGCGGTGTCGCACGCGGCTCACGCGCACAACTCGGGTAGCATCGGCAATCTCGTACACAACGCGATAGTCACCGACACGAATTCGCCAATCGTTATCTGCTCCGGTCAACTTTCGGCACCCAGCAGGCCGTGGGTTCTTTCCGAGCGCTTGAATCGCTGAAATCACACGGTCATGCAATTTCGCTGAGAGTTGTTTCAGATCTTTCTCCGCAGCGCGCTCGAGGAAGACGCGATACATAATTATTTGCCGTTACGTTCGGATAGGTATTCTTCAAGCGGGCGATAGTGCAGCTTCTTGCGGCGGGCGCGCTTAAGCCAGGCAATATCTTTTGCGTCTTCGGCTCGCTCCAAGAGTTCCTGATAATCCTTGATCGGAATAATCACGGATACAGGCTTGCCGTTGCGCGTCACGATTTCTGGTTCGCGAATGGTCGCTTTCATGCTCGCTAAATTAGCATCATCAGGCCTTGACGTAAACCTCAGTCGCTTGGGCAAGGCGCATGACAGGTGACAACTGACAAGGGAATCAGGTTCTGCGCTCCTTGTCACTCATGTCGCAAGCCTCAGGATCAGTCGAAAAGTAAAAAAGGATACCGCGGCTATTACGGCGGCGCCGGGGATGGTCAACACCCAGGCCCAAACGATTCGCCGTGCTACGCCCCATTTGACCGCCGACAGACGTTTGGTCGATCCAACACCAACAATCGCGCCGGTGATCGTGTGCGTCGTGGATACCGGGATACCGGCAAGCGTGGCCCCAAAGAGAGCAATCGCGCCGGCAGTTTCCGCGCAAAAGCCTCCGACGGGTTTGAGCTTTGTGATCTTCGAGCCCATCGTGTGCACGATGCGCCAACCGCCGGATAAAGTTCCGAGCGCAATCGCTGCGTGCGCCGACAGCACCACCCACAAGGGTATCGCGGGCAATTTACCGCCGGGCCCGGAGGCCAGCAGCCCACCAGCCACGAGCACCGCCGTGATGATGCCCATAGTTTTTTGCGCGTCGTTACCACCATGCCCGAGCGAATAGGCAGCAGCGGAAACCAACTGGCCCCGGCGAAAAACTTTGTCAACGCGGCTCGGACTTATGCGGCGAAAGATCCAGTGCACCGCAACCATGAAGGTGAATCCCAGAGCCATGCCAATAATTGGTGAGGCAACGATGAAGATGACGGTCTTGATCCATCCTTCAGGTTTCAATATGCCTACGAAACTTCCGTGAGCGGCGATGGCCGCGCCGCCATAACCACCGATCAGCGCATGCGAACTGGAAGTTGGTAGTCCTACGTACCAGGTGATGATGTTCCAAACAATGGCGCCGATGACGCCGGCCAAGAGCGTGTACAGGCGCAGCTTGGAATCGATCAGTTCAATGCGCACCAGATCGCCGCCAATCGTCTTGGCGACGCGCGTGCCCAAGACTGCGAAGGCGACAAAGTTAAAAGTCGCGGCCCATATGACAGCCAACCCGGGCGAAAGCACGCGGGTGGAGACAACCGTGGCGATGGAATTGGCCGCATCGTGAAAGCCGTTGGTGTAATCAAAAACCAGCGCGACCAGTACTATCAAGATGGCGAAGGAAAGAGACGCAGTCATAGATAATGATTAGAAGTCAGAAGTCGGAAGCCGGAGATCAGTAATCAGAGATCAGAGGTCGGAGATGTTGGCGGTGCCTGCGGTTCAAGACAGTCGTTCGTCTGATCGTCTGACCCCCGACCTCTGGCCCCTGACCTCTTCCTTACGTATGTTTGATAATGACACTTTCGATAATATTGGCGACATTCTCACAGCGATCAACGGCGGCTTCGAGTTTCTCGTAGATCTCTTTCCATTTCAGGACCGTCAAAGGATCGGCGCCTTCACGAAAGAGTTCGGCGATCGCTGCGTGGTAAATGTCATCACCTTCGTTCTCAAGACGATGAATCTCAACCAGTCGCGGTGTTATGCTCTTGGGGCGCTGTAAAATCGCGACGATTTCGCGTAGCTCGACTGCCATGCGCTGAATCACGTCGGCGAAGCGGCGGGCATGGTCGTTGATCTCGTGAATGTCGAAAATGACGATTGCCCGCGCGGCGTCATCGATTAGATCGACGATGTCATCCAGGGCCGTGGACATCATGTAGATGTCTTCTCGATCGAAAGGAGTGATGAACGATTTGTTCAGACGCGTCGAAATGCTGTGCGTCAATTCGTCGCAGGCATGCTCGAGTCCTTTGATGCGTTGCGAGTATTCTTCAAAGTCGGCGTCCTTGTCCGAAAGCATTTCGACGAGCGTGCGCGCGGCGTCGGAGATGTAGAGCGTCATCTGAATAAAGAGATCGAAGTATTGCTCCTCTTTCGGCAGAAAGTTTAAGAGACCCATAAAAAGTTTGGCTCCGTATCGTGAATTGACTAAGAGAACGGGCAATATAACGGACGTTGCGCTTGTTGTCCACGTTTGTTTGAGTTTTTGAGACACAGCGTCGGGTTCGCTTGCAAATCTTTGCCTAAGTCCTGTATCAAAGTGCTGTAATGACCACTAAAACCAATTTTTCCGCGGTGCTCGATTTTCTGCGCATCGAATCCGACGCCATTGCGCAAACAGCCGCGCGACTGGATCACGATCAAGTTGATCGCGTGATCAAGTTGCTGGCCGACTGCAAAGGCAAGGTGGTGCTGCTCGGCATCGGCAAATCAGGAATCATCGCGCAGAAGATCGCCGCCACCATGACCAGCACGGGAACGGCGGCGCTGTACCTGCATCCATCCGACGCGCTGCATGGCGGCCTGGGCATCGTCAGTTCAAGTGACGTTGTGATGGTGTTGAGCAACAGCGGCGAAACTGACGAAGTGATCGAGATGATGCCTTATCTGAAACACCGGCAGGTGCCGATTATCGCGCTGGTGGGGAACTTGAATTCCACGCTTGCCAGTCGCGCCGACGCGGTGCTTGATGCGTCAGTCGATCAGGAAGCTTGTCCGCTAAATCTTGCGCCAACGACGAGCACCACGGTCGCGTTGGCGCTGGGCGACGCGCTGGCGCTGACGCTCATGCAGGTAAAAGGACTGACGCTCGACGATTTTGCGATCAATCATCCGGCAGGCCGATTAGGAAAACGTTTGACGTTGAAGGTCGCCGATCTCATGCATGCCGGCGCCGCGAACCCGACGATTCCGAGCGGCACATCGTGGGTTGAGGTTGTCGGCGCGATTACCAATGGCGGATTGGGAGCGGTGAACGTCGTCGACGCAGCCGGTCGTCTTGAGGGTGTGATCACCGACGGCGATCTGCGCCGCGCGATTCAGCGCAGCGATCACGCATCGCTCGAACATCTCAAAGGCGACGATTTGATGACGCGCAGTCCCGTGGTCGCGTCACCCGATTTGCTGGCTTATGAGGCATTGCGATTGATGGAGGACCGGCCTTCGCAGATCTCGGTGCTGCCCGTGGTTGACGCTGATCGAGTTTGCGTCGGACTGATTCGTTTGCACGACATCGTTCGCAGCGGTTTGTAGTTTTGGAGGACAGATCTGGAAATGTTAATGCGAAAGTCAATCTTAATTTCAACGCTCTCGATCACTTTTTTGGTGTCGACTGCTTACAGCCAGACCCCGAGAACAACACAACCCCAACCTCCGCCGACGGCTGAGGCAACGGTGACGCTGACCGAACAGTTCTTCAACGCTTTTCTCGAGGCCATCTACAGGAATCTCAAGCCGCCATCTGCGTCGCTCGCAATTACAGCTTCTGACAAGGAGAATTCGTCAGAAAAATGCCCCGACGTGATTGTGCTGGAGCGAGAGAACAACGGAGTCAGGACGGCGGTGAAGTTTGAACAGGGCACGATTGTGGCGCCGCTCGCTTTTTCCGGATCGTACAACTCGACGCTGATGGGCTGCCTGAAATTCAGTGGCTGGGCCGACACGCGTTTCAATCTGGACTTCGACAAAGCGCGACAGACATTGACCGCGCGTATCGAAGTGCTCGATGTTCACTTGAACGACGTGCCGTCGCTGGCAAATGCGTCGCTCGCGAAGATTGTGCAAGCCGCAATCGACAAAAAGATCAATCCGATTGAAATCCTGCACCTCGATCAACTATCGGCGCGCGTGCCTGTTGCCGCCTCAGGCGGCGCGCTCCGGCTGCGCGCAAAAGAAGTGAAACCGGAGATCGTCCCCGGCATGTTGCACCTGCATGTCACTTACGAATTTCTTGGCGATCGTTGAGCTGGGAGCGCGGACATCCTGTCCGCAAAGCGTGTGCAGCACGCTAACTTTCGCGCTTCGCACTCACTGCGGACAGGATGTCCGCGCTCCCACGGTAGCGATGGCAGGCATATCCACAATGTCCCAGGCGGAACGAACGCGCAGGAGTTTAGCCATGAGGCCCGCGTGAAGGATGTGGCCGCTGCGTTCGGCTTTGACGCGTCCGAGAATCGGCATGCCGAGCAGCGCGAGGTCGCCGACAATATCCAGAATTTTGTGACGCACAAACTCGTCTCTAAATCGCAAGCTCGTTTCGTTCAGCATGCCGTCTTCGGTGAGAACAATTGCGTTATCGAGCGAACCGCCGCGAATCAGGTTGGCGCGACGGAGCGCTTCAATCTCTTCGGTAAAGCCAAACGTTCGCGCTGAAGCGATTTCACGGCTGTAGTTTCCGTTAGTCAACTCGACCTTCAGGTGCTGCACTCCGATCAGTGGATGAGTGAAATCGATGAGACAATCGATCTGGTAACTGTCGGCAGGCTCGACGCCGATGCGCCGATTGCCTTGCTCAAACGAAATCGGCTCGCGCACAAGCAAACACCGCCGCGCCAACGGCTGCTCGATCACACCCGCGTTTTCGATCATCTCAGCAAAAACTTCGGCTGAGCCGTCCATGATCGGAATCTCGAGATTGTCGACTTCAATAAAAGTGTTGTCGACGCCAAGACCGCGCAGCGCGGACAGCAAGTGCTCCACGGTTGAGAGCATCACGCCGGTGCGCATCAGGGTTGTCGCATAGCCGCAGTTGGCGACAGACTCGACTGTAGCCGGAATCTCAAAACCGCCGAGATCAGTGCGACGAAAAACATATCCGGTGTCTGGCGGCGCAGGCAGCAATCGAACATGCACTGGCACACCTGTGTGCAGACCATTGCCGTGTGTTTCAACCGCCGAACCAAGTGTCGTTTGTTTGATCAAAGGCTGCTCGGCTTTCTTAGTCTTATTGAAATTCTGATCTCTATGGGGCAACACGTGTGCCGCCACGAAGTCCAATCAATCGCGCTTCAGATAGTGACAACTGTGGCGCAGGGGCTACGAGATCCGTTTGCTCTGCGGCGTTTGTACAACATCGGTTCGCAAAGACCTCGTTTTGAAAGGTCCGCAGGACCGAAATATCTATAGAGATCGTCGTGACAGTCTTGAATTCTTCGGAGCGGAGCGAAATGCGCGCATTTCGCTCCGCTCCGAAAACAGAGTTTGAGGCAGCATCAATGCTATAAACATTTCGCTGCTACGCGGCTTTTGTCGCGACTGAGTTCTCTATTTGGATGTAGCAATGTGAAATCGTCCTTCAACTTGAATTGAACACTAACAACCTACGTTGTTTGACACTCCCAGGACGCGTCCTTATGATCAATGCACATGCCAACCAAGCAATCTGCTACTGGTAACGTACCAGGCGAGCGTGTTTTTCTGATCGATTCGATGTCGCACATCTTTCGCGCGTTCTATGCGCCGATGGCGAATCGCGCGGCGCCGCTCGCAACTTCCAAGGGACAAGTCACGCAGGCGATCTTCATCTTCACAAACATGCTGCGCAAGCTTTTGTCCGAAGAGAAGCCACACTACATCGCTGCCATTTTTGAGTCGGGTGAGAAGACCTTTCGCCACGAAACGTTTGCCGATTACAAAGCGAATCGTCTCGCGATGCCGGAAGATCTTGCGTCGCAGCTTCCGTACATCATTCGGCTCTGTGAGGCCTTCAACATTCCCGTCATTAACGCGCCGGGTTACGAAGCCGATGATGTGATTGGCACGCTCGCGGTGCAGGCGGAGAAGAAAGGTGTGCAGGCAGTCGTTGTTTCCAACGACAAGGACATGTGCCAGTTGGTGCATAACCCTTACGTCGTTTGCCTGCGCACGAACTCGCAGGTGATGAAGCGCAAAGAGTATGTGCCGCCCATCGAATGGTGCGACGAAGCGTGGGTGGAAAAGAAGTTTGGCGTCAAGGCTGACTGCATCGTTGATTTATTAGGATTGATGGGTGACTCAATCGACAACATTCCCGGCGCGCCTGGTATTGGAGCGAAGGGCGCTGTGCAGTTGATCCAACAGTTTGGTTCTGTAGAGAACGCGCTCAGTCACTGGGAAGAAGTTAAGCACAAAACTTACCGCGAATCGCTGCGCGACAACGCGGATCTAATCCGACAATCAAGAGAGCTGGCGCGGATCAAAACCGATCTGGAAGTCGATTTGGATCTCGAACGACTGAAAGCAAGAGAACCGGATCGCGCGGCCGCGTATGAGCTGTTTCATGAACTCGAGTTTGCGGCGTTGAGTCGCGAGTTCGCAGACGCCGCGCAAACCGGATCGGGAAAAACCGAACCCGCGCGCGACTATCGGCTCATTCGAAAACAGTCTGAGCTTGCGAGTCTAATTGAAAGTCTATGGACCGCTGAGCGCGTGGCGATCGCGATCGCTGAACCGTCTGCAGCCAACGCCGGCGAGCAACAATGCCTGCTGCCTGAGGACAGAGCTGCAGGAATTGCACTTTCAATTACACCGGGCAAAGCTGCTTACATTGATCTCGAAAAATTTGGCGAAGGACGTGAAGCTGCACTCGCATCTTTGCGCGAAGTGCTGGCAAACGGATTGATCGAGAAATCGGTTCACGATCTAAAGCGCGCGGTTGGTTTACTCGCTTCGCTGGATGTAACGCTGGAAAATGTCAAAGAAGATACGTTCCTCGCGGCCTATCTGCTCGATCCGAATCGCAGTAAGTATGACCTGGCGGATTTGGCTCGCGAAGCGCTAGACGTCGACGGTTCCGGTTCACCGCCTTCAGGTTGGACAGAAGCGCAATGGGAGGCGGCCGCCGCCGCCGACCTGACGTTGCAAACTGCGCGCGTTCTGCACGAGCGCATTTTGGAGAAGAAGCTGGAAACTATTTATTCGGAAGTCGAACTGCCGCTGGCGCCGTTGCTCTACGAGATGGAGCAGGCAGGGTTGAAGGTGGATCGTAAGGTACTCGCGGACCTGTCGAACTTCCTGGGCCAGGAGCTGGCAAAGCTGACGGAGCAGATCTACAAACTCGCGGGCCACGAATTCAATATCGGTTCGCCGAAACAAGTTGGCGACGTGTTGGCGGATCTCAATATCAACTCGGGCCGCAAAACTTCGACGGGCCGCATCTCAACGAGCAAGGCCGTGCTTGAAGAGCTGGCGCAAACGTATGAATTGCCGCGGCTGATTATCGAGTATCGCGAGTTGGATAAACTCAAGAGCGTTTACACCGACGCGCTGCCGCACCAGATTGCGGCAGACGGACGGATTCATTGTCAGCTCAATCAAACCGTTGCGGCGACTGGACGTTTGTCATCTAGCGATCCCAATCTGCAAAACATTCCCATTCGCAGCGAGTTGGGTCAGCGCATTCGTCGGGCCTTTGTGGCCGAGCCGGGAAGTAAGATCATCTCCGCGGATTATTCCCAGCTTGAGCTGCGCTTGCTAGCGCACATTACGCAGGACCCGGTGATGCTCGAAGCCTTTCAGAAAGGCGAAGACATTCACAATCGCACGGCGCGCCTGGTGTTTGGCGCGAATACCGATGCCGAGCTGAAAGAAGCGCGGCGCTTCGCGAAGATCGTCAATTTCGCGATCGCGTACGCCATCGAACCGTGGGGGTTGTCGCAGCGTGTCGGCATTTCGCGCGAAGAGGCGAAGAAGGTGATTCATGATTACTACGACACTTACAAAGGTGTGCGCCGCTACATGGAAGAAGTACCGACAAAAGCACGCGAGCACGGCTACGTGCGTTCAATCTATGGCCGCATCCGACCGCTGCCGGGCATTGGCGATCGCAACGCGAACATTCGTCGCGCGGCCGAGCGTGAAGCGATCAATATGCCGATTCAGGGCACCGCCAGCGATATTGTGAAAATTGCGATGCTCCATGTTGATGAAGCATTCAAACGCGAAAAGGTAAATGCGAAATTGTTGATGCAGGTTCACGACGAACTGCTGGTCGAAGCGCCCGCCAACGAAGCTGAACGCGTCGCGGAAATTCTTAAGCACGAGATGGAGTCCGCGGTCCAACTCGATGTGCCGCTGGTTGCCGACGTCGGCATCGGCGACAACTGGATGGATGCTAAACCGTAGTCTGCCGGCGCGAAATCCGCTATAGTTACATCTATCCCTGCACAAATTTCCCAAGTCATTGGACCAGAGATTGAATGGTCAAACGCGAATCTGAGAAAAACATGCAGCCTCCGGAAGACGGGGCGGACTCAACCCTGGTTTACCGACGGACCGAAACGCCTGCACCCGGCAATCAGCCCGCTCGCGATCGCGGCATCGCTCCCGCGGTGACGCCGCTCGTAATCGGTTTCACTCTTCTGTTGCTTGTCATTACCGTACTTGGCTTACTGAGCGTGCGGCGCATGGATGACGTAAGTTTCCAGGTGCGCTCTCTGGAGCAGCAACACGCGGCGCGACTCAGTCTCTTGCTGCAACTGCGTCTGGCCCTCAATCGATTGGATTATGAGGCGCGTTCTCGTCAGGACGCGGAAGCCCACAAAGGACTGTTGCCTCCGTTCGAGCTGAAGCTGCGCACTGCTCGCGAAGAGGTGAACAAACTGCTGGCGCTGATGGAGGGGCCCCCGCTTTCACAGGAAGCAAAATGGAACCAGTTTCGCGCTGATCTTGAGTCGTACGTTCAAGTCACTGAAGACCTGCGCCGGTATTCGCTGCAGGGCTTTGCGAAGTTTGGCATCGTTGACAGGGAGCTGAGCGATCTTTTTGACGACTCGAACCTGGCGCAACAGGAAGTATTTCAAAAGAGCGAAGCGCTGGTCCAACGCGCCACGCGGACGATCCGCGTTTGGAGCATCATCGCTTTGCTGGCAGGATTTTTGGTGGCTGCGGGAACGATCTGGGAAGTGCAGCGACGCTTCAAACAGATGCACCGGAGTATGGATGAAGCGAGCCGCGAGCGGTCGTTTAGTAATCAAATGCTCGAGGGTATGGTGAGCGCCGTCGTCGCTATTGATGAATACGATCGTATTCGCAGCGCCAACAGCGGCTTTTTTGAAATTTTTCCGGGAGCCAGCATCGGCGCTTCGGTGCGTGAAAAGTTTGCCGACGAAGACGCCATGAAAATGCTCGAAGCCACGCTGGGTTCTCGTGTTGAGAAGGCCGTTTACTACGGACGCTGGGTCTGCAAGTCGGCCGAGCAGGAAAGTCTTGAGAAGACTTTCGATGTTTATGCATCGCCGCTTGCCATCGATGGCGGTCACGGACAAATCGTGACTCTGGTGGATGCGACCGAGGCCGCCGAGGCCGAGCGTACTTTGCGCCATTCGGAATCGCTGGCCGCGGTGGGGCAGGCGACAACACAGGTGGCCCACGAAATCAGAAATCCGCTGGGCAGCATTCGGCTGGGCGTGTCGATGTTGCGCGACAGCGTGCCTGGAGATAAGGACGCGCTGCGCACCATCACGCTCGTCGAACGGGCCATCGATCACTTGAACAAGCTGGTCGTGGATGTGACCACGTTCTCGCGGCAGAAACCACTCGAACGATCTGAGGTTGACTTGCAGGATCTAATCAACAAGAGTCTCGATTTGATTGCGGATCGAATCAAAGAGAAAGAGATCACGATCGAAAAAAGATTTGACGGTCAAACATTTCGTGGTTACTGGGACGCCGACCAGTTGAGCCAGGTGTTCGTTAACGTAATTGGGAACGCCGTCGATGCCAGCCCGCAGGGCGCGCCTGTAGCGATCGCAACGCAAAGCGTGAGCGCCGATGGCATCGAAGGCGAGGCAAGCACCACGTCAAAACGATTGGCGCGCATCACGATTTCAGATCAAGGCGGCGGCATGGATCAGGCGACAATGGAACGAATGTTCGAACCGTTCTTTACCACCAAGAAGCGCGGCACCGGCCTCGGGCTGGCAATTGTGAAGCAGATTGTCGAGCAGCACGACGGACGGATCGCTGCCGAGAGCGAGGTCGGCAAGGGCTCACGATTTACGATCGATTTGCCTCTGTGAGACAAAACGTCGCGTTCCGTTACTCAAAAATAAAACACTTCCGGCTCTTGCAATGCGTCTTGCGGTCATGGTATTAGGACGACGGCTCCCTTTAAGTTTTTGTTTCGCTCAACCTCGTTCACGTGCGACCCACGCCGCGTGAGCCCACGTCGACGGATTTCCCAAACTCAAGGAGAAACTTATGTCTGTCAGCCAAAAGAAGATCATTTGGCCGCTGATCGCTGCGCTCATTTTTGCGTTGGCTGGTCTGGTGTTCGCGGCTGGTCGTGTTGGCCAAGGCTCCGACTCCGCGCACGCTCGGACAGACGCGGGATCAGATCGTGTGAGCGTTGACTCCGAAGGTGCAAGCGCCATTGCTGCGCGCACAACAGCTCCTCTTGAGCGAGAAGCTACGGTGTTGCCACAAGGTCCACCGACGCGGGGACCAGTGCAGAACGTTCGCTTCACGCTCTACGATGCTGGAATTTATCCGCGCGAGACTCGAATCAAGAAAGGGCTGGTTGCAATTGCCATTGAGGATCGCACTGGTCAAACCGCCGGCTTAATGATTCAACGCGAAAATGGAGGTGTTGCGATTGGGCAGGTGCTGCGTTTCGCGAATCATTGGCGAGGGCGCGGCCAATTCCGACTAGAGCCGGGACGATATCGAGTCTTCGACGCGACCCACCCAGCCAATCGCGCGGTGCTCGTGGTCGAACCGTGACGCGGCGTAACGGTGATCCCTTTTTCAGTCTGCCCGATCCTCAGTGAGGTATAAGCTCATGACCCGACATATAACCTCCCAATCTAAAAACATCACGCGTGTCTTGCTTTTGCTGGCCCTGACAGTCTTTCCGATTTCAGCTTTGGCTCAGGAGCAGGGCCAATACGACAAAGGCACGCCGCCTCAACATGCCGCGGGCGTGTCGCCGCTTGGCAGTTACACGTCGACAGAGATCGGCACGGTCAACCAAAGTAACGGCGCTCTCAATTTGAAGCTGCCGTTAGGCAGTGTTGGAGGGCGCGGTTTCTGGTTGCCGCTCACGCTCAACTGGAGCAGCAAAATCTGGTCGGCAAGCATTGACTATGATGAGCTGCGAGGGGGCACCTGCGGCCATAACTTAGGTTGCGATGATAGTACACCAGTGATGAAACCTGTCGCCTATGCGGCTTACACCGAAAGCGACAACTTGGTTGATTACTTCACGCGCATCGAGGCCGGCTGGACCGTTGGCGGTTTGCCGACGATCTTCAATCGAATTGTGCGCATCAACCGAATCACCAGCGGCCCGAATGTCGGTTGCTACACTTACACGCTACCGAAGCTCAATGTGATGTTGCCTGATAAAGGTGAGATTGAATTTCGCGATGACGTTTATGACGGCGCGCCGTTGCCGAGCGACTGCGGTGGATATGTTTCCGCAAGCCGTGGCCGCTACTGGCACGCCACCGATGGTTCAGGGGCGATCTACATTAGTGATGCCGACAACGCCGGCGCGCAACTCTATGGCAATCTGTCGGGCGTGGTCATCATGTCGGATGGAACGCGCTACCACTTCAACGGCAGCCGTTGCGACTCCATCACGGATCGCAACGGCAACAAAATCACGATCGCCTATTTGAGCTCGGAAGTTGATTTCACGGATCAACTAGGGCGAGTCACAAAGGTCCAGCTGAACGTTGCCGATCCCGAACCTCCATACGCAACGCTGGCACTGCTGGTAACTTTGCCCGGCTACAATGGACAGAATCACTATTACAAAATCAAAAGCGGTGTCATGCACGACCACTACCGCAGTGACATCAATCCTTCACTGCCGGTCAT
>JBGPWL010000087.1:0-19719 GCA_041492185.1 Pyrinomonadaceae bacterium | reverse complement strand
TGCTGGCGGTGGCAGCCGTTATTGAGTATCAATGAAATACTGCGCAAGTTGACTTGATTTCTCACCTTTTTTTCGCAAACTCATCATTCGGATTGAACCGCGGCATCGTTTGCATATTTGCGACACGCAAACCAATATCAAGCGCGATTTCAGCTTCCTGCACCATCCCGCGAAAGTCCCACGAGTCGCTGTATTCATCCGACGGTTGATGATAGTGGGCCGTGTTGTAGGCTTTGAATTGTTCGGCGCCCCAACCCTTTGGCCGACCAACAAAATCGTCGCCTTCTTTTAAACTAATCGACGGCACGCCGACTTTCGCAAACGGAAAATGATCTGAGCGATAGAACGATCCCTGCTCCGGCCGCGCATCCGGCGACACTCGCATGCCACGCTCGCGCGCCACAGCTTCGACTACTGCGTTCAACGTCGATCGCTCAGCGCCCAACGGAATGAAATCGCGCGTGACACCAAGGACGTTCATTGAATCGAGATTGATGTCCGCGGCGGTCTTATCGAGCGGTACCAGCGGATGTCTCGAATACCATTCTGAGCCCAGCAAGCCCTGCTCCTCGGCGGTGGTAAACAGAAAAAGGATGGAACGACGCGGCCGCTGTGCCGGAGGCAATTTCGCCAAAGCTTCCGCAATAGCCATCACTGCGGCGCAGCCGGACGCGTTATCGAGCGCTCCGTTGTAGATCGTGTCGCCGTTTCTGTCCGGCGCGCCGATGCCGAAGTGATCCCAATGCGCGGAATAAACCACGTACTGATTGCGCAGCACCGGGTCGCGTCCCGTCAAAATGCCGGCAACATTGGGCGCCTGGACCTTTCTTACTTCGCTCTTTAGATGAATCGAACCCTTGAGGTTCAGTTTGATTGGTTGGAAGTCGCGCGACGTCGCACGACGACGCACATCGTCGAGATCCTGGCCGGCAAGTTTCATCATTCGCCGCGCTGCATCGTCAGTCATCCAGGAGCGAAATTTCAGAAAAGGAGTCGTATCCCCTTCTCCACGGGCGATGTCGAAGCGCCACGAGCCATTCGACGTGCGCACCACGCTCCACGGGTAACCGGCGGACTCGTCCGTGTGCAAGAGGATCACACCTGCTGCTCCGCGACGCGCGCCTTCTTCGTACTTGTAGGTCCAGCGACCGTAATAGGTGAGCCTCTTGCCGCCAAAGAGACTGGGCTCGTCCGCTGTCGCGGGCGGATCGTTGACGAGCATCACGAGAATCTTGTCTTTGTAATCTAACGCGTCACCCTTGTAATCGTTCCAGCGTTGCTCAGGCGCATTGATTCCGTAACCAACGAAAACCAGATCGGTATCAACTTTCACGTCGTCAGTTTGCGCTCCTGTGAAGGCGACGTAATCATCGGCGAATTTGAAACTCTCCTTTCCTTTGTTCGAAGAGATTGTGAGCCTGGTATTCGGATCAGCTTTGACACCGACGAGCGACGCGGGTTGCAGAAAACTTCCGTTCGCTCCCGCGCCTTTCAATCCCAACGCCTCGAGTTGCCTGGCGAGATAGTTGGCCGCGAGTTCACCTCCGCGTGCTCCAGTGCCGCGTCCTTCAAGCAGATCGTCCGCGAGAAACTTTATGTGCGCGCGCAACGCGTTCTCGTTGATTGGGTTGGATGTCGCTAGCGGCCGCTGCGCTATTCCCACTATCATAAGCGCGCCGATTAGAAATCCTGTGACGATAGTTTTCATACGTTTCTTCTCCAATAAGACGTTCGTTCACGCTTACGCGAAATTAATATTGTTTCGGATGCCTGCCTCACCTGCCTTATCCAATAGACCAATCAGCGCCGCGCGTTCATGAGCACGGGATCGGCGACGAATCAAGACAATTAGACCGACGTGCGAAATACTTCGAGCGAGCTCTAAAAAATCATCCCGGTTGCAAGTGACTAACACACAGTCGTGTTCGATGGCCAAACGCAACACATCCTTGTCGGCCGTCTCTGGACTGATCAATTCGCGCAGCTTGACGACTTCATGTCCCAACGCCTTGAGACTAAACCCCATGTCGTCCGGCACATCGTGATCGAATAGAAATTTCACGGCGCATCGGTAGAGGTCATTTGGCGGGCCACGAGCACATCAATCTCTCCACGGTGATCCTCGTAATACGCCAGGCATTCGTACACTTGAGCGCGTTTCAGATCTGGGAAACACCGGGTCACGATGCTGTCCACGCTCTCGCCGTTTTGTAGCAAGCCGATTACGTCATGCACGCCAATCCGCGTTCCTACGATGATGGGATTAGCGTTCCGAATACCGTCCTGACGAGTTATGTAGACATACTCAGCCGCTAACGCCGAACCTCGATCGGCTTGATTTGTTGATACTTGCTTCATAGGCTCTCGATTCTTAAACTCTTAACCTCACTCTCTTCCGGTGATCAGGGCCATCGCTTCGGCTCTGGTGCGCGGGTCTTTGCGAAATCCACCGAGCACCGCCGACGTAATCGTTTTCGCGCCAGCCTTACGCACGCCGCGGAGCGTCATGCAGGTGTGCTCCGCTTCGATCACCACCATCACGCCGAGCGGCTTCAAGCCTTCATAAAGCGTATTCGCGATGTCGGTTGTCAGACGCTCCTGCAATTGCAAGCGGCGCGCAAAGGTCTCGGCGATTCGCGCGAGTTTCGAAAGTCCAAGAATGTTTCCGTTCCGCGGAATATAAGCAATGTGGCACTTGCCGACAAACGGCGCCAGGTGATGCTCGCACATCGAAGCGAAATGAATGTCCTTAACGATCACCATTTCGTCGTGTTTGTCGCCCGGCAAAGGCACGACGTGTACTTGCGGGTCTTCGCGCATGCCGGCGGTCAGCTCGGCAAACATCTCCGCAGTGCGCCGCGGCGTGTCCTTAAGACCGGGACGATCCGGATCTTCGCCAATGCCTTCAAGAATCAGACGGACACCACGCGCAACCTTTTTCAGATCCACCTTCGTGCGCGATCGTTTAGTTGGTTCTTGAGTCGCCTGCTCTTCTGAAGACTTCGTGGCCATTCTTTTCTCTCTTTGCAATCACCCCGCTGACGTGCTCAGTTTTGCAAATGCGGTACGCGCCGCTTCCTCAACTGTTCGTAGCGGAACGCTGGCGGCCCGCGCTGCCTCGCGACACTGTTCGTATTCGGGCATCTGATTGACGATGTGGCCGTTCAGCTTCGCTACTTTAACATCAATCGGTCCGTACGGCGTCTCGACGCGAACGCTTTCGCGCTGCAGCGACCGGCGCTCGACCCTGTAGCTGCGCAAGCCGAGCGTTGTAGTTTCGGCAAAAAGCATTTCCGAAAGTTTCTCGCGGTCATTATCGCGACAAAGGATCGAGAGCATTACTCCCGGCCGATTCTTTTTCATCTGTATGGGAGTGAAGTAGCAATCGAGAGCGCCCAACTCCAGAGCACGATCCATCGCGTGACTGAAAATCTGTGGCGACATGTCGTCAACGTTTGTTTCTATCAGCCACAACGTTTCAGAGTCAGCGCCCTGAGCGTCATCACCAATCAGCACGCGCAAGGCATTCGGAAAACCCTTGTATTCGCGCGTGCCGGCGCCGTAACCCGTGCTTTCCAATTTCAGTTTAGGTAGCGGACCAAACTCCGAGCAGACGGTGGTGATAATCGCCGCGCCGGTCGGCGTTACTAACTCTCCGACGATGTCCGTCGAATAGACGGGCGCGCCTTTCAGCAGTTCAGCCACGGCTGGAGGCGGCACGGGAAAGCGTCCGTGATCCATTTCAACCGTGCCGCTGCCCAGATGAAGCGGCGAACAAACAAACCGCTCGATTCCCAGCAACTCAAGACAGATCGCCGCGCCGATAACATCGACGATCGCGTCCAACGCGCCGACTTCGTGAAAGTGTATGTGCTCAACCGGTTCGTTGTGGACTTTGCTTTCAGCTTCCGCGAGGCGTGAAAAGATTTTCGCGGCTCGATCCTTCACCGTTTCATTCAGGCGCGAGTCGTAGATGATCTTCCGGATGTCGCTCAAGTGTCGGTGCGCGTGTTCGTGCGCGGTGTGAACGCGCGCGTGCGTACAGCTAATCCCTGAACGATCGACAGTCGTAAAGTCGATATCGAAACCATGAACGCCGAGCAAAGAGAGTTGCTCTGTTAACTCACGCGGCTCGACCCCGGCGGCGACCATCGCTCCGAGGATCATGTCGCCACTCGCACCCGCGAAACAGTCGAAATAAAGAGTCTTCATAAGCTTTCGAACAGAGGCAGTATTTCGCCGGCCTTTCCCTGGATCACTTCGTCACACAAATTCGAGAGCGGCGTTGGCTCCGGATTCACTTCGCATAGAAAGGCGCCCGCGGCTCTCGCCATCTCCGGAATCGCCGCGGCCGGATAGACGACCGCCGACGTGCCTACAACGAAGCAGAGTTCACATGCTCGCGCTCGCTCCGCCGCCAGTTCAAATGCGCCCGGCGGCAACAGCTCGCCAAACAAGACAACGTCTGGCCGCAGCGGATTACCACAATCAAAGCAGGCATCGGGACGACGCTCGCCATCCTGCGGAATGGAACACTGCGTGTGGCAAGTAATACAACGCGCGCGCCAGATGTTTCCATGGAGCTCAGTCACGTCGCGCGAGCCGGCCTTTTGGTGCAGGCCGTCGATGTTTTGCGTGACGAGCGTCAACTCGGCAAAGCGATCCTGCCAGCGCGATATCTCGCGATGCGCCGCGTTGGGTTGCAAACTCGCGAGCAAACCGCGTCGATAATCGAACCACTCCCAAACCGCCGGCAGATCTCTTTGGACCATCTGCGCGGAAGAAATAACGTCGAAGGGCATTCCCTTCCAAACCGCAGTATTGCCCCCGCCGCGAAACGTCGGCACGCCTGATTCAGCGGACACGCCGGCGCCCGTTAAGACCAGTACGCGACTGGAGCGCGCGAACCGACTGCGCAACTCATCTGAGATCGACGGTCTGGTGACGGTTTGCATTCTTTTGAAAGGCGATGGTAACAGAGCGCGGTGGAAATGTGTCAAGCAGGACTAACCTCCGCATTAGCGCGGGTCGAGCCGCTACGATATACTGTCCGCTTTTGCGAGTGATGAAATCGTCCACGAATCGGGAGAGGCAGCAGCAACAAGTGAGTCTAATCGAGATTCAAACACGATTGAAGGATCGCATTCGAGCGGCAGCGCTCGATCGTTTCGGCATTGAACTTCCCAGCGTCGGCGCCGAGACACCGCCGCGCGCGGAGTTGGGTGATCTGGCGTTTCCAGTCGCGTTCGAGCTGGCAAAACTGATCAAACAAGGCACCGGCGTGAAGATCGCGCCGCGCACAATCGCCGAACAACTAAAGCCGGATTTGGAAGCGCCTGGAGAAGTCGCGCGCGTCGAAGTCGCGGGTGCGGGATACATCAACGTCTTTTTGGATCGAGCGAAGCTGCTGTCTCTCTTTGCTTCCGGAACATCAGAACGACCAACAGCGGCAGAACGCCCCAAGCAGATGGTCGAGCACACAAGCATCAATCCCAACAAAGCCGCGCACATCGGCCACGTGCGCAACGCTGTGTTGGGCGACACATTTGTGCGCGTCCTTCAGGCAGCGGGCGAACGCGTGGAAGTGCAGAACTATATCGACAACACCGGCGTTCAAGTGGCTGACGTGGTGGTCGGGTTCATGCACATCGAAAGCATGAAGCTCGACGAGATCAAGGAATTGGATCAGTCGCTTCCTCCCGATCGTTCTTTTGATTATTACTGCTGGGACCTCTACACAAAGGTAGGACTCTTCTATCGAAATGACGATCCGAATGGCGAACCGAATCCCGAGCGTTTGAAATTGCGCAACGATATCCTGCATGCGCTCGAAGCAGGAAAGAATCCAATCGCGGAACTTGCCGATTACGTCGCGACGCGAAATGTCGAATGTATTCTCGACACGATGGAACGGCTGGGCATTCGTTACGATCTGCTGGCGCGCGAGTCAGAGATTCTGCACTTGCACTTCTGGGAGCGCGCGTTTGAGTTGATGGAGCAGACCGGCGTGATTCGTTTTGAGACTGAAGGGCGCACTAAAGGTTGTTGGGTGATGCCGTTCGAATCGCACACGGGCACCGACGAGCACGAAGCCGACAAGATCATCGTGCGCTCGAACGGAACGGTGACCTACACCGGCAAAGACATCGCTTATCAACTTTGGAAACTGGGCCGGCTGGGTCTTGATTTTCACTACAAACCTTTTCGGCGTTACCCGGATGATCACATTGCGTGGGTGACGACAGCGGATTCGAGCGCCAACAACATTGCCGACGACACACGCCCGCAATTCGGCGGCGGCGTCAGGGTCTATAACGTGATCGATTCGCGCCAGTCTTATCCGCAGGAGATTGTCGCGCGCGGAGTTGCCGCGATCGTGCCGGAAGTCGGCCGCGACGCGAGCGTTCATCTGGCGTACGAAATGGTGGCGTTGTCGCCTGCCGCTTGCGAAGAGCTCGGCATTGAATTGAGCGATGAAGATCGCGCGCGGCCATTCATCGAAATGAGCGGCCGCAAAGGGCTGGGAGTTAAGGCTGACGATCTCATTGATCGATTGGAGGCAGACGCGCTGCGCGAGGTCGAAACGCGCCATCCCGATCTGTCGGCAGAAGAAAAGCGCGCGACTGCGCACGACATTGCGGTCGGCGCGCTGCGTTATTTCCTTTTGAAGTTTACGCGCAATTCAGTGATCGCTTTTGATTTCAAGGAAGCATTGTCGTTTGAAGGCGAGACTGGGCCCTATTGCCAGTATGCCGCCGTGCGCGCGAACTCGATCTTCCGGAAACTCGATGAGGCCGCCCGCGCTGCTGCCGACGAGCTGATCGCGAATGCGGCAACCCAGGCGGACGTGCGATCGACCGTCTCGCAAATTCTGGAGGGCGAACCCGGCACCGAAGTGTGGTCGCTTGTCGTTCTGGCGGAAAGACTCGACGAGGTTATCAATCAATGCGCAGCGTCCGCTGAGCCGGCGAATCTGGCAAAGTATGCTTTCAATCTCGCGCGCGCTTTCAATCTTTTCTATCATCGCCATCGAATTATTGCCGAGGAGGACGCGACCAAACGCGCTGTCCTGATCGCAGCGGCGAACATTGCGCGACGTCAACTAACAAAGGCGCTGGCTACCCTGGGCATTCGGGTCCCGGAAAGAATGTAGCCGCTCTTGAGCGCGGACTCCTGTCCGCCTGAGCGCAAAGCGCGAACACATTAGCGCCAGACGGCGCGTCTGCGGACAGGATGTCCGCGCTCCCAGGTCGCTCCCAGAGGGCGACTGTACTTTTCACGAATCCTGAGAGTATAAGAGAACCATGCTCATCGTAATGAAAGCCGACGCGACTGACCGACAGATCGAAACGGTCGTGCGCGTCGTGGAAGAACTCGGATACAAGGCGCATGCGATGCCGGGCGCTACTCGCACAGCCATCGGCATCACGGGCAATCAAACCGCCGTCGATCCTTCGCACTTCGAAAACATGCCCGGAGTCGCGGAAGCGATTCGCGTCAGCAAACCTTACAAACTGATCACGCTCGACCTTCGTCCGGATAGGACCATTGTGCGCGTGGGTGATGCGACGATCGGCGGCGATGAGCTGGCCATCATCGCTGGACCATGCGCTATTGAGAGCCGCTCTCAGGCGTTTGCTGTTGCAGAAGCAGTCCGCCGCAGCGGCGCGAGGTTTTTCCGCGGCGGCGCATTCAAGCCACGCACTTCGCCCTATGCGTTTCAGGGTCTCGGTGAGGAAGGTCTGAAGATCCTGGCCGAGATTCGCGAGACCTACGGTCTGAAGATCGTTACAGAAGCGCTCGATGAAGTGGGCGTGGATCTGGTTGAAAAGTACGGCGACGTGATCCAAATCGGTGCGCGCAACATGCAAAACTTTTCCTTGTTGCGACGCGCGGGGCGATCGCCACTGCCGATCCTGCTGAAGCGAGGTTTGTCGGCAACACTCGACGAATGGTTACTCGCGGCGGAATACATTATGTCTGAAGGCAATTATCAAATCGTTTTGTGCGAGCGTGGCATCCGCACCTTTTCTCAGCACACGCGCAACACTTTGGACCTCGCCTCGATTCCTGCAGTCCGGCGCATCTCGCACCTACCGGTCATCGTCGATCCTTCGCACGGCACCGGCAAGAACTATATGGTTACGCCGCTTGCCTGCGCCGGAGTTGCGGTGGGGGCCGATGGTTTGATCGTCGAAGTTCACGATCAACCCGAACACGCGTTGTCGGACGGCGCACAGGCTTTGACGCTCGAACAATATGGACAACTGGTTAGCGAGGTGCGAGCGATTCACGAAGTAGTTGTGCCCGCGGCGGTGAGCTGATTCTTTTCATCCGAAGTCCCCGCTCAACATCTGCGGTAAATTCCTGGTAAAAACCGAGCGTGGCATGACGCGATCATAACCGGCCGTTTCCGCTGCCTGTTGGAGTGCGGTTTCTACATGGGAGAAAAAGCCAATCAGGGTTATTGAGTTGAGTTTGGCGTCAGCCTTGAGTTGGCGCGCGAGTTCCAGCGGCTGACATTTTTGCGAGTGGAGATCGACCAACACTACGGACACCTCGCCCGCGCGCGCCGTCTCCATCACCGCGCTCGGGCTCTTCGCAAACCGCACGTTCACACCTAAATGCTCTGCAACTGCGCGGATCTTCGCGGCGAAAAACATATCGTCGACTGCGGCAATTACGGTCTGGGGCATCAAAAAATATCCAGCGAGTTTTGTATTATCCGCGCTTTCGAGTAAATATATCGACGCATGGCGGCAACTGAGCAAACAACGATTCCTGGTTTGGCGGACTCGGAAAGGATCGAATGCGGCGAACCGGCAACGCCGGCCTCGATCTCTTCTGATCGCTCAAAACTTATCATAGCGTCCTACAACATTCGCTACGGCGTTGGCCGGTATCTGATCTCGAGCGGCCTGCTGCGTCGTGCGGGATTCAACCTGCCGCGCCGACGAGCAGAAGCGATCGCTGAAAATATTGATACCGCCGCGCGCGCCTTCACCGACGGATTGCTGTTGCCGCCGGTGGACATCATAGCATTGCAGGAGGCTGACAAGCAGACAGGTCGCGCCGGCGGTCACCACATTGCGCGCGAGCTGGCGACGAGACTGGACATGAATTGGGTTCACGCGCCGGCTGGAATCCCGCGCGGCGAGCCGCCGAAGAAACGCCAATGGTGGCTCGACTTTGAAGAGCAGATCGCGCTCGATGACTCAGGCGATACAGGTGTTGCCGTGCTGAGTCGGTTTCCGCTGGAAGACGTCCACCGAATCGACCTGCCCTGGCACGAGTGCGCGTGGCGACCGAGGCTCGCCGTTGGCGCGACGGTCTCGCTCGGTTCACAAAAACTTCGGATCTTCAATGCGCATATCGATCCGCATGCGGCCGCGAATGGACAACTCGAGCAACTTGAGGTGATGCTTGCGCACGCCGAGGAGTCGACCGGACCAACCATCATCCTTGGCGATTTCAACACGCTCTCAAGACAGAAGTGCATCGAGAGTCGTCGCTTGCTGGAGGCGCGCGGCTACACAACGCCGCTGCCAACCGGCACGCCAACCTGGCGCACTGCGTTTCTTCGTCTGCATGCCGATTGGATCTTTGCGCGTGACGTCAACATCAGCCGGTGGGGAGTGGCACGGCCATTGAATGTGTCGGACCATTGGCCCATCTGGGCAGAAGTGCAGGTGTCATGAAAATCACCAGTCGCGACAATCCCCTGCTTCGTCGCGCACGCAAAGTTCGTGACGGCGAGATAAAAGAACTGATCTTCGTCGAAGGACTGCGCCTTTGTGAAGAGGCGCTCACGTCGGGACTCAAAATCGATGCGGTAATCTTTTCTGAAGAGATCGCGCGGAAAGAAAGGGCCGCAGCGTTCCTTCAAGCGTTGAGCAACGTTGACGCGAAGCTGACCGAAGTCAGCGAGAAGTTACTCGGCTCGATCTCTTACACAAAAACTCCGCAAGGGATCGTCTTGCTTGCGTCTCGACCATCTTGGGATCGGAAGAAGTTTGAGACCGCGCAACCAGACTCACCCTTGCTCGTGATCATGCACGGCATCAACAACCCTGTGAATGTCGGCGCGATTCTGCGGACCGCCGAAGCCGCGGGCGCGACGGGAGCAATTGCCACCGCGCACACGACCGATCCATTTTCACCGAAGTCTTTGCGGGGCGCGATGGGTTCGGCTTTCCGTTTGCGGATCTGGGCTGAGACAAATTACGAGGAAGTGCTTGAGTGGTGTGCCCGACGCAAAATCCAAACCGTGTGCACGGATGTAAGAGGTTCAACGCTTCACACGGAGATCGATTGGCGTGGACCGCGAGCGCTAATTGTCGGTCCGGAGTCGACCGGACTCTCGACCGAAGAAGTTTTAGCGGCAGGCGCTGGGATCCGGATTCCGATGCATGGCAAGGTTGAAAGCTTGAATGTTGCTGTGGCGACTGCAATTGTTCTTTACGAAGCAGCAAGGCAAAGAGGCGCAAAGGCTGACTAAGGAGATGGATTACTACACCCGCTTGGAGTCGAGCTTATCGAGCCGGTCATCTAAACGCACTTGATCGGCGCGGACCTTCACTATGTCTCGGCTGAGGATATCTATTTTGCGTTCGACATCTTCGACGAGTTCCTTCACTTCCAGAATTTCAGCGAGCGCCCGCTCCCATATTGGCTTTGTTTCCAGCGCCCTCTTTTCGCTCTGAATCTCTAACGCTTCAACGCGGGCATCAAGACGGTCCAACCGCGCATCCACCGCGTCGAACCGCGCATCCACCGAGTCGCGCCACGCGTCAATGGCGTCGAAACGAGCGAATACTCGATCTTCAAAAGAACGACTATCAGACATGTCTCGGGTGTGCTCTTCGCTCATCGGACAAATTATGAAGCTTTCCGACGATTCCTTCAAGTAGGTTGTGGGAGCTGACCGCAGGGAAACACCCGTTCGCCCTACTACCAAGCTTGGGTTTCAGTTAGAATAACCGCGACCCCAGACAACGATCTTCGCGTAGTTTCCGATAAGGCTACGCTTTTGTCGTCAGATGCCGTCAGGTGGTCGTGAACGATTGGTAACGAACCCCCTCCCAACCAAACTCGTATTGTTACCTGAATGACTGAAGAACAAAATCCGGAGTCAAAGAAAAAACGCGAAGAGGCCCTGCCCGAGCGTTTGCTGCGTAAGGTGCTCGAAAACGTTGGCGACGTGGTCGACCGAAAGTTTGGTCGCACGGTCGAGCCCAAGAGCGGACTGACAACGTCGAAGCTGGTCGAAAGAATGAAGCGGCTGATTGACGAGCGGGTGCGAGACGAGGGGCCAAAAGGGCGGATCGCGCCGCACGTGATGAAACTCAAACTCGAATGGGGCACACACTCGGAAGCACCGCCGGAAATTCTGAAGGATCTGGAGCACGAGATTCTCGCCGAAGCAATCGATCACATCAACGATCATCGCTATCGCACTCTCGCCGGCGTACGTGTCGAAACTGATGTAGACATTTTCACCACCGGCATTTTAGTCGATCCAACTTTTGGCGAGTTTGAAGAAGAACTGAGGCAGCAGGACGAAGCAAAGCGGGCCGCGCAAGCGGGAATAGTTCCGGCGACGCCGCCGCCCGTGCCGGACGTGACCGTTATTGCGCGCGTGACTGCAAGCCAGGGGCGCGACGGAGCGCGAGAGATTCCGCTGGTTTTCAAGCCTGGTGGCAAACGTTTGAACGTAGGCCGGGTTTCGGATAACGAATTGTGCTTGAACGATACGAGCGTCTCTAAGATTCATGCGGCGTTAGTAATGAACCAACAGAGTACGCTGCTGGTTGCCGATACCGGATCGACCAACGGCACTTACATCAATGGACGACGGATCGCGTACGGCGAGTCACGGCCTATTGAAGATGGTGACGTTGTTCGCTTTGGGGATATTGAGGTTCGTTTTCGGAAGATGGACTAACAATCGCTGAGATGTCATTTTTTCTGTTCCTTCAAACACCGACGCCCCCTCCAGTCCCGGAGAAGATGCCCGCCCTCTTCACCTTGATCTACGTTGGCGGTTTTTTCCTGATCGTGGTGCTCCTGTTTGTTTCGCTGTTCAGAAACCGGCGGCGAGGTTCAGCGCGCGCGGCAGTCGCACCTGAAGATCTTCCCAAAGCAGTAAAACGACGGCTCGGTTCGACCATCACCAACCGTGGCTTGCATTTTTTGCGGTGGCTGTTTGTCGCGCTGGCGATTGTGGTTTTTAGCTTTCACGTCTACTGGGCCCGCTATGCCGCCACCAGCAACCCGAAGTTTGAAGAGTTGAGTTACAAAGATCTTCGCAACCGGCGCCTCTCAGAATCTTCGCTGCGAGGGTGGATTCTCGATCGCAGTGGCAAACTCGAAAAGGCCCTTGCGCTTTACCGGCGCGACGCTCAGGGCAACATTGCCCGCGAGTACCCGCTCGACAAAGCGATGGCGCATCTGTTCGGAACGGATCGCGGCGATCCGGGACTCGAGCGAGCGCTGTTTGGTACCCAAAGTGGAGCACTGCCGGAGGCGCTCGAAGTGGTCGAAGGTAAAGGCGTCGAGCGCAAATCCAATAGCGATGTGCGACTGACGATCGATCGCGAGCTGCAGCAGGCGGTAGTCGATCAATTGAAAGGAAAGCACGGCGCGATCGTCGTTCTGAATCCACAGACGGGTGAAGTGCTCGCGCTCTACAGCGAGCCTTCATACAGCCTGAAAGAAATTGACGACGAAGCGACGTGGATAAGACTGGATAACGACAAAAGAGACAAACCGCTCGTGAATCGCGCGCTTAACGAATACTACGTGCCTGGCTCGACGTTCAAAACGTTGATGATGATCACCGCATTCCGCAATGGGATGCAGGACATCCGCTTCAATACGAGCGGAGGATTTACGCCTGAGGGTTGCGGGAAGACCATCACCGATGACAACGGCAGATGCGAAGCGTGCGGCGATATTGGAATAGATCAGGCCTATCAACATTCCAGCAACATCTATTTTTCCTATTTGGGCACGCAATTGGGCGGCGAAAAAATCAGAGACACCGCCAGATTATTGGGTCTGGGCGCTTACGACAGCACGGGCGGCGAAGGCCAGGGCCGGCGCGAGCCGGAGATTTGGAACGCGAGCAGCGACGCCGTTAAGCGCGCGATTGCGCCCACTGAGGCCTGGCTCAAGGCCGGGCCGCATTCCACTCGTTGCGAGTTGATGTATGAAGGCTACGGCCAGGGTTACGCTTCGCAGATGACACCTTTCCAGATGGCCCTGCTGGTTTCGTCGGCGGCAAATCTTGAAGGCAATTTGATGAAGCCGAAGATTGAATACGATCGTCCGCCTGAAGTTTTCAATCACGTGCTAACACGAGAGCAAGCTGCCGAAATCCGCCGGATCATGAATCTCGTAACTGAAGGTGGCACGGGTGACCGAGCGATGGGTCCGGTAAAAGCCGCAGGAATTCGCAGCGGCGGCAAAACAGGAACAGCGCAGAAGCAAGTGCCGCTTTACGATCCAAAGACCGGCCAACCAAAAACAAAACTTGTCTTCGAACGCGATCGAAAGGGGAACATCATCGGGCAACATGAGGAAACGATCTTTGCTGAGAAGTTGCGCAACGATGCCTGGTATCTGAGTTTTGCTCCGCTGGATAAACCGGTGCTCGCGATGGCTGTGTTGGTTGAAGGCCCGGGGCCGGGTATTAGTTTCTACGGTGGCACGAATGCTGCTCCGATCGCCGCTCAACTAATTCTGAAAGCGAAAGCGCTTGGTTATTTCGGCGGACCGCGCAACGAAGGCAACACGGATCAGCCCAGGGGAAGGAGAAGGCGTTAAGTCTGGCGGCAACTTCATGAAGAATCGAGCTTCATCACATCTTTTGATCATTCTGCTGATCGTAGGGATTCAGATCGGTGGTTACGCGGCCATTCATCGCGCCGCGCTGCTGCGTGGGTACGAAACTTCGACCATCGGCGCCGCGCGCGATCTCTTTATGTATGTTCCCGTGATCATTCTCGTGCTCTGGTTGTCGCGCGTAATGAAATACGCCGGCAACTGGGCGCTGTTTACGACGGCGATTCTGCTCTTCTCCATGGGATTGCTGGTGCAGTATCGTCTCTACAGCGACCCGGAATACAACGCGCGAAACAAAGCGACTGCGCGTGCGGAGAAAACTGACGCGCTCCGTATTCGTTACATCATGGAGAACTACGATGCGCCGAAGAAACAGATGATGGGGCTGCCGCCTACGCCCGCGCAACCCGTTGATATCAACAACCTGCCGCGGAAGGAATCAACCTACACGCTCTGGAATGCGTTGACCTCGAGTTACACCTGGATTCCGATTATCTCTTTTATCGCCTTCGCGCTGGCCTACGCGTTTTGTGTAAACGATCGGTTTCTGTTGTTGCTGCAACGAAATAGTTTTTTGATCGTGCTGCTGACTTTAGTGCCACTCTCGATAGCCGTCGTCACTTCGAGCGCTGGGAAAGCGGCGGGCAATATGACGCCCTGGGAACCCGCGAAGATTCCGTTCCTCGTTGGCTTCGCCGGCATACTTACGGCGCGTTACAAAGATTTGGCCGACACCTACTGGGGCATTCCGCGCGCGCGCGATGTGGTGCCGCTCGTGGTGATGGCGATCATGCCGTTCATTCCATTTTTTGCTTTGAAAGATTTCGGCCAGATGCTGATCTTCACCGGCGGCTACGTAACGCTTTATCTAATCGCGGTGCGCCGTTGGCCACAACTACTGTTATTTGTTGGTTCAGTAATCCTCGTGATCAGCATACTGGTCGTCGGCGCGCTGCCGCGAGATGTTCAGGAGAAAGTCCCATTGCTCCCCGCCGTGGCTCGGCCGATTGCTTCCGTATTGCCCGCGCGCATTCAGCAACGTTTTCATTTATGGCTTGACGGATTCGATCCGCCTGCGCCCGAAGTCTCGTGGTGGAAAAAAGATTATCAGGACGCGCTGAATAAGGATGCGCGACTTAGAGAGCTGGCCGAGCAAAGTCCGGCGATGCAGAAGAGCATCAACGTCGATATCTGGTTCGACAAGCTCGCCTTTCAGCCGGCGCAGGCCGTGTTCGGCATCTCGTCTGGTCGCACGACGGGTCGCGGGCTGGGGCTCGGGTTTCCCGAAGTTATTCCGATTGCCGACTCCGATTATGTCTACGCCGCAATTGCCGAAGAGATGGGACTGACTGGCGGCGCGGTTGTGATTCTCGCCATCATTCTTTTGATTAACGGCGGCGTTCGCACTTCGCTCGATGCGCGTGATATGTTTACCAAGCTTTGCGCCGCCGGCCTGACCGCGTTCTTTGGCTTTCAGGCGATCGTCAACATGGGAGGAATCACGCGCGCCTTGCCGATGACCGGAATCACGCTGCCGTTTGTAAGCCACGGTGGCTTTAGTTTGATAACCAGCTTTGCCATGCTGGGAATGCTGATGGCCTTTTCGCATCGCAACACACGTGACAGGATAATTGCCAACCAGGTTTCCTCGCGTCCAACAACTCCGGAGGCGGTGTCATGAGCCAGCCCGAGCCCAAGGCCAGGGTTTATTCAGCGTCGGTGACCGACCGCGGTCTCAACGAACGACGGCCGCTGAATGAAGATTCGTTTCTCGAGGACGACCAGCGCTGCATTTTTGCCGTCGCTGATGGCGTGGGTGGCGCAGAGGCCGGCGAGGTCGCGTCACAAACCGCGATCGAAGTGCTCGACGAAGCGTTTCGTCATCAAGTCGAAGGCGCGGACGTAGAAGATCTGATGGAGCTGGCCATCCAGCGCGCGAATGCTTCCATCCATCGCATGTCGCACGAGCACGAAAAACTTTCGATGATGGCGACGACGATTGTCGCGCTCCATTTGAAAGGGAACACGGCGACGATCGGACACGTCGGCGATTCTCGTCTCTACCTTCTGACTCCTGAAGGCAGGCTGGTTCGCGAGACGGAAGATCATTCTATTGTCGAGGAAGAAGTACGCGCAGGCCGCATGACGCCCGAACAGGCCGCAAATCATCCCAGCAAAAACGTGATTAGCCGCGCGCTTGGCGCCGAGGAAACTGTCGAAGTCGATCTGAAGACGGTTGCGATCCCGGAGGGCACTTGTTTTCTGCTTTGCAGCGATGGCATTACGCGACACGTACCCGACCAGGAGCTGAAGGAACTGTTGATCGGAGATGATGATTTGGCCTCGGTCTGCGCGGAGTTAAAGAGACGCTGTCATGAACGTGGCGCCGAAGATAATTTGACTGCGGTGATTGTTCGTTTAGGCGATGCGCCGCCGGAACGACGAGAGCTACTGGAAGGACGCACGCTTTCGCTCGATGGACCTGCGGCAGTTCAGTCAGGCGATAGAGAGAAAACTACGTTCGCGGGAAATCTCGATCTAACCGAAGACGCGCTCGTTCCGCCCTCGCGCATTTTGATTCCAGCGCCAACGGCAACGCTCGACGCTAACCAGACGATCGCACAGGAGAGACCTTTGAATATTTCCGATTCAGTTCGTTCAAAGGGCGCAGGAAATGAGTTTAAGCGCTTCTTGATTTTCCTCCTGTTTCTCGCCGGTATTGCTGCTGCTTTTTACGGTGGCACGCGTTACAAAGGTCCGCTGCCCTTTGGCCTGCGCCACGCGTCTGAGATTCCGCCGGTTTCGCAGTCGGCCCCGGCGCCGGACGAGTCACTCTTAAAGTTTGAGAAGGCACGGCGCGAAGTCGATCGAGCGCCGGCGGAATGGTTAGCGAAGGAACTTCCGAAGGAATTGACCGCGCAAAAGATCGCGGGCGCGCTTGAATCAAACGATCCGGAGTTTCTCTATCTCTATGGGCGCGCGCTCTTGCTTACCGGCAAGAATGACGAAGCGGCCAACGCTTTCGAACAGTCGATCGCTCGCGCCGAACAATCGCCGAGTACGACCAACGCGACTGTCAGGAAAGAAGCAGCGCTCGCAATGGCGGCGGTGTCTTTGAAGTCGAAGAAAGAGATCGAGCGGGCCTTGAAACGATTCGAGGAGATGGTGGCGAAGCCTGCTGGCCAGTAAACGGTGAACGGAAATTAATGTCGGAACTCAGACTTCAACAGTGCAGAGTCGACGGCCGCTACGACATTCTTGAATGTCTCGGGCGCGGCAGCTACGCGGAGATCTACAAGGCCCACGACAATGCCGCCGCTGAGGGCTGTCCTGAAACCGTGGTCATCAAAGCGCTCAATCTGCTGTTGCAGGAAGAGCCGGATACGGAACTCGCACGCACGCTCATAGCGAATTTTCAGAATGAAGCCGTCGCGCTCGATCGCGTTCGTCACCCAAACATCATCAGTCGCCTCGGTCACGGCACGGCCATCGATCTCGACGGCACGACGTTTCATTACATCGTGCTCGAGTATTTGTCGGGAGGTGATCTGGCGGCGCTCTCGCGTAACAATCCTTTGTCGATTGAGCGCGCGCTTTCATATCTCGAACAGGTGTGCTCCGGCCTCGCGCACGCGCATAAGTGTGGCGTGATTCATCGCGACATCAAACCGCAGAACTTGTTGCTCACGGCTGACAAAGAGACGGTGAAGATTGCCGACTTTGGCGTTGCGCGTCTGGAGTCGACGGAAGGCGCGATCACGCGCGTGGGCACCAACATCTACTCTGCTCCGGAGCACAACCCGCTGATGCAAACGGATCAGTTGGACGCGGCGTCGCTGGTTTCGGGTCGGCCACAACTGACGCCCGCGGCAGATATTTATTCGCTCGCCAAGACGACGTACACGTTGCTTGCGGGCGAGCCGCCACGCCGCTTTTCTCAACACTCGATCACCGAATTGCCAAAATCTTTGGGCGAGCATTATTGGATCAAGCCTGTGCTGAGTGTGCTCGAGCGCGCCACGCAAGCTCGCGCTGCAGATCGTTATCAGACGGTGCAGGAGTTTTGGGAAGAACTCTCGGACGCGACCTTGCCTGACACGCAGGAACTGCCCGGCTACGCTGAGGCAAGGCGAGTGAGCGCTGACTTGAATATCGAGCCCGAAGAATTCACCCAGGCGCCGCCGCGTCCACACTTCCTGTCGCAAGTCATCGAGCCGGCAAGTGTCGGCGGCCCGTCTGTTGGTATTTCGTCGGCGCCGCGGCCAAGAATAGTTGTGCCCGTCAGCCAGGTCGAACAACCGACGATGCTCGGCGCGCAACGATCGACCGCGAATCAAAACATCGCTCAGTTTCCGAGTCGGCGGACTACGCGTGACGGTCAACCTCTAAACGGCAAAGCGAGTCTGCCGCAGGGTCAAATCAAGCCGGCCAGCCGCAGGAAGCGGTTTCTTGTTGCCGCGATTCTCATTGTCGCTTTTTCAGGAATGCTGTTGGCGACGCATCGTTACGTAACTTCGCATTGGAACCCTCTGGTTAGCGTGCCGGTCGTGGGGAATAATTTTATCGTTGGCCGCGAAGGTGTGGCCACGACTGATGTGAACCTGCGTGGTAATGCCGGCACTGACAATCGTCCCATCGGTTTGGTGGAAAGCGGATCGCGCGTGCGCGTGCTGAGCGTGGACAACAACTGGTACGAGGTGCAGGTGCTGCAACACGGCCGGCCAAAAGCTGATCCGTACACCGCGGATCGCGGTTGGGTGAATAAGAAATTTCTCAAACTGGATTAATGTAGGGGCAGGGCTTGTCCCTGCCCGCGCTGGAGAAACTAACGGGCAGCGGGCAGGTACAAGCCCTGCCCCTACGAATCACGAACATGGGCCTGCTGGATTCAATTCGCAAATGGATCGACGGGGAGAGTGGCGAAGATCTGCTCGAAGCCGCCGACGAACACGCACGGCCGCGTCGCGTCTGGGAAGAATTCCTCGTGAAGATTGCGCGCGAAGTCGAAGCCGTCATGCAGCAGGAGATGTTCACGCCGCCCGGTGGTCCGACCTACATCCCGCGCGAATACATCGTCTATCTCAGCACCGAAGACGACAAGGAATGGCAGGGAGACAAACGCCGCGGCCTCGAGCAGGGACTCTTTCACGTGCTCTCAGAACGCGCGCGCGAGTTGAGTGGCACAAACCAGTTGGCGGCCAAATCGTTTGCCGTCGAGTTGCGCATTGACGGCACGCTTGAGAAAGGACAGTTTCGCGTGCAGGCCGTTTGGGACGAGACCGAAAGCGGCCACACGATGGTGACGCCGCGCGCGGATCAAACGCTTTCGGAATCGCAATTCGCCGCGCTCCCGAGCGACCAGATCGCCGAAACAACCGAAGGCGAGCAGACCGTGGTTCGCCCGCGAGTAATAACACTCTTTTCAATGGAAGTGTGGCGCAACGGCGTGCGCGAGTCCGTGGTGCCGATTACGAAGTCCGAGATCACTATCGGCCGCGGCTCGCGAACCATCAAAGTTGATCTGCCAATCAAAGGCGATCCGGAAGTCAGCCGCGTCCACGTAACGTTATCCCTTGATGACGAAGGGCACTACTGGATCGTCGCCAAGGGTCGCAATCCAACACTAATCAACGGTCATGAAATTCCGCGCGGCGAACGCGTGCCAGTTACGCCCGATGAGAAGATCGCCATCTGCAGTTTCGTCCTCCGCATCCAGCCGAAGTAGTCGCAGTCCCAGCCCGAGAAATAGACCAATCACCCACCCGCTAACGCAGGTGGTACTGACCCGTGTCATCCGCGTCCTTCTGTGGCTAGCGATGGAAGTATCAAGCGGTTCCAGCCGCGGCGGAAGACTTCTGAGGGTCAAGCTCGTTG
>JBGPWL010000149.1:0-7385 GCA_041492185.1 Pyrinomonadaceae bacterium | reverse complement strand
CTCTCAAGCGGCTCGATGAAGCGGAACCCCACCTTGTACGTGGTCGAAAAATTTTCGATAGCTTTGGCGACAAGGTCCGGCGCGCACAGGTCGATGAAACACTGGCACAGCTTCACCTTGCCGCACAGCGATTTGAACTTGCCGAGCAGTCAATCTTGGGATCCGTGGACACTCTGGAAACGGGCGGGGAGGAGGCTTTGCTTGCTGAGTCCCTAACGACTCAGGGGCGGATTCTCCTCAAACTGGGTCGCCAGCGCGAGGCTAAACGGGTGTTAGACCGCGCATACGAAGTTGCGACGCGTTGCGGTGATAGTGAAGGCGCGGGACGTGCCTTGCTGGTGGTGATTGAAGAGATGTGCGAGCAGTTAGACGATGATGAGCGGCTGGAACTGGCAGTTCAACTGGACCGGTTGCTCTCTCATTCACAACGAGCCTCGATCCTTGAGCGTCTGCGGAAATGCCTTGAACTTATCGCCGAGGCGCATGCGTGTTACGAAGCGCAGCGAGAGCGGATCGTGGCATGAAAGATGCCGCCCTCAGCGGCATCTCTTCCAACATCCTTTGCCTCATTCCGGAATATCGATCCATCCTCGTCCGGATGTTCCAGGTTGATCTGGGAGACGCCCGATCTCTTTCATGGCCGGCAGGAATACGTGAACCGGAACATCCGCACTGGTTGAACTGGAACTACTCGGGATCGTTACTACCTCTAAACAAAGACTGCGTGTTCTTAGTGGCATATCATTTGCTCTTTCTCATGGTGCGAGTGCCCAATGAGCAGTTTTCTCGCCAGATTGAACGATCTTTGAAGAGAAGGCGATTCAGATTAACCGGTATTCTGTCGCAATGACTGGTGCGCCGAGACAATTACCAGCCCATCGTCGCCCAGAACAAGAATATGTAGTCGGTCGCATCAAGACCGCCGAAGATAACCTTGGCGTACGATACCTTCCCGGTCGAGATGTTGCCGGTGCTGCCAGTAGAGATGTTACCGGCGCTGCCAGTAGAGATGTTACCGGCGCTGCCAGTAGAGATGTTGCCAGTACTCTCCTTTCCGGTAGAGATGTTACCGGCAAGGGCGGTTGAAGCAATCGATACGATCAAGAGCGATGCGCAAAGGACTGATTGAAAGCGTCTCATGATTGATTTCTCCTAGTGAACCGAACCGTTTACTGGGGTGGTCAGCCGGATGGTGGATGCTACTTGGGGAAGTCTCGTCCCCATCCCGCTGGCCGTTAACAACCGTGTCGTCCTATCTCTTATCAATGGACGTGCCACGCGTCACGAAACAGCAGGTTGAACTTGTAACTGACTGTTCCATAGCTGATTAACCGATCGGCAGGAGGGCAGAGATATCGCAAACGAAACGAACGCAGAATTGGCTACCACGTATACAGAATAGGTCTTTCGACTGAGCGAATGACACGCATCCTACATTATTGCAACAGTAAGCCTTCGAATGGTACAGCCGTATGCAGGTGTATACGTGGTACTCAGGCAGTCAAGGAGCTCGTGATTATCAAGACATGCCGAAGTTACTAACAAAGCCGAACTCGATCCTAAGCATCGAGCCTTCACCGCTCACGCCCTGTGAACAGGTGCAGGCGTGTTGCGCCATCGCCCGTGAGAAGATCGAGGTGGGCGACTACGATGCCGGATGCGCTGTTCTACAGTCGTGGTGGACATTAGGAGAGTGGCCGCGACCTAGTGGGCTAAGTTATTACGCGATGGCGGATCTGTTGTTAACCGCCGGGACGCTGAGCGGCTGGATTGCGAGCACTCAAGACGTGCCGGGAGGCCAGAAACCCGCCGAGGGTCTCCTGAACGGAGCGCTCGCCTTATTTGAACAACTGGGGGAATCAGCACGTGCGGCCGAGGCCCGCATTGAGCTGGCCTATTGCTACTATAGACAAGGTCTTTTCGATTTTGCACGCTCGACCTTGCGCTCCTCTATCAACGCGCTCTCCACTAACGATCATGAGTTGAAAGCTGTCGCCTTGATTCGCCTTGCAATTGTTGACCGCCATGCTGGCCGTCTTCATGATGCGCTCAATCTTTTGAACGAAGCAGCGCCACGTGTGGACAGTTCTGCTTCATGGACCAAAGGCCGTTTTCACTCAGAGTTAGCAATCACGCTGAAAGAACTGGGTGCGGCTGAGAATCAAAACACTTACTTCGATAGAGCGCTGGATCACTACCGAGAAGCCTTGCTGCATTTTGAACATATCGGCAACCTTCGATACGCCGCAGCGGTAGAGAATAATCATGGCTACCTACTTCTAAGCTTGAAGAGATTTGACGAGGCGCAGATTCACCTGCACCGCGCTCGCAGGCTTTTCGACGGTTTTGGTGACAGCGTTGGCTGTGCTCAGGTCGATGAAACATTGGCGCAACTACATCTCGCCTCTGAACAATACGAATCCGCGGAACATTCAATCAAGCTCGCAGTTGAGACTTTGGAAACGAGTGGCGAAGATGCATTGCTTGCGGAGGCGCTGAGTACGCAGGGTTTGGTTCTATGTCGATTAGGGCAGCGCTATGATGCCAAGCCCACGCTTGAGCGCGCGCAAAGGGTCGCCGAACGATGCGGAGACTACGAAGGCGCGGGCAAGTCTTTGTTAATTCTGATCGAAGAAATGTGCGAACAACTCGGCGATGACGAACGTCGCGAGATTGGCTCGCGATTGGATCAGTTGTTAACAAATTCTCAGCAAGCGTCAACTCGCGAACGCCTTCGCACTTGTCTCGATCGGATTGCCGCGGCACACGCCGAGCACGAACACCAGCGCGAACGCGCAGCACACGCAGAAAAAATGGCCGCCCTCGGTGAGTTGTCATTTGGTGTTGCGCACAACGTCAACAACACGCTGACCGGTATCCTTGGCCGCGCTCAGCTATTGCTGCGCACTACTGACCCGGAAAAAATGGCCGCGGGAGTACAACTCATAGTAAAGAGCGCCGAGGATGGCGCTCAGATCATCAAGCGGATACAAAACTTTGCGCGACAGCGTCCGAACCGTGAGTTTGAGGCTGTATCCGTGGCTGACTTGCTGAGGGACGTCGGCGAAATGACGCGCCCGCGATGGGAATCGCGACCAGAGGCGACCGCCATCCGTCTTCCGCTTTATGCGGACAGCACGGCCCAGGTAATGGGTGATCCAGTTGAACTACGCGAAGTTCTGGTGAACATCATCTTCAACGCGGTCGACGCGATGCCAAACGGCGGCGAGATCCGGATGAGCGCTCAGGAAACCAACGACAGCGTGATCTTAACGGTGGTAGACACCGGAACTGGAATGCCGCCTGAGGTGAAATCCCGCTTGTTCGATCCTTTCTTTACAACCAAGGGGAAAGGGGGTACCGGAATGGGTCTGGCCGTGAGCTTCGGTATCGTCAGAAGGCATAATGGTTCCATAGAAGTTGACAGCGAGTTGGGTCACGGCACTACGTTTCGCATTTCGCTTCCATTAGCAACGGGTGCCGCGTCGAAATCTTCTCGATTGGGTTCTTCCGCATCGGATGTGGGAACGGGCAAGCAAAGAGTGCGCGTGTTGGTAGTGGACGATGAAGCCGCGGTACGCGAAGTGTTGACTGAAGCGCTCCGGGCTGAAGGATGTGAAGTTGTGGCGGCAGAGAATGGCCAAAGCGCTCTCACGTTTTACGACGCTCATGAGGGCGCATTCGACGCGGTGTTCACGGACATCGGGATGCCGGAGATGAGCGGGTGGGAACTCGCCACCGCGATCCGGAGGCGGTCAGAAACCGTATCCCTGGCGATCGTGAGTGGTTGGGCCGACGCAATCAGCCGCGACACCCGAAACGCGGTCAAGGCAGACTGGGTAGTGGCGAAACCTTTCGACATCAGCCGTATCTCCGAGATCGCAAATGAGCTTGCGGAGCGGAAGAGACTGACTGCCTTCCCTTAGCCGGCTCGGCGAATTAATCGTTCACAATAATAATTATTCCCCTGACGGCGTGGGCTCACGCGCTGGCGCTGAGGGAATGGCGCTCAAGCTTTAGGTAAAGACCGCGACGAGTAAGTCCGAGCTCCCGCGCGGCGCGGGAAATGTTGCCGCCGTGTTTGCGTAGAGCATCGGCGATCATGCGGCGTTCAACTTCCGCGAGAGCGTCGGCCAAGGTCGTATTCTGCAAAGAGGACGCAGGAACGGCCATAAGCCCCGGACCCGAAGACGGGGGCGAGATCGGAGAGGAAGTCTTCTTAAGCTCAGGTGACAGATGCTCCGGGGTGAGCACGGCGCCGTCTTCCGCGCGCGCCACAATGCGCTGTATCTCATTACAGAGCTGACGCACATTACCGGGCCAGTCGCAGACCATCAGCAGATCGACGGCCTGCGGAGTAATCTGAATGTCTTTTCGTCCAAACTTCGCGGCGTAGTGATTGATGTAATAGCTGACCATTGTCGGAATCTCAGAACGACGCTCGCGCAAAGGCGGGACCCGCAGCCGGATTACGTTCAAACGATAGTAGAGGTCTTCGCGAAAACGCCCTTGCGCCACCATTTCCTCAAGGTCGGTGTTTGTAGCAGCGATGATGCGGACGTCAACTTTTGATGGACGCTGCTCGCCTAACGGTTGAATCTCGCCCTCTTGCAGGAAGCGCAAAAGCTTGGGCTGCACGTCGAGGGGAAGATCGCCAATCTCATCCAAAAAGAGCGTGCCGCCGGCCGCAGTTCGGATTACGCCTGGTGAGTCGTTGACCGCGCCCGTGAAAGCTCCTCGCCGATAACCAAACAGGTAACCTTCAGAGAGCTCCTTCGGCACCGCAGTGCAGTTGAATGGCACAAAAACTTTCGCGCGCCGCGACGACAACGCATGTATGGCCCGGGCGACCAGCTCTTTGCCTGTTCCGGAGTCGCCAGTGACCAGGACGGTGACATCCGAAGAACGAATCTTGTGCACTTCTTCAACCAAACGCGTCATCGCCGGACTTGAGTGGATGAATCCGGGCATCAGGCTTGCTCCCGCCAATGCATCCTGCTCCGTGGAGCTAGTGTCTTTGTGGGCGCCGGCTCGGAGGGCACAAACCTCCATCCCAAGTTCAACGATCCGAAGCAAGGGGTCGATTGAAATGTTAGCCGGCAGGGTTGCTCGTTCGCGCGGCGAAATAAAAAGGATTGCGGGAGGCGCGTTTGCAGAGCGCAGCGGGATTATGCTGGCGTCATGTTTCTTGGCGTAACGCTCCCGCTCTTCTTCCGTTTTCAGCGCGTTTAATTCTTCTGCGATACGCCCGCTTTCAGAATCGTTACTACCGTGAGCGACTACGACCCGTGGGCGCTTGTCCTCTCCTCGCTCCACGATCAGGACGCGCTCAGCGCTCGTCTCCTGACGCATGATGGCAGCGAACTCGCGCAGGAGCAGTTCACGAGAAGCGACGGCTTCAGCGAGTCGTAAAGTTAGAAGCTGCGTCAACGCCGGCGCTTCAGGCAGTTGTTCCGGTGGCGTCGTTCGATCCACCGCCGCGAGCGCTTCTTCGGCCCGCGCGAAATCGAGGCGCGCGCCGAGTTCGCGAAATGTATTGACGGCGCGCGTCATATGTTCAATCGCGCGATTAGGCTGGGCGCCTGCGAAGGCACGTCCCAGCTCGTAATGGGCCCGGGCGGCGCGATAGCGATCTCCCAGCATGTCGAAGATCGACACGCTGCGACCAAAATGCTGCGCGGCGGTTGCCGGATCAGATTGGGCCATTGCCAGCTCGCCGTAGAGCCGCTGCGCCTCGCCTGTGAAATTCAAGTCGGAGTGGGAATCGGTTGCCTGCTCAGTTGCCTTTTGGAGCTGCGCGGAGCATTCAGCCAACTCGCCGCGCGAGAGATGTGCTTCGGCCATGATCAGATATGACTCGCAGATTGCCTGGCGATCACCAATACTTTCTGCCATCGCCAGCGCTTCAGCACCTTTGGCCAATGCTGCCGACTCGCTGCCTAATGCGATATAGCAACGGACCAATGTGCGCAGAGCCTGGCACGCATACCACTTGTTACTGTTTTCACTGGCGAGTGCGACGGCGCGTTCAACGCAGTCCCGCGCTTCCTCAAGATCGCCGCGCAACATGTGCAACTCGCCGAGCGAATCAAGAATCATCGGCACGTTGCGGGACGTTTCATCGACTTCAGACGCCAGCGTGAGGGCGCGCTCAAGAGCCTCTTGCGCCCGACTCCACTGGCCGATGAGGATCAGATTTATTCCGAGGTTGTTGTAGCCGTTTGCCGCGTTGCCCTTATGATCGGTGCGCTCGTAATAATCGATCGCTTTTTCGAGATAGCGAATGCCTTCCTGCGGACGCTTCAGATACCAGCACGCTCCGGCCATGTTCGCGTAGATTCTGCCGAGCACAAAACTCGCCGGCCGAGCACCGACCAGCTTAAGTGCCTGCTCAAAGTTCTCAAGCGTCGACTCGTAGTTGCCTTCCTGCATATCGGCCAATCCGATGCCGAAATACGCGTCCGCCAGTCCCCGCCAGTCGCCGGTGTTGCGGAAATGTCCCAGTGCCCGCTCAGAATAGTCACGCGCGATGGGATATTCGTTGATGCTCCGATAGACGCGCGCCAGGGCGCCATAGATCGGGCCCAGCCTGGCCTCGTTAGGGCCTTCGGTTAACTCCCGAAGGGCAGACTTCAGGAGCGAAATAGCCTTGGGATGATCGCCGTTATAGTTGTACGCGAGGCTGATCTGGACGCGAAGAGTGTTGTTGGCATCTTCATCGAGCTTGGATCTCGATTCGAGTGATTCATACATCGCGACCGCGGAGAGCGACTCGCGATAGTGGCCCTGCATCTCCAGCGCCATCGAGAGGGCACATCGCGACAGGGCCAGGATCGAAGGATGCTGCCTGGCAGCAGCGATGATGGAAGTTAGACGCGACCTGGCTTCGACCGAGAGACCCTGGTCGAGTAGCGAGTAGACCTCATCCAGCTCCTGTGTCAACGATTCGTCAGATGAACCACCGCGAGCGCGCGACTTCAAGCGCAGTCTGGCATCGGCGAGGTCAACCACACCTCGTCCCTCTGAGGCTGCTTCTGTACCCTGACCTTTAGGCCCAGGACCGACACGTTTGCTCATTTAACTCTTAATAAAATCAGAATAAGCAGCGCTTTTCATATTGCACTGCGTTCGGCTGGGAGGTTTCGGCGGCGGTATCCCACAATCGCACGCCGGTTTAATTCAAGCACCGTCAATCTAGCACATGCTTGCTGATAGCGTCCACCGAAATTGCAACGACTTATCGAGCGCTCCTTGACACTCTTTCAGAGCGACCGCTATCATCCTCGTTTCCGTATCGAGCGCGGAACTTCGCCCGAGTGTACTATGTTTGAGTCGCTTTCGGACAAGCTAAAGCGGACCCTGAAAAATCTACGCGGCGAAGGCGT
>JBGPWL010000110.1:0-13827 GCA_041492185.1 Pyrinomonadaceae bacterium | reverse complement strand
GCTCGCGACGTTCCTCCGCGGGCCTTGCAGTTGATTTAGCAACTCGCGCACCGCAGCTTCGAGCTGGCGATCGCGGCCGGCTAGATTGTCTTCAGGCGCGTTGTCGACAAACATGTCAGGCTGCACGCCGTAGTTTTCCATGTTCGTCTTTTTCGGATCGGCCAGGTAAACACCAACGCCCGGAGTGCGCACCGTCGAAGCGTCAATCAGTGAATAGCTGCCCGTGCCTATGACTGCGCCCATGGTGGGCGTGCCGATAACTTTGCCCAGGCCGAGCGCGCGAAATCCGGCCGGAAACATTTCGGCGTTCGAGGCCGAGCGCCAGTTTTGCAGCACGACCTTCGGTCCAAAGAAACCCGCAAACGGACGTCCGGAAGGTTCAGTGCCGCGCGGCTGCCAGATCTGATATTCGCGCTGCACCAGAATAGCCAGCAACTCCTGTTCGATGTTGCCGCCGCCGTTCCAGCGCTCGTCGATGATGAGCGCTTCCTTGTTACGAAACTCGCGAATCTCTTTTTCAAATTTTCGCAAGCTGGGTGGATTCATCGCCTGGATGTGAATGTAGCCGATGCGTCCGCCGGAAAGTTCATCAACCTTCTTACGCCGATCCTTGACCCAGCGATCGTAACGCAACTGGCCATAAGCACCCTGCGAGATCGTTTCAATGCGCGTGCGCCACGCTCCTTCCTCCGCGGGTTTGTTGTTGAAGGTCACCTCGGCTTTGCGATTGAGACGACTGTTGAGCAATTGCCAGTATTCATCGCCAGCCTTCACCTGCTTGCCATTGATCGCAATCACATAATCGCCGACGCTGACCTTCACCCAGTCCTTGTCCGCTGGTCCATCTTCGTAGATGTAGGTCACACGATAGCGTCCAGCGGCGTTATCAGGTTCCAGCTCCATACCGAGATGGCCGGTCGAGACGCCACCAGCGCGCGGGCCGGGAGGCGGGGCGGCGCCGGTGTGCGACGCGTTCAGCTCGCCAATAATTTCGTTGATGATGTTCATCAGTTCCTGGCGCTCGCCGACGAATTCCACCAGCGGTTGATATTTTGCGCGCGCTGCATCCCAGTCGAAGCCGTGCATTTTCGGATCGTAGAAGCGGTACTTCATCGTCCGCCACGCGTCGTCAAACATCTCAGCCCATTCGGCCGGATGATCGATGCGAACCTTCACATTGAAGCTGAGCCGGCGGCGCGCTCCTTCTGCACCGCCGCTCGAACCGCGCGCGGCGCCAGCGCCGGCTGGCGGAGTGGCCGGAAGCGGCACTGAATAGATCGCTTCGCGTTCGCGGAAGAAAAGCGTGCGGCCATCGCGCGAGATGTTCAGTTCCGAAATCCCGCCGCCAAAACCGCCGCCACCGCCCGGCCCTTGATCTTCTTCATTGGGCGGCGCGCCGGCGGTAACGCGAGTCAGGCGCTTGCCATCGTCTTGAATCGAATAGATCACCGGCACGCTTGCCACGCCGGCGGGTTCGCTCGTCACAAAAATAATCGTGCGACTGTCGGGCGCGACTCGGTAACTAAAAATGGGAAACGGCATGCGCGTGATCTGGCGCGTGCGGTGCTTCATTCCGGCCCAGTCGATCTTAATTTCGCGCGGCGGGCGAGGTTGCGCGGTAGGCGCGCGACGCGCCGGTGCGCCTTCGGCGTCTTCCGTTTGGGCCGGGGGCGGAGTCTGCGCCTCTGCGCGTTCTTCGGCATCATCTGGATCGCGATCGAGACGTTCGAGCCCTACGGAATAGATCTGCACAGAATTAGGAGTGTTGCCGCCGGTGGCCTCGATGCGCTGAAAGAAAAGTTTGCGGCCATCGGGAGCGAACGTTGGATTCGTATCGTTGTTGGAATCGAAAGTTACTTTGTGCGGCTCCTTCTCTTCTCCGGACCCTGCGATCAGATAAATGTCCGACGTACGCGACGCATCCTGTTTCGAGTAAGCGATCCACTTGCCGTCAGGCGACCAGGCCGGCGCGCCGATGTTGCCGTAGCGCGACGTATCAAGCACAGTGACTTGTTTCGTAGACACGGCAACTTTGCGCAACGTGTCGTCTGAAGACGTGAACGCAATCTCTTTCGAATCAGGCGACCAGCGATAGTTAAACTTGAGCGCGTCGATGTCGGTAAGCTTCAGCGCTTCGCCCGAGCCGTCTGTCGGAGTCACATAAACCTCTTCGCGACCGCTGCGATCAGAGATGTACGCAAGCATTCTGCCGTCGGGCGAATAACTGACATTGCGATCGCGCGCGGGACCATCCGTGAGTTGTTTGATGTCGCCTTCTTCGACAGGCGCCGTGAAAACCTCGCCGTGTATTGAAAAAGCGATCCGGCGCGAAGACGGCGCCAGATCAAAGTCGTCGGCCTGCGAACTGAAGCTGGCGATCTCCGTGGCGTTTTCTTCCGTTTCAGCGGCGATGTCGAGATGAATCGCGGTAGCTTTCTTGCTCGCGACATCGAGCTTCCAGATGCCGAAATCATGCTCGAAAACGATCACTCGTCCGTCGGCGCTAATAGCGGGCCAGCGCACGTCGCCGCTCTTGAACGAGGTCACTCGATCGGCTTTGCCGCCATCTTCCGCAACGCGCCAGATGTTTGTCAGACCATTGCCGTCGCGATCGCTGACGAAATAAATAAAACCATCGCGACTCCACATCGGCCACGAATCCAAACCATCGAAGTCTGTTAGCTTGCTCGATCGTTTGGCGGCGACGTCCATCACCATGACGTCGGTTTGATAGGCGCCGCGATAATACTTGCGCCAGTAAACTTGTCCCTTCTGGTTGTAGGCGATGCGCTTGCCGTCCGGCGAATAGGAAGCCTGAATGCCCATGTCGGTGCCGGCCTTCCATGGCATGCCGCCGTCAACACTCACAACGTAGAGCTGCGGCATGAAGTCCTCGCCGCGATTGCTGCTAAAAAGCACCGCGCGACCGTCAGGCGCCCAGCCAAGCACAACATCGTCGGCTGAATGCGAGGTCAACTGTTTCGCGGTGCCGCCCCCGGAGGGAATGATGAAGACGTCGAGGTTGCCGTTGCGATCGCTGGAAAAAGCAATCCACTTTCCGTCAGGCGAGAAGCGCGGATAAACGTCGCGCGCTTTGTTCACAGTCAGGCGCTGGACGCTCTGCCCATTCTCGTCCGCGGTCCAGATGTCGCCGAGATAGCTAAAGACGACGCGACCCGCATTGTAATGTGGATAGCGCACCAGTCTGGCCTCACGGCCGAGTGCAAACGAAAAAGTGAAAAAAACAAAAGCGATGACGAGCAGGGAGACTTTTTTCATAACGGCTCCTTAGAATATGGCAGTGATTGACGGACAAAGTTTTGCCTTCTCTCTGCTGAGATGGGCAACTGACTTAAGACGCAGTTTGGACGAGGATTATATATCAGGCGTCGCTCGAGTGGGCAAGGCTGTACGCGCCTTTTGACTTTCGGGGGTTTAATTGAAAAGGAACTTCATGCCATAAGACATGGCGGCGAGACGAACTTAATCAGCGATCACTACAGAACCCCGATGCATCGGGGTTCTGTAACGCGATTAGTCAATTGTCAGGTCGGACCGGCTTCTTGATGATTGGCACCGCGCGCGGAATGTCGCCGTCGTCAACCACCGGGTTCTGATCGTTCGATTGGAGCTTCGGTGGTCCGCCACGCAGAATCGGCGGAAGTCTTGGCGCTGCGATTTTCACTGTTGCGATCGGTTCGCTGCGTTTGAGAATCGCGCCGCCGCGTCCGGCAATCCAGACGTTCATGCCGCCACGATACGCCAGCCCAAACAGCGGCGTGCTCGTGATCGTCGGCTGAATTTCCCAGGTCTCGCCGGCGTCTTTACTGCGCAGGATTCTTCCCTGATCGCCGGCAACCATGACGTCGTTAGGGCTCGCGACGGCGACGGCAAAAAGATTTGAAGTCACTCCGCTCTCGACGTCTTTCCAGGTAGCGCCGCCGTCATCAGTGCGCAGGATGATTCCCTTCTCGCCGACGATGTAACCACGTTGCTCGTCGGCAAACGCCAGCGCGTACAACCACTCTTTAAGATTGCGATCGATTCGCTTCCAGTTTAGGCCGCCATCCTCGGTGCGCAGGATCGTTCCGCTCGAGCCGATCGCCACGCCATGCTGCTCGTCAGTGAAGCGCACGTCTTCCAGCCAGTTCAAGGTGTTGGCCAATTGATAATGCCATGTCTGCCCGCCGTCTTCCGTGTGCAGGATCGTGCCGCGCGCGCCAACTATCCAACCGCTTTTGGGATTCGGAAAGTCGACGCCGAACAACTCTTCCGTAGCCTCGGTTCTGACCGGTTCCCAGATCACGCCGCCGTTTACCGAATGCAGGATCGTGCCTCTATCGCCCACCGCCCAACCCTCACCTTCGTCTCCGAAAGTGATCGAATTCAGCCGCGCGGTTGTGCCCGAAGGACGCACGGTCCAGTTCCTGCCGCCCGAACTCGTGAACATGATCTTGCCGCGCGATCCGACCGCCCAACCGTGCGAGTTGTCGACAAAGAAAATGTGCGCGAGGTCGTCGCGGCCGCCTTCGGTCAATCGCCGCCACGACAAACCACCATCGTCCGAACGCACGACGAGGCCATCGCCGCCTGCGGCCCACCCGGTAAACTCGTCGGCAAAATAAACCGTGCTGAGTTTGGGGTTCGTGCGAACGTTAACGGGCAACCAGATCTTGCCGCCATCGCCGGTCGTCAGAACAACGCCACTGTCGCCCGAGGCCCAGCCGTGGTTGTCGTCGGAAAATGAAACAGAAAGAAGATCGGTCGTGACCAGCGTGTCGAGCGTGCTCCAAGTTGCACCACCGTCATCCGTCTGCAGAATCGTGCCGCCATAGCCAACCGCCACTGCTCGTTTCGGCGAAGTGAACGCAACGCCTGTCAATACGTGGTCGCCCAGGGTCTTGGTTTCCCACTCCGCGCCGCCGCTGTTGGTAATTAGCAACGTCCCCTTCGCGCCAACTGCGATGCCGGTTTGCTTGTTGATGAATGAAACGGAAAAAAGATGCGCCGTAGTCTTGCTGGTTTGTTCTTTCCAGGTGATGCCACCGTCGGTTGTGGCGATGATCGCTCCGAACGTGCCAACGGCCCAGCCGCGCAATGGATCGTCAGGCGCAAACGTGAGGCAGAAAAGATGGTCCTTGATGTTGGTGCTCCGCTTGATCCATCTCACGCCACCATCGACCGTCGTCAACACGACACCGCCTGCTCCCGAAACGATCGCGCGCGATTTGTCTTTCACATAAATACTGTAGAGCGTCGTATTGGCGGCAGACCTCTGCTCCTTCCAGCCGAAGCCGCCATTCACGGTGTACAGAATCGCACCGTCGGCCCCGACAGCCCATCCGTGTCGCATGTCTTTCGCGAAACGGATCGAATTGATCACATTGCCCTGCGGCCGCGGGTTCTGCCATTCCCAGCCGCGCAGTTCGCCCTGCGCTTCCGCGCGCCCGTAACAAGTGAGGAAAAAAAGCAGAGAGACAACGAGCAACGAAGCCGCGGTCAAGCGTCGCCGCGCCGATGCCGAGACGCGAGCCTTGCTGGGAATCGAAAAAATGAAAGACAGTATCTCCACTCCGTTGAACCAGGACCCGACTACCTTTCTGCAAGTGTCTTTCGTTTAAGGGAATGACGAATTATAGAGTCAGAGCGCCGCTAAAGCGAATGCTCCAATACGAGCTAGCTGATCGATGGCCGGTGATAGCGACCGTCCACTCGCAAGGTATCTGGCGCCTGCTTGAGGCGCGCTAAAGGAATCGCGTGATCCTGCCCGCAGGTGAGCCAGCGGGATTTTCGGCGCCGGTGGCCCCGGGTTGGATTCACGGCTTGAAATATGATCTCAAACGACTCCTCGATCTTTGAATTCCGCGGGCCATCGGCGCCAGGAACGGGAATTGGATCAGTCTCGTTTTCCGCATAGCGAATACAAACATATTTGACGTCAGCGTCTGTCGGCGCCTTGATCTTGAAAGCTTGGACGAGGATGATTTCCCTCCCCAGGCAATCTATCGCGTAACCGGGTGTGATCTTGATCACGGGTTCGCTTTTTGCACTCCGATCGATCGAAACCTCAAGGCCGGTAACGACACCGAACCCAACCAGGAGGCGATTGTGGAGTTGCTGCTTGTCGCGAGAGTATTTTTGCTCGGCCTGAAAGTCTTCGGCAGTCAGCAGCCTGCCCGCGAAGAAATTATTTCTCTTCGGAGATTCGCTAAGTTGTAGTCGCGGATCCTTCATTCGTTAATCTGCCACCTCGATCGTTCCGACCCGGTCGATCGCGTCTTGCAACACCGCCTCATCAACGCGCCCCAGCTTTGCGATGCGGCGCGCGGCGCGATCCGCGGCTTCCTGAATCACATGGCCGGCGTGACCTTCGGCCCATTCCCACTTGATCTCGTGTTTGCTTGCCGCTTTATCAAGACGCTCCCACCACTGGTGATTCGTCTTGCGGCGAAAGCGTCCGGACATTGTTTCGATCACATAGCGCGAGTCTGTATGCAAGTGCACGCGACAAGGTTCTCGCAATGACTCAAGTCCAAGCGCGGCAGCAACAATCTCCGCCTGCTGATTGGTTGCCGAACCAAGATAGGCGCCAAACGCGCGCCACAATCCGCGAAACCCGAGCAGCGCCACGGACGCCGCGCGCATTTCCGCACGCCCGTTGCCGAGACTTGAACCGTCACAGAAAATTGTCACCGATTTCATGTGGCTTTGAATCTCATTGGACCATGAAGCCTTCGAGCATCGGCATCTCTTTGAGGTGCGGACCGACATTCGCTTCGAGCTGTTTCGCCGCTTTCATCGCATCCGCAAAACGTCCTTCTATACTGCAAGCGATCGCCAGAAAGTGCAGGTTGTGGCTGTAGTACATCAACGGATAGACGCCTTGAGTCCCGCTTGCTGCGATGTATGCTCGATCAGCCGCGGCCGCGTCCTCATTGCTGCGCGCAGCGTTTTCGTAATCGCCGGTGCGCGCGTAAATGTGCGCAGGCATGTGCACCAGGTGACCGGCAGCAGGCATTAGCTTGCCGAGCTTCGGCGCATAAGCCAGCGCGCGCTCGGGATTTGGTGAAGCTTCGACGGCGTGGATGTAGTAATGAATCGCGCCCGGGTGATTCGGATCGCGGCGCAACACTGATTCAAGCACTGCGATGATCTCTTCCGTGCCCGGAGCTGGTTTTCCCTCTCGCGTCCACAATTGCCACGGCCGCAGATCCATTGCGCTTTCGGCATAGAGCGTCGCGGCGTCGAGATCGTCAGGATAATTCTTGACCAGCTCGCCCATCGCGCTCTTGTAGTCGGCAGCGAGCTTTTTCAGATCCGCTTTCGGATCGATCGAATATCTCTTCGCCAGCGCTTCGATGTACGCGCGCTCATTTGTATCCGTCGTCGCAACCAGCGAAATCGCTTTTTGCACGGCATCGTAGGCGGCCTTCTCGCGCTGGGGATCGACATCCATATTAATGTTGGGACCGAGCGCCAGCGCCGTACCCCAGTAAGCCATCGCCATCCGCGGATCGAGTTCCGCCGCGCGTTTGAACGAGCGCACCGCTTCCTCGTGATTGAACGCATAGACCAATGCCAGACCCTGATCGAAGAATTTCTGCGCCTCCGGGCTGGTCGTCGAGACCGGATGATGGACCGAACCGAGCCCGGACATGAGAGTCGCGGGCTTCTCGCCACCCATTTTCATCTGATGCTCGCCCTGTTGAGCGAAAGAACTCACACCGAGAGTTAGTAGTAGCATCGCCGCGATTGGAAGGTTTCTCATTTCAATTGCCCCGAACTAAGAGTTAATGATCAACAAAGGTATCGAGCCTCTGCCCGTGCGGAGTCTCATTTTGCAGCTAGTTCTCGCTTAAGTTCCGCGAACGCCGCTTCCTCCAACTCTATCCGCTCATGAAGAATCCGCTGGACCCATTTCTCGACACTGCCTTCGTGATGCAGCCGAGCAAAAAATGCGGCTCGCGCCGCGAGCTCGGACGGCAGTGGAACATTGGCGCCTTTCGGCCGGTGAACCCTAATCGGCCTTTCCCAAGCCGACTCGTCATCAGCTTCCGCGATTACTAGCTCATCAATCTCACGTTCGCTTTTTGCTGTCGCTTTCTTTTTCATACCGGCTCACACATGCCCAAAACAGTTTTCCATGAATAACCTTACTTGGTCGATCATGTACTCAACATCTTTTTCGTCGAACTCATCCCACTTCCCGTGAGCGGCTTTGTTTCGGATGTCAGCCAAGGTAGTGATTCTTTTTTGAAGAAGAGTGTCGTAAACGCCGGCCTTTACCAATGCAATGTTCATTGGCTCAATGGTGGTCTTCGGCGGAAATGCCGTACCAGTTTGCTGACAGAGCTTTCTCAGGCCGTCTTCGAGAACTGCGCCAGCAATCACGGAAGCCGGACCGTAGTACCCTTTTTCCAAGAGATGAGAGGCTTGCTCGAGAAAATCATCGAACACTTCGGCTTGAATCAAAACACGAGTATCAAGTAAGTAGCCCTTTTCATACTCGGTCTTCACCGCCTCAAGAATACTCATGCCGAGCGCAACATAGCTATAGTTAGAAAAGCACTCAAAGCCGGATGCTTGTTCTTTGAAAGTTTGGTAAAAATCGCTCTCAACTCCGACGACGCGTTTGAGAAGGTTCAGGCAGCGAAGTCCCCATGCGGTAGCTAACTCTGGACTAACCTTTTCGTCGCTTGATTCGCCGCGCACCATTCCATGCCGGTAAGGGTGTGGGAAGCCGCCCGTGACGGGCGTTCGAGTTCGCATGACGCTGGTCCCTTCGTCGAGCAACTCCCGAAAGCGTCCAAGTATTTTCTGATCAATTCTCATTGTTCCTTACGTTCACTCTAAGGCATCTAAGTCAGCACCCTGAGTCTGCGAATGATACCGGCACGGCGCTGCATATCTGTAGCGAAATGCTTCGCATAAGTAACGGACTATAGTAAGCTACGGCTTGTCAACCGCAAAGGAAGTTTCCCATGAGCCAGGCGTTAGAACATCAGATACCAAAACTGCACGGCCTGCCGCTAACATTGCCTCGCGACGGGGCCGTTCAATTAGAGCTCGAAGAGGGAGTGCTAATCTTTCGCGTTGCGGACGCAGTGCAAGATCACATCGAGTCACTGCTTACCAAACAACGCGATGCCGCTTTGTCACCGAATGAAGCTGAAGAATTGGGGCAGTACGAAGACATCGACGATTACTTGAGTTTCATCAATCGACTATTGCGCAATCTCGCGCAATCTCGCGCAATCATAAAAGACGGCAGTGAGTAATCCTCCCAGGCTACCCACCGAACTTCGAGAACAAGTCCGCCAGCGAGCTAAGTATCTCTGCGAGTATTGTCACACTAGCGAGCGGTGGCAGTATGTGCGCTTCACCATGGATCATGTTGTGCCGGTGCTCGAGGGTGGAGGTGAGCATCTCGAAAATCTCGCTCTGGCTTGCTTTCATTGCAACCGACGCAAGTCAAACAACCAAACAGCGACCGATCCAGAAACCTCAGCGGTAGTTTCACTTTTCAATCCTCGCTTGCAGCGATGGTCGGAGCACTTTACTTGGTCGGAGGATGGACTTTGTGTGATGCCGCAGACTGCGACCGGCCGAGCGACTGTAGCCTTGCTCCAGCTTAACCGCGAGCGCATCGTGGAAATTCGGCGCGTGGACGTTGAGGTTCGGCGTCATCCGCCGGAAGGTGATCCAATCCAGCGCTAAAATTATTCATTAACCTTCAGCACCGCAAGAAACGCTTCCTGCGGGATCTCGACGCGGCCGACTTTCTTCATGCGCTTCTTGCCTTCCTTTTGTTTCTCGAGCAGCTTGCGTTTGCGCGTGATGTCGCCGCCGTAGCATTTCGCGATGACGTTCTTGCCCATTGCTTTCACGGTCTCACGCGCAATTATTTTAGCGCCGATGGCCGCCTGGATCGGAACTTCAAAAAGCTGACGCGGGATCAGTTCCTTCATCTTGGTCGCCAGCGCCCGACCCTTCGCAGCCGCCGTGTCGCGGTGCAGCACCAGAGACAGCGCATCGACCGGTTCTCCGGCAACCAGCACATCCAGCTTGACCAGATCGCTTTCCCAGAAGCCCGCCAGGTGATAGTCGAGTGAAGCGTAGCCACGCGAAGTTGATTTCAAGCGATCATAAAAATCCAGGACAATCTCATTCAGCGGCAGTTCATACGTCAGCATCACACGAGTCGACGTGATGTACTCAAAGCCCTTCTGCACGCCGCGCTTTTCTTCCAGCAACGCCAGGATTCCGCCCAGGTGTTCTTCGGGAGTAAGAATCGTAGCGCGGATGGCCGGCTCTTCAATTTTCACTATGCGGCCGGGATCCGGCATCTTCGCCGGCGAATCAATTTCCGTCACCTTGCCATCGGTTGTGGTCACCACATAGCGCACGCCCGGCGCCGTGGTGATCAGATCGAGATTGAACTCGCGTTCCAGACGCTCCTGCACGATCTCCATGTGGAGCAGACCGAGAAAGCCGCAACGAAACCCAAAACCAAGCGCGGTCGACGACTCGGGCTCGTAAAAGAACGAAGCATCGTTGAGACGCAGCTTGTCCATTGCATCGCGCAGCTCTTCATACTGGTTGGTGTCGATGGGATAGAGTCCGGCAAAAACCATGGGCTTGATTTCCTGGTAGCCAGGAAAGGGTTCTTTTGTTGGCCGCGCTGCTTCCGTTACCGTGTCGCCGATTTGGACGTCGGCAACCGTCTTGATCGAAGCGGTTAAGAAGCCAACTTCGCCGACACTCAATTGATCGATCGGCGTGGGCCCGGGGCGATTCACACCGAGGGTTTCCACCTGGTAATCGCGACCCGCGTTGAAGAAGCGAATTTTCATTCCCGGCCGGATCGTGCCGTCGATAACGCGAAAAAGAACGATGACGCCGCGATAAGAGTCGTACCATGAATCAAAGATCAGGGCCTTGAGCGGAGCGTTGGGGTCGCCCTTGGGCGGCGGTACGTCGCGCACGATGGCTTCCAGAACCTCCGCTACGCCCACGCCGGTCTTGGCACTGGTGAAAATCGCGTTGTGAGTTTCCAGGCCGATGAAGTGCTCGATCTCTTCAATCGCTCTCTCAGGTTCGGCGCCGGGCAAATCGATCTTATTAATTACCGGAATCAGCTCGAGACTATTTTCAATCGCGAGATAAGTGTTCGCGAGTGTCTGCGCCTCGACGCCCTGTGAAGCATCAACCACCAGCAAGGCGCCTTCGCACGCCGACAGCGAACGCGAAACCTCGTACGAGAAATCGACGTGTCCGGGCGTGTCGATCAAGTTCAAGACGTACTGCTCGCCATTTTGCGCTTTGTAGTCCAGCCGCACCGCATGCGCCTTGATCGTAATGCCGCGCTCGCGCTCGAGGTCCATGTTGTCGAGCACCTGCGCAGACATGTCGCGCCCGGTGACGGCGCCGGTGAGTTCGAGCAAACGATCGGCGAGCGTCGATTTGCCGTGATCGATGTGCGCGATGATCGAAAAGTTGCGAATGCGTTCAGGATTCATCTTTGAATGTCATTCAAAATAACAAAACGGGCGCGAAACCGCACGCGCGCCCGCATCGTTCGTTACTCTGGAATCAGCTTATTGCAACACCACGGTCTTCAACATCTCCGTTTGCATCCTAAATTGTTCTTCCGTTTGATACGAGACGATAAAGAACAGCGCGTAGCCTTTCTTTATGTGCGCGTAGTAACGCTGGTTGACCGTCGTCCCATTGAAATCAAGCGCCAGATCGATTACTGAAAATTCAACCCCGCCGACTGTTTGCGTGTAAATATCTTTTGCCACATGTATCGGCACCTGCAAGTATTGAAGCGACTGCTTGAGGCCTGCCGTGTAGTCAGCGTCTTTGACCATGGTGCGCGGAACCTTTTCTGCGCCGCAAACGAAAACCGGATTCGATGTCGCCGCCGACCCGAGCGGATACTGCGATACGGTAACAAGATTAAGCGTGTTTTCCACGGCTTGATTGATTTGGTCCTTCTTGACGGGATCATCGCTGGTTACAAGTTCTTTTCCCTTCTCATTGATCCGCTGTTTGACGCTCGCATCCTGCACCTGCCAACCTTGCGGAATTGTCAGCGTCAATCCGAAGTACTGATTCTTGTAAGTTGGGCCTGTCCACGTGCCAACATCCGGCACGTCCATCTGAGCGGGCGCATCGGCAGCCGCACTCGCGCGCGGTCCAACTTTCAAACTGCGCCGGACTGTGGCCCAGGCCGAAGCCGCCTCCGCGAGTTCTTTGTCAGAGCCGATAAAACTAACCACAACCAATCGCCGGCCAAGCACGAGCAAATAGATTTCGGCGCTCCCCGGTTCACTGCCGAGCAATGCGTGCAGGCGCACACCTGACGCTTCCAACCCGCCGACCTCAATCTTTTTTTCTGTACGCTCAACTTTTTCGGCTTCCTGCTTCTTGAACTCCTGCATCATCGCGGCAACAAATTTATCAAACACTTCCTCGCGGGCCTTTGCGAGCTGTTCGGGCGAATCGACGAACTCGTAGCGAGAGATGACCATGATTTGAGCGCCGCCTTCGCCTTGCGTGAGGATGAGAGTTTGTCCCAGCGGTCCGCTCGCATCTTCGAATTTGACGGCGGCCGGATAGTCGAAAGAGAGACCTTCTCGGGCGAAGTGTTTCAGCTCCGAACTGGGAGCTTGTGCGTTCGCCGTCAGGCCAAGGAGGGCCAGCGTCAGGAAGTTAGTGAGGATTGCCAATTGTTTCTTCATCATTTGCTCCCGCGATTTCGTCGATTCGATCCATCCCTCAGATGTTCAAATGCAGATGAAACCTGGAACAGAATAATGGCGTAATGAGAGCTTCCGTTCAAGGATCGACGGCTCGGTTGCTTGCGCGGCGCGTCGTCAGCACATAAGATTGCGAGTCACGTCACTACAACACGATCAACTTCAGGAGAAAATAATGCGAACCGCGCGAACATTTTTCGTCATTCTATCCGTCACGTTGCTGCTGACCTCAGCCGCCGCCAACGCTCGCGGCCAACGCACCGGAGCAGCTAAGACCGTCGAGATCACACCCGCAAATATCGAAGTCGAAGTCGGTCAGCAGGTGAAGTTTTCCGCCGTCGCCAAAGATGACGCGGGCAAGCCGCTCGATGACAAGCCGGCAATTTGGTACGCCGCGCCATTCGATCTGGCCGCCGCAAACGAAGACGGCACTGTCAGTTTCTATCAGCCCGGCGAGGTAACAATTCTTTCCGTCGTGGCGGGAAAGCCCGGCTTCATCAAAGTCACAGTCAAACCGGCGCCCGTCAAGTCCGTCTCGATTGATCCGGTTGCCGCGCCAATCGTCGTGGGCGGCAATTGGAAGTTGAAAGCTACGGCGCGCGTAGCCAGCGGCGATGCGCGCACAGACGTCTCCATCTCCTGGGCGTCAGACAATCCTTCGATCGCGACTGTCGATGCTGCCGGCGTCGTCACCGGAGTGGCGCCAGGCAAAGCTTCGCTGCGCGCGGCTTCGGGCGCGGGCAGCGGAACCGTCACAGTCAACGTTGTGAGGAATACGATTCGCGGATTGTCAGTCGAGCCCGCATCGACCAACGCGCGCACTGGCGACGTGGTTCGCTTCAAAGCAATACCAACGGGCGCGAGCGAAGGATTTGCTCCACGATGGGCAGTCAGTGGCGATGGCGCGACCGTCGATCCTGACGGCGGCTTCGTTGCGGAACGTCCGGGAACCTACCTGATAACCGCGGCCATCGGCGATCGCACTGCCAACGCCTCGGTCGTAGTCACGCCGCGCAACGTTGAACGTGCTCTGGAAGTGATCGGTCGCGCGCCGCTCAAGGAT
>JBGPWL010000013.1:0-72240 GCA_041492185.1 Pyrinomonadaceae bacterium | reverse complement strand
TTCTATATCAGACTGCGCTCCGCTTGAAGATGCGCTCCAGGCTTCTACTTCCACTACCCGACTGAAGACATGATCCGCGCCGTCGTTGACAACCACTCTGATCTTAGTGGTCGTGATGGAGCTGAAGGTGAATTGCCGCCATACCTTATTGTTCCCCGTCACACTACCGTTCGGTATCGTCACCCAACTCGCGCCGTTCCAATACTGCACTTCAAACGCGGTGATGCCATAGTTGCTGAACGTCATACTCAGCGTCGGCTCAATCGGGTTAGTGTCCTGCTGCGTGATCACGTCGATCTCACTGATGGTCTTGCTGCCGCTGAAGTCCACTTCGATCCAGTCCGGGAAGCTGTAGATAGTTCCGTCCAGCCAGATGGCCCCGTTGGTCCCTGAGGTGCGAGCGCCGTCGTTAACGTAGCTCGGATAATAATTATAGGGCGATCCCAGATAGCTGGAGGCACTGGCTGTCCCACCGTTCGAGGCTAGGGCATAGTTCATGGGCACAGTTGGTTGGGTCCACGCCTCCACCTCCACCACCCGGCTGAAGACATGGTCTGCACCGTCATTGACCACGACCCTGATCTTGCTCGTCGTGATGGCGCTGAAGGTGAATTGCCGCCATACCTTATTGTTCCCCGTCACACTGCCGTTCGGTATCGTCACCCAACTCGCGCCGTTCCAATACTGCACCTCAAACGCGGTGATGCCATAGTTGCTGAACGTCATACTCAGCGTCGGCTCAATCGGGTTAGTGTCTTGCTGCGTGATCACGTCGATCTCATTAATCGTTTTGCTGCCGTTGAAGTCGACTTCGATCCAGTCCGGGAAGTTGTAGATGGTCCCGTCGAGCCAGATAGCACCATTGCTGCCGGACGTGCGCGCCCCGTCATTAACGTAGCTCGGATAATAATTGTAGGGTGAGCCCAGGTAGCTGGAGGCGCTGGCCGTCCCGCCGTTCGAGGCGAGCGCCACGTTGGTGCGCGTGGAAGTGGGCGCAGTCGCAGTGATCAGCAACTGCCCGTTGCGATAGCCGTACTCTTTCTGCGGTGATGAGGCCGTGGTGTTGGCTGCGTACTCGGCCAGCAACTCGCCGCCGATGCCATACACTTGCCACGTCTCGGTGCCGACGATGTTTCGCTTCACGCGATGGCCGTCGCCGTCGTAGCTGTAAGTGCTGGTCTGGTTGGAACTGTTGGTGGCCGAGATCATCCGGTTCTCGGCATCGTAAGCGCGCGTGCCGTTCGAGGTCAGATAGTCCTTCGTCTGGTTGCCCGCCGCGTCATAATCCATCAGCGTATGGCCGGGATCATTGAGCGCGTACATGCGATTCGTGTTTGGATCAATCGTCGCCTGCACGCTGTTGATACCATAGCCGTAGGTCATGCTGCTGTTGTTGTTGATGGTGCGATTGCCCCAGCGGTCAAACGAATAGCTCTGCTGCCAATCAAGCGACGTGTTGCCGGTAGTTTCGTGCACTTGCGTCAAACGATTCAGGGAGTCGTAATCGAAGTGGTCGCGCCACGTGACATAGCTCGATACGTTGTTGGGAATGTAGACATCCTGATTCTTCAGATTGCCGTTGTTGTCCGGCATGCTGGTCGTACTGTTCGAGCCACCACACATGCCCCAGCAATAGTCGCTGTAGTGATTGATAATCGCGCCGCGGTTCCAACTCGTGTCGCCGCCAGTTGTGCTCACGCGAATCTCCGAAAGCTGCGCGCGCGAGTTGTAGAAAAGTTTGTTGTAGACGGGCGTGTCCGTGCCGAACTGCTCCTGTGTCATGCCGCCCAAGGGTGAATAGATGATCCCACTTGAGTATGTGCGGGTTACGCCATCGCCAAGATTGCCGGTGAAGTTGCTGAGCCGACCGGTGCCATCGTACGCGTTATTGATCACTCGGCCCGAAGGATAAGTCATGGACGTGACGTGGCTCGCGCGATCGTAAGAGTAGCTCATCGAGTAAGTCTGACTGCCGATTGTTTGTGTGCCGCCGCTCGGTCGGCCCAGCGCGTCGTAACCGCTGTAACTGGAACTTGAGACGCTCGAACTCACCGAGGCGAGCCGGCCCTTTCCATTGGTGATCGTCGTTGAATCGTAAGAGTAAGTTACTGTCGGGGTGCCGTCGGAATAACTGCGAGTGGTGGCGCGGTTCAATGCGTCGTAGCCGTAGGTCGAAATTACGCCGCGCGCGTCGATCTTTTGAGTAAGATTGCCGTTGTTGTCGTACTGATAACTGATGGTTCCGCTCTCCGGATTCGTGGCCGAGGTCAGGCGCTTGAGCGAATTGTAAACGAAGTTTCTTGACGGCTGGGTGCCTTGCGTTACTGTGGTGAGATTGTCGAGCGTGTCGTAAGCGTAGCTCGTTAAATAGTTCACACCATTTGGATCCTCGTAGATTTGTGAGAGCCGGCCCAAGCCATCGGTGACACTCTTTCTCGCTTTGCCCGCCTGATCCGTGACCGTGACCGTGTTGCCGCTGTAGGAAGTTCTCGCAATCGCGTTGTCGGGAGTTCGTACTTTTGTGGCGCGGCCCAGCGCATCAGAAAAACTTGTCGTCCAGACCGCCGTCTCACTCAAGTATGGTCGGAACGGATTCGATGATTGCGCCGCCCGCACCCAGGTGCCGCTATCGGGATCTTGCAGTACGGCAAACGGAACACTCTGGGCAGCAATGTATTGGGTACTGTTCTCATACGCTCGCGTTTCGACAGTGCGGCCCAAGCCATCGTAGATCGTCTGACCCTTGAGCAGATTGTCTCCATAACTACTCTGGTCGCTGGTGACAGTAACAGTGCGCGTCGTGTCGTTGTAAGCGAACGTGCTTTGAGTCTTGTTCGACGAGTTATTGACCGCGCGAATGAGTTGGGTCGGTCGGTCGAGCACGTCGGCGCAATAACCACTGTAGGTTGTTCCATTCGCGTCTTCGGCATCGACCGGACGGCCAAGATAGTAATCAAACTGCAAGTAAGCCGTCTGGTTCATTGCGTTGGTGACTGAAGTTGCCAGCGCATAACTGTACTGCGATTGCGCACTGAGTTCAGAAGGTGCGGAGTTCGTGTGTGCCTCTCCGTCGGGCGCGCCAAAGCGATCGGTGAAATCAAAAGTTGTTGCGTACCCGCGACCGTCAATTGCTTTCACAGCGTTTCCTGCAATGTCGTATTGCGCGTAGCCGGAGATTGAACCGGTGACTTGCCCGCTACTGTTCAGCAAATAATTCGTCGACGCGGTCACGTTTCCGCGCGTCGTGTAAGACGTATTGAAAGAAGAATCGAAGCCACTGATGCTGGATCGGTTCCAGAGTGCCGCGTGATTTGTATCCGTGATGTAGTTGTCGTATTCGTAACTCGCGCGCGCGCGTTCAACTCCACCTGCGTCATAGACGGAGACCTGCAACGGCAAGCTACGCAAATGCACGCTGGCGCCGGTGTAGGTGGTCGAGGTGACGTAGCTGGTGGTCGTCTCGCGCACTAAAGCGCCGGGCGAGCCACTGCCGAAGTCATATTCCTTCAGGTCGTTGCGATTGTTGTAAGGAACACTGTCGTCATAACCAAACGTATGCTTTGAAACCAGATTAGCGCCGCTCGGTTCGAGCGTGGTCGTCGCGGAAGTAGGACGCGGATCATTAGCCGGTTCGTACTCGATGGGCCTGGGATATGACCACCACGAGATATGCGCACGTTGTTGAAAGAGAGGCTCAACCCGACGTAGCACGGTATCATTACCATCTACCGTCAAAGCCTCGGTTTTGAATTCCTTCCCCTCCTTCCAAGTGGTCGGATAGTAGCTGGGCAGATCAATTGTAGCCGGAAATAAAGAATCGAGTGCTGAACCGTAGAAGAAGTGTCTTTTCTTGGATAATGCTGTACTGTTTGGAGCCAAGCTGACTTCGTCCACGTGAGAGCGCGCAATATCGGTTTGACTTGCTGTTTGGTCAATAACCGGGCGGCTGTATGTGTCTTGCGCCTCCAATAAAGTGCCATCACTGTAAACGCGCCGTCTCACTATTCGACGATAGATCTCAGGGTCTTCCATATTTTGGTCGCGGAAGTGAACTCCGCCAGCATATTCGTCTGCAGCCACGCCCGCACCATAGTCGTACTCGAACGCGCCACCGGTTGGCATTTCTACGCGGGCCAACTCGCCGTAGACATTGTAGAGAAACTGATACTTCTGACCGTTTGGCAACCAGACAGCAGAAACGACATCGGGTATGTTGACTGACCCAGAACTGCTTGAACCGTTGAGCGTGGGAAAGAGTTCATAGGACGACTTAACGGTCGTACTGTCTCCGGTTTGGGTGTACCGGAGCGCGTTGCTCAATGATGTCTTTGAGATTCGCATCACGCGTGAAGCGCCGCCAAACCCCTTGAGAGTAATGCGATCGCATAAACCGTAGGGAGAAGTATCATTGACGTTGTACTCAATGATTACTATTCGGTTAAGAGAGTCCTTGATCGTGAGGGTCTTGGGATTAGTAGTGTACGCAAAGGTCATCTTGTTGCCGTTGCGATCTCGAATCCAGCTCACTATGCCGTTATCAATTCGGTAGCGAGTACCGTCGGGAAAGAGCAGGTATCCCCCTGGAATGTAAGTCGAACCCCAGGCGTCGTCTACTATCTGGGAGTCAGCAACGAATGTGATTCCGCTGCCGTCTGTGCTCTTGAACACCGTTCCCCGGTATCGATAATTATTTAAAAAGTCGCACGATGCGTTTGCCGCTACTCGTCCACCAGTGGTGTCGTCGATCAACTCATATTCAGTGCCATCGGCGGTAGTGAACGTGAGACGAGTCAGGGTCTCCGTGTATGCAGCCGGATCCCAAATCTCATTGAAGTTTTCGCACGGCTCCAGCGTGTGTCCCATGGTGCGACCTGAAAGTCGCCCGGGCTCCAGATATGGCTTATCTAACCACTCGGTATACATTGGGTAATCAATTGGAAAAGGATAGCGCGGATCGTTTGGATCTGGATTAGGCGCATGCTCAACACGCCAGTGTCTCTCCAAAGGCAGGATGATTGGAAAACGGACATCGCCCCGCCCGCCGACATTCGCGAGAGGCAAACGGAAATTCAGATTGCCATTGTAGAGGTTGACGTTGTCAAAGCCACTTAACGGGTAAGAACCCGCAGGCGCACCGGGCGTCAACGCTAACGGAGTAGTGCCGTCGGTTACGCTCTGAGCTACAGTTCCGTTAGCTGCTATGAACGTAAAGAGGCTGAGCAAGAGGAAGTACCTGAACGATAGCGGTAAATGTTTTGAGTTTCGCATGATCGTCTCCTCGGTAAGCAGATGACTGCGTTAAAACTAAACGCTTATCTAATTCACTCATGTGAGTCTTAGCGCGCAGTGATTCTTATCACGCAGCGCCATGCGGGATGATTGGCTTCAGTTAGGAGGTAGTCGCCCGGCGATAGATCGAGTAGCTGACGCCACCTCAATTGGCGTCCTCTCATCCGTTTTTCCACTTGACGAATACCGGCGACGCGGTCCAAGACAAAAACCAAATCCGGCACTTGGCTGCGATTATCAACTGCCAATAGAAAGCGTCCCTGTGGGCGCGTGATCCTCGCTGGTTCAAAGCCCTCAGTCCGCAACGTAGTGGGTTCAACTTCAACCCGTCCGTTTGGTGTGTTGCGTTGAACCATCAGCGGCATAGTCACACTTGATGAGACGCGTTTGGCCACTGACGCGCGCGCTGGAGTTGCCACAAGCTCTACTCTGCTGGCTCGAACCGAAACCAGAATGAGCGCACCAGAAATGCCTATTATCAGCAGTAGAACCGGCCAGAAAATGCGGTTTTGTTTTTTTGACATGACGTGCTCCGGGTGAAATTCGGTCGCACACCGAATGAAGTTGAGTGAATTTCGTTGACGTGGGCTCACTGCGCCGTGGGTCGCACGTGAACGAAGTGATGAAAAAATCTGGGGAGACTAGACGTTTCATTATCACAACAGCATTGTGCGCTGCAAGAGGCGGAAGTGTTTTATGTAGCCGCTCATTGAAAATGTCCGGTTAACTGCTCAGCGAAATGTCCTTCACGGTCCCCGCGACGATCATTGTTCCCGACGTGCAGGATCGTGATCGTCTGGCACGCTTTCGCATTCGATTTCGTCCGGGACGGCGTCTGTCTCCTGGTCACAGGTAAGTCTTCGTTTTCGCGGCCGGACCGGCCTACGCGCGTGGGCCAGACTCTTGTGGCGGGCGCCGAGCAGGGAAATAAGATTCTGGTGCGTGATGCCAAGCAGACGCGCGGCCCGCGTGACTGAGCCTCCCGCGTCCTTCAGCGCCAGAGCGATCAGATAAGCCTCGTAGCTCCGTACCGCTTGTTTTAGCGAGAAGCCAATCCAGTCAGGCGGCGCGGGGAGCGCATGAGTCAAGAAAAGCGCGCGGAACGCTCCCCTCGTCAAGCGTCTGAGAGTGTTCATGTCCTGCGTCTTCTCAAGCAAGGTCGAAGCGCGCTTCATTAAGGCAACAAGATCTTCATCAGAGAGCTGCTGGCCCAACTGCTCGACCAGCGTCAACGCGGACTGGCCGGCGCTCTCAAGATCGCTTGCCTGCTCCGCTACGTCGACGGCGCGCTCGAGTGCGACTCGGGCCTGCTTGAAATGCTCCAAACGTACGAGCGCGATTCCGTGGGTTGTGAGGGCTTCGGCCAAGAGCGATTTTTCATCACCTTTTTCGAGTGTGCGCACCGCTCGCCGAGCGGTCTTTTCAGCATCAACAAATCGTCCCTCCGCGAGCATTACGCGAGCGCGCGTATCGTCGATTTGCGCTACATGATCGTCTTTGAGATTGGTGTAGAGCGCCTGTGCGCGATCAAGATGTTCGTGCGCTTCAGCGAACTTCCCGATAATGCAGAAAAGGTATCCGAGATTGTTCTCGACACAGCCTTGATAACGTGCGTGTCCAACTTGCTCGAAGTGAAAGCTCGCGGCGGTATATTCGATGAGCGCACGATCCGTATAGTCCTCGCGGTCCTCAACCGCCCTTAGTTCGTTCAATACGTTGGCGAGACCAACATGAAACTTCCCCTTGATCAAATGGTCGACGGTTTTCTCGAATAACGGCGCGTGGGTATCATAAATACGCAAAGCGTCATTGAGCCTTGTTGCCGCCCTCTCGACCAAGGCTCTGCGGATCAGGACAACCGCCTTCAATTCGATATCGGCTTCATCGATTTGAATGAGCGCTTCCTCAAGCATCACACGAGCATCATCAAACGCGCCCGCCCGCCAGTAGCAAATGGCGAGGTCACTTTGGGCCTCAGCTACTTTGTCGATTCTTCCACTTGTTTCAAAGATCCTGATACTTTCGCTTATGAGATCTTTGGCCATTTCCTGTGCGCCTTCGATCTGTTTGGCGCTGCCGAGCCATCCTGTCAGCGAACCCGCGCGCAGCAGCACATCTGCGGCAGTCTCCTGATCGAGTCCTTCCACTACGGGTCGCTCGCCGACTCGCTGCCAAAACTCACCCATCGCCTCGCGCGCCGCTTCATAATTGCCTGCTTCTTCCAATTCCCTGGCGAGTCGGCAGCGCAGTTGTGCTCGTTCACTCTGTGAGAGGCCTGCGTCGGATAGCTGATGAAGTAGCTCTTTCGTTGAGTTCATGTGAGTCTGTCCTTTCGTTTTGGCTTGCAACAGATTTTGCACTTCCGCGTGAGCGCGTGTATATGTGCGAATAGATTTGGAGTGTTAGGATGTTAGCCCTCAGGATCTATCTTCGCAGTTCCGTTGAACCAATAAACTTTTCCTTTCAGGAGAACAACCATGAAAAAACTGAAAACACTCAGCATGGGTGTCGTCTTGACGCTCATGCTTGCAGCTAACACCTTTGCGGGCATCATGGACTGCCCGGCGGTACCACCAGCGCCGCCGCCGGCTTCGTCGTCAGCGCCTGAACCCGGCACCATCGATTGCCCTAAAGCAACGACGGAACCCGGTGTGGCGAGCAGTTCAGTGACTGAAATCACATTGAACCTGCTGCAAAGCTTGCTGTCGGTGTTCTAACGGCCTCGCTCAGCTCAAGCCTTTTCCGCTGCCGGACATTGATAGCTCCTGGCAGCCCGGGGGAGGTCTGTCCCGCAGGACCCAAGGAAATTGCGGCGGCGAGAAAACCGAGAGCGGCGTGAGATTAAACCTGACGCGCGAAGGAAAGCAATAATTTTTTGTAACTGGTCGAATGAAACTAAAGGACTTACGCCAACTTGCAACCGCATTTGCGAACCAGCTTATCGGGAGCCAGCCTGTAAAATCGGAGATGAAGAACAAAATGTGTTTACCGCTTTGGGATTTTCAAACGGGGTTTACACCTTGCTGGTCGCGCCCGATGAAGAGATTGCTATCTGCGGCTTCGTCCTTGCGCATCCAGCCGAAGTAGCTTGGCACGACAAAACGCCGCATCGTCATCTACGGCGGATTTGCAGTTCGGGCATTGCATCAGTCGACATCTTCGAATGATTCTTTCGATTTCTTCCGAGCAAGTTCCAGACGCTTCTTGATATCGGTAAGGTTAAGCGTTGTCGTGCCGGGCACGGCAAGATTAAGAGCCGCTTCGTATTCGCTGACAGCCTGATAAAAATTCTTCCGTCGCATTGCAATGTCGCCGAGCCATGCATGTGGTCTTGGCCAAGTCGGCGCGCGCTCGATGGCTTGCTTGTAGTACGACTCCGCTTTGTCGTCGTTCTTTTCAAGCAAATAGGAGGTGCCTACATTACTATAAGGCACGGCCCAGTTGGGCTCTCGGCGGATCGCTTCAAAGCCAAACTGGCGGGCTGTCTGATACTGCTTGCGTTCGTTATAGAGAACCCCAACAGCATTTGTAGCAAGCGCCCAGGTCTTATCCAGCTCGCTTGCGCGCTGCCAAAGGTCCAACGCGACATCCTTCTTATTAGTCAAATAGTCGATTCGACCTTCAATGTATTTGGCCCTGGCGGCAAGTGCTCCATCTTCCGGCCTCAACTCGCTGGCCCAACTCATCGGCTTGAGAGCGTCTTGCCACTCGGATAGAGCAGGTTCTCGATTCGTGGGTACAGCGAAGTCAACAAGCATCCTCAGTGGCTGCGTTGTTAACACTGGCAATAGCCTTTCTCTGTAACGAGCCAGTGTGTTGGACTCGGCGCCGTTTCCTTTGAGCTTGTTGTAAAGATCGTAAGCGCTGGTACCTTCTGGCTTGAAGATGTCGCCTCTGGTTATAGCGGCATCAAGCTGTTTCTCGATCGCTGTATTGCTGAACCAAAAGTAGTAAGCTGCCGCGCCGCCCATTCCTAACAGCAGTACTGCAATAACTCCAGCAAGAATGAACCGTATTCGCTTTGAACGCTGCGCCTCATGGTGCTGCCCTGTTGAGGATGGGTATGCCGCTGCAAGGTTCTCGTAAGAGAGCGGAATGTTCACTCTCTGAATCTGGGGCCGTGTCGGGCCCATCACAGTGGTTCGCGGAAATGACGTTCGTTCATCGTCAGTAACATCGTAAGCGCATATCTTGCAGAAGCGCCATTCCGCCTTCATCGGCGCCCTACATGAAGGGCAAGTTGGATCGCCTTTCATCGAAATCGTGATTTCAGTTAGTCCGCCACCGCAATGAATACAAAATGTGTATTCATCCAGCATGTCAAGCTTGCAGGTGGCGCAATGTTTCATAATTCCAAGAGGTTAGTAACGAGCGATAGGCTGGTACAGGGGATGCGAGAGTTCGCAGGCTCTGAGGTCCAGCCTGAAGTTTATGATGCGGACAATATGCGAAATATCGTCCGTTAGTCAATGCTCGATTCGACAAGAGGCGGAACGGTCTTATTTACTGGCAACTTTGCCTGGGCTGGTTGGTGAATCGCCGCGGCTTTCCGGTCGGCAGGGCAGCGGAATCTCAGCTCATGCCGGCTGCCGCGGAAGACTTCTGCGGGTCAAGCTCGTTGATGAGTTCGGTAAGCAGGGGAATTATTTGTTCCGGTTCGATGTAGTTCTTGCCGAGCATCTTCACGATGCGGCGTTCTTTCGTCTGGCCGTTGATCTCTTTCAAGAGCGCGCGGCAGAAAGCGACGACGACCTTGACGTCAAACTGCTTGCCGGTATTTTGGCGAAAATCCACGATCACATCTTCGAGCGAGCGGCGCCGCTTGTAAGGTCGATCGGTCGTCATCGCGTCGAACGAGTCGGCGAGCGAAACGATCTTTGCCCCCAGCGGAATTTGATCGCCGGTCAGTCCATCCGGATAGCCGCGACCATCCGGACGCTCGTGGTGATATTTGGCCATCAGCGGAATGTCCGCGTATGGATGATGGATGGGCGAAAGAATATCGTAGCCCGCCATCGGATGACGGTTCAGCTCGCTCGACTCTTTGGCATCGATCGCGTAGGGCGCGTTAATGATGTCGCGCTCGACGACCAACTTGCCCACGTCGTGAAGATAACCGGCGATGGCGATGCCTTCGACCTCGTCTTCGCCCCAGCCCAATTCGCGCGCGATGACCTCGCTGTATTTGCCGACGCGCTCCGAATGGCCCTGAGTGTACTTGTCTTTGATATCGATCGCGGCGGCAAACGCGCGCACGGTGTCGCGGTAAATACCGCGCAGGTCTTCGTATAAGCGGCGATTCTCTTCAGCGCGGTGCGCCACTTGCTCCAACAATCGATGCGTGTGAATGCCGACGCCGATGTGGCGGACCATCGCAGAAATGATCTCGCAATCATCCGGCGTAAACTCCTCGCCGGTTGCTTTGTCGCCGAGCAGGACAACTCCAACCAGATCGCCGCGAACCACCATCGGAGCGATTAGCTGAATGCCAAACAAGGATTGGCAGACGCTGAACAACTTATCAAGCTCCGGGCTCTGATCCTCTAGAGGGGGATCTTTGAGAGACGCACGCGTTATCGTCGACAATTCCAGACGCAGCAAAGAAGACTTTGACTGATCATCAAGCGTAAGCGTTTCCGGAAATTCAGCATCCAGTCCGCGCGTGGCGACAAACCTTAGCGCGCTCTCTTCGGTCGCGTAATCAGAGATCGCGCCGCGCCGAATGGCCAGCGCACCCAAGAGCAGATGAAGCGACGTCAGCACCATCCGGCTGAAGTCGCTCGAGTCGGTTATTTCCTGTCCCAGGTCCGCCAGCGCACCAAACGTGTGAACCAGCTTTTGCGTGGATGGCTCCATAAAAACTCAGTGACCGATCGGCTTCGGGAACGTCGTAAACTCGGTTATTGCAGACAAGGCTTCCTGCTCGTCTTTTGCGAGGGCGACGTGACGCGTGAGGCCAAGCATCTCGAACAATTGCACCGTTTGATTATTGACGTCGGAAAAAATCACTCGCGCGCCGTTCTTTTCGGCTACCTCGATTACGCCCAGGAGAATTGAGATGCCGATGCTATTGACCAGTTCAGTGTCGCGAAAATCGATCACCAGCGCGCGACAACCGGAGTCGAGTTGTTGCTTGCACTCGCGCTCGATGCGCTCGCCGCTCAGCTTATTGAGATAGTCGCTCGCGTAGATGATCGTCGTCGTGCCGACGCAGCGTGAACGTATCGCTAAGCCGGATGATTCTGCCACGCGGTAGCTCCCTCTCTCGCTACGTTGTCCGACAAACTTCAGTTTGTCGATATTGGTCTGCCAGGTTAGCACAGCGACAAACTGAAGTTGTCGGACACTAGTTCCGCAAATACTTTGTCATTCGCAGGCTCGTGCCGTCGTCGACGCGCTCGAATTCAACTTCGTCCATCAGTGTCTTAATCATGCTGAGTCCCCAGCCGCGCCGGTTTTCAGCTTCGCCTTCGCTCGCGCCCTGCGCGCCGTTCTGCGCTTCGATGCCTGCGGGCACTATACCACGGCTGGAGATAGTGATGACTAATTTATCATCGTCAACGCGGAATCGTTGATGGATTTTTCGATCCGGGCTGAGACTGTGTTCAGACGCATTGATACACGCTTCAACAACCGCATGCTTGATCTGGTTGATCGCCTCCGGGCGAAAGTTGAGCCGGCGAGCAATTTGTTCGACGGTGTGCGCGACGATCATCTCGTTGTCGCCGCCCATTGGAACAGTCATCTCAAACTCAGTGGGCGGCGAAGTCTCCAGGCTCGGCAGCGGGGATTCGTTTAAGCGCGCCGTCAGCAACTCTAGTTGCTGGCGGCTGGAGCCATAAACTTCCAGCTCATTGAGCAGTTGACTTGCTTCAGAGGAAAACCCTTCAGTCGCAATCAGCCAGATGCGTATTCGTGCGAAACCCGATTGGCGCGCGAGCAGATCCAGACGCTCGCACCATGAGGCGGCCAGTTCGCGCGTTACTTCCAGCTTTGAATCTATTTGTGCGACCAGCCAAACGACTTCGCTCGCCTCGGTGTAATTGCCGTCTTTGAACGCGTGGGCCACAACGCAGCGCTCATCGTCGCATACCCGCTGCATGTCAGAGTTGAAGGCAGCGCAACTCGCAACGTGTACTACCTGCGGCAACCTGATCAAATCAGTTTCGGCGTCGAGCCCGGTTCCAAGCTCTTCCGCAGTTGCGCCCTTGTGAGTCTTGCTGAAGCGCTGGTAATCAAACAGGATCGTTGGCACACGCTGACCATTGAAGCGGGCCAACAACTCCCGCAATCCAATCGCCGCGCCGCGCCGATAGTGTCGCGCCATCGTATGTGGCGCGCGCTTCAACGATGTGGTCATTGTCTCGGCGATCACAAGTGCGCGCGGCTCGCTGGCGATTTCCAAACGAAATCGAGTCCTCAAATAATCTTTCCAAACGAGCGAGCCGCCTCCGGCTTCGACGACGCTGCCTTCCCAGTTCAGAAATTCCTGCACGTGCAAGGCGCGCAAAATCCGATCAAGCTCATTTGTTTCCAGATGAAGTTGCTTTCTCCAGGTTTCAAACGACGACCGGCGGCCATCGGCCACTGCCGATTCATAGAGCACGCGGATCAACGCGCGCCGCGTCCCAGGTTCGAACGCGATCTCTTCCAGCAAGGATGAAAAATAACGATTGATGCGTCCGCCCATCAGTTCGTCAACATAAAGTTGCTCGCACGCGAGGTAGCTTGTCAGCGAGACATTCGCTTCGCGCGCGGCTTGCATGAAAGCGGTGATGAAGAAGGGACTTGATTCGAATTGCTGTTCGAGCAGGTCTCGCGTTTCTTCGCTGAGCGCGATGTGTTGCCGTTGGGCCACGCGCTCCACCAGGGCGCGGCCTTCTTCCACGTTTAGCCTCTCAAGCCGAATGATATCGATTGCTTCAAAGTCGCAGTGAAGTCCGTGCACGGCTTCGAGTAGTTGTCGTCGCAGACCGGCGACTGCGTAAGGGAGGTTCGAACGACTGAGAACGCGAATCAACTCCCTGCCCAGCGATGGCGCGCCATTGGTCGGCTCGGCCAGCGGCACGGCATCGAGCATCACAAAAGCTCGGCCGCTCCCTGCCGGAAGCCGCTGCGGCGCGCCGAGGCACCAACGGATCAATGCTCGATCGTCATTGCCAAAGCGTTGTCGGTTGTAAGCTTCAATCAGTTGCTCGATCCATTCGTAATCGGACGGCAGCGCGAGTTCCAGCAGATCGTTGAGCGTCACTGACGACTGACAAAGCGCAGGTTCGTTGCGCCGGAACGCCACGTATTGCAGCAGAAACGTGTTGAGAAATTCTATCGCGCTGCTGACCGCCGTGGTTTCTCGACGCGGCAGCGCAAAGTAGATCGGAATTATTCTTTCGCGTTGGTTGAAGAGAGCGTCATAGGCCTGGCGCAGAAGCTCAGAGACACCGGCAGAGGGCTCGAGCAAGAGCAGCAGACCGCGCGCCTCGCGGCCAAGAGGATGAGCCACAATTTGGCGCAGCTCGGCGGCGCGACCGACAAACTCGTCGCGGTTGACGCGGCCCAGGATGCGCCGCTGCTTGTCAGACTGGCTATCCTCGTTCACTGGCTTTGGCTACTCTTAGAAAAGCGTCCTGATAAAACGCGATCTTGTTCTTGCCCTGATTCTTCGCGTCATAGAGCGCGCGATCGGCTGCCCAAATTATTTGTTCCGAACTATTAACAAACGGCGAGAAGGTTGATACGCCGATGCTTACGGTCACGGCGCCCAGCGGCTGCGTTCGTGCGTGGGGATAACTAGTGTGTTCGACTCGCTCGCGAACACGTTCGGCGATTACGCCGCCTTCGGTCAGCGTCGTCTGTGGCAGGAGAATACAAAACTCTTCGCCGCCGTAACGCGTTGCTACGTCCGCCGAACGCAGCGCAGCCTTCAAAGCATGCGCTGTAATCTGAAGCGCAAGGTCACCCGCCTGATGTCCGTTGCGATCGTTGTAGAGTTTGAAATCGTCGATATCAATCATTAAGAAGCACATCGGATACTCGTAGCGCTTCGAACGATTCACTTCTTCAGTCAAGCGCTCTTCGAGATAACGTCGATTCGGTAATCCGGTTAGCGGATCCGTGATCGACATTAGTTGATACTGATCCGCCTTTGCCTGCCAGTGTGCACGTTCGAGCGCCAGCGCGACTTGCGGCGCAACGATTTCCAGCAGACTGAGATCCACCTGATCGTAATTGGCGCCACCGGACTTGTCGGTCACGTTGAGGATTCCGACCTTCCGGCCGCTAATAATGATCGGATAACTGATAAAAGATTTCGTCTTGTAGTGTCTTTCAGGCGGCGCGGGAGTGATGCCGGAGGCCTCCAGATCCGCCACCAACGTTGGGCGTCCGGTTTGTAGCGTGTTGCCTGATATGCCTTCTCCGAGTCGCATGGGCGAGACCTCGGAGACGTCAGTGGCAAGACCAACTGCTGCTTTGAGCGTCAGCTCATTTGTTGTTTCATTGAAAACCAACAGCGATGCTCGCTCGGCGCGCAGGAGTTCCTTCGAGTTCGTCAGGATCGCGAGATAGGTCTTTTCAGGATCGCTGGAGCTAATGCGCTCGAGAAAATACTGAAGCGACTCTGCGAAGCGTGATTGATATGCCAGTTCACCGCGCAGGCGCTGGACCTCTTGTTCAAGGTTCTCCGGTGCTTCAGGTTTTGCAGGTGTCGTCGATATTTGCTCTTGAGCGACCGGCGCAACCTGACGAGCGCTCGACTCATATTCGCGCGCTGCTCTGTTCAATCGATCAGCCAGCTCTTCAAGTTGTCCCGGCGCAGCGAAGATGACGTTTGCGAATGGATCTTTCGTCAGCAGGTCGCGCAAATCGCCCGCGCGAAATCGTTCGACCGTCTCGCGATAGTCTGCGGCGCTAAGAAACGCCCTCCCGCCAATGACTGCCAGATCTCGTCGGCGGCCAATCTGCACCGGCATCGCGAAACACTGCAAACCCGCGTGACAGCGGTACTGTGTGACATCGTTCGCAGTCATCGCGCGACGATGCGCTTCACCGCAATACGGATCGCACAGATGAGCATGCTCCGGCGAAGACTGCAAAGCGCGGCAGATCGAGTTGTTGTCTGAAACGACAAGCGCCGGCGGCTGGTGACCGTTGACCAGAAGTAATGAAAGTCCCGAAGAGTCCGCCAGGCTTTGCTGCACCTCGGCCCAATCCGGCGGGGCCTCAGCCGGGAGTTCCTGTAGGATTTCGCGCCCGGGTTCGGGCGATTGCTTCACCATCGAGAGCTTTGTTTGACGCATTCGAAAATTAGGTCTGAAGAAACCAGTGTCCGTCAGTGAACAAGCATTTGTCCATTAGAGGCTTACAGTTGCGAGCCTCGCCTGCTCGTCGGAGATCACAACTTACTTTAGTCCTAAATGACTAATAGACGGGTGCTTTCACGCAATAGTCTGGTCAATGAGCTGGATTCGACAGATCTACCTTCGGCGGTTTTTCAGGAAACCAGGGTCGGTCCCATTCTGCGCAACCCGGGTGCATCTCCCGGCGCGACTTTGTCGATCTCGGGCTGGTCGGAACTGATCCTGATGCAGGCGGCGAAGTGGTTGGGTTTAATCTCGAGCAGCGGCGGTTCAACCTCTCGGCATTGCTGGATCGCATAGGGGCAGCGCGTGTGAAAGCGACAGCCAGGCGGTGGATTTATCGGCGAGGGAACATCGCCTTCGAGAACGATGCGCCGGCGCTTCGATTCGATCTCCGGATCGGGCACGGGCACAGCAGAGATCAGGGCCTTCGTATAGGGCATGAGCGGGTCCGCGTAGATCGTCCTTGCATCGGCGAGTTCGACGAGTTTGCCCAGATACATTACGGCGACCCGATCCGAAACGTGGCGGATCGCTCTCAGGTCGTGAGAAATGAAAAGGTACGTGAGATTCTTCTCGCGCTTGAGTTGATCGAGCAGATTCATGATCTGCGCCTGGATGGAAACATCGAGCGCGGAGATTGGCTCGTCAGCGACAATAAACTGAGGATCGACGGCGAGCGCGCGGGCAATTCCGATGCGTTGTCGCTGGCCGCCGGAGAACTCGTGCGGGTAACGATTGATGTATCGTTTGCTCAGGCCGACGGTCTCCATCAACTCCTGCACGCGTCGCTCTGCTTCCCTGCCCCGCGCCAACTTGAACGTCTCGAGCGGCTCACCAACAATCTGACCAACGGTCATGCGCGGATTCAACGATGCGTACGGATCCTGGAAAATTATTTGCAGGTGGCGGCGCTGTTCGCGCATTTCCTTCGCGGAAAGATGTGCGAGATCGCGATTGCGAAAAAAAACCTCACCGCTGGTTGGCTCGGTCAAGCGCAGAACCGCGCGGCCCAGAGTAGATTTCCCGCAACCTGATTCGCCGACCAGACCCAGCGTCTCGCCGGAATAAATATCGAGCGTGAAACCGTCAACTGCCTTCACGGCGCCGAAGTGTACCTTCAGATTGCGAATCGAGATCAAAGGCTGTTCGTGCTCGAATGGCAATGGCGAATTCTGGTCCGGATCGAGTTTTGGTTGAGCGCTCATATGTCTCTGGATCACTCTTAACTGCGGACCCGCTCTTTGCGCGAGTCTTCATAGACATCGGTGGCAAAGTGACAAAGAGAAAAGTGGTCCGCGTTTAATTGCACGAACGGCGGAAACTCCTGGCGACAGATCTCCTCGACGCGATCGCACCGCGTCGCGAACGGGCAACCCGGCGGCAAATGCGCAACGTCCGGCGGTTGTCCCGGAATCTGGTACAACTTGTCACGCTCGGCCGTGGGGTCCGGCACAGATCGCAACAACCCGCGCGTGTATGGATTGCCCGGCACGGCGAACAATTCGCGCGTGGGAGCCTGCTCGAACACCTTGCCCGCGTACATGACGACGACATGATCGGTCATGCCCGCAACTACTCCAAGATCGTGAGTGATCAAGATCACGCTCGTGCCCGTGTCGTGCTTGAGCTTCTTGATCAACTCGAGAATCTGTGCCTGGATCGTCACGTCGAGCGCGGTGGTCGGTTCGTCGGCGATCAGCAGTTCCGGCCTGCAGGACAAAGCCATCGCGATCATCACGCGTTGGCGCATGCCGCCCGAAAACTCGTGCGGATAATTATTGGCGCGGGCGCGCGCGTCTGGAATGCCGACCGTTTCCAACATATTGATGGCGTGCTCGTAAGCCTGCGACTTGTCATAACCAAGATGCAGTTGCGTTATTTCCATCAACTGCCTCGATATTTTCATGAATGGATTGAGCGACGTCATTGGATCCTGAAAGATCATCGCGATACGGCGACCGCGGATCTTCCGCAATTCTTCTGCGCTCAGCGCAAGAATATCCTGACCGTCGAAAATGATTTCACCGGAGACGATTTTTCCTGGAGGACTCGGAATGAGGCGGATAACCGAAAGATTGGTAACAGATTTTCCGGAGCCGGATTCGCCAACGATGCCGAGCGTTTCGCCGCGTTCAAGCGCAAAGCTGATTCCGTCGACGGCCTTGACCGTGCCGTCTTCGGTCTCGAAGTACGTGCGCAGGTTTCTGACTTCCAGGAGTTTGCCGTTGCTGGACATCGGTATCCGATTCAAATCTCAAATCTGAACTTTTAAATTCAAGATTTCAGATTCAATATTTCCCCATCTTCCCAACTCAAAACTTTCGCATCTGCGGATCGAGCGCATCTCGCAAACCGTCACCAAGAAAGTTCAGCGAAAAAAGCGTGAGCGCCATTGTCACGCCGGGACAGATTAATTGCCACGGAAAAATCGCGATGTTCTGAATGCCGTCGGCGGCCAGGCTGCCCCACGAAGCCAGCGGCGGTTGCACACCAAAACCCAGGAAAGAAAGAAACGCTTCCGTCAACATCACGGAAGGAATCGTCAACGTCGCATAGACGATGACCGGGCCCAGCGTGTTCGGCACCAGATGGCGAAAGATGATCCGCGTAGTCGAGACGCCAGTTGCCCTCGCGGCCAGCACGAATTCCTGGTTCTTGAGCGACAACACCTGCCCGCGCACGATGCGCGCCATCGTCAACCACGAGACTGATCCAAGCGCGATGAACAGGAGCACCAACTGTCCTACCGGCGTGCTGCTCCGAAACATCGCCAACAAAACGATCACGAGAATGACGTATGGCAGCGAATAGAGCACGTCCACGAGCCGCATCATCAAGTTATCAATGCGCCCGCCCAAATAACCAGCGACGGCGCCATAGCTGACGCCGATTACGAGCGAGACCAGCGTCGAAATAATTCCGACCATCAACGAAATTCGCCCGCCCAGCAACACTCGAGCCAGCATGTCGCGCCCCGCGTTGTCCGTGCCCATCGGATGGGTCCAGGAAAAAGATCCGTCCGTTTTGGTAAACGGCGCCATCGACTTGATGAGGCCGACTTCGCGCGGGATGAAGTCGTACGTGTATCCAGTCGCGGCTTTGATAATCGGTGGACCAAGCAGCGCCGCTACCGTGATTATCGTGACCACAATCAGACCAAAAACCGCGAGCTTGTTTTTCAGCAGCCGGCGCCAGGCGTCTTTCCACAGCGACGTGCCTGCAACGAACTCATCAGTTGCAACGGCGTGCACTCGATCTGATCGCTCGTCACTCATTTGTCAGTATCGAATTCTCGGATCCAGATAAGCGTAAGCAATGTCCACGAGCAAATTCATCATCAGCAATGTAATCGCGATGAACGCCACGATGCCGATGATCAGCGGCTCGTCGCGATTCAACGACGCCTGGATGAAATAGTTACCCAATCCCGGCAAAGCAAAGATGCGCTCAACCACGACAGTGCCGGTCAACAGAAATGCGAGCGCCGGTCCCGTGAATGAAACTACCGGCATCAAACCTCCACGCAGCGCGTGACGAATGATGACGTCCCTCTCACGCAATCCTTTTGCGCGCGCCGTGCGGATGTAGTCCGAGCGCAGCACTTCGAGCATGCCCGCTCTCGTTAGTCGCGCGATGTAGGCCATGTAGATCGCTGATAAAGTAACCACCGGCAGGATCAGGCCCTTGCTCGGAAATCCATACCAGCGCGAAGGCGGCAACCAATAGAGCGTGAGCGAGAAGATCAAAACGAGAATTGGGCCAAGCACGAAGTTGGGAATGGAGATGCCTATCATCGCCAGCGCCATCGAGGCATAGTCCCACTTTGTGTTCTGCTTCAAAGCCGCAATCGAGCCCATGGTGATTCCGACTATCAGCGCCAGCAAATACGCAAGGATACCGATCGTGGCGGAAACCGGTAGCGAGCGCGCGATGATCCTGTTAACTGACTGGCCCTGATACTTGAGAGAGTCGCCGAAATCCAACCGCACAATATGGCCCATCGTTTTGCCGTATTGCACATACCATGGTTTATTCAAGCCATACTTCTCGCGAATATTCTTCTCGACGGCTTTGGGAATTTTCTTTTCGCCCGAATAGAAGTTGCCCGGGGCCAGCCGAATCAGACCCCACGTCAAAGTGATCACGACGAAGATCGTCGGAATCGTAATCAGCAGGCGGCGAATTATGAATCGAAGCATTGATTCGTTCAGTCTGGAAAAGACTCATCTTTTCGTGTGATGCGCGTGGATCGTTGCTTCGCCAACGAAACGCACGATCCACGCGCAGCACACGAAACAAACCCAACAACACGGGGAGATGCCGCACTGTCAGTGCTACTCCGTCAGGCTTGGCGTACCGTAGTCCCACTTCGACGGATCGCGCTCGATGTAAACGAACTTCCAGGGAAACAACGATCCGGCATTTGGATATAGCCCTTTGACATAAGGCTTCTTCGTCCAGTTAACGGCACTGGTTTCGATCGGAATAATCGGTTGCGCATCAATCATGAGTTGCTCGGCCCTGGCCAACAACTCAAAGCGCCCCGGCGCGGAGAGCGTATTCGCTTCGTCAAGCATGTCAACATATTTCTGGTCCCACCAACCGGTGCCGTTGTCTCCGGCCGGCGTGTAGAAGATGCTTGAGAACGTGTACGGATCCATGTAGTCCGCCGAAAATGCGCCAAACGCCATTCCCTTGTACTCGAGGTTCGCGCGGTAAGAAATAAAAGTCTTGAACTCCATGCTCCGTAGAGACACGGTGATGCCCAGGCTTTGTTTCCACTGCGCTTGCATGAACTCAGCCATCGTTTTGTTCGTTGAGGCCGTAGGAAAAGTGTATTCGACTTGATCTACTGGAAAAGTTGGACACGCATAACTGCCATCGCTGTTCCTGGTCACTGGATATCCAGCCTGCGCGAGTAACGCCCTGGCCTTTTCCGGATCAAACTTGTCACCCTTTGGATAAGGATACTCCTTGAAGATTCCCTGGGGCACGATTCCATCCAACGGCTTAACTATCTTCCGCCATTTGATCCAGTTGTCTTTATCAATCGCCAGGTTGAATGCTTTGCGCACCCGCACATCGTTCATCGGCGGCTTTGTGATGTTGATATGAATGTAGATTGACGCGGCCTCGGGCGCAATCATGTAATCCTTCTTTTCGCGCACTGTTTCGACCCACGGGTTCGGCACGCTGTGATTGGCTACGGCATCCAGCTCACCCACCTTGTAAAGATTCATCGCTGTTGGGAGATCGGTCAGCGGATAGAAATCGATTTCATCCAGATGAACGTTGGCCGCGTCCCAATACATCGGATCGCGCTCGACGATCAGTTCGTTGTAGGGCTTCCAGGACTTCAGTTTGAACGGGCCGCAGGTGACGATCTTCCCCAGAGTAGCCCATTGGTCGCCGTAAACCTTCACCGCGTTGCCAGGAACGAGTCTGAAAAACTGATTAGCGAGCAGCCCCAGGAAGAATGGCGCTGACTGCCTCAACGATAGCCGCAACGTGTAAGGGTCAACGGCTTCCACGCCGATGTCTTCCGATTTGACGTCGACCAGTTCCTTTCCTGCCACGGCCGCTTTCAACTTCGGATCTTTTGCCAGCAGTTTGTTGCGTGTCTTCTCGTCGCCCGGCAAAGTCAATTTGGCAGGCGCCAACGATTTCTGGCTCAGCGGCTGGGACGTGTTTCCCTCAGGCGCGAAGTCTTTTTCCAGCAGGAAGTGATTCGGCCCGTCCTGTACGAACACGGCTCCCTGGTTGTACGCCTCGCCGTATCTGAGGTAGTAACCAAAGCCCGCATTGCGCGATGCCAGTTTGGGAGAAAGTCCGCGGCGAAAAGTGTAAACAAAATCATTTGCGTTGATGCCGTCGCCGTTGGACCAGCGCGCATTCTTGCGGAGATGAAAAACAAATTCGGAAAAATCGTTGTTGATGTCCCAACGCTCGGCAATCGCCGGTATGGGATGCATGTCTTTGGGATCGTATTCAACCAAGCCTTCAAAGAGAGCCATGTAGATGCGGCCTTCGGGCTGGCCAGTGCTCACTTGCGGGTCCAGGGATTCCGGTTCGTCGCCGGTGTAGTAGTGCAGAACGTTGCGGGCGGGCGGGACGGTCTTGCCAAAATAGACTTCGTTCTTCGCCGAGGCACTACACGAGATGCTTGCTAACGCGAGCGCGGCTAAAACGATCACGAAGCTAATTTTCAATGAGAGATTGAACATGCTCGCTGCCTTCCGCAGTCGCCCGACCCTGCGCATGCAAGAGAACATTCATGACTCATGTCTCGCTTGGTCCATAGTGGCGAACTCCGGCGCGTATTATAAGGTGAAAACTTCGGGATGCAAGGTGAACTTTCAGAAACCTCTAAGGGATGAAACGCCCGATGAGCGCTCAGGCGGTTGTCATAGAGCCCTAACTTCGCCGTTTAGGTACGCACATAGCGTGCGTTCACTCCCCCGGTCTTCATTGAGTTGCTATTAGTCTTTGCAGCGCGGCCATGGCGTGAGCAAGCTCGGCGCGCGTCAGCGGTCTTTCCGGATAGAAGGAACTGCCAATGGAGAGAAGGCCCTTCGAAGCTGCCAAAGAAACGTACCCGCGCAACTCACTGGGAATGTTGAGAGCGTCGAGTACGGCGAGGGGGGCGTTGGACTGGCTCTCTGCTTGCGCCCGCAGACCCGCCGCGCGCACCAGCGCTACCGCCGCCGTCAAACGATCAACAGGACCATAAGGCCGGAATCTGCTGCCGACAGTGGTGTTGATAAAGAGTGGACCACCCGGCGCCGCCTGCGCGCTTTCGACAAAGATCATTGTCGAAACATCACGCGCGTCTGAATAACTGGCTTGGCCCGGCAAGTATTGCGGCACGCGACCACCAAGCACTAACGCCATTGCGAGATCAGCGCGCGTAACGGAGAAGTCACCGCGAAACTTATTGCCAATGGGCCACATCGTGTAAGTTCGAAGATTCTGGTAAATGTCACTGCGCAAGGACGGACTCAAGCTCGTGACGTCCGACATCGCCGCGTATCGCGCGCGGGTGATCTCCAAAACACCAGCGTACCGCTGCGCGCCCACTCCTGCGCCCAGGGTGTTCATGACGTTCGCCCGCCATGAGCCGGCGGCGGGCGTGCCGATAGCGACGCGTTCGCGCTTGCCGGTCAGGCCCGGCAGATTGAGGTTGTTGGACTGCGAGTTGAGCGTGCCGGCCGGATCGTAAACGTTCAGACCGAGATCATTCGTGCTCAATAAAGGCCCCCAGGAAATCTGCACGGAAGCGAGCAAAGCGTTGTCTGGAATCGCGAGCGTAGTATCAGAAGCACTGCCGGGTTGAACGGTGCCGGAGAATGACGTTAGCGGATCGTTAATGAATTGCACCTGGCCGTGATCGAGCGTACGGCGCCACGCTCCAATGCGCCGCGCCGGAAAAGATGCCTGCAAAACCGCGGCATGAACATTGAGCATGCCAGCGCCAACTTCGTGTTCATAATATGGCGGCAGCGGCGTCGCGCTGCGCTGCAAGATGTCCTTGACTTGCGCCGGCGTGAGATTGGGATTGGCTTCAAGCATCAGCGCGATCGCGCCCGCCACTTGCGGCGCGGAAAAACTGGTTCCACTGGACGTCGTGTAGTAAGGCAATTCTGATGAGCTGAGACGTTGGGCATCAGTTCCCGCGGCTACGCCTTCAGCGCCGGTGACGTTGGCGACTCCCGACCCGCGCACGCTGATCACATTCACGCCTGGCGCAACCAGTGTCGGATGGAACAGCGCACTTGCGAAATCTCCTCGCGATGAAAAACTCGCAACATGTCCCGGTGTGTCGGTCGCTCCAACGCTGATGACCCACGGGGCGACCGCGTAGGGATTCAAGGTGTGCAGGCCTGGTCCGCTGTTTCCCGCCGAGAAGACGACGTTGATGCCGTGGTCAGTTAACATCCGCGTGGCGACATTCACGGGATCGTTTACGTCAAAGACGGTGTTTGCCGAGAAGCTGCAATTCACTACGCGTACGCCGAGGTCGCCGCCGCGGGTCAACAAATAGTCGAAACCTTCCAACACATAGAGCAAGGTGAGATCGCCAGCGCTCAAGCCAACCAGGCGCGCGCCCGGCGCGACACCGCTGTACTTTCCACTCGACTGCGCGCCATTACCGCCGATAAGGCCGGCGACAAATGTGCCGTGCCCGTAAGCCTGGTCAGTGTTGGGCAGATTCTCTGTATTGACCGGATAATTGAAACCAACACTAGCGCTTTGCATGCTCGCCAGTTTCACATTTTGTGTCACGCGGCCCGCGAGATCACCATGTGTGCCGTCTATCCCCGTATCCAACACGGCGACTGTAACATTGCGGCCGCTGACCGGGAGGTTTGAGTTGTGGTTAGTAACTTCTGCATCCCGCCATGCGCGATCAACGCCGGTGCCCGCACGCACTTCAGGTTCGCTGCTTAAGTTAAGCGTGCGGTTGCCGTATATCGACCGCACCGATGACAGATGCGAGATCGCAATGACCTGAGTACGCGTTGCGGTCATCGTGATCATGGGAAGCACGCGATAACGTGTGCCGCCGACAACGCCGATCCGCTGCAAGTCAGCAAAGTCGGTATCGTTGGGCAGGTGGTAATAGACAATCGCGGCATTGACATTGCTGTCGTCAGTCAGTTGGTTGAGTTGCACTGCCAACTCCGGGTCCACACTCTGTAGTCCACTCTGCGCAGCGTTTCCGCCAGTCGCGGGCAGACCATAGGCGTCAGTCACCATGATTCCGTCAGCGCCAGTCATCACAATGCCATCCGCGCCGGTCATCACAATTCCAGTGACGTTGGTGAACTTCATTCCATTGGGTACAACTGACGAAACAGTGCCGTCCGCGCCCGTCATCACGATGCCATCCGCGCCTGTCATTACAATCCCATCGGCGCCGGTCATCACAATCCCATCCGCGCCGGTCATCACGATGCCGTTTGCCGTTGTCTGTTCAACTCCGTCCGCGCCGGTCATCACGATGCCATCGGCGCCGGTCATCACAATGCCATTGGCCTGGTTAATTGTGATTGAAGTTGAGGTATAGGTGGTGCCGTCGGCGCCGGTCATCACAATCCCATCCGCGCCGGTCATTACAATGCCGTCAGCGCCAGTCATCACAATGCCGTCGGCACTTACCGCGCGCACGCTGTTTGGATAAGACAGGCCGTCGGCGCCGGTCATTACAATCCCATCCGCGCCGGTCATCACGATGCCGTTGGCCCCATAGTTGAGGACGCCGTCCGCGCCCGTCATGACAATCCCGTTTGTATGATCGAAGGTGACACTGTCAGCGCCGGTCATGACGATGCCGTTCGAGCCGGTGATAGTGATTCCGCCTAAAGCTGGTGTGACGCCAAGAAGGAGAACCAGGGCCAAAGCGAGAAGTTGCTTGGCTCCGTAGCCGCTCTTTGGAAGGATCATCTTTAGCAAACCATCACCTCAGTCGGGTTTGTTGGTGCAGTCATGCTAACAACATTCAAATGGCGAGAGTGCGCTCCTCTGGGGGGTCTTCCGTAACCGTTTGACTTGCAAATAGCGTTAGCGACCTCATTCTTGAACGCCGCCTGCCAGTATCTTCGCCGCGCCACCGATTCGTGCTTTGGAACAGTAACGCATTCTAGTTGGCGCTTGGTCTGCACGTGTTGCATTCGCGTTGTGTTTTGCAGAAGAATCCTCCGCCGGCCTAAGCGCCTAGGCTTGCTTTGCTGGATCCATCATTTCCTCATAAGTCTTGCGCGTTTTCGCGCTTACTTCTACTCCGAGTTCGCTCTGTAGTAATCGCTGGAGACCCTCGTACTGTTCTCTCACCGCGCCCTTGTTGCCCAGGGCAGCATGCGCGCGCATCAACAGGCAGTGAATGTCCTCGCGAAACGGATCATCATGCAGAATTTGCTGCGCCAGTTGGGTTGATTTGAACCAGTCTTCCATTTTTTGCGCCACGCTGACGAGAGACTCGAGCAACTGCAAATACTGCTTGCGATAGTAGGACCTTTGCTCTTCAGCCCAGGGGTCGTAACTGCCCTGCATGAATTCGCCACGATAAAGCGCAACCGCGGATTCGTAACACTCAACGCACCGATCAAATTGACGCGCGCGTCGTGCTAACTCTCCTTCAGTCAGCAGGCGGTCGAACTCCTCGACGTCGATGCGATAAGAAAAGTCGGTATTGAGCAGGTAATCACCGTCGCGGTAGAGCAAGAAATTCTGCTTGAATGACTGTTTGCTGTTGAGCGCCTTTCGTATGTGCGACACGGTCGGGTGAAAGTTTCTTTCGATGACATCCAGATCTGTTTCGCCCCAGAAGGTGTCGATGATCGAGTCCTTTGAAGCCCGGCGGTGTCTGCGCGACGCAATGAAACAGAGGATGTCGCGCGCGCGGCGCGTGGCCCACGCATCGGGCGCCAGCGGTCGGGTGGGATCGCGCACAATCTCAACCGGACCAAGCATATTAATCGTGAGATCGACGAGTGGCGTTGTGACTAAGGCCAAGGCGGCCACCGCTGTTTGCGGCGCAAGGGGGCGTTGCGAGACCTGTCGCAGGGCTGTCGCCAACTGCGCGCGCAGATCCGCCGGGAGCATCTCAGCCGCCTCTTCCGACGAGAACAGATCCGGACTGCTGGTTATTTCGCGCTGCAGCCAGTATTCATAGTCGTAGCGCAGCGCAAGATCAAGCGCGCGTCGCAGATGCTCAAACATCTCAGGTTCCCTGCCAAGTCTCAGCTCGCAGGAAGCTACGCCCAGGCAGGCTTGAGCCTCATAGTAGTAGAGGCCATGCGCGCGAAAATAATTGATAGCGTTGGTTAATTCGGTGCTGGCTGACTCGTGCTCTCCCTGCGCAATCATGACGCGCGCACGCGATAGCGACGCGGTGTAGAAGCGCATCTCGTCCCTTTCAACGGGTCGGGAGTTAATCAGCCGATCCAGTTGTGCGCGCGCGGTGGGAAGGTCTCCAACTTTTAAACTGAGCAGGGCTCGCTCTTCGAGCAACTCTACTCGTTCCAGGTTGATTCCTGCTTCGTCGTACGCGCGCGCCGCGCGTTCGTAAAACTCGGTGGCCCGCTCGACCTCGGTCAACTCGCGATAGAGATTGCCATACGCTTCAAAAATCTCGCCGCGCAATGCAACGAGGTTGAAAAGCTGGCACCGTTCAAGCGCACTGCCCAGGTGCTGTTCACAGGCCGCAAAGTCTCCTCGGTACAAATAGCAGCGCGCCATGTTCAGATGAGCGATTGCTTCCTGGGGAGCAGGTGGTCTTTGGCTATCGGTTCGTAGCATGCGGCTGAGCCACTGTAGGGCTTCGCCGAAATCACCGCGCATCCCCGCGGGCGTACCAAGGTTGTGAGCAATCAGTCTCGCGTAATATTCGTCGTGTCGCTCCTCGGCAAGTTGCAAGGCCGCGCGAAACTCTCGCTCGGCGGCGGTCCACTGGCCCATGGCTACCAGGCACAACCCGCGCGTGTTGCCACACTTCATTCTTACCGCTGAATGCTCATCGGTCAGTTGAGTGGCTCGATCCAGGTACGTAAACGCGACACTAAAATCGCGCTGGCTTCTGGCGATGGCGGCAAGAGAACGAAGCGCTTCGGCTTCGCCTTCGCGGTCTTCCTGCTGCTGCAGGAGAGTGATTGTGCGTCGAAACAGCGCTTGGGCCGCATCGTACTCGCCACGCAGCCGCGCCACTTCCGCGCGGTGGGCCAACGCTCGCGGATGAGTTTCCAGAGCCGCCGTCGGAATCGCATCCGCCAAAGAGGCCAGCGAGCCCAACGCCCCCGAAGCGATCCACTTCCCGCCTCGCTCGGCCACTAACTTGGCGGCGCTATCAAAGTCCTCTGCGGTGAGGAAATGGCGCGCCGCCTGCTCCCACAACTGACGTTCGGCGAAATGCTCGGCGCAGAGCAGATGTTCGGCAGCCACCCCAGCGCGCCCGACCTCACTGCGAAGACGGCGCCGCAAGAAACTTTGGAACAGCGGGTGTAGCCGGTATTCCTCGCCACGTCCATCGCTGGCCACGGTGATGAAGACGTTGCGCCGCACCAGGGCCGGCAAGACCCGCGAGCAATTCATGCCGGGATAAAGGGCCGTGCAGGTGTCGAGCTCGATCCGATTCAGCAGCGAAATCCGCAGCAGAAGTGGCTGAACTTTCTCTGACTCACCGGAAAAAACCTCCTCGGCAAAATAGTCAAAAATATCGCGCTCAGATTGCCGCAAGATCTCAGATAGATCCGGGTGGCCGTTCTGGCCCTGAACTCCAGCGAGACTTCTTTGCGCAACCTGTCTCACGAGTTGCAAAGCGGTAATCCAGCCGTGCGTGCGTTCCCGGTATTCGGTAAGCTGCTCGGCGGTCAACTCCAGGTCAAAAACTTTGCGAAAGAGCTGCTGCGTTTCTTCGTCCGTGAACAGGAGGTCAGCGCGATCGATGATCGCTTCCGGCTCTTGCGCTCGCAACCGAGCCACTGAAAGCGGAGGCATCTCGCGCGAGATGACGACGACGTGCAGAACATCTGGCAAATACGCCAGCAGCCGATCCAGTACTGCATGCACCGGTGTCTCGGGGCCGAGATGGTGGTAATCATCCAGGACCAGGACAAGCTGTTGTTCAACCTGCTCCAATACTTCATTCAAAAGCACGTCAACGGCACGCTCCGGATGCTGGGCCAGTTCGCTGGCCGATTCCCGCAGGTACGCGAACATTGCCTCGCCAAAGCCGGGCACAACCTGCTGAATGCCGTAAGTCAGATAACCAAGGAGGATCAATGGGTCGGCGTCCGTGTGGTCTAACTGATACCAAACGAATGGCCGTTGGTGCGTGCGTAAAAAATCTGCGACGAGCGTAGTCTTGCCCGAACCCGCGTTCGCGGTGACCAACGTCATCGGACGCGAGAGATTCGCGAGCAGTCTTTCAGTCAAGCGCGGGCGAGAGAGGAGTTCAGCGGTCGGCCGCGGCGGCAACAACTTCGTGCGCAGAAAAAGGCCACGCTGGCCACCTGACTGCTCAGTTGATTTTGGAGCAGATGCCTTTGCCGGCTTCCCCTGACGGGAGCTTGGCGCCATTTCACTTTGCCTCGGGGGATTAAGATTTGGCGAGAGATTAGCATAGTGATGCGGCATCGATCCACGGGCTGCGCGGTAAGCTGCGCCCGTCAGACCAAAAGGATCCGCAAGTTGTGGCGATGTTGAATGACCGCGGATCATCCTTCTCACCCAATCGGGACAACTAATTCTCGAGGCCCAGTTTGATCTCTGCGACTTTGCTTACTGATTTCAGCCGGCACGTTTGCGATCTCTATCTGTGACTCGCTTAGCGCAACCGCATAATCGGCAAGAGCGGCAGCTCGCCCGTTCGTGCGATCGAAGGCGAGACGCGTCTGCTCGCCTGACAAACCATAAGTCTCGAAAAGTTCAACGGCTTCCTCGCGCGTGAAAGCGAGTGTCGCCTCGTCGATCACTTCCAGAGTCTGCTTTGATCGCATGCGCCAGAGCGGCGCAGGCGGCAAAGTCCGGCTGGTGAACAGGACGTGAACATCTCGCGGCACTAACGGCAAGAGACGGCGGAGAAATGGTACCAGCCACTCGGTATCGCAAACTAGATGCAGGTCCTCAATGACGATTAGCAACGGATTACCCTCGCCCTCGAGGAGTTCAAAGACAAAGGTCTCTGCGAGCAGCGGAATGTCATTGGATTTCGCGGATCCTGCGAGCGACATGATGGCGTGTTTGTTAAATGCGGGCCTTTGCTGCCGGATGCTGGCAACCAGATAATCGAAGAAGATTCGTAACTCTCCGTCCGAAGCATCAACCTTGTACCAGGCCACTGGCCTGTCGCAGGTTTCTGCAAAGTCAGTCGCCAATGCGGTCTTGCCAGCGCCAGCGCGCCCACTGATTACCGTGCACGCGCACGACTCGAGACTGCTCCGAAGCATGGCCAGGAGCCGCGGGCGCGCAATGCGCGGTAGTTGCGAAGGTCGGGTTATCTTTTCGAGGATTAACTGCATGTTCTTAATCCGGGTGTGAGCTGACGATTCAATTTGAAGTTCAATCAAGGCTGACATGTCGTTGCTTTAGGCCGTCCCTTTCCCATCACGCCACTTCTATCCCAGTCACCTTGAGAAATTCTTGAGTTGTTGAACACGGATATGCACGGGCGGTACTTATCGAGGACCTCACGAGCGCCTGCGGTTCATACGTTTTCCTTAGAGCGAAGTCATCGCAGGTACCATCACAAGTGTTTCAGGATCGCTTGAGCTAGAGCTTTCGACTTATTGGTCTTGGCCTGCTGATCGCTGGCCCCACCGACACTGACTCTTATGAAAGCATTGCCCTTGAGCACGTACAGCGCGCCGCCAACGCGGCTCGCACTCCAAAAAGCTTCGTCTCCGACGCCTGAGATCTTCTGTGGCGGGGCTGACTCTTTCTCTTCCTCCTCACGCCCTTTGTCGCGCGCCTTTTCCGAATCACTGTCGCGATGGAATGTCTCTTTCCAGAACTGCTTTGGCTCGCGCGCGCCCGGCCCGTCGCCTCGCTGCGTCACGACCAAGCTTATTGAGTTGGTGAGAGTCGGCAATGCGAAGAAACACTGCGAGACGCTAAAGCCGCCCTCTGATCTCCCACTTGGCTTCACATCCTTCAGGGGTTCGCCCTGAATCGACTGAATCTCCTTGCTGGTGAGCAAAGCGCAGGCATCGATCTTTCCTTTGCCAGAGTCGGCGCTGGAAGTTGTCGCTTGCTGCTGGCTTGGTTGAGTCATTGTGCTGGCCAAGTCCGTGTTTCCTTGTTGTGCTGGCTGGCTGGCTGCGGATGGAGCTTCGGATTTCGAGCAACCGACATGACCGACAGCGAGGCCGAACACCATAGCGATAAGAAGCATAGGGATGTGCATTGGACGCATAGTCATAACTCCCTGAGTTTTGTTTGGGCAATACTATCCAAAAGGGAGAGAGCGCGAGAACCGGACGCGGTCTCGCGCTCTGTTGTTGCAAAGGTCAAATCGTACCGGGAAAAAGGTAAACGCGCGGGCCGGCTACCAGTAAAGCTCGCGGCAGGATTGCGGCCAGCAAGGCTGTCGTGCCGCTTACGCTGTTAGTTAGTCGAGACAAGGAGCCCCTTGAGTTCAATGCAGCGGCATCTGGCGCCGACCGATATGGTCCAACGGGGGCCAGGCCGGCGTTCGAGTCAAGCCGGCGCTTACCGTATCTCGGATTCAGTGATGTAATCCCCTGGCAAGACGCATTGCCGACGACTGCATAGTTGCCGTTGTCAGTAATGTCCGAGGCGTTATTCTGGGAACGCTGCCCGGGATCCGGCCGGTTAAAGTATGTCCTCACGTTTATGTTCGAGAGACCCTGGCCCGGCTGTATGTTCTCAGCCTTGGTTCTGGAGAGCTTGATGGTGATTACTCCAGTGGCCACGTTGTAAGTGCCGCTGTCAGCAGCGCCGATCATCGACGGCGTGTTGGAATTAGGATCTGGTACTCCGTTACCAGATGTATCTATCGGCACACCCCATTTTCCGTATTCGAATGTCGCCGTTCCGGTTGCGTCGGTCCTCATCGCCACGTAGTAGCGATCGAAACTCACTTCCGGATGGAGTCGATCCCAAACGATGAACCATTGGCTGTTCGGTGGCGGTGTAGTCATGCCCAGGCCGGTTGACGGCGCCACGTTTAGTGTGAATACCAGTTTGTCTCCCTCAACGAATGGTTCGGCGATGTGGAGTTGCTTGATGTTCACGCGCGGATCGGGAGGTGTGTTCTGACCCGAATCGTTGTCCACGTTACCCGCGCCCACGTCATTGAGCACGAGTATGCCAGGCACCGAGCACGCCGTTGCCGGCGGCGCCGAGGGACTGACTGCGCTGCAATAAGGTCCTTCTCCCATTCCGTTGACAGCCGTGACCCGATAGAAAGGCGTACTGCCGGGAGTGCTGTTTGTGAAAGTAGTTTGAGTTGGCGATCCAATTAAAGTGAATGGACCACCCGCACTAGCGCTGCGATAGACCTTGTAACCGGTGATCGTTGAGCCGCTGTTGTCGGGCGCCGGCCAATTTAGGCTCACCGGATTTCCCGAGCCGCTCTGTGTCGCAGTCACCAACGGTGCCCCGGCCAATGCCGGCTCAACGGGATCGTTGGCGGCAAACATTCGCGGGCCGCCAGTCTGCCGTGTGATCGTTGCTTTCGCTGTGCCCGAATTTGGCGGGCCCTGCACGCATCCGGCGATGCAGCCGTCGTCCCAACCAACGAGCACTCTTCCTTCCTTATCGATGGTGGCATCGAAGAAGTCGAGCATGTTGCGACAGGGATTGGTGCCGCCGCCAGCCCAGATACAACCGCGCTGAGCTGGGTCTCCGGGCGTGGCGTTCACGGTGGTCCAGGTATGGCCGCCATCGAAAGTGCTGGCGATATAGAGATACCAGACCCCGGGGAAGTTTGCCGCCTGGTCGTCGCCATCGGATGTCGTGCCGTAGAAGGCGATTGCGGCACGACCGGTAGTAAGCCCGCCATCGCCGGCGACTGCGGCCGGGAACACGGTCTTCTTCAAACCGAACACCGCGCCGATATCCGTATCGTCAGTCCAGGTCACACCCTTGTTGCGCGAGACTGCCGCGTGGGCGCGACCGGCGCCATCGCGATAGCCGAAGTAAAGCGTGCCGTCTTTGGCAATGCCTACGGATGGATCCCAAGTGCCATCTGTCGAAGACGTCGGAAGTGGTCGAACCGCCCAGGTTGCGCCGTTGTCCGAAGAAACAACCACGGCCTGTTGACTCGGGCTGGAGCAGTCGCGGTTCGGTACATAAACCGTGCCGTCTGGCGCGACTTTGATGTGACCATGAATGCCCACACAGTCGGCGAGCGTGTAGATCACGACCTGTGGTCCGAACGTCACGCCGCCATCGAGACTCAGCGCGCAACTGGCATCGGCCAGCGCTTGCGAGCAATACCAGACGCCATTCTTATAAAGTGGATTGGCGGGATTACCTGTTAGCGGCGCTGCCAACGGCCCACCACCAATGGTCTGGTGGTCAATGCCGGTCGCGATTCCCGATCCCTGGCTCGGCAGGAACATATCGCCATCGTTGTCGGTAAAGTCCGTCGTGCTGCCGAGCGGAGTCAATCCTTCAAGTTGCGAAACGAAAGTTCGGCCGGTGGCGTGATCCGTAAACAGAATCGGATCGCCGAACGCGCGCGGCGTGTTCGCGGTTAGCACGGACTTCTTCTCCCATGTCGCATTCGCCGGCGACGGGCAATCGCTGAATGTGACCTTCAGCGCGTAAGACAGGAAGCCGCCGAAGTACATCGAGGTGCCGCCATTGGGTATCAGCCCATTGCTGTTGGCGAATGACAGCTCAGTATTCCAATTCACGCCGATTGATGGCTCGCCGGCGTCGTCGCCATATCCTGGAGGCGAGACATAGTTGAAATATCTCGGCCCGTTCGTCGGCGGCGGCGGTGTCGGACTTGGACTTGGTTGTGGACAAGCTGCGGCGCCGACAATCGCGTAGTTGCCATTGCCGGTCGCGTCGATCGTGGTGTTGAGTCCATTTCCGACCGCTCCAACGAGAATAGCCGTTGTCCCGTTGATTGTTGCCAAGACTCGGCCGGCAAAGAGATTCGGAAGTGGTCCGGTGAGCGTGGCGCCGCCAGTCGCGGCGACAGGCTCCTTGAGTTTGTTCGTCGAGAGAACAACCACCAGGTTCTTGTTAGCCGGCTCCAAACTGCCACCATCGGCAGAGCCAACCGTACGGCTGACCGGACTGGCTCCAGTAGTGTCGACAAACCCGTAGTTGAACGAGACGCCGGTTGGATTGGACGAAGAGTTGGTGTTGACGGCGACGAAGTACGTCACCACCGTATTGTCGTTGTGTGTGACATTGAAGCTCGAGCGCCAACTGCCATTGGGCGGCATCGTGGTTGGATCGAGCTGCGTTACGCTCATTGTTACTACGAGCTGTTGATTTCCGCTTGGGTACTGCTCGGCGAACGCTATTGATCGAATGTCCTGTTGCTGATTGGCGCCGGCCGCACCGCCCTGCTGATCACCAGCAGGATCGGTCACCACAGTTATCCCCGGCGGCACGCAGTTTAACGGCGTGGCTGTCGGGGTGGGTGATGGCGTCGGAGTTGGCGTCGGCGTGGGCGTCGGCGTCGGCGTCGGGGTGGGATTCGACGGACACACAAACGCGCGCTTACCAGAACCGCTGTTGGGAGCGCGGTCCATGAAGGCTGTAAAGACCAGACCCGCCCCTAGAGCACCCTCACCCGCAACCGTATATGCGAAGGGATTATTGACTGCCGCCGTTTGCGACGGATCAGTTATGGGTATCGTCGGACTGCCAATCGAGCTAAGTGGCACCGGAACCGTAATTGTGCCGTTCACACCAGGCGTGAACGTACCGGTCACCGCATTAAAGGTGCTGAGCTGGTTATTGCTTGAATTCCACAGCCCCCAGTTGTACGAGATTGTTGCGGCATCCACGTCCACCTCAGTCCCGTAGGTAATTCCATTACTCGACGTCCACACGACGTAGTAACTGGTGAAGGTCGTCCCAGGTGAAGGAGTCTGCGTCAGGTTTGTGACCTTCATTGTTGTGGTCAACGTGGTCGAGTTTGCCGAGAACGAAACCGCCGTAATGTCAGCTTGACCAGTCGGACCTTGTCCGCCCGGCCCCGGATTAACCGCGTCACCAGTCGCATCAATAATGACGTTCACGCCGTCGCAGGAATCGCTTGGCGTTGGTGTCGGAGTCGGGGTGGGATTTGCGCTGCCACAAGACGAAGCGGCGAGCAGCGAATCGTATTGAGCAAACAAACCGCGGCCCGTGCACTCGCGCGCGATCGTTGCCAGCGCGCTACCGGTCTGTGAGTTGACCGCGTCCGTGCAGTTCGGGCAGCCGTCGGCATAGCCCACGAGCACACGCCCTTCTTTGTCCACTGTCGAATCAATGAAGTCGAGCAAGTTCCGATCACTGCCACAACTGAGACCCGCGGAACAAATGCCACCAACCTGCACAGGGTCATTAGGCGTTAGATCTGTGGTGATGTAAGACGCGCCTCGGTCATAAGTGTGGGCCACGTACAGGTGCCAGACCTGTGACGACGGTCCACCCGCGCCCGTTGTGCCCAGGAAGGCCATTGCGGCTCGGTCGTCATCTCCGGCTACAACGGTCGGGAAGGCGATGGTGGCGATATTGAATACCGCTCCCACATCGTAATCTCTTACGAAAGTCTTGCCGTGATCGATCGAGACGGCCATGTGCGCCGTGCCGTCAAAATTCTTGTAGCCGAAATAGATTGTTCCGTTTGCTCCGATGCCGATTGAAGGATCCCAATCGGCCGGCCCGCTATTCGCCGCAGGATCAGATCCATTGCCAGCGACTACGTGTCGCACTGTCCACGTAATGCCGTTGTCCTCAGACACAGCGGCGCCCTGACTTGCGCCGCAAGTGTGGTTGGGCACGTAGACTGTGCCATCTGCCGGTGAAACCTTGACGTGGCCGTGAATGCCGCCACACTCACCGACGTAGAGCGGAATGCCCGCGCCGAATGTCAGACCACCATCATCGCTGCGCGCGCAGAAAGCGCTAGCAAGATCCTGCGAGCAATAGTAGACCGCGTTTGCATAAGCTGGATGTGGCACCGTTGCCATGTCACCCGCCCACCGTCCGCCGCCGAATGTTTGGTGGTCGACGCCCGAAGGAATGCCGCCACCCTGACTGGGTGTCCAGCCTGTGCCAAAACCCGCCACCACCATACCGCCGTCGTTATCTGAAAAGGCGGACAAGCTATCTTGCCCGGTCAATTGCGAGACGAACGTGCGACCCGTTTGATGGTCAGTAAAAAGAATTGGGTCGAGGCTCGCCAAAGAAGTGTTTGCGCTACTGACGTCTTCCCAGGTGCTCGTCGCCGGCGCGGTACTATCGTTGAACTTGACGCGCAGCGTTTGCAGACCGGCTTCGAACATCACCGTTCCGCCGTCGCTTGCGTGAGCCACTTCACTATTCCAGTTGACACCGATGGACGGCTCGCCTGAGTTAGTGCCGAGACCATTCGGAGCAGGGTAGTTAACATACTGCCCTGCGGGGCCACTGCCCAGCGGAGCGGGCCTGATTGATTGGTTAAGCACGGTGGCGGTCCCGTGGTACTGATCGGCTTGTGGAGTAACGCTGAAATAAACTACGTGGATCGTATAGACACCAGTGCCGCTGACGGCCGGCAGTATTGCGCATTGCTCACTGGTTAGAGGGGCGCCCCCGCCTGATGAATTGATTAGCGGACCTGAATTCGAAGTCTTGTGAATGTACAGATCGTAATCGTTGGTGGGTACCGTCCAGTTAATTTTTGTATAGATCATCTTGCCCGCCCAGGCGGCGGCCGTGCCGCCAACAGTGAGCGTGTAGGTGTCGCAGTTGACCCCTTCGACGCAGGTGCCTTCGCCGTTAGCGGATGAACCGCCAGTGGCAGTGCCATCAAAGCTCACTGACGTGCCTACGGTTGGATTGAGCGTACCGCCCGCTGGATTCGCAGCCCAGCCACTTCTGCTGGCCAGGATAGCAATTGCCAACAGGATGAGCGCGATGGAACAACTGGTAACTCGCGTATGCCGCAGAGCAACTGACTTAACGCTTCGTGATAGGTTTTCATTTAACATTGGAGTTTCTCCTGTTGTATTGCAAATTGCAGCTTCGCCCCGATTTAAGGTCTTGAGCGATCAAATGTGGTGGTGGCCACGACGTTGTTAAGTCGCCTGGATAGGTTGCGTTCTCGTCAGACTCAAAGCGCTCCCTCTGCTTACCGGTTGGGCGCATCGCTTCGACGCGGTCAGCAGCAGGCCAAGCACGTCAGGTGATCCGGCGCCCAGGAGATTGCCGCGGCCATCGCGCAGCAAATAAAGCCCGAGACTCTTATCGAGCGGTTCAATAGTTGGCGGTTCGTACATCTCGTCTTCTCCTTCTTTGAATGCGGATCTCAAAACACTAGTGCCGAGCGCACATGCGCCATGGGCCGTCTGCTCAATGCGTCCCGCCAGACATCCATCTTTTCCTCTCGCGAGCCAACCTGGGTCGCGATATAGCGCAGGACTTCGAGCGCCTCTCGTGAACCCGTGCCCATCGAGTTACCGCGGTGATCTCTAAGGACGTAGATCGTCTCGCTTCCTTGAAGCGTTCGGATAGTAGGCGTTGTGTACATATCAAGCTCCTGTCGTTAGCGTTGAAGTTTATTTCTCAACGAGTTGCGTCTCCTGGCCGCCAAAGTTCCCAACCCGGCGCCGAGTAATAGCAACGTCGCGGGTTCCGGAACTGGAGCGCTTTGCGTGGCGCTGGTGATGTGACCCGACACCTGCACGGTGCCCCCGGAAGTCACAGAAACATCGTTGACCTGAAACGTGAATGACCCGCTGCCATTGGCATTCGAAAACGTGAACATCTGCGGGGTGTTATCAAAATCGACGAAGACGCCCCCGGTGGACGTGCCGCTGACACTGCCGACCAGCGTGGCGGTGTAGGTACTGACATTGCCGCCCGTTATTCCCGTCGGCGCAGTGAAAGTTACCTGCAGAGTAAAAGTGTTCCCGGCGTAAGCTGCGGGCATCCCGCTGAGTGTGAACGAGCCAAGGTTGTTGATGTTGTTCGGCGGCGTCGGCGCGTTGCCGATTGCCAGAAAGCCTCCTGACGTCGCGCCGTTGAAAGACGAATTGTTGTAGGTCAGTCCCAGCAGCGTGCTGCTGGCGGCCGGCGTGCACGCCGCATTGAAACAGCCGGCGGTCGAGCCGCTAAAAGTGACTTCGTCAGCGCGTGCCTCAGCCGCGGCGAAGAGCAACAGGCCGGCGATTGCGACCACTGTCCTGATCGTTGTGAAAGAAATTGTCCTTCGTTGCGATAACATCGGGCTTGGTCCTTTCTGCCAACTCTCAACGAACGAAACTCACGCTGGACCACCGCGAATCGTTTGTGATATGCGGCGCCAGAAGTGGTCGTTCAACGACGTGCGTTTGCGTCGACCGCGCGAGCGCCACACGACAGTCGCGCTGAATGGTCAAGATGCGAGCGGGCAAACCGGCAATGACCCGCGGCGTTTGCTTCATTGCCCGCACGATAAGAGTCAGGAGAAGAATCGCCAGGACTACGACGACCGGTTGTTCATGCATTGCTCGGACTAACATGCGTTCGGTGCTCATTGAATCCCTCCTGTGGTTGCTACTTGGTTAATGAACTCCAGGTTCAGTTGAGGAAGACTGCCGTGTTGGGCAGCGCGGGGCAATCGCGTGCCCAAACGTCAAGCCTTCCTCAGCCTCACGTCAGATCCGCGCCCCCCGGTTTGGTCTGACGGTTTGCGCGACGCTTTCTAATGGCCCCGGCGAGCCCAACCAAGCCTGTTCCCAGCAGTATCATCGACGCTGGCTCGGGAACTGCTTGCGGCGAGTTTGGTCCAAAGGTGAAATTCTGGAGCACGGGCTCGCCCCCGCTGATCGCCCTGATCCAGATCGAGTTGATCCCGGCCATATCGGTGATGCCAAAGAAACCGAAAGCCGAGTACGTCGGAATCGTAATGGTGGCTACGAGTATTCCGTTCTCGTAAATCTCGTAGGCGCCACCGGTTTGCGATCCGGCGGACGTGTTGCCGCTCTTTAGGTCGAAGCCAAGACTCGTGATTCCCGGGGGAAGTGCAATCTCGATGTTGTTGAGTCCGGCCAGAACACCGATGACGTTGCCGCCCGCGGTCAAGACCTGCATCCCTGGCGCGCCGACATTGAAACCGTCGATGATTTCCATCCCTGCGTTTGTGCGTCCGGCGCCGATGCTGAACGTCACACCAAGGATCGAGATTGAATTCGGTAGCGGCTGGCTCGTATTCGTCGCTGTTTGTGTTGAGAAATCAATATTGGTTTGGGGAGTGCTTGCGGTAGCCGTCGTATAGACCGTCCGGTTGGTAAAAATAACCGGCGCTGCTCTTGTCTTCTCAACAGCGGCAAAGCCCATGACGGCTAGAATCCCTAGCGCTGGAAGAAACTTTTTTGTGCGAGACATTTCTCTTTCTCCTTTTTGACTGAGACGAGTTAACGCGGCCCTGACGGCAACACTGCGAACCTGCCGGATCGGTCAAGAAACGCCGTCTGCTGTTAAAGCGTGCACAGTCTACGAAAGCGACTTGAGAAATACTTGAGGAGGATTTGTGGAACGACTTGAGGAATTCTTGAGTTTGGCCCCGGTGACGTTTGGCTCAATGCGCGGGCGTTGCTCACGCGATGGCTCTCCAGCAAAACAATGCCGGGTCACCACAGTATTTAACTTGGGTGCAAAGGAGTGAACTTGGGCGCTTCTTAAGTAATCCGTTTAGTCGACTGGTGTGATGCTCGTGCGCAGCAGATGCACTCTAGCGTTGGTCACATCATCTGGACCAGACGTCTCCCGCGCTCTTCGGTTCTTGCCAGCCAGTATCGATCTTGATTCGCTTTAGCGATGGCGCGTTGAGGACGTTCGCATCAAAGCCCGAAAGGTAGGGCTTGACCAGGGTGTAGGACGAAGCGAAATAAATCGGAATCGCCCTGAGCTGGCTCAACGCCTCTGCCTCTGACTCGATCGCGGGCGCTGTTTTCTTTCCCACCGCGCCTTTCGTCTCGTCACGCTTTGCAGCAGGCGACGAAGATCCGGCTTGCGGATGCTCCAACATCTGCCGCGTGCTGTTCAGTTCCGGAAAGAGCAAATTGAGGTTTGTTAACTCGTCCGTTGTTTGCATTACCAGTCCGCGTCGCACCAGGTCGTATTCCCCCGATTGAATGATGGTCTCGTATTCGTCCCAGTTCTTAACAATTATCTCGGCCTCGATGTTCAGCGCGCTGAGCCACATCGCGGCGATCGCCTGGGCCACCTGGTGCTGTTGCTCGTTTCGGTTAATCAGCAGCCGAAACTTCGGAAAGTTTTTGCCGTCGGGATAGCCGGCTTCCGCTAATAACTGTTTTGCCTTCGCTAAGTCTCTTTCCATCATTGCCGATTGCGCAATCACCGGCAGGCCGGCGGTGTCCGACATTGCAGCCGGAAAGAACCTCTTCGCAGGTTCCGTCGCGCCGGCTGTCTCGTCTTCGCTTATTCGCTCGCGATCAATCGCCAGCGCGAGAGCTTCACGCACGCGCACATCGTCAAACGGGGCGTGGGCTGTATTGAAGCTGTAGTAGGTCAGAGCGGCGAAGGTCGATCGATGGTAGTCTTTGTATGGCGCGAGCAGTTTCAGTGCCAGCGGCTCGAAGGCCGCGTTTGTCACCGCGTCGACTTCGCCCGCGCGATAAGCGGAGAGCGCGGCTTCGGCATCTCTTGCGCCGACGAATTCGACGCGCTCGAGGCTCACATCGGTCTTGCCCCAATAATTCTCTGAGCGCTCCAACTGCACGCTGGGGCCTTCACTCTTTGCTAACTGGAAAGCTCCATTTGAAATTACGTGAGCGGCGGAAATCTCTTTGTTCGCCTCTTCGCCGGATATCTTCACGGGTCGAAATACGGGGTGCGCCACGAGCGCGGGAAAATTCGGATTTGCTCTTAGCAGTTGTACGCGCAGCACGTGTTCACTAACTGCTTCGACGCCGAAACGCTTAGCCGCTTCGGTGCTGGAGGATTTGTCGTTCTTTCGCACCGGCTTGTTGTTCGCGCCACGCTTTTCATGATTGGCTTCAGCATTACTCTTCGACGCCTGCGCGGAGCTGGTCGATTTTCGAGCGCCAACTATGTTGTTAAGCAAATCCGTGTGCGGCGCGAGATCGCCCAGCTTCAACGTGCGTTGCCACGAGCTCACAAAATCCATCGCTGTCACTGGCTCGCCGGTGGACCATCGTGCGTCCTCCCGCAGATAAAAAGTCCAGACGCGATCGTTCTCGGACGATTCCCACCGCAGCGCGACCGCGGGAATTGGTTTTAGCGTTTGCGGATCGTAATCGGTGAGTCCTTCGAACAGAGCGCGCACGGCGTCAGTGTCGGGCGGCGCCGCGGCAAACGCAGGATCAAAGACCTGTGGCAGGCCGCCGTCGCTCCACCTGAATTGCTGTTTACGTGGCACAACAATGCGGCCGTAGTAAGGACTAATCTTTTCGTCCAGAAAGCAACCTGCATCGGCGAGCATGAAGCTGAGCAGCAACAGGCCCGCAACTAAAATTCGCACTCTGTGTCGTCTATTCCGCAAGGTTCAGGTTTCCCGGTTTTGCCTCATTCACATCTCAGAACTGTCACTTCGTCTCGCACCGGCTTCGCGTAACTCTCGATAAACTTTTTCGGTGCGTTCTCTCGCGGCATCGAATCCGGCCGATGTATCGATTAAGTAGTCCGCAAGTTTCATCTTTTCTTCCTGCGGCATTTGCGAGCGAATTCTTGCTTCGGCTTCATCGCGCGACAGATGATCCCTGGCCATCAGTCTCCTCAACTCTTCTTCCGGATCGCAGTGGACCACGATCAGCTTGTCAAAACGCCGGTAGCCGCCGGATTCGATCATTAGCGCCGCGTCGACCACGGCAACGCCGTTGGGATCTTTGCCTTCCAATGCGCGCAGGAGTTCATCCTGTTTCGCAATGATGTACGGATGAAGGATCGAATTCAACACCTGACGCTTCTCTTCATCTGCAAACACCAACGCGCCGAGCTGCTCTCGATTCAGGGTACCATCGCTGAGAAGAGTTTCAGCGCCGAATCTTTCAGTCAGCGCTCGCAAGCCGGGCGAACCCGGCTCGACAACTTCTCGTGCCGTCTGATCGGCATCGATCACATGGCAGCCCAACTCCGCAAGAACGCGAGCAACAAATGACTTCCCTACCGCAATCGATCCTGTCAAACCGACGCGCAGCATTCTTAACTCAAGCCTCGCCGCAGTCGCGCGGCCCTTACCGTGTTGCGCATCAGCATCGCTACGGTTAACAAGCCTACGCCGCCGGGCACCGGTGTTCGCCGGCCCGCCACCTCGTCGGCCTGAGCAGGATTGACGTCACCAACGAGTGTGTAGCCTCGCTTTGCGATGATCTCGATACGCCTCGCAGCTTCGTCGCCGAAGAGCGCGCGAGCTGCCGCTTCGTCAGTCACTTCATTCATTCCTACATCGACGACGGTCGCACCCGGTTTGATGTGATCGCGTCCGATGAAGCCCGGGCGACCGATCGCCACGACTAGAATGTCGGCGCGCCGGGTGACCGAAGGAAGGTCGCGCGTCTTCGAATGGCAAATCGTTACCGTGGCATCGTTTTGCAAAAGAAGTTGGGCCACAGGCCGGCCCACTATCTGGCTGCGGCCCACTACGCACGCGTCCGCGCCGGAAAGCTGAATATCATTGCGCTTCAGCAGCTCGATAATGCCGGCGGGCGTGCACGGCACAAACGCGGGGCTACCCATCGCCAGTTTGCCGACGTTGACCGGATGAAAGCCATCGACGTCCTTTTCCGGATCGACCGCTTCGATGATCGCAGCTTCGTCAATCTCTTTAGGCAACGGCAGTTGGACTAGAATGCCGTCAACGTCCTCGCGACTGTTAAGCGATTCTATTAGGTCGAGCAACGCCTTCGACGTGGTGGTGGCTGAAAGAGCATGGTGCTCTGACCGAATGCCAACTTCCTCGCACGCGCGAATTTTGTTCCGCACATAAACGGCGGAGCCCGCGTCGTCACCGACGCGAATCGCGGCAAGGCATGGTGCGATGTTGTGCTCTCGGCGGATTCGCTCGACCTCGTTAGCAACCTCGCGCTTGATCTCATCAGCGAGTCGAGCGCCATCGAGCAGCGCTGCTCCGTTTACCACTTGGGTCGCGCTATTTTCTTTCGCCGTCATCAGTTCAAGACGCTCGTGAACAAAACCAACGATAACTTGCCGCGAGTATACTTGAAATCCCGTTCCGCATCATCTGCATTCCGGCGTGACCCTGGCGACGACCGGTTTGGGGATTTCGTGAACCTGGATGATAATTCAATGCGTCCGGAATAAAATCTGTGATTGGGTCTCTTTGTTCAATGTCTGCTGTTTTAACCAATGTCGATAAATAAGATCAGCACTTCAATTCTCGTTCTCGGCGCGGTTGTCATATCGCTTGCGACGCTGGCTGGCTGTCATCGCCGTTCAGCAAACGAGAAACGCTACGACTTGAAAGGCAAAGTCGTGGCGGTTGAGAAAGACAAACGCCTGGTCACCGTGGCTCATGAAGAAATCAAAGGCTACATGCCGGGCATGACCATGCCGTACACTATCAAGGAAGATTGGCCATTTGAAATTCCGCTAGTTCCCGGTGATCAGATCACCGCCACGCTCGTCATCGATGGATCGACGTCGTGGCTCGAAGATGTGGTGATTACAAAAGAAAGCACCGAGACCAGCACCAAAGTGGTTGACGGTCTGGCCGAACCCAAGGCCGGCGATGAAGTGCCGAACTACTACCTAACAAATCAGGATGGCAAGCAGATCAGAATCAAAGACTATCGGGGGAAGGCGTTCGCTCTGACGTTCATCTACACGCGCTGTCCCATGCCGGACCAGTGCCCGCTGATGAGCAACAACTTTGCGATCATCGATCAGGAATTACAAAAGCAGCCGGAGCTTTACAACAAGACCCATCTGCTAAGCATAAGTTTCGATCCCGAGTATGACACGCCGCAAGTGTTGCGCAGCTACGGCGCGTCGTACACCGGACGTTACACCAACGAAACATTTCAGCATTGGGAGTTTGCCACCAGCACCAAGGAACAGATCAAAGGCCTCGCGCAGTTCTTCGGCATGCGCTATTACAACGACACGACTTCCGGCGAGCAGAAAGTCATCCACGCGTTGCGCACGGCGGTGATTGGACCCGATGGGAAGGTTTTCAAGGTTTATCGTGAGAACAAGTGGAAGCCGGAAGAGATCGTAAAAGACCTGCAAGCGCTGAGCGCCAATGCCAAATAGTGGTACTCAACTGCCCTTCAGCTTCTTAATTTCTTCCGTCAGGACGGGAACAACTTCGAACAGATCACCGACGATGCCATAGTCAGCAATGTCGAAGATCGGCGCTTCCGGATCCTTGTTGATGGCGACGATCGTTCCCGAGTTCTTCATCCCGACGAGGTGCTGAATCGCGCCGGAGATTCCGATTGCGATATAGAGCTTGGGCGCCACCGTTTGTCCGGATGAACCAATCTGCCGATCGATCGGCAGCCATTCCGCGTCACAAATAGGTCGCGAGGCCGCCAGATCGCCACCGAGAGCTTCCGCCAGCTTCTCGGCGATCGCCAGATTGTCTTTGCTCTTTATTCCGCGACCAACCGCGACAATTATGTCGGCCCTCGTCAGGTCAACTGCCTGTTTGACTTCCTGGAACGGCGCTTCCGGAGTCATGCGAATCTCACCGACTGCTACTTCGATTGTCTCAACCGGCGCGCCGCTTCCCTTCACCGCCTGATCTCCGCGATAAGCGCCAGACTGAAACGTCGCAAACGTGGGCGCTTCGCCATCCGAGACAACGTCGGCGTCGATTTTGCCCAGGAAGATTCTGCGTGTGAACGTCACTGAGCCGTCCGTTACTTTCGCGCGCACGCAATCGCAAATGAGCGCTTTGCCAAATCGAGCGGCGAGCTTTGGCGCGTAGTCGCGTACGAGGTAGGTGTGGGGCATAACGACAAGCTGCGGATCGACTTGCCGCACGACGTGCTCCATCGCATCGGTGTAACCATCTGGAGTGTAATCGGCGAGCTTAGCGTTGGTTGCGCAGATCACTTTCGCAAGGTCATACGCAGCGATCTCTTGCGCCAGTGTGGTCGGGTCAGAACCCAACACGACCGCGCTTATCGGCAGTTGCAGTTGCGAACCCAGGCTCTGCGCCGCCGCGATCGCCTCAAATGAAGTTTTGTTGATCGCCCCGTCGCGATGTTCGATGAAAACTAAAATGCCGTTGCTCATTTCTGTTTGAGTTCCATCAGTGCGTTGAGGAATTTTTCGTTCTTCATGAAGCTCTTGAATGAAGAATCGGTGGTTGGATCGGGCATCTCTTCGCCCTGGATCATGTTCGCTTTTCTATCAAAGGCGAGGTTCAGGTATTCGATCGCTTTATCGAGGTCCTTCATTTCGCCGTAAGTGCAAGCCATGTTGTAGTAGAAGAGCGGATAGTCAGGGTCCTTTGAGATGACATACTCGAAGGTTTCTTTGGCCTTCTTCAAGTTGCCGGTAATTCCATAGGACATCCCCAGGTTGTCAACCAGCACTTTCCAAAGAGTCTTATCGAGTGTCGGATGTTCCTTTTCGAGATCGAGGGCTTTCTGATAGGGCGTGATGGCTTTCTTGAAGTCATCCTTAACGTAATAAGCGCTTCCTTCGCGAAGATAATCCAACGCAGTTTTTTCACCTTGAAGGTTCGGAGCTAGGTTGAGTTGCCCGAGGGCGTAAATAGAACAGAGGGCGACAATGACAAGAATGAGAATGGATTTCATGGTCTTATCTCCAAATCAGATGATCAAACTTTCTCCTAAGAAGACCTCCCGCACGCCTAAATCACTCGTGCTTCCGTGCGCAGCTTTTCCGCTAACTCAACCGCGCCCTTCTTCGCATCGCCGGCGCCGAGAAACTGTGTCTGCTTTGTTTTTTGCGGGAAGTAGACTTTTTCGATCCGTTGATGCGAAGCGTGATCGACGATCTCGACCGGCGCCGTTACTTCCTTAATCTCTTTTTTCTTCGCAGCCATGATTCCTTTCAATGAGGCATAACGAATTTGGCTGATGCCCGATTGAATCGTCAACAGCGCCGGCGTTGGCATCGAGTACCATTGATACCAGCCGCTCTCGAGTTCACGCTTGACTCGCAGTTTGTCGCCCGAAGCATCAACCTCGATCACGATCGTCGCATGCGGCAGGCCCAGCAATTCAGCCATGATCACGCCGGTCTGCGCATAGCCGTAATCGTCTGATTGCAAGCCGGTCATTACGAGATCCGGTTGCTCGTCGCGCACTGCTTCGGCCAAAACCTTTGCCGCCGCATAAGGAGAAAGATGCGCAAGATTGTCGCCGACAACGTGGATGGCGCGGTCGGCGCCGCGTGCGAGCGCGTCTTTGATAACCGCCTTCGCGCGCTGCGGTCCCATCGAGCAGACGATCACTTCGCCGCCATGCTTCTCTTTCAATCTCAACCCTTCTTCGAGCGCGTAGCCGTCGGATTCGTTCACTTCGAAAGAAAGATCGGCCTCTTCGATCCAGGTTGCTTCTTTGTTGAGACGCAGAATCGCGTCCTTGCTCGCAACCTGCTTCATCAGAACAAGTATCTTCATAGCTAAGTGACCGTCCTGTACTTTGAACTTGGTGCTTTGTTCTTTGACTCCTCAATAATCTTGAGCTCAAAACTCAAAGTACAAAGCCCGAAGTACAAAGCTCATTCTTCTTGGTATCGTTTGAACAGCAGCGCCGCGTTCGTGCCGCCAAAACCAAAACTATTGGACAATGCGTAATCAACGTTCGCCTCGCGTGGCTCGTTCGGCACGTAATCGAGATCGCATTCCGGATCCGGATTGAAGTAGTTGATCGTCGGCGGCAACATGTTGCGATAAATCGCGAGCGCGGAGAAAACACCTTCGATGCCGCCGGCGGCGCCCAGCAAATGTCCGGTCATCGACTTGGTCGAGCTGACGGCGAGCTTGTAGGCGTGAGCGCCAAAAGTCTGCTTGATCGCAACTGTCTCAAACTTATCGTTGTACGGCGTCGACGTTCCGTGCGCGTTAATGTAGCCAACCTGATCGGGTTGCACGCCCGCGTCACGCAAAGCCTTCTGCATTACCCGAATCGCGCCCGAGCCGGTTTCGTCGGGCATCGTCAAATGAAATGCGTCCGCCGACATGCCATAGCCCACCACTTCGGCGTAAATGCGCGCGCCGCGACGTTTTGCGAATTCAAGCTCTTCCAGGATCATGATGCCCGCGCCCTCGCCGATCACGAATCCGTCGCGATCGCGTTCAAACGGGCGCGAAGCATGCAGTGGATCATCATTGCGCGTCGACAGGGCGCGCATCGAAGCAAACCCGGCGACGCTCATCGGCGTGATGGCCGACTCCGCGCCGCCGCAAATCATTACGTCCGCGTCGCCGCGCTGAATTATCTTGAAGCTGTCGCCGATGGCGTGCGCTCCTGCGGAGCAGGCGGTCGCGGTGGCCGAGTTGGGTCCCTTGGCGCCGAAGCGAATGGAGACCTGGCCGGCGGCAAGATTGACGATTGCCGAAACAATGAAGAAAGGCGAAACGCGATCCGGACCATCGTTCAAAAGTTTCGAATGCTCGCGTTCTATCGCCCAGAAATCTCCAATGCCGCTGCTGATGTAAGTGCCGATGTTCTCGCTAACATCATCGGTAAACTTACCAGCTTCAGTCAGCGCCAAGCGGCTGTCAGCCACTGCCTCGAGTGAAGCAGCGATGGCGTAATGAATAAAGGCGCCCATCTTGCGCGCCTCTTTCTTCGGAATGAACTGGAGCGCGTCGAAGTTTTTGACCTCGCACGCGAACCGAACGGGAAACTTTTCCGCGTCAAACTTCCTGATGTAATCGGCGCCGTTGCGCCCGCTCATCAAGCCGGTCCACGTTTCTTCGACCGTAGCTCCGATTGGCGTAACCAGACCCAGGCCTGTAACCACAACCCGACGTGTCAATGCTGGAACTCCTTTGCGAGTGATAAGTGATAACTGAGCTGTGATAAGAGTTGAGTCGTCCTATCACTTGCCACTTATTACCAGACCCGCCCGCCAGCTATTTCTTGTGCTGGTCGATGTAGTTATACGCGTCGCGCACGCTCTGAATCTTCTCGGCGTCCTCATCGGGAATTTCAATGCCAAACTCTTCTTCAAAACGCATGACGAGTTCGACAGTGTCCAGCGAGTCGGCGCCCAAGTCATCAATGAAGCGAGCGTTTGGAGTGACCTCGTTTTCGTCCACGCCAAGCTCGTCAACGATGATTTGCTTTACCTTGTTCTCGATCTCTTGATCCGGCATCTTGTTTTGCTCCTCTTTGAATAATAGACAACTTGTTGTGTGCGACAACTTTCGGTTTGTCGCGGCCTTGCGAATTGTCGCTTTCGTCAGCGACGACAAACTAAAGTTTGTCGGACTTGGCGAGATTCGAGTTTGCTGCTCTGAAACTCGCCAGGTCTTCAACATTAAAACACTTTGACGCGCGGTTAATGTGCCGCGCTAAACCTGATAGAACTTTTCCCGGTCCCAATTCGACAAAGGTTTCTACACCCTCGCGAATCATTAATTCAATCGCTTCCTGCCAACGCACCGGCGCCGACACTTGTTTGACCAGTGCATCGCGTGCTTCATTGCCGCCCTTGATTGCGGCTGCATCAACGTTTGTTACCAGCGGGACATCAAGATCGCGAAACTCGATCTCAGCGAGATCAACTTCCAAACGTTCCTGCGCTGGCTTCATCAGAGCGCAATGAAAGGGTGCGCTCACGTTCAACTTTACGACCTTTCTTGCGCCCGCGTCTCTCAATAACTCCATCGCCCGATCGATCGCCGCCGTGTTGCCCGCAATCACGATCTGGTGCGGCGAGTTTATGTTCGCCGGCGCGCAAACTTCTCCCGCGCTCGCCTCGGCGCAGGCTTTTTCAATAACCTCCAGGGAAGCGCCAAGCACCGCCGCCATTGCGCCCGTGCCCACGGGCACTGCCTCCTGCATGTAGCGGCCTCGTGCCCTGACGGTGCAAACAGCTTCCGCAAGCGAGAGCGACCTGGCGGCAACCAGCGCCGAATACTCGCCCAGGCTATGCCCTGCAACGTAAGCGGGCCGCGGGAATCCTTCGGTTTCAATCACGCGCAGCGCCGCAACCGAAGTAGTCAGAATTGCAGGCTGCGTGTTTTCAGTCAACTGCAACTGGTCAGCCGGGCCGTCAAAACATAAGCGCGAGATAAAAACGCCGAGCGCATCATCGGCTTCTTCAAAGAGCTTGCGGGCGACCGGAAAGTTCTGAGCCAACTCCTTTCCCATGCCTGGGTATTGCGATCCCTGCCCGGGAAAGATGTACGCGATGCTTGCCATTTTCGATCTTAGATCTCAGATCTTAAATCTCAGATCTGAGATCTCTGGTCTTTGATCTTCGATTTTTGATCTTTGATTTGATCTCGCAAGTCCTATGTGCGACCCAAAGGCCAAAGTCGCTCGCGCCAAACTTCAAAGACCGAAGACCAAAGGCCATTTCAAATTTCAAATTTCAAATCAAAAATCTGAGGGCGCGTTACCAACGCACCAGCACACCGCCCCACGTAACGCCCCCGCCAAACGAGGCCATCAAAACCAAATCGCCCGCCTTGATTCGCCCAGCTTCGACACACTCGTCAAGCGCGATCGGGATCGATGCCGATGACGTGTTGCCGTGCATCTCAATGTTCGAATAAACGCGCCCGCTGTCGACATTGAGTTTACTCGCGACGGCATCGGTAATCCGCTGGTTGGCCTGATGCGGAATAAAAAGATCCACGTCTTCCGCGCGCACACCAGCTTCCTCGAGGACTTCCCTGGAAATCTCCGACATCGACCGCACGGCAACCTTGAACAACTCGTTGCCCTTCATCTTGAAAAAATGATCACCCGCGGCGATCGTCTCAGCGCTCGGAGGCCGTCGCGTGCCGCCGCCCGGCGAATACAACTGCTCGAGATAACGTCCGTCTGAGCGAATTCGCGCCGCCAGAATCCCACGATCGCCCTCAACCGGCCCCAGCAGTGCCGCGCCCGCTCCATCACCGAACAGCACACACGTTCCGCGATCAGTGTAATCAACATACTGCGTCAGTATCTCGGCGCCAATCACCAGCGCATAACGCGACTGGCCGGTGCGAATCATAGCGTCGGCCAGGGCCAGGCCGTAGAGGAAGCCCGAACAGGCGGCAACCAAATCCATCGCCGCGGCGTTGTTCGCGCCCAGTTCGGCCTGAATGATGCAACCAGTCGAGGGAAGTATCTGATCGGGCGTCACGGTCGCGCACAGCAGCAGATCGACTTCCGACGCATCAACGCCCGCGCGCTCGATCGCTTGGCGCGACGCGCGTACGGCAAACTGCGAGGTGTATTCTCCCGGTGCTGCTTTGCGACGCTGCTTAATCCCGGTGCGCGTCGTAATCCAATCGTCCGACGTCTCGACCATCTTCGCGAGATCGGCGTTCGTCAGAATTCCTTCAGGATAAGAATGACCGGTCCCCAGGATGCGCGCGTGAGTATTAACCATCAAACTCCTTCGATTCGAATAAGAACGAAATGAATACTAACGACTGTGAAAACAAAAAGCCATGATAACTAACCCGCGCGCGCGATGCCCAAAAGCATTTCCGCGTCGCTGATTTCCGCGATGCCCTTCTCTATTCTTTCGCTGGCGCGATTTTCCGAAAACTCTTTCGCGCTGCGAATGGCATTGCGGATCGCGCGCGCGTTTGAACTGCCGTGACCAATTACCACAATTTGTCTGACACCGAGCAGTGGCGCGCCGCCGTGCTCCGAGTAATCCAGGCGTTTCTTTATGTTCCGAAACGCGGGCCGAGCCAGCATGGCGCCTGCCTTGGTCATCGCCGATGACGTCAGCTCGCGCTTGATCATCGAAAGCATCGCGGCTGTCAGGCCTTCGGAAAGTTTCAGCATCACGTTGCCGGTGAAACCATCCGTGACGATTACGTCAACTGAACCGGAGAAAACGTCGCGACCTTCGACGTTGCCGACGAAGTTCAAGCTGCTGAGCTGGCGCAAGAGCGGAAACGCCTCTTTCGTCAGGTCGTTGCCTTTCGCTTCTTCCTCGCCAATGCTCATCAAGCCGATGGTTGGTCTTACGGTTCCCTGCACGGCGCGCGAATAGGCATCGCCCATGATCGCAAACTGCACGAGATGATGCGCCTTACACTCAGAATTAGCGCCCACATCGATCAGGAGCGTAGGCCTGCCTGATTTAGTCGGCATCATCGCCGCGAGCGCGGGACGATCGACGCCAGGCAGCATGCCAATCACCATTTTCGCAGTAGCCATGGCTGCGCCGGTGTTGCCTGCTGAAACAAAACCATCGGCGCGGCCTTCGGTAACCAGCTTACAACCAATTCTCAAAGAGCTTTCTTTCTTGCGTCGAATCGCGGTCGCCACAGGATCATCCATCGCGATTACTTCGGCCGCTTCGACAAGTTCAATACCGCGATCGCCGTCGCCTCGCCAACCACAACGTCGCAGCTCAGGCTCGACGATCTCCGGCCGGCCCACAAGTATGACGCCTATTCCCAGATCGCGCGTGGCCGCCAGGGCGCCGTCAATCTCTGCGTGCGGCGCGTGATCGCTGCCCATCGCGTCGAGAACAACTTTGCCCGTCACTTGCCTTGACCAATCGCGCACGGGGAACTCTCAGCGGTTAGGTCTGTTCCACTTGCAGAATTTCGCGGCCTTTATAGAAACCGCACTTGGGACACACTCGGTGTTGTAAACGAGGCTCCTGGCAATTTGGGCAAAGCGTCGTTTGTGTCGCGCGCTGCGCGTCATGCGCCCGACGTTTGCCCCTGCGTGCTTTCGAATGTCGCCGTTTTGGATTTGGCATGATTACTCCGGAAGTTTTGCCACAGAGGCACAGAGACACAGAGGAAGAATTAATTTAGAAAAAGAAACTCCAAACTATCTGGCGCGTTTGCGTCGCTGCGCTTCGTTGTCTTATCTCCGTGCCTCTGTGGCTAATTCTGAAAATCTAAATTCCTAAATTCTTTAGTCCCGCCCAACGCTCATCAGTATCGGCGGTCGAGCAGCCGCACTCTTTCAGGTTCCGGTCTCGCCCGCAAACCGGGCAAAAGCCTTTACAGTCTTCGCGACATAGGGCGCGCAACGGGACCGCCAAAAGCACCTGCTCTCGCACCAGCTCGTCGATTTCTATCGCCTCGCCATCAAAGACCGACAGGACGAGGTCTTCATCTTCTAGCGCCGCCGCATGTATCGACTCATACTCTGGCAGCGTGACGTACCGAAGTTTGAAATCGGTTTCGACCGGCACGTCAACTGCCCTCAGGCACCGATCGCAATCGACTTGCGCAACAGCAGACAGGCGGCCCTTTACCACTACTCTGTTGCCGTCGCAAACAAGTCGTCCCGAAATCTCGGGCGCCGCGCTCAAGCGCACGCGTTCGTCTTCCAGATCGAGCTGTCCGGCTGCATAAGCGTGGGCAAACTTGCCCTCCGTTCCTTCCAGCTTTTCAAGCTCTATCCGCACCGCCCACCCTCTGTAACAAAAGCCGTCTTCCAGCTACTCTGGCACAAAAGGGTTAATTATAGCGACCAAAGGCTGAGTGTCAACGCGCGAGGTTAACGGCTATCTGGCATTGCACTAACAAATGCCCTAAGTGCATCTTCGCGCAAAGCTTCGGCGAGTCGCTCATCACCGCCGGACAACAATCGCTTGTGCCGGCCCGGCCAGACCTGGAATAGGGAAGGCGCCGCAGGCAAATCATCCGGCTTCCTTTTTTGCTCGGCTTGTTGCGAATCGGCACAAGTTGCTTTTTCGCGCGCGGCTCGTGCCAGCTCGTGTTTGCCCAGGCGCTTGTAAACCTGCGCAAGGAGTTGGAAGGCCTCACCGTAAGCACCGTCAAGGTGAATCGCATCGAGCAGATGGCGAACCGCCTTCGTGTCGCGCCTCAATTGATAATAAAGACAGCCGAGCGCGTAATGCGCCTCCGGCGAAGGCTTAGTCGCCAACGCGAGTTTGAATTCGCGCAACGCCTTTTGCCATTCCTGCTCCGCCACAAACAGTCGGCCCAATCCGTAATGAGCCGCGAACGACGGACCGCCGCGACGCGTTGCAGTCTGGAGCAAGTCCTTTGCCTTCTCGGTATCGCCCTCGTCGCCACAAACCAAACCAAGCAGCAACAGAACGTGATTGTCTTCCGGCAATGCTTCGAGCGCGCGGGTCAGGAACTCTCGCGCCAACTTCGTTTTGCCGGTACGAAAGAAATGCTCGCCAACAAACGAGAGCAGCAGGCCGTTACGCGGATCTATCTCCACCGCACGCTGCAACGCGCGACTGCCGCCGACGGGATTCTCGTCTTCGATGAAGAGAAAACCCTCAACCACTAACTGCTCGAACGTCGCTGCCTCGGGACCGTGATAAGCCGCCACTATCTTCGCGCGCAATTCATCGCGACGCGTGCTCAGTTCCTGCGCGGCGGCATCCTGCTTACAACGCTCCTGCCACAGGCGCTGAAGCTTTTCGTCCTGCACGACGCCATCTTCGGTCAAGAGACCAATGAGAGATTTCAAGAGCGAGCGATCGAAATAAGAGTTCTGAGCCTGGCGCAGCAACAGGTCGAGGGAACGTTCGAGCCGTTCGGCCAATCGCCCCAGACGGTTTTCGAGTACTGAAATTCGCTCCAGCAAGTGCTCGTCGCCGGCGCCCGAGTCACTCGTCTCGTAACGCATCGACGAGGGCTCGACAACAATCATGAGACGCGTACCGCAACGAGCACAAAAATCCTGGCCGAGCGGATTCGCGGCGAGGCACTTCTGACAATAATGCGCTATTTCGTTTTCCTGCACCTTGAGTTTCCTAATGTCCGATAAGCTTCAGCTTGTCGCGTGTCTCGCGAGAAGCTCCTTTGGCTTTGAATACGACAAACTTCAAAGTTTATCGGACATGATCAGTACTCATAAAACCCGCGCCCACTCTTTCGCCCCAGCCAGCCGGCGTCGACGTAACGCTTCAGCAAAGGACAGGGCCGGTACTTTGAATCGCCCAGGCCGTCGTGGAGAACATTCATGATCGCCAGACAAACATCCAGTCCGATAAAGTCAGCCAGCGTTAGCGGGCCCATCGGATGATTCATTCCCAGCTTCATAATGCCATCGATACTCTCGCGCGTAGCCACGCCTTCGTACAATGTGAAGATAGCCTCATTGATCATCGGCATCAAGACGCGATTCGACACAAAGCCGGGCGAGTCCTGACAATCAAGCGCGGTCTTGCCCATCTGTTCGGACAACGCGCGCACGCGATCGTAAGTTTCATCCGACGTTGCCATGCCGCGAATCACTTCCACCAACTTCATCAGCGGCACCGGATTCATAAAGTGCATGCCGATAACTTTGTCAGGCCGTCGCGTTGCCGCGCCGAGTTTCGTAATTGAAATTGACGAGGTGTTGGAAGCAAGAATTGCGTCAGGCTTCGCAATCGCGTCAAGAGTCTTGAAGACTTCCGTTTTGACTTGCAAATCTTCGGTGACCGCTTCGATCACAGCCGATGCATCGCGCATCGCCTCAAGCTCTGTAGTGGTGGAGATGCGGCCGATAATTGATCGCTTCTCGTCTTCTTTCAGCCGCTCCTTATCAACGTCTCGTTGCAGGCTTTTATCAATCGCCAACATCCCGCGTTGGAGGAATCCATCTTTCACATCGCGCATTACGACGGTGTAGCCGGCCCGCGCGGCCACTTGCGCGATGCCATTGCCCATCGTGCCCGCCCCGACTACTCCGATGATCTCACTCACTACTAGCAGCTCCGAACTATGTTAACGTTCAACGGCCATCGCTACAGCGTTCCCGCCACCAAGACACAACGACACGATACCACGATGGACGTTACGACGTTTCATCTCATACAGCAGCGTTGTCAGTAATCGCGAACCCGATTGTCCAATCGCATGACCCAGCGCAACGGCGCCACCGTTAACATTCACGCGATCCGGATTGAGATCAAGTTCACGAATAATCGCCACCGCCTGAACCGAAAACGCTTCATTCAATTCAATCAGATCGACATCGCTCAACGACCAACCGGTTTTTTTCAACAGCTTTCGAATCGCTTCGACGGGCGCCATCATCACCAACTCCGGCTCGAGACCCGACGTCGCCTGCGCCGCAATTCGCGCCATCGGCTCGATACCCAGCGCACGCGCGCGATCCGGAGAAGTGACAACGACAGCGGAGGCGCCATCGTTAACTCCTGGAGCATTGCCGGCCGTCACGGTTCCGTCCGGCTTGAATGCGGGTTTCAGCTTTGCGAGCGCTTCGAGCGAAGTGTCTTCGCGCACAGTTTCGTCCGTATCAAAAACTATGGTCGCGCCTTTCTTCTGCGGAATCTCGATTGGCAAGGTCTCGTCTTTGAACTTCCCTGCTTTGATCGCCGCCGCTGCCTTGCGATGCGAATTGAGCGCATACTCATCTTGCTCCGCGCGACTCACTTTGAATCTCTCGGCCACCACTTCGCCAGTGCAGCCCATGTGATAGTTGTTGTAAACGTCCCACAATCCGTCATGGATCATTGCGTCGACGAGCACGCCGTTTCCGAGTCGATATCCCTCGCGCGCTTTCGGAATCAAATAGGGCGCGTTGCTCATCGATTCCATTCCGCCGGCGACAACGAGATCGGTGTCACCTAACTTAATGCCCTGCGCCGCCATCATCACGGCTTTCAGACCCGAGCCGCAGACTTTATTTACCGTGACCGCGGAAACAGCCGGAGGCAAGCCGCCGCCGAGCGCTGCCTGGCGCGCCGGGTTCTGACCCAAACCTGCCTGGATGACGCAACCCATGATCACTTCGTCAACGTCTTCAGGTTTCACTCCCGCGCGCTTCACGCTTTCGCGCACGACGAGTGCGCCAAGGTCCGTCGCGGAGTATCCTTTCAACGAACCTTGAAATTTTCCCACCGGCGTGCGCACCGCGCTGATAATTACTGCTTCTCTGGTTTCTGACATGATTGTTCCAACAAAGTCTTTCGTTAACGGTTCACTATTTACCATTTACTATTTACGCGGTGGGGTGTCAAGGAAACGATCTTGAAGTAGCGCCTGGCTTCACCTGATATTAAAAAGGACCGGCAGATAGAGCGCAATCAGCGTAAAAGTAACAAGGAAGCCGATCCCTTTCGCACAGCCGCGGAAAAAACCAACGAGCGTTGGTCTGCTTAGATCGGTCTGAATTTGCGCTGCCCCTCGCAGCCAGCCATCAACAGCGCCAATACCACCCCAAAACGCGATAAGAAGAATCAGATGGATGAGAAAGGGAAGGTATCCGGAGATCATGATGCGGATTGTACGGCAACATCCTAAGGAAGAACATATTTTGAGAAGGGCGCAATTGAAACGAGCGCGTGCGAGTGTTAGACTCGCGTTCGTTATTCGACCCGCGTATCAACAATTCGGTAATCAATCATGCAGGCACTGATTCTTGCGGGCGGCAAAGGCACACGCCTGCGACCCTTAACTGTTTACACTCCGAAACCGATCGTGCCGATCTGTAATCGGCCGTTTCTGCTTTATCAGATCGATACACTACGCCGCGCGGGCATCACCGACATCACACTCTCGCTTTCCTACCAGCCAAACAAGATCGAGCAACTACTCGCCGACGGATCTGATTACGGCGTTAAGCTTAAGTACACAGTCGAGCCGCAACCTATGGGCACGGCCGGTGCTTACAAATTCGCTGAAGAATTAATTCGCGAGCCGACAGTCGTTTTCAACGGCGACATCCTGACTGATCTCGATCTCAAGGCCGTCATCCGCGAACATGCCGAGCGACAGGCAGTGGCGACGATCGTGCTCGCGCCTGTCGATAACCCTCGCGCTTACGGTCTGGTTGAAACCGAAAGCGATGGTCGCATTCGGCGCTTCCTTGAGAAACCGAAAGAAGACGAGATTACGGTTAACACAATCAATGCCGGCACCTACGTCCTCGAGCCGAAGGTGCTCGACTACATTCCCGCCGGCGAAAATCACTCATTCGAATACGGATTGTTTCCGAATCTGTTGGAGCGCCAGGAAGCGTTTTACGCGCATATCCCGCAGCGAACTTACTGGATCGATATCGGCACCCCTGAACGTTATCTGCAAATTCATCACGACCTGCTCGCCAATCGCGTCGGGCGTATTCATATCAAGGAGCGTCGCGGCAATTTTGACGCAGCCACGATCGCTGAGATTGACGAGCTCTCGATCATCGGCGACGACTGTTCGATCAAACCCGGCGCGCAGATAATCAATTCAGTTCTCGGCCCAGGCTGTTTCGTCGAAGAGCGCGCGCGTATCGAGAACTCAGTCATCTGGCCCCATACGAGATTCGGCACCGCGGCAACAGTGACGAACGCGATCATCGGTCGAGGCTGTCACATTGGCCGTTCTGCTGTCGTCGGAGCGGGTTCAGTCCTCGGCGACAAAACTTCCCTCACTGATTACACCATCACGGGAGGCGCGGCGTCGTGACGGAACCGCTCGCGCGAATTCATTTTGGCACCGACGGCTGGCGCGCGCTGATTGCACGCGAGTTCACGTTTGCGAACGTCGAACGCGTGGCGCAGGCGTATGCAGAGTATCTGCTGAAACAAACAACCGCATCTGGCCCAACTACGCGGCTGGTCGTTGTTGGATACGATCGCCGGTTTCTTTCCGAACATTTTGCGCGACGCGCGGCGGAAATAATGGTTGGAAACGGTTTCCGCCTGGCGCTCTTCGCTGAAGACGCGCCGACGCCGTTGATTTCTTGGGCGGTGAGAGAGCTCGGCGCGATTGGCGGCGTCATGATCACTGCATCGCACAACCCGGCGGACTTCAACGGGTTCAAGATCAAAGCGCCGTGGGGCGGGAGCGCAGCGCCGGAGACAACGGCGGCAGTTGAGGCGCTGGTCGATGCTTCACCACCGAAGCGCGGCGAAATTGTCGATGACGGAAATGAATTGCTCGCGCCCGTAGTCGACAGCTATCGAAAACAAATCGCTTCGTATATCGATCTCGATCGTCTGCGAAGCGCCGTGGGGCACGTGATCGTCGATCCAATGCACGGGGCGGGCGGTACCTGGGTTGAACGTTTTCTCCAAGGCGGCAACTTGCAGGTCGAAACAATTCGCTCCTATCGCGATCCGCTCTTTGGCGGCGTCAATCCGGAACCGATCGATCAAAACCTGGCGCCATTGAAAGCGCGAGTCGTCGAGACAAAAGCGCTGGTTGGATTAGCCACCGACGGCGACGCTGATCGCGTCGGCGCCGTTAATGAACTCGGCGAGACGATGACGATGCACGACGTTGTGCCGCTCCTGCTACTTCATCTTGCGCGCAATCGGAAAATGTCTGGCGGTGTGGTTCGCACGTTTTCTCAATCGGTGTTGACGAAGCGTATCGCTAATGCTCTTGGCTTGAGACTCTACGAAACGCCGGTCGGCTTCAAATACATCGCCGAGCTTATGCTGAAGGAAGACATTCTGCTTGGCGCTGAAGAGTCGGGCGGCATCGGAGTAAAGGGCCACCTCCCCGAACGCGACGCGATTCTGAATTCCCTTCTTTTCCTCGAAGCCATCATCGCCGCGGGCAAGCCGCCCTCGGTGATGTTGCGCGAGCTGCATAACGAGTTTGGCGAGTTTCACTTTGGCCGTCGCGATTTGCATATGGAGGTCGCGTCGGGCCAGGAATTAGTGGCTAAGCTTGCTTCAAACCCACCCGGCGAGTTTGCAGGCTTCGAAGTCACCAACGTCGACACGATGGACGGAACAAAACTCGAATTTGATGACGAATCGTGGTTGCTGTTTCGCCAGTCAGGCACCGAGCCGATGCTCCGCATTTATTGCGAAGCAACATCAATCGCGAAGATGAATGCGCTGCTCGATGAAGGTGCGCGGATACCAAACGATTAAAAGGCTCCTGCGAGAGGACATTCTTGCAGCTCCGTTAGGAGCGGCATATTTATAGAACGCAATGCTATGTGAGCTTGTGAAGCTCCTTTAGGAGCGACATGTCCGCGCGGGCCATGCCGCTCTACGGAGCTGATGGAGTTTGGCGGGCGCTCCCATCTATAAACATTGCGCTCCTGCGCTCCTAGCGGAGCTGCGCAGGCAATTCACTTGCGCTTGCACTGAGAATCCCTAATTCTCGCAAATCAATGCCTGAACTCCCCGAAGTCGAACACGTTGTGCGCGCGCTGCGTCGGGTGATCGTTGGTCGCCAAATCGTCGCGAGTGACATCAAGCTTCCGAAGCTTATCGCTCCGACATCGCCCCCCGGATTCAACCGAAAAGTAAAAGGCTCGACGATCACCGGCGTTTCTCGGCGCGGAAAGTTCATCCTCATTGAACTCGATAAGATTGGAGCCCTTCAGAAGCCCGACCGTAAAGGAGGGCGCTTCCTTGTCGTGCATCTCCGCATGACTGGCAAGTTTCTTTATCTAACCGCGGACGACGTTTTGCCGAAACACGCGCACGCTATCTTCTATCTCGACAATGAGCGGCGTCTGGTATTCCGGGATCAGCGGCAGTTTGGAATCATGAAACTGATTGCGCGATCGCGGCTGAGTACGACGAAGGGAATCAGCGAACTCGCGCCCGAACCTTTCTCGAAAGACTTCAGCGCCGCCTACCTAAAAGGGGTCCTTACTCGCTCTCGGCGGACCTTAAAAACTCTTCTGTTGGATCAAACCAGGATTCTTGGCCTCGGCAATATCTACGCCGCCGAAGCTCTGTTCCGCGCCGGCATCGATCCATTTAAGATCGCGGCGACGCTTTCTTCGCGCAGAGTTGCGCGTTTGCATCAGGCGATTGTCGAGGTGTTGGGCGACGCGATAACCGAGAGCTCAACATCGCGGATCGACATCGAGAAACGTGACGGTTTTTCTTACGGCGAAGCGTTTGAAAAGTTCTGGCAAGTTTACGAACGCGAAGGTGAGCCCTGTGTCAATTGTGGCGCGCGCATTCGTCGCGCGGTGCATGGTGGACGATCAACTTACTGGTGCCCGCGCTGTCAACGGTGGTGACCGCACAACCTGCTGCGGGATGAATCTTAAGCTTCGACTGAACTAAGCGGTTTCTCAGTTAGCTGGTCTTGTCGGGCAGAAACCTCTTTATCAGAGGCGTCATTGCCGCCAGCAATAGCCCTGCGGCCACCAGCGAGACCGTGGTCGCGATGAAGAGCCGCGGCATCTGATCGAGCTTCTTCGGGTCAACGTGACCGCCAACGAGGCCGGCGATCAGATTCCCCAGTGCCGTCGCCAGGAACCAGATACCCATCATCTGACCGACGTACTTCCGTGGAGAGAGCTTCGTCATCGAAGAGAGCCCGACGGGGCTCAGACACAACTCACCTACAGTCTGAAAGATGTAGCTGACCACCAACCACAATGGAGAGACCTTAATTGTGCCATGGCTTGCGACCACTGCATAAGCCGCGAAAATCATTACGCCGAAACCCGCGCCGCCGAATAATAATCCAACCGCGAACTTGACTGGACTCGACGGGTTTGCACCTCGCTTCGCCAGCTTCAACCAGAGCGCGGCAAAGAACGGCGCCAGCAGCACGATAAAGATCGAGTTGACGTTCTGGAACCACGTCGCCGGGATTTCCCAGCCAAAAAGCTGTCGGTTCGTGAAGTCCTTGGCAAACAAGTTGAGAGACGTTGGCGCTTGCTCAAAGGCCGACCAGAAGACGGCGGCAAACACAAACAGGATGGCGATGACCCCGACACGTTTCTTCTCGTCGCTATTCAGTCCGCCGAAGGTGAAGATGTAGGCGAAATAAAACACTGCCATACCAACCAGCACATAGGTCATACTCTGGCCGATGGCCTGCGGGTTGAGATGCAGTACTCTGGTTGCGGCAAGCACGACGACGAGCGCAAGTAAACCCAGTCCGGCCGCCAAAGTGACTTTAATGGTACGTTCCTGCCGTGCCTGAACCGCGGGATCTGGATGTCGAGATCGCTCCAAGCCAAGGTTTCCCAGCGTCTTTCGCGAGCGCGTTGCAAACACTAACACACCGACCAGCATGCCGACGCCAGCCGCGCCAAAGCCCCAATGCCAGCCGTACTTTTCGCCGAGGAAGCCCGTGACCGTTTGCCCAAGAACCGCACCACCGTTGATTCCCATGTAGAAGATCGAAAAGCCGGCATCTCGGCGTGCGCCGCCTTCGGGATACAGGTCCCCGACGATGGCTGAAATGTTCGGCTTTAAGAGGCCGGTCCCCAGGACAATAAATATGAGCCCGACGAAGAACGGGACTCGGCCGTGCGCGAAGGCCGAGAGGCCGATCGAGAAATGACCACAAGCGATGAGCACGGCGCCCGTCATGATGGCGCGACGCAAGCCGAGCAACCTGTCAGCGACCCACCCGCCCGGTAGTGAGGCCAGGTAAACGCTCGCTGCATAGATGCCGACAATAGCCGAGGCCTGGTCGCGTTCAATGCCAAAGCCGCCCTGCATGATCGCAGCCGACATAAACAGAACCAGCAGCGGTCGCAGTCCGTAGTAACTGAACCGCTCCCACATCTCGGTGAAGAACAGTGTGGACAAGCCGCGCGGATGACCGAAGAAACTACGGTCTTCAATTGCGGCCGAGCTGGCTCGAGAGTTGTCGATTGAATTGCTCATGCCCTTCTGAACCTCTATTTGAAATTCCTAAGACTGCAAATGTGGGAGAGCTAACCCTGGATGTATTTGGGTAAAGCGAAATGATTTTCTCTCTACAGTTTCATCAACAATTAGGGAGAGATGATCGCCGACAAGAAGACGCGAGCATTCAGCCAAATTACGGGCGATCTGTCAAGATATGTTGTAGGGGCGACCCTTGTGGTCGCCCGCAGTTTAAGTCTACCGCTCTCGTCTTGACAGCCGAGCGCTCACGGCCACGCAAAACAACCGGCACATCGGAGGTGTATCTCAGCATTAGGAAATGTTCTGGGCTGAGGTTGGTGGGATGCTACTCTGGGCTCTCAACTTCCCGCCAATATTAAATCTTCTCAAGAGAACTAGATTCTGTTATGCTGTTTGTTAGTCCTGTTCCCGGCCCAAACCGGGGGCGCCAATCACACACCACCCAAGCCTCAATGGAGAATCCAATGTCTTCAACAAAATGTAGTAAATGCGGACTAACCAACTTTGTGTCCGCCGAACATTGCAAAAGGTGCAAAGCAAGTCTGGTCGGTGCATCAACACCCAATGAATCTGGTTTCAGCCCGGCGCCAGCTCCTATCCAGGCTCCAAGCGCCAAAAGTGAATGTGTTTTTGAGGATGCTGAGCCTCGTCGGCCGATTTCTCCCCTCCGAATTCTGGTGCTGGTCCTGCTGGTTGTGGGTGTCACATGGTTCCTAATTCAGAAGGAAGAGACCGAGCGAGCCGCAGAGGTGAAAGCAGCCCGAGAATTCGATCAGAAGCGCAGAAGCGAGGACGAGAAGGCCCAAATGGGCAGAGACCAATCCGAACGCGCGAGGTGGGCTGGTCCAGCGTCGACCAGGCCTTAACACTGTGTCAAAACTGTGGCGCCGCGCGTCGAAACTGGGTATTCATAACGTCCGTCCTGGATGCCCTCGCCTCGCGCCCAGCGGCATTTGCTTAGCGCCATCCATCCGGTCATGTAACTCGCCCGGCCTCCGCTCAGAAGGCACAATCCAGTTACTAACGACTGCAGCGCCATGCCTTGACAGCCCGATTCCAGTAGGCGTATAAGCAGCAATGACAAACGTGGTGAGTTAAGCCGACTTGCGGCCACGTAAAACAAACAGCTAAACAGCTCGGCGAGTTCAAGAGACGAACCGAACAACTTCAAAGAAATTGAAGTCCCGCGTTGTTTAGCGCGGGACATTTTTGTTTTGGACTGACATGATGAGGTCAGAACCGCCTGCGGTAGCGGGCGGTTGAGCGGGCGTTAATCAAAAGCGACCAATGTTAACACCTGAGACGCGATCATTCTCGCAGATCAACCGCCCGCTACCGCAGGCGGTTCTGACTCACTTATGAAGAACTTCCGAGAAATAATCGACTCCGACGTCATTCACGTCTTTGATGGCGCGATGGGCACGATGCTCTATTCAAAGGGCATCTACATCAACCGCTCATACGACGAGCTAAATCTGGTCGCGCCCGATCTGGTGCGCGAGGTCCACGCTGAGTACGTGCGCGCCGGCGCGGACATTATTGAGACCAACACTTACGGCGCTAACTTCAATAAGCTGCAGCCCTACGGTCTGGAAGCCAGCCTCAAAGAAATCAACATCAGAGCCGCGCGTATCGCCCGCGAGGCCGCCGGTGACCGGGTCTTCGTCGCCGGCGCGGTTGGTTCGCTTGGCCTGCGCATTGAGCCGTACGGACCAACTTCGTTCGACGAAGCCAAAGACATGTTCACAGCCCAGGTGTCGGGCCTGCTCGAAGGCGGAGTTGATCTGTTTGTGCTGGAAACGTTTTCCGATATATCGGAATTGCATCAGGCAATCCGAGCCGTGCGGGAATTGTGCGATTTGCCGATCGTCGCGCAGGTGACGATTCAGATGGACGGCAATACTTCGTTCGGCACGACCCCGGAAATATTTACGACCCGGCTCGACGAATGGGGCGCGGATGTGATTGGGCTCAACTGCGGTGTCGGTCCGGCGATTGTGCTTAACGCGATCGAGAAGATGATCCCGTTCACCAGCCGCAAGCTCTCCGCGCAACCAAATGCCGGATTGCCACGCGACGTCGGTGGCCGACAGATTTACATGTGCTCTCCGGAGTACATGGCCGAATACTCGCGGCGCATCGTTCAAGCCGGCGCAAAATTCGTCGGCGGCTGCTGTGGCACTACTCCAGCGCATATTAAAATGATCGCGGACGCGATTCGCCAGTTTAATCCGCGTACTCAGCAAGTCGTGGTCGCCGATGCGGCTAAGGTGTCCGTGCACGAACTAAAACCGCCCGACGTAACGGTTGTGCCTGCGGAAGAACGATCGAACTGGGCGCGCAAAATCGCGAAGGGTGAGTTTGTCACGACGGTGGAAGTGCTGCCGCCGAAAGGGTGCAATCCCTGGAAGACGCTCGATGCGATCAGATTGCTGAAAGATGCCGGAGTCGATGGCGTCAACATTCCCGACGGTCCACGCGCGCAAACACGCATGGGGGCAATGGCGACCGCCTTGATGGTGCAACGCGAAGTAGGAATGGAAGCCGTGCTGCACTACTGCTGTCGCGATCGTAATCTGCTGGGGATGATGTCGGACTTGCTCGGCGCCGCGGCGATGGGTCTTCGCAATCTGCTTCTGATTACTGGCGACCCTCCAAAGATGGGCCCTTACCCGGACGCGACGGCTGTATTCGACATCGACGCGATCGGCTTGACGAACATGGTGAACAAGCTGAACCACGGTTTGGACATCGGCAACAATCCGATCGGCGAGCCGACGGCATTTTCGATCGGTGTCGGCGTCAATCCGGGCGCGGTGAACATGGAAGAAGAACTAAGACGCTTTGAATGGAAGATCGAAGCGGGCGCGGAGTACGCCATCACGCAACCGGTCTTTGACACTGAGCAGTTGCGTGAGTTTCTTAAGCGCATCGAGCACTGCCGCATTCCGATCGTCGCGGGCATCTGGCCGCTGGTTTCATTTCGCAACGCCGAGTTTCTGCACAACGAAGTGCCTGGCGTGCAAGTCACTCCTGAGATCATGGAGCGCATGCGCGCTGCGTCGGCCATCAGCAAAGAAGCCGGCCGTGACGAAGGTTTGAAGATTGCCCGCGAATCGTTGTTGGAAGTACGTGATCTGATTCAAGGTGTGCAAGTCTCGGCGCCGTTTGGGAATGTGAAGTATGCGCTGGAGGTTTTCAACGTGCTGAAAGGCTTCGGGACTGGAGCGCAAAAGGACATTTCCTTGCCTGCTAACAAATCGTAAGAGTTTGACGAACTCAACTTGCCCGAGGCAGGCCCTCTCCGATCTCGCTTAGAAGGGCTTCGATATTGGTTCTCAACTCTGGTAGATCGTGCTCCAGTATGTGCCAAATCTGCTCGAGATCGACACCCAATAATCGTGAACGACGACGTTCCGAAATCCCGCGATAGCGCGCCAATCAACTTCCGGTTTCTTCTGCTTCGCTGTGTCAGACAGTCGCCTGGTTGACTCGGCTAGCGTTTGAAGATTTCTCACGACAGCATCCTGAACCATCGTATTGGCAAAAAATTCCGTGCGACCGTTCGCGCTGTAGCGATCGATCCTGTCAATGCACTCTTTGATGTGGATAAGATAGAGCCGGTCGTCTTTGATCACAGCGGTTCCGCTTCCTCAAGCACACGCTCTCGGATGTGTGGATGAAGTGCCGCCTCAGTCACAATATCCACCTTGCAGCCAAGCAATTCCTCTAAATCGGCGAGCAGACCTCCAGGGAAAAAAGCTGTCGTTTGGAAACCAGCTTCGATCAAGACGTCCACATCGCTTCCTTCTTTGGCGTCACCTCGCGCGATTGACCCGAACAGCCGCACATTTTTCGCCCCATGGAGTTTAGCAAGGCGAAGGATGTCGTCACGCTTGGCACGCACAAGTTCCTGTTTCGTCATGTTCGTGGTTCTGTTAGACAAGTTCACTTAGAACGTGCCTCAAAGCTCCTTCAAGCTCATGATACTGGAATTGATAACCAACCTTTGTCAAACGCGCGGGCTCAACGCGTTGGCTCGATAGCAACAACGCGTCCGCCATTTCGCCAAATGCCAGCCGCACACCGAAGGCGGGAATTGGAAAGATCGTCGGCCGTGAAAGCACTCTGCCGAGCGTCTTTGTGAACTCCGCGTTCGTCACCGGATTGGGCGCGACAACATTCACCGGACCGCGCAGCGCGTCGTTTGTCAGCGCAGACTTAATCACGCCAACAACATCATCGAGCGCGATCCAGCTCATCCACTGCTTGCCGCTGCCGATGCGTCCGCCGGCACCCATGCGAAACGGCGGCAACATCTTCGCCAGCGCGCCACCTTCGGCGCTCAAGATTATTCCGAAGCGAAAATTGACGACGCGAATCCCCTTCTCTTTCGCAGACTCCGTTGCCCGTTCCCACTCGATGCAGACGTTGCCGAGAAAATCCTTTCCCGGTTCGCTCTCTTCCGTAAGAACTTCATCGCCACGATCGCCGTAGTAGCCAATCGCCGACGCGCAAAGAAGAGTCTGAGGCGGATGCTTCAGATTCGCCAACGCTTCGCTCAGCACAGTAGTGCCTTTCACTCGGCTCTCGCGAATGCTCCGTTTCCTCTCATCGGTCCAGCGTCCTTCGGCAATACTCTCACCCGCGAGGTGGACCACTGCATCCATCCCTTCGAGCCGCGCCAGCGCCAGGCTCCCGCGTTCGGGATACCATTCGACTTCGGCGTCATCATGCGGCGCGCGACGCACCAGAGCGAACACGTCATGGCCATCGCCCTTCAGCGAATTCATCAGGGCAGATCCAACCAGACCATGCGATCCGCTGATAAGGATCTTCATCGGTGAACTCTCCTATTCATGATGTCCGTAGTACCAGGGCTAAACATAATCCTCAATCGGATATTTCTCAACGCTTGGTTGGCGGATTACCATTTCGCCTATTGGAAAATCTACGAGAACATCCTCGAAGCCAACATCAACGCTTGAAGTATTCAGCGAAATTGTCTAGAGTCTCCCCGCTACATCTCATACATACTATCGCGCAATGAAAACCCGTGCGCCTGGTTTGAAAGCAATATGTGCAACGGCTGTTGCAAGTTGAAGCCAGACAGCGGCCGGGTCATCGATTATTAACGGTAAAAAGGAGCATCACCCTCTTTGCTTCGCGTCAGGCTTTTTCTTGCGCTGATACTCATGGCAATGCTGGTCTGCCTGGTGGGCCCGTGGTCGCGTACTTCGCAGTCTGATCCGCTGCTCCGACGGATCACTACTACAACTGAAGAAGGAATTAATTTGAACCCGTCATTGAGTGGTGACGGGCGCATAGTCGCGTTCGAATCAACCGAAGATGTCGCCGGCGCCAGTGGTCGCGATGGCTTTCGCGCGATTCGCGCCGACATCACTGGAAATCCACCAACGTTCTCGCAACTGGCATTGTCGCGCGCTGCTGCCGCGGCGATCTCGCAGAACGGATCGCGTATCGCGTTTGCCGCGACTGACGATCCGCTCGGAAAGAATGCGGACGGAAACTCTGAAATCTTTTTGTTTGACGGCGGAACGCTGAAACAGATCACTGACACCCTGCCAACCGATCCAAGCCTGCGCGTACAGAATGGAAACTTTCAGCCGTCAATCAGCGATGATGGTCGCTTCATCGCATTCTCCTCGAACCGCAACCTTGCGAATCAGAACGCTGACGGTAATCTTGAGGTTTTTCTTTTCGACAATTCGTCACAGGCATTCACGCAGCTTACAAATTCTGTCGGCATAGTTGGCGCCGGCAACGTGAAGATCAGCGGCGATGGTTCGCACATCGCTTACGTCAACGACACGGGCACGAGCCAGAGTCCCCAGCGCAACCTCGTCCTGCGCGATCGTGTGGCGGGATCAGTTCAAACGATCGCCGCGAGTATGAATACCGTCGCGCTTACCTTAGGCCGCGCGATCAGTGACGACGGCACGCGCGTGGTTTACGCGCTCCAGACCGCTGCAAACACGACGCAGGTTTTTCTTTTTGATGCTCGCGGAGGCAGCGCGCGTCAAATAACATCGCTTGCGGCCCGCGCGACTGACGTGCCGCTTAATGCAACGATCAGCGGCGACGGAAAACGAATTGCATTTGCCACCCGCCGCAACCCCGCGGGAACAAACAGCGACGCCAGTGTCGAGCTCTTTCTGTATGACCTTCTGACTGGACAACTATCGCAACTTACCAGCGCACCCGCGGCGGCAACCGCTGAAGTCGTTTCATCGTTGAATGACGACGGCAGTCTGGTGGCATTCAATTTTCCGCGCGTTCTTTCAGGCGCTGTGCAGACAAGTGATTTCGCGAACAACTCCGAAATCTACACGTTGACTATTGGCCCCCGCGCGGCTTCCGGCACGGCGACCATTCTGAATGGCGCTTCGCTGCAAAATGATCCGGCGTCTCCAAAAGCGATCGCTCCCGACAGCATCGTCGTGGCTTTCGGTGGGGCGCTGGCTTCGATATCGCAACAGGCCCAGCCGTTGGGTGACGGTAGTTTTCCACTTTCGCTTGGTGGCACGACGGTCACTGTCAACGGCCGTCCGGCGCAGATTCTTTATGTCTCTCCGGGCCAGGTAAATTTTGTGAATCCGCGCGAAACCGCAGTGGGACCCGCCAATGTAGTAATCACAAACTCAGAAGGCTTTCCATCCGTCGGCACGATCATGGTGTTGTCGACTGCGCCGGGCGCGTTCACCATCAGCGGCGACGGCAGCGGCGAAGGAGTCATTCTTAACGCAGACACTCTGGTCGCAGGACCATTCGATCCAACCGACGGCAATTTGAGACTGATCATTTTTGCGACCGGCGCGCGCCGCGGTTCACACGTCACCGCATCGATTGCCGGTCAGGCAGTCACCGTAGAATCGCTTGTGACGTCCCCTGACTTGCCGGGTCTCGATGAAATTCATGTGTTAGTGCCGGCCAGCGTTCGCGGTCTGGGCGCGCTTGATGTTGCCGTGCAGTCCGACACTCAGGCGAGCAATTCAGTCTCGGCAACTTTTAGCGGTAGCTCCGCGCGCGACATTATTATCAACGAAGTTTTGGCCGATCCTCCCGCGGACGCGACGGGAGATGCAAATCGCGACGGCATTCGCAGCTCGTCGCAGGATGAGTTTGTCGAACTCGTTAACGCGACGACGCATGACATCAACATCAGCGGTTATCGCATCCGCACCGGTGGCCTGAGCGGTGCAACCACTCTACGTCATACCTTCGCCGGCGGAACGACCTTCCCCGCCGGCGGGGCGATCGTCGTGTTCGGCGGCGCAAACGCGGCGACCTTCAATCCAAACGACACGGCCTTCGGCGGCGCCCTGGTCTTGACCGCCTCCACGGCAGGCTTGTCGCTGGTGAACTCTGGCGGAATTGTGACGTTGGAAGACGCCGGAGGTGGACTCGTCAACCTGTTTCAATATGGAGGCGCGACCGGGCTTAATGGCCAGGCCAACCAATCGCTGACGCGCGCGCCGGACGTAACCGGCAACTTCACATTGCACCAATCGGCTCCGGGAAGCGGCGGCCGCGTGTTCAGTCCGGGCACGCACGTTGACGGTTCGCCGTTTACCACGATTGCGATCGCGCTGATCGATGTCGCACCGCCAACAGCGACGATTGACACGGGCGCGCATCAGCAATTCATCGCGCGTGCCTTCACGTCAACCGGGCAAGAAATCTTCGGCGTCATTTTCACGTGGCAATCAAGCAACACGTCCGTTGCTACGATCGATCAGAATGGGCTGGCAACGGCTGTTGCCTCAGGCTCAACCGAGATCAGGGCGTGGGGTCGCGGCGTTCAATCCGCGCCTGCTTCGCTTACCGTGCGCGACGTTGTGCGCGTGCTGACGCGAATCGATGTCTCGCCGGTGTCGGCAACGATTCCGGTCGGCGGCGCGCAGCAGTTCACGGCTCACGGCTTCGATCAATTCGGAAACGAAATTACAGGCCTGACGTTCACCTGGGAATCGACCAACACCAACGCCGCGACGATTGATCAAAACGGTCTCGCCACTGGAGTAAGTCAAGGTCAGACTACAGTCAGGGCTTCGGCTCAAGGTGTGACCGGCACAGCCGCGCTCAGCGTGACGCCACCGACCGTCATCATCAATGAAGCGCTTGCTGATCCACCCGGTAGTGCTGCAACAGACTTGCAGGGCGACGCAAACCACGACGGCGTTCGCAGCGCCAGCGACGACGAGTTCGTAGAATTGATTAACTCGACCGGCGCGGCAATTAATGTTTCGGGTTGGACGTTGCGCACACGCGCAACGGGCGGCACGAGCGAAACCTTGCGGCATTCGTTTGCCACGGGCTCGACGTTGCCTGCTGGTGAATCGATTGTCGTTTTCGGCGGCGGCAGTTTTGATCCTGCCAATCAAGTATTTGGTTGCGCTCAGGTTGTGAAGGCTTCTTCCGGTGGACTCTCGTTAACGAATAGCGGCCTCACAATTCTGGTGCGCGATGGATCGGGCGCTCTGATTGCGCAGTTCTCTTACGGCGGATCGACTGGATTGAACGGCGACAACGATCAATCGCTGACACGCTCGCCCGACATCACAGGCAATTTCGTGCAGCACCTCGCGGCCACGGGCGCCAATGGTCGAAGGTTCACGCCCGGCCTGAAGGTTGACGGCACGCCCTTCGGCAATTGCCCGGCGCGATTGACCACCATCGCAATCTCGCCGCCATCAGCCACTGTCATCGTCGGACAGTCAACGCAGTTCACCGCTCAGGCCTTCGATCAGTTTGGTCGTGCCATGACGGGTCTGACCATCTCGTTTGCTTCGGACAATACGACCGCGGCAACGGTTGATTCCGTCACGACCGATTCGAACACGGGCATCGCAACAGCAACCGTCACCGGTCACAATCCCGGCACGGCGCACATCACGGCGTCGGCAACTCAGGGCACGACCACCGTCACGAGCAGCCAGACCATGCTCACCGTAAATCCGATTCCACCACATGCAACGCGCGTTGACGTCTCGCCTACATTGTCGACGATCAATCGCGGCAACACGCAGCAGTTCATGGCAACAGCGTTCGATCAAAACAACCAGCCGCTACCGACCGCCATCATTACCTGGACTTCGAGCAACGTTAACGTTGCGACCGTCGATGCCAGCGGGTTGGCAAAAGGCGTCGGCGTTGGCACGGTGACGATCACCGCTACGACGTCTGATGGACAGGGAGGCACGGTCGCAGGTAACGCCACCTTGAATGTTCTGGTGCCACTGGTCATCAACGAAATCAACGCTGACGTTGCTCCCGATAACGTTTCGACTCCGGCGATCGAAGGCGATTCAAACCGCGATGGGGTGCGCGATTCCGACAACGACGAGTTCGTCGAGTTAATCAACAACTCGAATGCCGCAGTTGATCTCTCCGGCGTAATCATCGCCGACGGCACCAGCAATCGCTTTACCTTCCCCGCGAACACCACGCTGGCGGCGGGACGCGCCGTAGTCATTTTTGGCGGTGGGACTCCACCAGTAAACGATCCCGCTTTCGGTGGCGCTCTCATTTTGACCGCGAGCTCGCTCAGCCTGAACGACACGGGCGATACGATAAACGTCAAGCTGCCTGTCGGCGGAACTGATATTGTGATTGCCACGCAGGCCTACGGTGGCGCGAGCGGAGTGACACCGCCGAGCGATCAATCTTTGACGCGCGCGCCCGATGCGGAAGTAGGGACGACCGGCGGCAGTTTTGGCGCTCACACTGCGGCTACGAACGCTGCGGGACGCACGTTCTCACCCGGCACGCGCGCCGACGGTACGCCCTTCGGCTCGCCCACGATCACGCGTATCGAAATTGCGCCCGCGTCTGCTTCGATCAATATTGGCGCAACACAATCGTTTGTCGCTCGCGCTTTCAGCAATACGGTCGGTCCCGAAGTGGAAGTCCTGAATGTCTGCTTCATCTGGGATTCAAGTGACACGAGCAAGGCTACGATCGCGCCGGCAACCGGACGCTCAACCACAGCTACGGCTGTTGCTTCTGGCGGCACAGCAATACGCGCGCGCGCCGGCGGACAACAAAGCACGGCCACGCTGACCATCAATCCAACGCTTTCGATCAACGATGTGTCGTTGAATGAAGGAGACAGCGGCACGACAACGTTCACGTTCACAGTGAGTCTATCGGTGCCTGCGCCGACAGGTGGCGTGACGTTTGACATTGCTACGCAAGACAACTCCGCTACTGTTGCCAACAACGATTATGTAGCGCGCAGTCTGACCGCGCAGACGATTGCGGCCGGGCAGCAAACCTACACGTTCGATGTGACAGTCAATGGCGATTTGAATATCGAGCCGAACGAAACGTTCTTCGTGAATGTGACCAATGTTTCGGGAGCAACTATCGCCGACGGTCAAGGCGTTGGAACGATCCAGAATGATGACAGCCCTGTGCTCAGTATCAACGATGTCTCGCTGAATGAAGGCAACAGCGGCACCACGACGTTTACCTTCACCGTCAGCTCTTCTTTGCCGGCGCCCGCGGGTGGCATCACGTTCAACATCGCGACGCAGGACAACACGGCTACGGTGGCTAACAACGACTACGTCGCGCGCAGTTTGACCGCGCAGACGATTCTCGCGGGACAGCAGAGCTATACGTTGGACGTGACCGTTAACGGCGATCCGCTGGTCGAACCAAATGAAGGCTTCTTCGTCAATCTCACGAACGCTTCCGGCGCCACCATCGGTGATGGTCAGGGAGTAGGGACGATCCAGAATGATGACACAGCCAATCTGGTCATCAGTCAGGTGTATGCGGGAGGCGGCAACTCCGGGGCGCAGTTCACGAATGACTTTGTCGAGATCTTCAATCGGGGGACGACCACAGTCAATCTGGCGACCACGCCTTATTCGATCCAATACGCAGGCGCCGCTGCGACCTTCGGATCGAGCAAAGTGGATCTAACGTCGGGAGTGATCCTGCCGGGACATTATTTCCTGTTGCAGCTGTCGAGTGGCGGCGCGAACGGAGTCGCGCTACCAACACCCGATGCGACCGGCAGCATCAACATGGCGGCGACAGCGGGCAAGGTAGCGCTGGTGGTGGGCACGACCGCGCTGTCAGGGAGCGGCTGTCCGTTGGGAGTCACTGTAAGTGACTTCGTCGGATACGGCACGACGGCTGATTGTTTCGAAGGTGCAGGCCGCGCGGCTGCGCCCAGCAATACGACGGCCGATTTGCGCAAGGCAGGCGGCTGCGCGGACACGAACGAAAACGCGGCGGACTT
>JBGPWL010000094.1:0-17534 GCA_041492185.1 Pyrinomonadaceae bacterium | reverse complement strand
CGTCGCGGACTGCTTCCCTTGGACTCGTAGCGCACAGCCAAGCCAAGGAATTGTAAGCGGCCGCGAAACGTGGATCGATTTCGATGGCTTTGTTGTAGTCAGCGATGGCCCCATCAAGATCGCCTTTAGCTTTCCGGGCGAAGCCGCGATTAGTGTAAGCGAACGCGTCACGCGGCTCCATCTCTATATATTTGTTGTAGTCAGCGATAGCTCCATCAAGATCGCCTTTAGCTTCCCGTGCGACGCCACGTTTGTAATAGCCATCCGCGTCACGCGGCTCCATCTCAATATATTTATTGTAATCAGCAATGGCGCCGTCAAGATCTCCTTTGGCTCTCCGGGCGATGCCGCGATTGTAATAAGCATGTGTGTAGCGTGGATCGATCTCGATGGCTTTGGTGTAGTCACTAATGGCGCCGTCAAGATCGCTCTTGCGTTCGCGTGCGAGGCCGCGACTGTTGTAAGCCGGCGCGAGCCGTGGATCGATCTCGATGGCCTTGGTGCAGTCAGTGATGGCCCCATCATAGTCGCGTTTGGCACGCCGTGCGTTGCAGCGATTGTTGTAAGCAGCTGCGGAACGTGGATCGATCTCGATGGCTGTGGTGTAGTCGCTGATGGCTCCATCAAGATCGCCTTTTTCAAACCGTGCGAGCCCGCGATCGTTGTAAGCTCCAGCGGTAGTGGGCGCTTGCCCCTGAGCAGGCCAAACCGCAAACAGAAAGACTAACGCCAGTAGGCTGGTCGCTTTTTTCATCGGGGCGGCTCCTTTCGTTGCCGACGAAAGCGAGAGTCTGTCTTGGTGATGACAGACAAGAATGTCTGTCCTACCTAAATCGACGTCTTGCGATGCGCCAGCATCCGCAGCAGCCCGTTGATCGCAAGGTGCAGCAACACGTAGGCGATTAGCGCAACCACAACAGGCAGCAAGAGCGTGTGGCCCTGATCAGTTCGAGGACTGGCAACGATTCCTCTAAACGGAGCGTAGAACGGGTTCGTCACCGTAACAATAAACTGGACGAAGCCGGCCGTGCTGCGCGCCGCCATCAAGGCCAGCAGAAACCGCATCCCCAGCAGCGCGTAAATCACGTAGAAGATGTAATCGATGACCTGCGAGATTCGGGCGGCGCCCCGGCCACGTTCAACCTCGCGTTCCGTGCCAACCACTTCATTGACAGCTTTGGAACGAAAATGACCGGCGACCTCGTCAATTTTCTGCACTTCACCCGGTGGTGGACCCTGGCTTGCGCGGTCTGCAATCTCAGCCTGCACTTCGCCTTCAACCTGCGCCTTCACCGATTCATGTTGCACCGATCGCCGGGCTTCGTCAGCCGCTAATTTGTCGTCCATAAGAACTCCAATCGGACGAGCATTACTGCCCATCTTCATTCGTGATTAGAACAAGCATTTCTGCCTGTCTCAGGGGGGCCTTTGATGCCAGGCTTGAAAGCCTGTTCTGCAAATGACAGAGGGGAACGTTTGTCCTACCTACGTCCCGTTAAAGCCGGTTCGCATCCGCCGAATGTTAGCGCCGGGAAAGTTGCCGGTGGCTTGCACGGCCGTCAGCATTTTCTTCGCATCTGCGATCGTTGTGCCCGCATAGACTGCCATGATTCGATGCGTCTCGCTAAAATATCTGGGCGTGCGCGAGCTGATGTCGGCATAAAACAGGTTCTCAGGATCGGTACAGCGCGAGGAAAAGACTTTGTTATCGGGAAAGAGTCCTTGCGCTGCCAACCGATCGCTCTCCGGAATAAAGACATCGCAGTTATCATCGCGGACCGCAATGCTTTTCAAAATGATCGCGTAAAACGGAATGGTATCGACGATCACCGCGTTCTCGGGAACTCGAAACGGGAGATCGTTCGGCTGAAATGACGCGATCGTCTTGCAGGGAAGTTTCGGATTGCCGCAAATCGCGGCGTGCGTGGTTGCGCGACGGCGCTGCGCGGTGACGCTGTCAACAAAATTCATCGTCGCAACGAATACCAACCCTGAAATCAAAACCAATCGTGACCGCTTCATCATCAACGTCGCTCTTCTGACCAAAACCGAAACTCAAGGCAAGAGGAAAAAGTAAAAAGGCAAAAGTGAAGAACATCCAACCCTTCTCTTTGTCCGTCTTTTGCCTTTTACCTTTTTACTTTTGCCTTGCAGTTCATGGCGGAGAGGGTGGGATTCGAACCCACGGAACGGTTTCCCGCTCACAGCATTTCCAGTGCTGCCAATTCAGCCACTCTTGCACCTCTCCGAATGCAAGGATGAAGGATGAGGGATGAGGGATGAAGAAAAAGCCCACGACTTAAAGCCTACTTCATCCTTCCGCCTTCATCCTTCATCCTTTTGTTCTGGCGGAGAGGGTGGGATTTGAACCCACGGTGGAGTTTCCCCCACTCCGGTTTTCGAGACCGGTGCACTAAGCCACTATGCGACCTCTCCGCGAATCAGGCGTTTAGAGTTCAACCTTTAGGTTGCTACTTATTGGAAAGCCAAGCTAAAGCTTGTACTCTGAACGCCTGTCATCTTCGTTGCGTCTTGCCTGAAAAAACTCCTGCATGATCTCGCGGCACTCTGCTTCCAACACGCCCGACGTGATCTCGATTCGATGATTCAAAAAATCCGTATCGCAGATCCGAAATCGCGACTCTACTGCTCCGGCGCGCTCATCTCGCGCGCCATAAACCAACCGCTGCACTCGCGCCTGGATCAAAGCGCCCGCGCACATGGCGCAGGGTTCAATCGTGGAATAAACCACGGCGCCGGTAAGGCGATAGTTGCCAAGTTTGCGCGCTGCTTCACGCAGGGCAACGATCTCAGCGTGCGCCGTTGGATCGCCGTCAGTGCGCGTGCGGTTTCCCGCAACCGCGAGCAGCTCTGCTCCGCTCACGACGCAGACACCAACGGGCACTTCGTCACGTTGTCGCGCTTCGTGCGCCGCGGCCAGGGCCTGACGCATCCATCGCGCGTCAACTTCCGCTTGCGCGCCTGCGAGATTCATCGCGAAATCTTGACCTCAAACAACCGAATTTGAACTATAGGGGCGTGTATCTGGTGCTGTCAAGCGAGCGATTCTTTTGCGTAGATCGACAATAATAATCGAACTTCCGCGCGCGTGCGTGCTATTATGAATGTTTGAAACGGAGCGCTCCACGCAATCCTTCCGGCGCCTCGTAGCGGTCTTTCATCAATGACTACCGAAGCACATAAGAGAGGAACCAGCTCGTTGTCGCCTGAACGAGTAAGCGGACGACTGCGTCCGGCACCCGTGCCCGAACCGGCCCCGGATAAGAGTGGACTACAAAATCCGTCGGCGTTGATGCGGCAGATGTCGCCAGGCGAATTCAACACCGCGATGGTCCACTTTTATCGTGGTGAAGTTCAAAGGTCCAACGTCTGGCGCACTCGCCTCGATACCACGACTTACTGGGCCGTGCTTACGGCGGCGGGAACGCTATCGTTCGTCTTCAGCTCGCCGAGCAATCCGCACTTTGTGATCCCGATCAATTCGGTGCTCGTCGCGATCTTCCTGCTAATGGAAGCGCGTCGCTATCGCTACTACGAAATCTGGTCGAGCCGCGTGCGCGTGTTGGAAACCGGCTACTTCGCGCAATTGTTGGCGCCCGAGGATGTAACTCCTGAAGAGGCCTGGGCCAGGCATCTGGCAGCGGATTTGATCACGCCGCATTTTACGATCAGCGAATTGGAGGCGATCGGCCGGCGACTGCGTCGCAACTACCTCTGGATCTTTGCCTTGCTGGCGTTGAGCTGGAATCTCAAGGTCTACATGCATCCCTTGCCGGCGCGGGACTTCAACGCCTTCATCGATCGCGCGACGGTGGGAATCGTGCCGGGATGGATCGTCTTTGTCATCGGGTTTGTTTTTAATGCGGCCGTAGCGATCTTTGCGATTGGCACGATGCGTTTGCGCGAAGCCACCGGCGAAGTGTTGCCCCAACAGCAATTCTCGCTGCGGCCTTTGCGAACCGTGCGGAAGTGGACGCAGGCAGCGACCACCGGCGCGCGGCGTACTACGCTACGAGCCAGGCGAGCGCGCCAGCGCGTGCGCGGCGGCGTTACCGGCGAGTTGAAAAAGATCGACATTTCCGAGACACCGGATAGAACGTAGAGCAGAGGTCAGAGGACAGAGATCAGAGATCAGGTCAGTCTGATCTCTGATCTCCGGCTTCTGATCTCTTGCAGCCGACTTTTATGCTTGCACTTGATGGACAGAAACTCACCCTTGAACAGATCCGCGCGGTAGCAAATGGTGAAGAGCATGTTGCTCTCGCCGCATCGGCCCGCGCGCGCGTCGAGCAGTCGCGGCTCGTCGTGGAAAAGATCGTTGCCGAAGGGCGCATCGTTTACGGAGTCAATACCGGCTTTGGCAAACTCTCAGATGTTCATATCGAACCATCTCAGCTTCGCGAATTACAACTGAATCTGGTGCGCAGTCATTCGTGCGGGCTGGGCGCGCCGTTGTCGGAAGCAGAGGCGCGCGCGATGATGTTGCTGCGGGCGAATGTACTCGCGCGCGGATTTAGCGGCTGTCGGGCAGTGCTGATTGAGACGCTGATCGAAATGCTCGAACGGGGCGTCACGCCGGTGATTCCCGAAAAAGGTTCGGTGGGCGCGAGCGGCGATTTGGCTCCATTAGCTCATCTGGCACTGGCGATGATCGGTGAAGGCGAAGCCCTTTATCGCGGTGAACGTTTGCCGAGCGCCGCTGCCCTGCGGCTTGCGGAGATCGAGCCGTTGCAACTGGAGGTAAAGGAAGGGCTCGCCCTACTCAATGGTACGCAAGCGATGGCCGCCGTCGGCGCGCTTACGCTGCATCGTGCGGAAAGAGTGACGCGCCTCGCGGACGTCGGCGGCGCAATGACGCTTGAAGCGCTGCGCGGAACGCCAGTCGCGTTTGATGAAAGGATTCATGCGGCGCGGCCTCATCCCGGACAGATTGAAGTTGCGACTCATCTGCGCGAGCTACTTCGCGACAGCGAAATCCGCCAGTCGCATTTGCAAAACGATCCGCGTGTGCAGGACGCTTACAGCTTGCGCTGCATGCCGCAGGTGCACGGCGCGGTGCGGGGAGCGCTGGGTCACGCGCGCGAGATTGTGGAAACTGAAACCGGCAGCGCGACCGATAACCCATTGGTGTTTGCCGAAACGGGCGAACTTCTTTCCGGCGGAAACTTTCACGGCGCGCCACTCGCGCTCTGTTTTGATTATGCGGCAATCGCGTTGACCGATCTGATGAGCATCACAGAGCGCCGAGTGGATCGGCTGGTGAACCCGGACGCGAACGAGGACCTGCCGCCGTTTCTTACGGCGCACGCCGGCACGTCTTCCGGCTTCATGATGATGCAAGTAACGGCCGTCGCGCTTTTGAGCGAGGCAAAAGTGCTCGCACATCCCGCGAGCATCGACAATGTGCCCACCGACGGCGGCAAAGAAGATCACGTTTCGATGGGCATGACGGCGGCCACGAAGCTGCGCTCGATTGTCGAGAACGCCGAGCATCTTGCCGCGATCGAGTTGATCACCGCCGCGGAGGGTCTGGAGTATCGCGCGCCTCTGCAACCCGGCCGCGGCGTTAAGCGCGCTCACGAGATTGTTCGTTCTCACGTTCCGCGGCTCACGATCGATCGGCCCCTCGCGCCGGATATTCATAAGATCGTGGCAGCGATTCGCGCCGGTGAATTTGATTCGCTGGCTTGGAGCTAGTTGGGGTAGAATCAGGGACGACCGAGGTAGATTTTAATGACTACGAATCTCAAAGCGATCTACGAACAAGGCGTGCTTCGGCTCAAAGAACCTATTTCGCTGCCTGACGGCGCGCAGGTCGACGTGATAGTGATTTCCCATGAAGAGGACAACGGGGCACGAAGGCAGGAAATGGAAAGTGGCTCTTGGGACGCCCTTACCCAACTCCTGAACGAATGCGCCATCGACACCGGAGTTCCTGATCTCGCGAATCAACACGATCATTACCTATATGGCATTCCAAAAAGGCTGACAGATGCCGACAGTACTCGTTGACTCGGCCGCTTGGATCGCCCTCGTCAACACGAGAGATCAATTACACAACCGAGCGGAGCAAATGATGGCCGAACTGCGTCGTCGCGAGGTTGCACTCATGACGACAGACTTTGTGCTCTTGGAAGTCGCCAATGCTCTCTGCGCGTCGGCATGGCGTGAAAAAGCCGTTAAGCTAATCGATGGTTTACGATCACTCCCGGATCTTAACATTGTCGCCGCCGACACAACGCTACTCGCAGAAGGATGGCACCTCTACCGCAGCCGCCCCGACAAAGAATGGAGTCTGACAGACTGCACGAGCATGGTTGTCGCGCAAAGAGAATCCATCGAGCAAGTCTTCACCTCGGACCGTCATTTCGAGCAGGCCGGATTCGTCAAGCTACTTTGACGCAAAGGCCGTCTTCCAAATCATCGCCGACGGGAACTCAGGTCATGACGTTATATCAAGACAATGTCGCGGGCATATTGGCAAATGCGGAGAAATACCATCATGCCTACTATCAGGCCGAAACCTTTCGCGGTCCCAGTCTCTATTTTCATCAGCGCGCTCTCCAGACCCGGAACTCGGTAGGACTCGTGATCCATCTTGAGTACGTATACGCAACTCTCGCCTCATGGGGGATGCACAGAATGGGAAATGGTGGCGCGAAGATGCGGCCGTTCGACGCGTTTTGCCAAAGCGTTGAGCCTCTGATGGAGAAGATCGCAGAAGCTCAGCGTTTTAGTCCCCAGAATATTAGTCCGTCGGAATGGGCTGTTCTCAAAGAGGTATTCCAGGGCATCAAGGTCATGGCCAGCGGAACCAGCCTTGTGGGCAACTCCAAGGTTATGCACCACATGATGCCGAACATAGTCCCTCCAATCGATCGCAACTACACTCTCCGCTACCTACGCGGCAACACGAGCATCAGCAACGACGTTGATCGAGAATGGCAAATCATGAAGGAGACCATTTCTGACTTCTTCATTCCGGTAGCGTCCGACGCCGAGTTTGCCTCGAAGGCGAGGGAATGCGTAGCGAGCCAAGACAAGTATCCGTGGGACACTTCAGTGCTGAAGGTTGTTGACAATCTCGTTATCGGTTCCATGACATGATTCGATCCTCTGGCATCACGCAGGAAAAACTCATGTCTAAGAAGCAACTCAAGCCCGTTCATCCTGGTGAAGTGCTACGGGAAGAATTTCTGAAGCCGATGAGTCTAAGCCAGAATCGCCTGGCGCTGGACCTTGGCGTCCCGTCGCAGCGCATCAATGAGATTGTATCAGGGAAGCGGAGCGTGACGGCGGATACGGCCCTGCGCCTTGGTCGCTATTTTCATATGTCGCCGCAGTTTTGGTTGGGCCTGCAAATGGATTACGATCTCGACGTCACGGCGGATGCGCTTGCTAATCGCTTGAACCGAGAGGTGAAGCCTCACGCTTTAGCGGCTTGAACGTATCAAGTTTCGCTTCCAACAATTCTTGGTAGCTTTCACCGTCCTGTACCACCAACTCAGCCTTGCCGTTCGCCGCCAAGATTATTGGCTCACTTGTCTTCTTCATTTGGTACCACCTTCGACGGGCTCAGCGTCGTTTGCGGAGTTGTAATTCGACGATTGGTCCGGCGCCGCGGATTACGGTCAACGAATACGCCGGCAGTTCAAACGAACTAGTCTGATCGATTTGCACCACGGTGTGCGCGGGGGGCTCGGCTTTGATCGGATACGGATTCTTAACGTCATCGTTGAGTTGATACTGAGCGCTGGAGAATTGATAGAGATCGACCGGGCCAACGAAAGATGAGACTGCGCCGCTGGCTTCATTGCGAAATTGCACTTGCACCTTATACGCGCGGTCCGGAACCTTATTGATGAGCAGCAGCGCCCAGAGTCCGTCCGATCGGTGAACTGCATAAGCAGTAACCAGCGCCTGACCTTCGTCATTCTCAACATTTGTAATTGCCGGATAGATCTCGTGCCAGCCTCCTGACGGGTTGGTCCACTCCTGCGTCAGCAAATGCGCGCCGAAATAAGTAGCGAACCGGTGCGTGATGTTGCCGTCGTCGTCCATGGAAAAAAGCATGTTGTTTCCCGGACTGCATGAGTCGGTAAGCACTTGCGCGGGCGTGTAGCCGTAGAGAAATGCTTGATCGCCGCCGAGAGTTAGAAAGCGTCCGACTATGTCGGCATTCAACAGCGCGCCCTCGATGCCGAGTTCGGCCCGCGAAGCGTAGGCCGAATAGCCGTACTCCGAAATTATCCAGGGAATGGTACGCGGCACGCCGCGTCGTTCCATTTCGCGCAGCGCGTCGGTCAGCATGTTCGTCGCGCTGGCGAGCTGGGGCGCGACCGGCGCGCAGACGTCATCGAACGGATACCACTCAAACGAAAAGAATGAATAATCTCGCAGCCGCCCGCGCGCCTCCAGGTAATCCAGAAATCGTCGCATCCACATGCTATTGCCTAAGGGGACCTTGCGGCCGGTGGTGTCGGGTTGAATTTCCTGAAAGCTTGGGCCACCGAGTTTGAGTTTTGGATCGACTTTGTGAATGGCGCGGGACCATTGAACGTAGAGCGCGCCGAAATCTTCCGGCGTCGCGTAGTGACCGTCGGGCTCCTCGCCCAATTCGAGGCGTTCAAAGTTGTAACCGCGCGACTTGAGATAACGAATCTCGTTGGCCGCGTTCTCCGGCGTATCGTAGAAAAGGCCGGTCGGCAACAGCACCGGCAGTCCATTCGTTAACCCGCTGCGAAAAATGCGATCCAGACCCGGTTGCTCGACACCCTCGTCGAGGTCCGAATCGCGATGCCACGGATCGGTTGACGAAACGTGTATGACAGTTTGCGTGTGACGATCGGTTGTGTGGCTTACAAAATCGTGCAACTCGCCCTGCTCGTCAACGATCCCGAAATAAATTTCGCGAATGGCAAAGCCGAGTCGATCGCGAATGTCGGTAGCGGCAGACGGAGCGATGCCCGAAGATTTTGTTAAGAGGATGCGCACGAAGCGAGTCTTGATCGGGCGCGTGGAAAGCCGAAGAAACACTTCGCCACCAGAACCTGCGGACATGCCCCCGGGGATGACGCCGCGTGGAAAGTCGTGCCACATTCCTGGTGGATTCAGCGCGATGTCGCTGATGTCCTCGAAGTCGGCGTATTGGATCTGGTAGTTGGTGGCAAAGGGAACGCCCCAGAGCAGTCGCGCGGCGTTGATCATTTGCTCAGTGGCAAACTCGATGACGATCCACTGTGGATGCAGCGCGTTGTCTTCATGAGTGAAGTAGCGATCGAGATAGGGATTGCTTTTCCAAAAGCTTTCCGTGTCGCCGTCGTCCAGGCGCGAATATCCTTCGTTGTTTGCGTTATCGATCGTGTTGCCGCGCCGCGGCAGACTATAGCCATAGGACACTGCGATCGGTTTGTTCGCGCTGCTGTCCGAAGTCCAGTAGCCTCGTTTGTGGTTCGGGTCACTCCACTGGCCGTGCGGATTCCAATGCCACGCGTCGATTGCCAGTTCCGTGCGCAGACGGTAAGTCAACGACTTCAAGCCGGCGGAGCGCATAGCCTTGATGTTTTCAGGCGTGAGTTGGCGCTCAGCCTCGCCTTTATCGTGGCCATCCACGCCGGCGCCGAAGGCATGCGTGGGCAAAAAGCGCTTCGCGGAATGTCCCGGTCTGATCAAAACGGTAACTGTTGGCGGCTTCTGTGCCTGGCTCGCGATGGCCGACTGATGAATAATAGTCGCGCAGACCAGCAAGCTGGTGACGACTTGAATGGCAACTCGTTTGCGGTAAACAGCTCTGACCGGATGCATTGAGCGACTGGTCATCTAACGTCTTTGAGCCTGCGGGGATTATAAATCATGGCGTTCGCTCTCCGTGAAAGCCGCGTGAATTCTAGAACGGGGCGGCGGAGGTGTACAGTTCCGCCGGTAGTTTCTTAGATCTCTGTGGAGTGTGACGCGCCCCGGGACATTAGCCCGATCGTCCTGCACGGCGTCGACTTGGGTTGGCGTCCTTCAGTATTAGCAGTTAGATTACGTCAGAATCTTATGAGCGGTAGGATCATCCACGCGCCGCGGGGCGCGAAACTCAATTGCAAAGGTTGGCATCAGGAAGCCGCGTTGCGCTGTCTGATGAACAATCTCGATCCGGAAGTCGCTGAAAAGCCGGACGAGTTGATCGTTTATGGTGGCGCGGGGAAGGCTGCGCGCAACTGGGAATCATTCGATGCCATTGTGCGTTCGTTAACCGAATTACAGAACGACGAGACGCTGTTGGTGCAGTCAGGCAAGCCAGTCGGCATCTTTCGTACTCATGAATATGCGCCGCGAGTCTTGATCGCGAACTCGAACCTGGTTGGCGCGTGGGCCAACTGGGAACACTTTCATGAACTCGAACGCAAGGGCCTGATGATGTACGGCCAGATGACCGCGGGGAGCTGGATCTATATCGGCACGCAGGGCATCGTTCAGGGAACATTCGAAACCTTCGCGTCGATGGCCGACAAACACTTTGGCGGCGACCTCGCGGGCAAACTTCTGCTTTCGGGCGGGCTCGGCGGCATGGGCGGCGCGCAACCGCTGGCGGCGACGCTGAATGGAGCGGTCTTTCTTGGCATCGAGATCGATCCCGCTCGCATCGAGCGACGAGTGCGCACCGGCTATTGTGATCGCGTGGCGCGCAACCTCGATGAAGCGCTGGACGTCTGCGAAGACGCGCGCGAACAGAAGAAGGCTGTTTCAGTCGGGTTGGTTGGCAACTGCGCGGAACTGCTTCCAGAAATCGTTCGTCGCGGTGTCAGAGTCGATGTCGTGACCGATCAGACCAGCGCGCATGATCCGTTGAATGGGTATGTCCCTACAGGTCTTTCCGTTGAAGGAGCACTTGAACTTCGCCGCATCGATCCGGACGGCTACGTCGCGCGCTCGATGGAATCGATGGCGCGACACGTCGAAGCGATGCTCGCGTTGAAACGCAACGGCGCGGTCGCGTTTGATTACGGCAACAACATTCGCAAGATGGCGTTTGATGCGGGCTGCAAAGACGCGTTCGAGATCCCAGGCTTTGTGCCCGAGTACATTCGCCCGCTGTTCTGTGAAGGCAAGGGACCGTTTCGCTGGGTCGCACTCTCAGGCGACGTCGAAGATATTCGCAGGACCGACGATCTCGCGCTCGAACTTTTCCCTGAAGACAAGACTCTGAATCGCTGGCTGCGACTCGCGCGCGATCGGATTCACTTTCAGGGCTTGCCTGCGCGCATCTGCTGGCTCGGTTATGGCGAGCGCGCGGAGATGGGCGAAGCAATCAACGATCTGGTTCGCCGCGGCGATCTGAAAGCTCCGATCGCCATCGGCCGCGACCATCTCGACACGGGATCGGTTGCTTCGCCGTATCGTGAGACCGAAGGAATGAAAGACGGCTCGGACGCGGTGGCCGACTGGCCGATTCTTAACGCCCTCTTAAACACCGCGAGTGGCGCAAGTTGGGTCTCATTTCATCACGGCGGCGGCGTCGGCATTGGTTACAGTTTGCATGCAGGACAGGTCTCCGTCGCCGATGGGACCGATGAAGCTTCCAAGCGTCTCAATCGCGTGCTGACAAACGATCCCGGCCTCGGCGTTGCACGTCACGTCGATGCGGGATATGAAGAAGCGATCGAGACGGCGCGTGAAAAAGGCGTGAAAATTCCAATGCTGTAACATTTCATTTCTAGTTTACAAGGCGCTTTCTTCGGTCATTAGCTCTAAACAGAACCGCCAAAAATTATCGACGAGGAGAATCTCAGATGCGTTCTATCCTGATGCTGCTTTGCCTGATGCTGGCAACGGCGCCGATCGCTTACGCGGTCAAAATCAAAACCACAGACGATCTGATCCAGGCGATGCAGAAGAAGTACGCCACGTCCTGGTACAGGACCGCAACTTTCGTGCAAAAGACCACGAACTATCAATCTGACGGAACGAAGAAAGTGGAAACGTGGTATGAAGCGATGTCGTTGCCCGGCTCTCTGCGGATCGATTTCACGCCAGTCAAAGATGGCAACGGAATTCTTTTCACCAACTATCAGATTTACACGTTCAAGAATGGTAAGGTTGAAGTTAACCGGCCTTATGTTCATCCCTTGATGATTCTCGGATTTGATGTCTACCGTTTGCCGCAGGCCGAAGCGTTGGATAAGTTGAAGGGTCTCAAATTCGACCTTTCGATCGTGCGCGAGGATACATGGCAGGGCCGACCGGTCTATGTTGTCGGCGCGAAGCAGGGCGACTTGCACTCGGCGCAGTTTTGGATCGACAGGAAGAATCTCTACTTCGTGCGTATGATTCGTCCCGCGGGCCGAGACGCTGCACAGACGCAGGAAACGCAGTTCAATAAATATCAGAAACTTGGCGGCGGCTGGATGGCGCCGGAAGTTATCTTCATGGTTGATAGGAAAATTGTAACGACCGAAGAGTATTCAGACCTGCGTGCGAACGTGTCTCTCGACAGCCGACTCTTCGACCCGCAACACTTCAGCACCGTGCACTGGAAAGAGTAGCGCAAGTTGGCAACTTGCGAACAAGTAAAAAAATAACGCGCGCGCAAGTTGGCAACTTGCGCCACAGGAGGAATCAAATGAATCCCAAACGTCTAGTCCCCGCGCTGGTGTTTTTGCTGTGAGGAGTTTTACATGGCGCTGAAAGAGATGAAGGTGCCGGTCGAATTTGTGGTGTATCCGCGCGAGAATCACGGCTTTACCGAGCCGCGTCATCAAATGGATCGCGTGCGCCGCTACGTTCGATTTTTTGCGAAGTATCTCGGAACTTCAGTCGTAACTGAACCGGCCGAGTGAGGAAGCAACGGCGTCGGATCATTTAATAACAGATGAAACGGACACTAATCCCGCTCGCGGTGCTCGCGCTGGTTTTCCCAGTCAGCTCCTTTGCGCAAGCGAAAGCCAGGAGCCGAATTGAGATCGTTCAATTCCAAAGCAAGCTCGTGGGCGTCACTCTGCCCTACGAAGTCATTCTGCCGGCTGATTACCAACAATCGCGCACCACTCGTTATCCTGTGCTCTATCTTTTGCACGGCCTCTCAGGACACTACACGGACTGGATTACGCGCACGAATGTCGCGGATTATGCGGCGCAGCATCGCTTGATTGTCGTGACGCCTGAAGGAAACGATAGCTGGTACATCGACAGCGACGGGGTTCCAACTGACAAATACGAGACGTACATTCTGCAGGAATTGATTCCGGATGTGCAGCGACGTTATCGGACCATAGAAGCTCGCTACGGGCGGGCGGTCGCGGGACTCTCGATGGGCGGCTACGGCGCGTTCAAGTTTGCGCTGAAGTATCCCGGCCAGTTCGCGTTTGCCGGCTCGATGAGCGGCGCATTCGGCGTCACGCGCTACACGGAAAAAGAGACGGGCAAAGGCGCGCCGTGGGAGACTTTCTTGAAACTCTTCGGTCCCATCGGCAGCCAAACGCGCAAGACAAACGATCTTTTCGATCTGATCGGCGAGATGCCGGCGGCTCGCATTTCCTCGTTGCCCTATTTCTATTTTGATTGCGGCAGCGAAGATTCGTCGCAGATCTTTAATGCCAATCGCGAGCTGGACGAGTTGATGCTGCAGAAAAAGATCCCGCACGAGTTTCGCGAGCTGCCGGGGAACCACTCCTGGGCCTACTGGGACCAGCAAGTGCAAGAGGTTCTTAAGATCGCCACGCAGAAGATGCGCCTGCCGCATCGATCGGCTCAATCAGTTCCAGCCGGGCGAGTGCCGCGTTCCGCTGCTCGACATTTCTAGATTGACGGCGCGAGAATATCCAAAGCGATCATGATTCATTATTCAAAAAAGGACTCATGGTTGGTGGGGCTCGTTTTAGGCTCCATCCTTGTTCCGCTTGTTCTTGCTGTGTCTTTCTTTTTGGTGGGTGGCATATATCGGCAGGTGGGAATCTCATTAACGGCGATCGGCCTTGTTACTGGAGCAGTTGTTCTGCTGCTTACTTACCCACTCTATTACCAGATCACGTCTGATGAGTTAATCGTTCGCTGCGGCATCCTGATGCGCCGGCATATTCCGATCGCCTTGATTGACGGTGTGCAATCAGATAACAATCCGGCGAGTGCTCCGGCGTGGTCAATGGATCGGCTGCGCGTCGATTATCGCAAAGGCACGGCACCGACGTTCATCATGATCTCGCCGTCAGACAAGTTAGCTTTCATGGACGAGCTGGCCAGAACGGCTTTGGGTTTGGAGCTAAGAGGAGAGCGACTGGTGCGAACTTAAGCCGCGCTCACACTCAAGGGAATTTCGCTTGCTTAACTTCGCGATTCACACTGCGCGTGACGCCGGGCGCATTCTTGCTGAACGACTTGGTCGCGCGCGGATCACAAACAAGGGCGACATCGATCTCGTTACCGAAGCCGACCTCGCGTCAGAGAAACTGATCATCGAAAGAATTCGCTCACACTATCCTCGACATGCCATTCTCGCGGAAGAGTCGGGATCTTCCGACGGACAGAATGAGGAAGCGGGCAAGAGTGACTGGAAGTGGATTATCGATCCGCTCGACGGCACCACAAATTACGCGCACGGTTATCCGTGTTTTTGCGTTTCGGTGGCCGCGGAATACAAAGGCCGGATCGAGATCGGAGTCGTTTACGATCCCATTCGCGACGAGACCTTTGCCGCCGAGCGCGGCCAGGGCGCCACGCTCAACGAGCGACCGATGCGCGTTTCAGCAATTGAAGATCTCAACCAGGCGATGCTTTGCACCGGCTTTCCTTACGACGTGCGTCAGCGCCCGCGCTTCGCGCGCCACTTCACAAACTTCACGATGCAGGGGCAGGCGGTGCGGCGCGATGGCTCGGCGGCGCTCGATCTCGCTTGCGTTGCCTGCGGACGCTTCGATGGTTTCTGGGAAGACGGATTGAATGCGTGGGATGTCGCCGCCGGCGTGCTTTTGATTGAAGAGGCCGGCGGCCGCGTCACGGATTTCCAGGGCGCGCCGCTCGATATCTACACACCAAAGGTGCTGGCGAGTAACGGGCTGGTCCACGAGGTAATGATGCGAGTGCTGGCAAGCGATGACGACAGACCATAGACGATGGACGATAGGAAGACGGTCTTCTGTCAATCGTCTATGGTCTATTGTCTATCGTCCATTTCTCAAAGTGACGAGCGAATGATTTCTGCGAGCCGTGCGGTTTCACGTCGCGCGCAGGCACGCGGTTCTTCCCCCGGACGTTGCTCCACGTGATAGAGCGGATGATAAATAATTTCAACCTGTGCCAGTCGCGGTAGATGGCGCCCCGCCGGCCAAACACGATTCGCGCCGCGAATGGTCACGGGCAGGATCGGCACGCCAGCCTCGAGCGCTATTCGCGCCGCCCCTCCTTTGAATCGAACCATCGAGCCATCTGGTTCGCCACGCCCACCCTCCGGAAAAATAACGATCGCGCCTCCCTCACGCAGCCACTGCAACGTGCGACGGATCGCCGCGGGGTCACTACCTTCGACTTGCAGCGGCCAGGCTCCAAGCCTTTGTATGCCCTTTCCCACCAGAGGCCACTTGAAAGCGGCATCCCATGCCAGGAATCGCAAGGGCCGCTTGATAGGTACTGAAAGCCAAAATGGATCGATGTAGCTTTGATGATTCGCGGCGATGATCAGACCGACCTTGTCACGAGGAATGTTTTCGGTGCCTTTGTAGCGAATTCGAAAAAGAATCCGCCAGGCGAATGCCAACGCCGGTCGGATCAGATCAAAGGCCCATTCCGGCAGCATGGGGTGGTCTGACTCTGATCGCTTGCTCGTTCGAGGTGTCGCTGTTTCGCTCAAAACGGTTTCCTGGGAAGGGGAAGGGTTCGTAGAAGTTTAGTGCCCCTTGATGCCTAATTAGTGAATCTCCGCCCACCATTCGGGAACGTCGTTTTCGCTCAAGGCATCTTCGTTCCAACGCGCGCAACGGAGACAATCAAAGCCGAGATAGTCGAGGGCCTCTTGCTTTGTCAAGCCAAGAAAAATTCTGGCGCCGCAGTCGGCAAACGAGCATCGCCGATCGATCTCGATTAGCAGAACCTGGCGCGGGAAGATTATGGCTTTGCGCTCAGCCATTGGGTTATTCCAATCTGAGATCCGGTTCAATCAAGCGGCCACTCGCGATCAATGAATTCAACGTGAATTCTCTGGATTCCAACGCCGGCTATGCTTCGCCCGCGCACCGCGGCGTGAACGGTCAGGTTGTATTGAGAGCTGCGTAACCGAATGAAACGACCTACCGGTATGTCCTGAGCAGTATAAAGCGCAGCCCCCTTATTGCTGATGTTCTCAGTGACGGTGCTTTCAGTTTTCTCGACGTCTCCCTTCTTGTCAAATGTTTCCAACACCAAGTCGACCGGTATGTTATGACGTGTGCTCGCTCGTTTGTCCGTACTCTGAATCGGTTGGATGTTCTCCTCCGCCTGTTCGCTAATCGTCAGGCTGCCGGTTTCGGGAAACGAGGTTGTGATCTCATATCGCTTTGCCGGATCAGTTTCATAACTCGTCGGCGCGCGTTTGCCGATGAAAGCTACGCCCACTTCGAAACGTGGCGTTTTGTCTTCCGGCGAAACAATCGGTCTGATGTAGCGCACGATCGCCCAAACTCGGTATTGGTCTTCGACGTGATCGAAGACGCGCAATTGACGGGGCATCGGAATCGTCATATGCAATAGACGGCCGCGCTCAGTTGGTCGCTTAAGAGTAAAGCCGGCGCCGAAAGGCGTCACGTCTATCAGGCGCGTGACCTCGGTCCATTCAAAGTCCGGAGTCTCGCGGCAATTGACGCGCACCGGCAACTTCAGCTCCAGCCGTTGGCGAATACGACGCGATTTGTCCGTCTCACCCATGCCGTTTGATTCTGTTTGAGCAAGCCTCGGAACGTCGAAATGCGGCAGCCTCGTGGCAGCTCAAAATGATAATTAACATCAGGTTGTGCAACCTTGGCGAACCCGTTGATTTTATTAGGGTTTGCTCGCCATAAGTCGGTTGCCAAAAGGCCTCGGAGCAGGTACAATAGAACGTGCTTCAAAGCCGATGCGAATACACACTCCGCGACTGTCGAAAGAAATCTCAATCTTCAATCAACGACGCAGGAAAACCTTTCTCAACAGCGAGAATTTTCTCTGCTCCCGTGCCGCGAAATGTAAAGCTTGATCCGAAAACTTGCGACCCGCGGATTGTACTGGAAAGGTCTGTTAGATGGAAACAACTTCTGAACGCAACCATATAAACATTGAAGACGAGATGCGACGTTCGTATCTCGATTACGCGATGTCCGTGATCATCGGGCGAGCTTTGCCGGATGTGCGCGATGGTCTCAAGCCCGTACATCGGCGCGTGCTTTGGGCCATGAACGAACTCGGCAATACTTACAACAACGCAGCCAAGAAGAGCGCGCGCGTGGTCGGCGACGTCATTGGTAAGTATCACCCTCACGGTGACACCGCTGTCTACGACACGATTGTCCGCCTGGCGCAGGACTTTT
>JBGPWL010000097.1:0-16860 GCA_041492185.1 Pyrinomonadaceae bacterium | reverse complement strand
GAGCGTGAGGCCGTTGCCGCACTCGGCGACACGTTGGTTGATACCAAGTGGATCTTAGACATCCAACCCCATTCAAGCTAGATGGACAGATAAGTTGAGCCCGTCTGCCTCGAATCGCATCAAGAGTCCACTGTGCGTGCTCTTGCGCTGCGGAGAAGCCTCTGAATTTGCCGTATTCCTCCCTTAGGCTCTGTCGATAGTCTGTTCAAATGACTCGTTATCTTTTCTTGCTTAGTCTGGCGGCGTTGTTGCTGTCCGGGTGTGCACAGAATGCGCGCTCATCTTCGGCGCGTGAATCAGACAATGCAGCGCCGGCGATTCCGGAGGGCATCGGCGTCAACATTCACTTCACCGATCCGCAACCCGGTGAGCTGAAGCTGCTCGCCGCCGCGGGCTTTCGTTGGGTGCGCATGGATTTTTACTGGCAGCGAACCGAGACGGCCAATGGTCGTTACGACTTCACGCCTTATGACCGTTTGATGGACGCGCTCGACCAACACAAGATCCGCGCGCTTTTTATTCTCGACTATACCAACAAGCTTTACGACGACGGCGTCGCGCCTTACACCGACGAAGGTCGGCGCGCGTTCGCGCAATGGGCCGCGGCAGCCGCACAGCATTTTCGCGGACGCGGCATTCTTTGGGATATCTACAACGAACCCAACATCGGTTTCTGGACGCCGCATCCGAGCGTTCTCAACTACACGCGACTGGCGCTCGAATGCGCCCAAGCGATGCGCCAGGCCGCACCCGGTGAACAGGTGATTGGACCGGCTGTATCAGGCTTTGACTTTCCTTTTCTGGAACAATGTTTCAAGGCCGGACTGCTGGAATACTGGTCCGCGGTTTCGATCCATCCTTACCGGCAAACAGATCCCGAAACTGTTGCCGAAGATTATCGCCGGCTGCGGCGACTGATCGACGCCTACGCCCCCGCCGGTAAACAGGTGCAGATCATTTCCGGCGAGTGGGGCTACACGACAGCCTGGCACAATCTTGACGAAGCGTGGCAAGCGAAAATGTATGCACGCGAGCTGCTCATCAATCAGGCGAACGGCGTTGCGTTATCGATCTGGTACGACTGGCACGACGATGGAAATGATTCCAAGAATATCGAGCATCACTGGGGCATCGTGTCGTTTCCTTACTACGCGAATCGCGAGCCGGTTTACGATCTGAAGCCGGCGTATCGCGCGGCGCAAACTCTGAACACGCTTTTGGCGGGTTATCGTTTTAGCGAGCGACTACCTGTTGGCGGCACGGACGATTACGTGCTCATGTTTCGTCGCGGTGACAGCATTTCGTTCGCGGCGTGGACCACTGCACGGCCGGGCCACACCATTACGATCCCGTTGAAAGCCGGAGCATATCGGGTCATCGCGCACACGGGCGAAACAATTGGCACGCAAACGGTTGAAGCGTCGGGCCTCATTCTTGCGCTGACGGATGCGCCGCAGTACGTGACGCCGGATCACTGATCGTGACGTTCAGTATTATCCGCGATTTTCAGCGGCCCGTTTCAGCGGCTCCATAGGAGCCGGATGTTTATTGCAAAGCTCACCTTATAAGAAGATGCAGCTGAAGAAATTAGAAACGTGCTCTGAGCTATGAACATTCCGTCCCTACGGGACTCTAATCAACCTCATCCCAAACAAAGTTAAGTTACCCAAAATCAGCGGAAAAATACGGAAATCTCCGCGAATTCCATCTTTAACACACTCGCGTACTTCATTTATGAACACAAACGGCCTCGTCAAATCTGAGCAGGCCCCACTGTCGGTTCGCGACGCGGCCTCGGTGTGGTTTCGCCACAAGCTGCTAATCACCGTAACGTTTCTGACGGTCTCAATTGGCGCCGCGGTGGGAACCTTTCTGCTGCCGAACCAGTACGAATCGCATATCAAGATCCTCGTGAAGAACACACGCACGGACGTGCCCGTAACGCCTGAGCGCACTACTGGCGCCAACGGCTCGGCTGCGGACAACGAAGTGTCGGAGACCCAGATCAATTCCGAAATCGAGTTGCTTTCGAGCAAGGACCTGCTGAACCAACTCGCCACCGAATGCGGTCTCGACAAGCAGCCTCCGTCGCTATTGCAAAGGCTCGGTCTGAAGGAAACTCCGCGGACCGAAGCAGGCCGGATCGAACAGGCCACCGATCGATTGTCGAAAGATCTCGTAATTAATCCGGTCAAGAAAGCGAACATCATCGAGATCACCTACACGTCCTCTTCGCCGGAAACCGCAGTCGCGGTGCTGCGCAAACTCGAGACGCTCTATTTGGAAAAGCATCTGAAGCTGCACCGGCCGCCCGGCACTTACGAATTTTTCAAAACCCAGGCGGACGACTACGAGCAGCAGTTACGCGTCGCCGAGAAACAACTTTCGGCATTTCAACAGGGCATGAACGTCGTCTCGCTGGCCCAACAGAAAGACATCACGGTGCAGAAGATGACCGACGCGAAATCGAAGCTGCTCGAGACGGATACGTTTCTCAAGGAAGTGAACGAGCGTATCGGCCTGCTGCAGCAGCAACTGCGGACACTGCAGCCGCGCATTGTGACGCAGAGCCGCGCGCTGCCAAATCAGTATTCGGCCGAACGTTTGAACACAATGCTCGTCGAGCTGCAGAACCGGCGCACGCAACTGCTGACAAAATTCAAACCAACGGACCGGCTCGTGAGGGAAGTCGATCAGCAGATTGAAACGACGAAAGCCGCGCTTGAGAAAGCGACCAGAGACACCGCGACCGAACAAGCGACGGATCTGAATCCGTTGCGACAGACGACCGAGACCGAACTGGCGCGCGCAAGAGTCGATCAGGCCGGCGCACAAGCGCGACATACGAGTTTGGCGGGCCAACTTGCGCAATATGAAAACCAGCTCTCGCGCCTGGAAGGAATCACCGCCGAATACGAAGATCTGACGCGCCGCGTCAAGGAAGCAGAAAGCAATTACCAGCTTTACGAAAAGAAACAGGAAGAGGCGCGCATCGCGGACCAGTTGGACCAGAACAAGATTACAAACGTTTCCGTAGCCGAGGCTCCGGTCCAGCCGCAACTGCCGGCGCGACCAAACCGCCCGTTGAATCTGCTGCTGGGAATTTTTATCGGCGCGTTGGTGAGCCTCGCGTGCGTCATCACCGCGGAATTTCTCCGCGAGAATGTCTACACGCCTCGCGAACTCGAGTCGTTAACCGGAATGCCGGTGCTGGCGACCATCCCCAAAGATCGTTGGTCGAGACGATCTCTGATCGTCGACAAGCGAAGGCTGTCTCTCTCTGAAGGTAATGCTGATTGGGACGCAGACTTTGAGGCCGGTGACTAGCAGCGAAAGTCCGACAAACTCTAGTTTGTCGAGGGCGGCGGAAGGCAATGATCGCGAAAATAGCGACAAACTGAAGTTTGTCGGACATTTGGGGAGCCATCGTGGGATTCTACCTTGAATTAATACGAACAGTTTTTCAGGCGACCGATCAGGAGGGAAAACTGCGCAACCGGATCGTAGCGTTCACTGCCTCCGCGCCGGGCGAGGGCGTGAGCCATGTTGTCAACACGCTGGCAAAAGAGATCGCCACGCACACGCAAAGGCGCGTGCTCGCGGTTGATTCGCTCGGTTTGCAGAACGTCCGCATAGCCGATCCAAATCAGATCGCCAATCACTGTTCGGAAACGCAGATCGACAATTTGATGACGTTCCCGGCCGAGACGGAAGGACTGGTGGGTTATCGTCAGACAACTTCGATCAATGCCTGGCACACCGATCCCGAATACCGATCGTCCTGTCTCAAAGCTCTGCGCTGGAACTTTGATTACGTATTGGTGGATTGCCCGTCGCTGGCGGTGTCGTCAGACGCGACCACGCTGGCGCCGATCGTCGACGGCGTCGCGATTGTAGTTGAGGCGGGACGGACGCGACGCGATCAGATTCAGCGCGCACAGAAAGTGATCGAGCAGTCCGGCGGAAAGTTTCTCGGTTTTGTTTTGAATCAGCGCCGTTATCCGGTGCCGGGTTGGTTGTATCGAAGGCTGTAAACGCGAGGTTGGTTTTCATGACAAGCAGAAGGTTCGCTCTTATAGCATTGCTAATTGTCGCATCGACCGTAGCGACTCACGCGCAGTCTGCCAGGACGCAAACGCCCGCGCTCAAAGCGCCCACGGAGGAGCGCTACACGTTGCATGCAGGCGATGTGCTGGACGTTCAATTCCGCTACACGCCGGAGTTCAATCAAACCGTAACGGTGCAACCGGATGGCTACATCTCGCTGGAGGTGGGTGGCGATCTCAAGGTCGGCGGACGCACGCTACAGCAAGTGCGCACTCTGATCCTGGCGAAAGCTCGGGAGCGGCTTGAAGCGCCAGAGGTAATCGTAGTCCTGAAAGAATTTCAGAAGCCTTACATCGTCGTCGCCGGAGAAGTGAATCAGCCGGGCAAGATCGAGCTGCGCGAAAAGTTAACGGCGATTCAAGCGGTTTTGCTCGCCGGCGGTTTCAAGGAAACGGCGAAGTCGTCGCAGATTCTGGTCTTCCGAAGATTGAATGCCGAAACGGCGGAAGTGAAGGTGCTGAACTTCAAGACGCTCAAACGCACCAGCGATCTGGAAAACGATCTGACGTTGCAGGCCGGCGACATGATCATGGTGCCGCGAAATCGGCTCATGAAAATTGAACGCTACATCAGATACGCGAGCCTGGCAGCGTTCTTCAGACCGCTCGTGCCGTGAGCCTGAGGTTGCGCGCTCGATTGCAAATAAGGAATTGAGCTCTGAGGTTTTTCTAAATCTGAAATCCGAGATCTGAAATTTGAAATCAAAAATCTGCATTGATGACTAATCGTTATGGACAACTGGCAAACTTCACGCTAAAGGTCACCGACCTTGTGCTGATGCTTTGCGCGTTTGGCCTGGGAATCGTGATCAACTATGCCCCAGCGGCGCCGCTGCCTGTGCCCGACTATGCAGTGGACTTTCTCTCGACCAGGATCAAAGTTGCCAACGCCTTGCTGGGTGGGTTGCTGCTCATCATTTGGTACCTCGTATTTCATCTGCAGGGAGTCTATCGCTCACATCGTCTCAGCGGACTTATCGAGGAATTGATGGAGGTTGGGCGCGCGATCTTTTTTGCCACCGTGGCGCTTCTGATCGTCGCGCAAATCGGCAGGTGGCGCACCATCACGATCTGGACCGCCGCCTGTGTCGGCTTGATTGCGCTGCTGCTAATAGGCGGCACGCGATTGTTGCTGCGGCTTAACCTGCGCCGCCTGCGTCTGCGCGGCCACAACCTCAAGAAACTTCTAATCATTGGCACCGGACCGCGGGCCGAATGGTTTGTCAAACAAGTGCTGCAACGCTCGGATTTTGGTTATCGCCTGGTGGGTTATGTCGACAGCAAGTCGCGCTTCAATAACAACGGTCTGAGTAACATCCCCTGGCTCGGAGACGTCAAGGATTTACCACGCATCATTGCCAACGAAGTAATTGACGAAGTCTTCATCGCGCTGCCGATCAAGTCGCAGTACTCGCAGATCGAGGCCGCGATTACGATGCTCGAAGAGCAGGGAATCATGGTCCATCTGTTCTCCGATCTGTTTCCCCACAAACTGGCGCGGTCGCGCGCGTGGGAATTTGAGGGCACGCCAGTGCTTTCCCTGCATAGCGCGCCGCCGCTGAGCTGGCGCACCGAAGCCAAACGCCTGATCGATTTCTTCGGCTCGGCAATTTTGCTGTTGCTGCTGTCGCCGCTCTTCATTCTGACAGCCCTGGCCATCAAGCTCGATTCGGCCGGCCCGATCTTCTTCGTGCAGGAACGCATGGGCTACAACAAGCGCCGCTTTCGCATGATCAAGTTTCGCACGATGGCCAGCGACGCCGAGGCGCGGATGAACGAGATCGAGCACTTGAATGAAAAGGAAGGCCCGGTCTTCAAAATCCGCAACGATCCGCGCTTGACGCGCGTGGGCCGGCGGTTGCGCAAGTTGAGCATCGACGAGTTGCCACAATTGATCAACGTTCTGTTTGGCGACATGAGCCTGGTTGGGCCACGTCCGTTGCCGATGCGCGACGTGCTGGGCCTGGAAGAGGCCTGGCAAAAACGACGCTTCAGCGTCAAGCCGGGACTGACTTGTTTGTGGCAAGTTTCCGGACGCAGCAACCTTTCGTTCGACGAATGGATGCAGCTCGATCTCGAATACATCGATCATTGGTCGCTGGCGCTCGACTGCAAGATCTTGCTGCAAACCATACCCGCCATTCTGACCGCGAACGGCGCTGTGTGAATGTTTTGGAGTGCGCCGGCAAAGCGAAGCGGCGACGGCGCTTTGGTTTCATCATTAGGTAAAGGTAATCGTTCAATCCAAAGCGGTGTCTCCCGATACATCGGGATTGCCACCGCGCTCCAAGAGACCGAAGTCACAATGATTGTGCGGAACGTCAAACTCGTTTTTGTAGCTAACGCCCTGATTCTTTTCTGTGGCGTGGTTACGAGTTTGTTAAGCGCGTGGGCGCTTGGACCCGCGGGCCGTGGCGATCTTCTGGTCGTAATGCTTTGGCCTCCGGTTTGCGCGTTTCTCGTGAGCTTCGGATTGGCGCAGGCGCATCGTTACTGGGTAGCGAAGGATCCCGCTTGCGTTTCGATGCTGTTTTCTAACGCGATCATATTTGGGTTGATCGTGGGCGTGGTCGCTCTTGCGCTGGCCGAGCTGATCATCCCGCACATAGTTGGTCAGCGCGGTCCGGAGACAATGCGGCTGGTCAGAATTTATCTGGTCAACATTCCAGCGGCGCTAATCCAGTTCTTGATGATTGGCTTGCTGGAGGGCGCGCGGCGCTTCGGTTGGGGCGGCGCGTCAAGGCTGCTCTTTTTTGTGATTCAAGCCGTCGGTTACACCGTGCTTTGGATGCAAGGCTCGCTGACCGTGCGCAGCGCGGCCCTGACAGTGATCCTGGCGCAGTTTTGCTCAATGGCGCTTTCGTTGTTTGCAGTGTTGCGAGAGTTGAAACCTGCCTGGCAGCCAAGTTGGTCCAGGTGGAGAGATGCGCTTAATTACGGCCTGCGCGAGTATCCCGGATCGCTGGCGGAGTTCACTACGTTGAGGTTGGACCAGTTGTTGCTCGGCGGCATCGCTTCGAGCGCGGCCATCGGACTTTATTTTATCGCCGTGCGCATTTCAGAAATCACCGCCGTGCTCGCGAGTTCCGTCGCCGATGCATTGATGCCGGAAGTCGCAGCCTCGAAGCACACAGACAGAGCCGACCGACTGCTGGGAAAAAGTTTTCGGCTAACGCTCTATACGCAATTGCTCGTACTGGTCCCGCTCTGGTTGGCGGCGCCGTACGTCCTGCAATACGTCTACGGAAAATCATTTTTGGCAGCCAACGGCACATTGCGCATTCTCTTGCTTGCGTCCGTGGTCTTGACGGCGGGCGGAATAGTCGTCAGCGGCTTGAACGGATTTGGACATCCCGGACTGAGCACGATAGCGCGCCTGGCTTCCGCGGTCATCACGGTTGTCTCACTGCTGTTGTTGTTGCCGCGACTCGGCATCGTCGGCGCAGCGCTGGCTTCGCTGATGGGTTACAGCGCGACATTGATCATCGCGCTGTTTTGGTTGCTGCGAAGACGTGGGCTCGGGTTCTGGAGTCTGCTACGCCCACGCCGCGCGGATCTGCCGGTCGCTCAGATGAAATCGTTGCTCAGTTTGCAATTTCTCAAGACTCGCGATCTCGAAACTTAGACGTCTATATGAGCGCCGCTTTACCGCAGATAGTAATTAGACCACGCCGTTCGGTAATCGTCTGGCTGTTGCCGGTGCAGGCGGTGTGCGCCTTTACGGTCTGGGCCGTGATCAATGGCGGACAGTGGCTGCGCAGTTGGTTGCTTGGCGCAATCATGTTTGCGATGGCGCTGCCGTTGCTGCTCAGTTTGGATGCGAGTTTGATTGCGATGATGATGTTCGAGCCGCTGCGCGGCTTTCTCCGGCGCGCTCAATATCTGCTCGTTCCCTATTCGCAGACGGACCCGATTCACATTCTCACACCGGTCGTCACCATCCTGGCTCTCGCCGTTTTACTGCGGAATCAACGGCTGCATATTTTTCGCGCGACGACACTGGCGCCGTTTGTTTCTTTGCTGGCCGCGATCTTCTTTCTGGAGATCTTCAACCCACTCCAGGGCGGCATCGTCGTCGGTCTCTCTGGAGCGTTACTCATTCTTGTGCCGGTCGCCTGGTTCTTTTTTGGTCAGTATGTCGATGAGCGATTCGTTACCGTTGCCCTGCGTCTGATTGTGCTGCTGGCGCTCGTGACATCGCTCTACGGAATTTATCAGTTGACGTTTGGCTATCCGCGCTTTGAGCAATACTGGCTGGACAACGTCGAGTTCTATAACGCACTGGCAGTGGGTCACGTGAAGCGCGCGGTTGCAACTTTTACCAGTGCCGAAGAGTGGGGTCGTTACACCGTGCTTGGCTCGTTGATTTCTTTTGGTTTTGCGATTGGCGCCCAGCGCGTGTTGCACCGGGCAGGTTGGATTGTATGTGGCGCGAGCCTGTCAATCCTGCTGCTGCTTACTGGTCAGCGCACCGCGATCTTCGGACTGGTACTCGGCTTCATTGTGCTTGTCTTGCTGGGCGCGCGCAGTTTTGCCGGCGCCGTGACCCGTTTGTTCATAGTGTTGTTGCCACTTGTGTTGGTCGCGGTGTTGATAAAGCCTCCATCGGAAGACGAGATGTGGAGCAAGGAAGAGACGGAGACAGTGGACACTCTGCTTTCACATGCGGAACGCGGAGCGCTGCAACCGACCGGGGAGCAGAGTCTCTATGTGCGCTTGAAGATTTGGCAGGACCTTGTTACCAACGTCATTCCGTATCGGCCTTTAGGAATGGGACTGGGCGCAGGCTCGTTGAGCGCATTGAAGTTTTCCACTGGACCACAACTGCCGAACAGCGACAACTTCGTGCTGGTGCTCGCGGTTGCGTGTGGCGTTCCCGGCGCATTGTTGTTCTTGTGGATCCTGCTGCGTGCAAACCTGCTCGCGTTCCGCGCGACGCGGCGAGCGCCGCCGGGAACTCGTGCCGCAACCCTCAGCCGGATCGTAGCCGCGCTCTTTTCGGTGTTTCTTCTGAACAGCATTTTCGGCCTGACGTTTTCGCTTTATGCGGTTGCGCCCATTGCGTGGTTGCTGATCGGCTGGACTAGCGCGAAAGCCAGCGCGAAAGAGAGCAGCGCGCGGGAATCCGATTCGTTAGCCACGGAGATTGAGTGAAAGTTCTCTTCTACAACCACACGGCACAGGTGAGCGGCGCCGAGCGTGTGCTGCTGCTGCTATTGGCGCGGCTTAACCATCGGACGTTCGCCAGGGTCGTAATCTGTCCGGCTGACGGACCATTAAAGGAAATGGTCGGTGAGCTGAGCGTGCCTTGTTATGAAGTGGACGGTCTCAAAGCGAGATTTACCTGGCGGATAGATCATCTCGTGCGTTACCTGGCATCGTTTTGGCGACTGATAAGTCAGGTGCGCGCGCACGTTCGCAGAGTCAACCCGGATCTGATCCACGCGAACAGTGTTCGAGCTGGATTAGTGGCTACGGCAGCAACGATCGGCCTCCGCAAACCGGTGATTTGGCATGTGCACGACATGTTGCCGCGCCATCCGCTGAGTACCGCGATTCGTCTGGTTGTGCTCTGTTCCGCGCGTACGCGCGTCATTGCCATTTCGCGCGCAGTTGCCGAACGGTTTCGCGGCTATCTCCCACGTTCGAGTAAAGCCGGCGCATCGATGGCCGTCATTCACAACGCTGTCGACCTGGAGAAATTCTATCCCGATACCACAAGCCGGCAGACAACACGCGCGGACTTGCAACTATCACGCACCGATCAGGCGATCGGAATCATCGGGCAAGTAACACCGCGCAAAGGTCAACTGGAACTGCTTCAGGCGTTCGCTCTTGTTTTGCGGCAACTCCCGCAAGCGAAATTGATCATCGTCGGCGCGCCGCTCTTCAATCGCGATGAAGAGTATTTTCGCTGCCTCACTGAATTTGCACAGACGCAGGGCGTCGCAGAGCAAGTACGCTTTCTCGGTGCGCGAGAAGACATCCGGGCAATCACCTGCGCGCTCGATTTGCTCGTGGTTAATTCGTTGGTTGAGCCGTTCGGATTGGTGGTGCTCGAAGCGATGGCCTGCGGCACGCCGGTCCTGGCTACGGCTGTCGATGGCATTCCAGAAATCATCCGACACGACGAGGACGGATGGCTCATACCATCGGGAGATAACAGTGCGCTCGCGTCAGCAATGGTCGATCTGATTAATCGGCCGCAGCTTCGCGCGAAGTTATCCGCGGCGGGGCTCGAAAAAGTGCGGTCGAATTTCACCGTCGAGAAATACGTCGCAGCAGTCGAAGAATTTTATGCCGAGTCTTGCGGCAAACAATCAGTCAGAAGAGTCGAGCACCTGATTGTTGGCAGCACGTGAATTGATCAAATGCCGAAGATAGCAGTCGTACATGACAACTTCGCGCAAATGGGTGGCGCCGAGCGCGTCGCGGAAGAGATCTACAATCTGCTGCCGGGCGCGACCTTGCACACAACCGTCGCGTTGACTGAATTGTTGTCGCCGGGTCTGCGCAACGCGGGCATCCGCACTACGTGGATGCAGCATCTTCCGGCGCTCAAACGCTACTTTCGTCATTACTTTCTTCTTTATCCATTGGCGATCGAAGGTCTGGATCTCTCGGCCTACGATCTTGTAGTCAGCAGTTGTTTCGGTTACGCGAAAGGAGTGCGCCAGCGCGCCGGCGCCATCCACCTTTGCTATTGCCACGCGCCGATGCGCTGGGTCTGGCGCTATAACGAATACAGTTCGCGCGCCGGCTTTGGTGCGTTGACGCGACGTTTACTGCCCCTCGTTTTGTCCGGTCTGAAACGCTGGGACCTGCGCGCCTCGAAACAGCCGGACTACTTCATCGCTAATTCCCGGTTTGTCGCTGATCGCATTAAGCGGGCGTACGGCCGCGAAGCCACGGTCATTCCGCCTCCGATCGACGTTTCGCGATTCAAAGTTGAGGAGAAGAATGAAGACTACTACCTGGTCCTGTCGCGCCTGCTCTCGTACAAACGAATAGATCTCGCCGTCGCGGCTGCGACGAAACTGAATCGTCCCTTAGTGGTCATCGGCGACGGACCAGCACGTGCGCAGTTGGAGCAATCTGGCGGGCCGTCGGTCAAGTTCCTTGGCTGGCAGAACGACGAGACGGTCGCGCGCTATGCCTCGCGTTGTCGCGCGTTGCTGTTTCCGGGTGAAGAAGACTTTGGCATGACGCCGCTTGAAGTGAATGCCGCTGGTCGTCCGGTGATCGCCTATGGCTCAGGCGGCGCGCTCGAAACTGTGGTTGACGGCGTGACCGGACTCTTCTTCAACGAGCCGACAACTGACTCGCTGGTCAAAGCGATTGAAGATTTCGAAACACGGTCCTGGGATCGCGCTGTGTTGCGCGGTCATGCGGAGAAGTTCGATCGCGCTGTCTTTGCTTCACGCTTTATGGAATTCCTTAACGCGGTCGCTCCGTCTGTTTGTAATCAAGCCATGTCGATCCCTGGCTTTGAGAAAACTGATCCGAGCACTCTCGACGAAGTTATTGGCTCGGCGAGGGCGTAATCTTCCAACCCGCAGACTCAAAATAAAACACTTCTGCTTCTTGCCGGTTACCATGCGGTTGTGATACTAGAACGGCTGGTCTCCCCCGAGTTGTATTTTCTAACTTCCCTCGTTCACGTGCGACTCACGCCGCAGTGAGCCCCACGTTAACGTATTCACTCAACTTCATTCGGTGTGCGACCGAATTTCACAGGGGGCACGTCATGTCTAAGAAACAACGAAAAATTCTCTGGCCGGTGTTAGTGGTTATCGCGATCGGGGTCGGCGGGTTGGTGTTTGCCACAACTCGCAAAGACTCCGAGTCAAAGGCGATAACTAAAGCAGTGAGCAGTCGGCCCAATAGCCCACACCTGCAGACCGGCACGGCTGCGAATGACAACGATTACGTTCGCTCCGCTCGTCTGTGGCCGCAGCTTCGCTGGCATCTGAAAACTCTCGGAGATCGAATCGAGAAGCCCGGCAAAGAGCGGATTACGATCACCGGAACAATCCGGCGCGTGGGAGATTCACAAGCGCTCCCGATGGCGCTGATGCTGGAGCATCCGGGGCGGTTGCGTCTGGTGATTCAGGACGGGGTTCAGCAGCGCGTCATAACCTTCAATGGCCGCGAAGCCAATGGTGTCGGCGCGCCTCCCAACGCTCGCGAACGCGAGCTGATCGAAACGCTGGTTTATGACACGGCGGAACATTTCCTTGCGATTCAAACGCAAGGAGCGGCGACGCGCATGCTGGGACAACGCTTTCGCGCGGACGACGGCACGACGGCAAACTACGCTGGTCCTTATTACGACCTCTACGAAGTGAGCGATCAGATCAAAGCCGCGCCTGACGCGCGTATTCAGAGCAAAATCTTTTGCTTCGATTCAGACAGCCTGCTGCTACAGAAAGTGCGTTATCAAATTCTGCGTAATGGTGCCCCGGTCGAAGTCGAGACCCGCATCAGCAATTGGCAAAGCGCACAAGGACAGCAAATTCCGCGACGCATTACCCGTTTCGAAAACAACGAGGCGGTTCTTACCCTAACAATAACTTCACTAGCGATTACTCCGCGCATCGATGACGGAAGCTTTGGCCAACTGTAAATCAGCAGTTACTCAACCGCTCGATTCTTCACGCAGAAGGAACGAAGATCATGAAGGCCACCAAAAGACGGCTCCTGCGCCCCACATTCTCCCTATCGTTTTTTCTTTTAATCCTGCTGACCTGGAATGTTGTAACCGGCTATGGGCAGGAAGCTGCACCCAAGCGTGGATTTCAGGCCGGTGGTTCGTTTGCGCTGAGCGACATCGAAAGCATCAACACTACCAACGGCAACCTGATGATGCACTTCCCGTTCGGCTCGTTGCCGGCGGGACGCAACGGCCTGACCGCGGGGATCAATCTGCTGTACAGCAATAAGCTTTACAACAGCCATACCAGTTGGTTTCGGGACTTCGGCGGCGGCGGCAAGTTTGGCTGTCCGCCTGAAGGTTGCTTCTACCAACGCGATGACCTTCAGCAAAGCAGCGACGGCAATTGGCGCTACGCGCTTGGCTACTTCATCGAGATCGTCGATCGCACTTCCGATAACTCTCTCGATCCGACTTTACAGTGTAGCGCCTATGGCTCTCCATTCACATATCGCTACAAGCTAAAACTTCACTTTCCTGACGGAAGCGCGCATGAAATGCGTCCCAGCGGCTTCGCGGATGGCTACTCGGAGGATACGTTAGCCGATTATTATAACGTGCTTCCCGACGGATCGACTTTTGATTGTGCAAACGGTCCTGGTTGGTCAACAGCCGGTACTATCAGTTACTACAGCTCGGACGCCAGCTATTTGCGGCTGGACTTTCAAGCCGGCAATCACGGCGGTTGGTGGAACAATGCCTGGACTCTACACTTGCCTGACGGCACACGCGTGACCGGTGGCAACGCGCCGGAGCGGATCTACGATCGCAACAACAATTACATCGATGTCCTTAACATTGCGAATTATCAAGGCAGCGGTCATCCCGCAGTGCAACTGGTGGATCAATTCAATCGCACAGTGACCCTCGTCTACAACGGCACTGGCCAGGGCGAGGACACCATCACTGCGCAGGGCTTTGGTGAAACGTTGGTTTGGAAAGTGAGATGGAAGACGATTAGCGTGGACAAGAGTTACTGGCCTTGCCCCGAGAGCGCTAATCCTTGCCAGATACACAGCACTGGACAACCTCCGGGGCCAGATACGTTCATACAAAATTTGGGTGTTGTCGATCGCATCACGCTGCCGGCACAGGCGGGAAATCTGACCTACACTTTCAATTACAACGCGCCTGATTACAGCGGCTCGTTTCAGCCTTCAGTTGGGTGGGGCGAGTTGAGCGGTATCACTTTGCCGTCGGGCGCAAAGGCGACTTACCAATACAATTTTGATAACGACTCGACGGCGGAATACACGCCTGATGTCATGAAGAACTTTCCCACCGCCAAACAGTTGGTCTATCGTCCCGAATACGATCTGTCGGGGTCGGTGTCGAACACGCCTTGCAATCCTCAAACGGAAACCTGCATTACTGAGAATTGGAGTTATGGGACCGCAGACAACAACGGTGTCGGCATGGTCACGTCACCGGACGGCGGCGTTGCTACTGATTATGCTGTGCCGACGAACTATTCGGTGAGCTGGCAGTATTGGAATGTGGGTCTGGTTTATAAGAGCGTTCGTCCCGACGGCAGCATGACGGAAAGAATTTGGGCGCAGAACAATCTCGCCAACTACGGCGGTTCGTGGTTTCGGGCAGACAATCCTTACGTCAAAACGGAATTCACTTCGATCAAAAACGCCGCCGGCACAGCTTACGTTAAGACGGCGATCAAAGATTACAGCTACGACAAGAACGGCAACGTGACGCGGGTTGCGGAATACGACTGGGTTGATTACGCCAGCGTGCCGCGCGACGCTAACGGCAACCCAACCGGCATTCCTTCGGGTTTGCAACCGACGCGAACGACGGTTAACAGCTATTACAACTCGACGCCGGACGCGACCCAGGTGGCGAGTGGCAGCAATGTTTACTGGTATTCGTCAGCGCCGCAACTTAAGAACGCTGTTGCGTCCAGCGAAGTGAGTAACACTTCAGGCACGGTGTTATCGCGCAGCGAACTGACTTACGATAATCCTTCGACAACCGGCAACGTGACGCAAAAGAAAAATTGGGACTCGAGCAAAGGCGGCTATAGTAATCCGCTGACGAGCGGCAATTCGATCTCGAGTTCAAGTCAGTACACCACCTGGAGCAGCGGCGCTACGGGGAAGCTGACCCAGACCACGGACGCGCGCAGCACGACGACAGTGTTCACTTACGGCAATGTCGGAGGCTTCGACATCTATCCCACGCAGACTCAGACTGCCTATCAAACTTCTGTGCAGCGCACCGAAACGCGCGCTTACGATTTCAGCACGGGCCTGGCGACAAGTGCTACCGACGCGGACAATAATGTTTCCACTTCGACGACTTACGATGCGTTTGGCCGGCCGACACTCGTGCAATCCGCCGTTGGCAAGCCGGAAGAGACGCGCACGTCGATGGAATATTCGGATGCATTGCGGCGAGTGATCTCGCGGTCAGATCTGAACACGTTGGGCGATGGCAAGCTCGTGAAGATTGAACATTACGATCAATTGGGCCGCGTGCGTTTAGTGCGACAACTGGAAGACGCGACGACTCAGAGTGCTTACGACGAGACAAACGGCGTCAAGGTGCAGTCACGCTACTTGTTCAGTGGCTCTTACTCTTACGCGTTGAGTTCGCATCCCTATCGCGCGGCGACAAGCGGCGCGGCCGGTGGCGAGGAGTCGATGGGTTGGACGCGCAGCAAGACCGACAATGGCGGTCGTACCATCGAAGTGCAAACGTTCGGCGGGAGTACTCTGCCTGCGCCCTGGGGCGGCAATACCACCGGCACCGGCGCGGTCACGACAGCTTACGACGCAAACCTCACGACAGTCACCGATCAAGCGGGCAAAGTGCGGCGCAGCATGACCAACGGGCTGGGACAACTCGCGCGCGTTGATGAGCCGGACGCAAACGGCAATCTCGACGTGAATGGTTCTGCGGCGCAACCGACTTCGTACACCTACGACGCGCTCTCGAATCTGCTGACGGTCAGCCAGGGTGCGCAAACGCGCACGTTTGTTTACAGCTCGCTCGCGCGTTTGACTTCCGCCACCAACCCCGAGAGCGGGACGATCAGTTACCAATACGACGCGAATGGAAACTTGACGCAGAAAACGGACGCGCGCAACATCACTACGACATACGCTTACGACGCGCTGAATCGGCCGACGACCCGAAGCTATTCCGACTCGACGCCAGCCGTTGCTTACAATTACGATTCCACGACAATCACCAATGGCAAGGGTCGTCTCGCCTCAGTGAGTTCGAGTGTTTCCAGTTACAGCTACAGCGGCTACGACGCGCTGGGAAGAGTAAGCGGCGGCGCGCAAACAATCGGCAGTCAGACTTACTCGATGAGCTATTCTTACGATCGCGCGAGCCACGTCAGGTCCATGACTTATCCTTCCGGTTCGAGCCGAGTGATCAATAACACTTACGATGGCGCCGGTCGGCTGAGCAACTTCAGCGGGAATCTCGGCGACGGCGTGACGCGCACATATTCTTCAATTTCGGGAACGAATGCGTACGATGCTGCGGGTCGCATGAAGCAGGAGCAGTTCGGCACGGACCTGCCCGTCTACAACAAACTTTTTTACAACTCGCGCGCGCAGCTTGCGGAGATTCGCGTGAGCACCACGCCCAATGACACGAGTTGGAATCGCGGCGCTATTATCAATCACTACAGCGATAATTGTTGGGGCATGTGCTACTACGGCCCAAGCGAAAGTCCGAGCCAGGGCATGGCCGACAACAACGGCAATCTGAAGAATCAGGACGTCTACATTCCGAACAACGATCAAGTATCGAGCTATGTCACGTGGCGTGATCATTTCGACTACGATTCATTGAACCGCCTGACGCAGGTGCACGAGTCCTCTGACGGAACTCACGACTTGCAGCAGAGTTATTCCTTTGATCGCTGGGGCAATCGGCTCATCAACAATAACAGCAGCATGACGTATGGCTACGGTGTGAACAGCGTGCAGGCGACGATTGACACGAACACAAATCGCATGTACGCGCAAAACGACGCAGGCCACACGCTGATGGATTATGACGCGGCGG